>JAZRYG010000054.1:0-54015 GCA_045600605.1 Bacteroidales bacterium
GAATATGGAGTCAGCAAAAGATATGAGGAGGTCGGCATCCGTTTCTCAAATGTCATTGCAGCGGCACACGCGAAGACCGGACGGAAGGTCGTGGTTCTCGTTGACGAGTACGACAAGCCTATGCTCGACGTTCTCATGGAATCTCAGGAGCAGACGAACAGAGATGTGCTGAAAGATATATACAGCACCTTCAAGGAAACCGACGAGCACCTGCGCTTCGTACTTCTCACCGGTGTCACTAAGTTCTCGCAGGTGAGCGTGTTCAGCGGCTTCAACCAGCCGGAGGACATCAGCATGGATGCAAATTTCGACGCGCTGTGCGGCATCACCAAAGATGAGCTTGTGAGCTATTTCGATGAGGAGATAGAAATAATGGCCAAGAAACTCGGATACTCCAAGGAAGAGATGTACATCCTCCTCAAGAAACAGTACGACGGCTACCATTTCTCCGAGGGGATGACAGACATCTTCAACCCTTTCAGCGTGCTCAACGCGATGTCGAAGAAGAAACTCGACGACTACTGGTTTGCGACGGCAACGCCGACGTACCTCGTGCGGCTGCTCGACCGCGGCAAGACCAACATGCAGGAGATAGTGAGCCGGCAATACGAGAAGAGCTATTTCATGGACTACAAGGCCGACACCGAAGACCCATTGGCGATGATTTACCAGAGCGGCTACCTGACGATAAAAGACTATGAGAAAGTCGGCGGCACTTATTTCTATACCCTTGACTACCCGAATGTCGAAGTGAAAAAAGGCTTCACGGCGTTGCTGGCCAACGACTATTTCAAGATGACCAACGTCCAGCAGCCCCTCGCGCTGACGATAAACAAGGTGCTCATGCAAGGCCGCATAGACGACCTCCGTGACGAGCTGTCTTCGTTTTTAGCCTCAATCCCTTACAACGCCAACTATCAGGAACGCGCGTGGAGCTACGAGAGTCACTATCATTATACTTTCTATCTGATATTCAGACTTTTATCCTGTTACACAACTCTAACTGAAAAAGCGAACTCCCGCGGAAGAGCCGACATGATCGTTGAGACCGCCGACTACGTCTATATCTTCGAGTTCAAGCTCGACGGCACGGCGGCTGAGGCGTTGAAGCAGATTGACGACAAAGGCTATGCGGAGCCTTACGCCGCGGATTCGAGGAAACTGTTTAAAGTCGGAGTCGCGTTCTCGTCGGAGAAGCGGAACATCGCGGAGTGGAGCGTTGTTTGAGTCTTTAGTTTTGAGTTTTTAGTTTGGAGAGTTGAGAGTTGGGAGTGAAGAGTTGAGAGTGTAGAGACGGGGCATGCCCCGTCTCTACGTCTGTTACGTCGAGGGTTTTTCCCTGTCCTGTCTTCCTCGCCCCACACTGCGCTGCGTATGGGGTTAATAGTGTAGTGTGCCTCCGGCACACGGAGGACAACCATGGTGGTCAAATGAAAAACAACATCTGTCGCATTGGGTCGTAGAATATATTCGTGTCATTCGTGCAATTCGTGGTGTTAGTTTTTAGTTTGGAGTTTTGAGAGTTGGGAGTGGAGTTCTTGGCATCATGTCTTGTCATTCCGGACTAATGTGGCGGAGTGAGAAATCTTGCGCTGTCACCCGAGTTTGAAACGCCGAAATTATTTTACGGACAATTATATGTGTCCTGGTTAGTGTGAATAATTGATGTGTAAATCCCTTCCGAATAGTATTTTGTCGGATGTGTAAACCTCTCCGGCAGTGGTTTGTATCACTGCCTCAATTGCCAAATCGGGAATGTCTTTTGCGAGAAATTCAAGCCTTTCCATGATTTCATCGAGTCTGTAGCGGCGTGCGTGGGCGCCGCGGTATTTGCCGTTAGGCTCAAAATCGCTCTCAATCTCATCGTATTCAAGGCGGAAGAAGTCGGCGCCGTCGTCGAAAGGGTGGGAGAGCTTAAAAAACGGCTCTTCAAAAGAGATGTCGTAACTTTTTGAATATCTGAAATTTACATCAAGAGTATAAAAAGGCCACTCATTTAATAAAGGTCTCGCGGCCATTTTAAGTTGGACCTTATATGTGGCGACGTCCGCAAGGTCGTCAATCACTTTCATCGGGAAATGTGGCACATTGGTGGCGCTGCTTCTCATGAAACTCAAAAGTTTGTCGCGGTCGTTCAACGGGACGATTCTCGTACTGCCACCGAAGTCGTTGATTACCAATATCCCTCTGTCAGATTTTATCTCCTTGATGCGCATCAGAAAAATTTTTCGCAAAAATATGCAAATTCCATGTAACATTTCCCGAAAAAAAATACTTTACAAACGAAAAATAAATTTTCGGCTGTTATGAAATTGACTACTTTTGCAAAAAATATGACAATGAAGAAAATAGTGCTGATATTGGTCGCGTTGCTGCTTGTTTCTTGTGTGAGAAAGGGAAACACGGCCACGGACTTGAAAATTTTCAGATACAATGAGTCGGCGGGAATCCTCACGCTTGACCCGATTTATGCCAAGGACCAACCGCACATTTGGGTGTGTAACCAATTGTATAACAGCCTCGTGGCATTCGACGATGAGATGAATATTGTCCCGTCGGTGGCAAAAAGATGGTGCGTTTCTGAAGACGGGAGGACTTATACCTTTGTCTTAAGAGATGATGTTTTTTTTCATGCTGACAGCTGCTTTGGCGGAAAGGGCCGAAAGGTTGTGGCAAGTGATGTCGAATACTCATTCAACAGATTGGTTGACAGGAAGTTGAGCTCTCCAGGAGTATGGATTTTCTCATCTGTCAAACAAGATGAAAACGGATACGCCTTCAAGTCGGTCAATGACTCTGTCTTCCAAATAGAACTAAAGGATTGCTTCCCGGCTTTCCTGGGGATTTTGTCAATGACATACCTCTCTGTCGTCCCGCGTGAAGCCGTTGAGTTTTACGGCGATGACTTTGGCAGGCATCCTGTCGGGACAGGTCCGTTCAAGTTCCAATATTGGAAAGAAGGTGTCCGCCTCGTGTTCAGAAAAAATCCTGATTATTTTGAAATGATAGATGGTAAAAGACTTCCGTATATTGATGCAGTGTCGATTGGTTTCCTTGTTGACAAGCAGGTCGCTTTCATGGAGTTCGTGCAGGGGAAAACCGATTTCATGTCGGGCATCGATGCGAGGTACAAGGATGAACTCCTGACTCGTGACGGGCATTTGAGAAGCAAATACAAAGATGATTTTTACCTGATTCGTGAACCATATTTGAATACCGAATATCTGTCGTTTTATATTGATACACAGGAAGAAAAGGATGACAAGGAACGAGCTGTCGCATTGCGCAAAGCGGTCAATTATTCCATCGACAGGGAGAAGATGCTGCGTTATCTGAGGAACGGCATCGGCACGCCCGGAAACGGCGGGATAATTCCGGCCGGCTTGCCAGGTTACGACTCGCTCGGAACAGCCGGATATCGTTTCAACCAGCAGAAGTCATTTGAAATCATTGAAAAATATGATTTAGGCGGCACTGAGATAAAGTTATATACGACGAAGGAATATATGGACTTGGCGAAATTCGTGCAGTCGGCGGTTTCGGACGTCGGGCTTGTGTGCAAGGTTGAGGAGATGATGCCGGCGGCGCTGCGCGAGAAACGCGCGAAATGCTCTCTGCCGTTCTTCCGCGCATCGTGGGTCGCCGACTATCCGGATGCCGAAAATTATCTTTCCCTGTTCACAACCAATAACTTCGCACCCGATGGCCCCAACTACACACACTTTTCCAATAGCGAGTTCGACAGACGTTATGACGAGGCTGTCGCGACGACCGACCTGCGGCTCAGGGCGCGGATTTATCACGAAATGGATTCGATAATGATGACCGAATCGCCGGTGGTGATATTGTTTTACGATGAGGTGCTTCGTTTCGTCAACAAAAAAGTGTCGAATTTTAATGGAAATCCTGTGAATTTGTTAAATCTTAAAGCATTGGAAATCAATTAGATGTGGTTTTATTCTAAAAATGTTGAAAAACAAATTTATGGATTGTTAAATCAGAATAAAAAATTTTGATAATCAGTGGGATTGGTGTTGTAAAAATGTGTATTTTTGCGGAGTTTTTTTGAAAATAATGGAATCATGATAAATATAAAATTTCCTGACGGTTCTGTCAGACAGTTTGAAGCAGGCGTAACGCCGATGGACATAGCCAAAAGCATCAGCGAAGGCTTGGCACGTAACGTGTTGTCAGCAAAGGTAAACGGCAAGATGTGGGACGCTCTTCGTCCGGTGAACGAGGACGCGGAACTTCAACTCTTCACGTGGAATGACCCGGAAGGAAAGGCCACGATGTGGCACTCATCGGCTCACCTCATGGCAGCGGCTATCGAAAGCCTCTACAAAGGCGTGAAATTCGGCATCGGACCGGCCATTGAAAACGGCTTCTACTATGATATTGACCCGGGTGACATCACCTTGACGGAAGAAGACCTTGTGAAAATCGAGAACAAGATGATGGAACTCGCAAAAGAGAAGCAGGCTTTTGAACGCGTTGATGTTTGCAAAGCCGACGCTCTCAAGCATTTCCAGGACAAAGGGGATGAGTATAAAGTGGAACTTATCAGCGAACTCGAAGACGGAACGATAACATACTATAAGAACGGTGCTTTCACCGACCTCTGCCGTGGACCGCATATCCCTGACACATCGTTCATCAAGGCTGTGAAACTCACTTCAATCGCCGGCGCATACTGGCGTGGCGACGAGAACCGCAAACAGCTCACCCGTATCTATGGTATCACATTCCCGAAGAAGAAAGACCTTGAGGAGTATCTCGTTCTTTTGGAAGAGGCCAAGAAACGCGACCACCGTAAACTCGGCCGTGAACTCGAACTATTCATGTTCACCGACATGGTCGGCAAAGGCCTTCCGATGTGGCTGCCGAGAGGGACGGCATTACGTCTCCGCCTTCAGGAATATCTCACAAAGATTCAGAAACATTATGGTTATGAGCAAGTCATGACCCCTCATATCGGAAATAAGAATTTGTATGTGACTTCAGGTCACTGGGATCATTACGGCAAAGACAGCTTCCAACCTATCACTACGCCGGAAGAAGGTGAGATTTATTTGCTGAAGCCGATGAACTGCCCTCATCACTGCATGATTTATAAATGGCAGCCTCGTTCTTACAAAGACCTTCCGCTCCGTCTGGCGGAGTTCGGAACGGTGTATCGTTATGAGCAGAGCGGCGAGCTCCACGGCTTGACACGTGTGCGTTCATTCACACAGGACGACGCTCACATCTTCTGCCGTCCGGATCAGGTGAAAGAAGAGTTCATCCGCGTGATGAACATCATTGAAATTATCTTCAAGGCATTGAAGTTTGAAAACTTTGAGGCCCAGATTTCGTTGCGCGACCCTGCAAATACGACAAAATACGTCGGGACGGACGAGAACTGGCAAAGGGCGGAACAGGCCATCAGAGAGGCTTGCGCCGAAAAGGGGATGAAGGCCACAGAAGAACTCGGCGAAGCTGCGTTCTACGGCCCGAAGCTCGACTTCATGGTGAAAGACGCCCTCGGCCGCAGATGGCAGCTCGGGACAATCCAGGTTGACTATAACCTTCCGGAGCGTTTCGACCTCACATATATAGGCTCGGACAACGAGAAACACCGTCCGGTCATGATTCACCGTGCGCCGTTCGGCTCAATGGAGCGTTTCGTGGCCGTGCTGCTCGAACACTGCGCCGGCGACTTCCCGCTGTGGCTTGCACCGGACCAGGCTATCGTGCTGCCTATCAGCGACAAATATCAGGAATACGCGGAGAAAGTTTACGCCACACTCAAGAACTCTGAAGTCAGAGTCCTGCTCGACGACAGAAGCGAGAAGATCGGTCGTAAGATCCGTGACGCAGAATTGAAAAAGATACCTTTCATGCTCATCGTTGGCGAGAAGGAAGAGGGCGAAGGGTTCGTGTCGGTGCGTAAGCGCGGGACAGGTGACCTCGGCTCAATGCCAATCAACGACTTCATAAAACTTGTCAATGACCAAGTCGCCGAAGAGCAGAAAGTGGAGTATTAACAGATTGTTAAATTAATATAGGAGACTAAAACAATAGCACTTCCAGTAAACAAAGGAGGCAACCCTAACAACAACAGCAGACCTCCGAAGAAGCAACAGAATGATGATCCTCACCGTATAAACAACAGGATCACGGCACCGATGGTCAGAGTGGTCGGCGACGCGGGCGACAATGAGATTCACTCAATCCGCGAAGCTATCAGGATGGCCGAAGACGCAGGCCTCGACTTGGTTGAGATTTCACCAAACGCGAATCCGCCAGTCTGCAAAATCATGGACTATAAGAAGTTCCTTTTCGATCAAAAGAAGAAACAAAAGGAAATCAAAGCCAAGGCGACAAAGGTGGTAATCAAAGAGTTACGCCTCGGTCCGCAGACTGATGACCATGATTTTGAGTTCAAGTTGAATCACGCGAAGAGATTTCTTGAAGAAGGCGCCAAGGTTAAGGTTGATGTGGTGTTCTACGGCCGCTCAATCGCATACAAGGACCAAGGAGAACTGATGCTTCTTAAGTTTGCTCAGGCACTCGAAGAGGTCGGAAAGGTAGAGGCACTGCCGAAACTCGAAGGGAAGCGCATGTTGATGATGATAGCTCCTAAGAAATAAGATAGACACTCATTTGTAACTTTAAAAATATTTTTACAATGCCAAAAATGAAAACAAAATCCGCTGCCAAGAAACGCTTCAGAGTTACAGGCACCGGTTTAGTCAAGAGAAAGCATGCTTACCATAGCCACATTTTGACAAAGAAATCGAACAAACGCAAACGCGCTTTGGGACATCAGACAATTGTCGAACCAGCTAATATGGGAGCCGTCAGAGAAATGCTTCTCATGTAATCAACAAAATTGTTAAACTTGTCAGAGCGGAAAAGATCCCGGACGCGCGGGGCGCTTTGACGGATAAAAATTAATTACTATGCCAAGATCAGTTAATGCAGTCGCTTCAAGAGCAAGACGCAAAAAAGTTTTAAAACAGACGAAAGGACAGTTCAGCGCTCGCAAGAACGTCTGGACAGTGGCCAAGAACTCTTACGAGAAGGGTCTGACCTACGCCTATCGTGACAGAAAGGCCAAGAAACGTGATTTCAGAAGCCTTTGGATCGTTCGTATCAATGCCGCAGCACATGAATACGGCATGACATACAGCACATTCATGGGTAAGATTCATGCAGCCAACATCGACCTCAACCGCAAGGTTCTCGCCGACCTGGCTCTCAACAACCCGGAAGCTTTCAAAGCTATTGTTGAAAAAATAAAATAATGTTTTCAAAAATGAGTGTAGAAAAGCCGCTGCGAAGCGGCTTTTTTTTCGCTATTCCCATTCGGCCGCCTCAACAAGCTCTTCGTATTGCTCCACCGTCATCTCATCTTCATGCCCGATGACCGCGATGTCGGGCAACAAGAGACTGCTCCACCCGTCGCGAGTGCAAATGTTTTCATGAACTTTGGAGCCAATCAAATAAACATAATCATTCCCCTCAAGCATCGACAGAATCCTGCCGGCATCAAGCATGACGAATTCTATTCCGCTGTTATACAATGCAAACGCAAGTTCTATGCCTTCTGAAAAATATGTTGAATGCAGTATGTCAATGACAATAAGATAATTGCCATTGGCTAAATGGTCGATTACGTTGATGCTGATTCTTGAAAGCCCAAGCTCTCCGTAACCGCCACTTGCAAATCTCCTGAAATCATCAACGCTGTCGGGGTCGAAACCGTCGAGATTGTCAAACTTTTGATGCCTGTAATATTCGACATCATCGATACCGTCATCATGCCGTTGCCGGAAGAAAATTTCAGATGCCATGCGATGAAACTTGCAATATGTCCTTATCGTCATTGCATCAAACCCAGCAAAACTGCTGTTTTTTTCTTTTTCAATGAGATGACGTAACATCGAAACTGCATCATTTTTATTTTCAATGTCAACCTTGTACTGCGGGAAAATCTTGTTTAAATCACTCCGTTTTATTCTTCCCGTTTTCTGTTGTTTCGGAAACGTCATGTTTCCTCGTTCTGCGAATTTTGTTTCCATATTTGTTTGTTATTTGCCATATAGTACGCGCATCATGTCAAATGTTACATCTTTTTAAAATTTTTTTTATTTTTTTTGTAACATTTCCGATTCATTTGGTACTTATATGTGAAATTTGTCGGAAAAATAGTTCCATGAAAAAAATTATGAGTATTTTTGCGACGCATTTTGTGAGTTTGCCATTTATTAAAATCAAAATTATGAAAACTGATATTTCAAAACAATGGGAAAATTATGGTCCCGAAGACTTCTGCGAAGCAATTCTTAAAAGGAATTGTGACAGTTCATCTGTTGCTTATTATTTGATAAACAAGAGGTTAAGAAATAATCTTAAAACTGTTTTCTTGAATTTGGGCTGTGGCGACCTGCTCGAGTTTCAGGATACCATAGAGGATTTCTTCCTGTATCTCCATGATGGTGACGGTTGGAAATTTAATGAGCCGTTTCATGTCTTGGAAGGCATTGAAAATAAAGGTGCCTTGTTTAAATGGATAATGATAACGTATAGAAATTTCCTTGTGCGGAGCATGAAAGTTGAAATCAAGAAGAAAACATTGACCTCGGAAGGTGATGAGGAGCCGTCGATGATACACGACGAGGATAAGATAAGGTTTCTATCAACGGCGATAGCGTATGCCGACCAAAGCAGCGTGTCGAGAAGCCGTTTCGTTTTGTACAGGCTGCTTCTGACTTTTTTAAACAAAAGTCTTGCTGTCTCTCAGGCTGAGATGGCGGAAGCCGTTGATATGCAGCCTGTTGCGTATCGTGTCAGCACAAAACGGACAAAAGATAATCTGTTGAGCTATATAAAGTTTATGGAGTCGGGCGGCGATTTTGAGCTTGACAGTGAACATGAAAAGATGAGAGACACAATCATCTTTAATTTTGACAGGTTGTATCCAACGCTGTCGGAGTATTACGAAAAGGCAATTTGCAAACTCCCGAAAGCAAATGAGATAAGACGCTTGAGGTTCTCAAGCAGCAGCGGGCATGTCTTGCATGAAGAAATGCAGCCGTATGGTTTGTGCAATTGCCACGATGTCGGACGTGTCTATCTGTGTATCAAGATGTTCTGCGCAAATGACAATGCTGTTTAGTCAGGATTTGAAATATTTATGACTTTTCAACTCTGATGTGTGTTCCTCAACAAATCGTTGACGGTTTTCACGGGGTTGAACGTCGCAATCGGGACTTCGACGAATATTGTAATCCAGTCGGCCATCGCTCCGTTCCAAAGCCCCGGCAACTCCATGGCTTTCAGGTCTTTGCCGTCTTTCGACTTTAAAGAAATGAAACCGGTCTCCGGGTCAACATAGTCGTTGAGGTTGAAGGGCTTGCCTTTGAAGTCTTGCGTGGCGCAGACAATGTCAACAGGGTTGAAGTGTGTCGATGAGCGGAACAACGACTCCTGCTTTTCGTCATTGTGGTTGATCTGTGACGACTCAACGACTTGGAGCGAAATCTCATCGTTGCTGTTGCGTGTGAAATATGGTCCGCCGCCCGGCTCGCCTTCGTTTTTCACCATCCCGCAGATGCGCATCGGACGGTTCAGCTTGTTGTACAGGAAGTCGATCTTTTCAATTTCGTTGTAAGTGCTGTAAAAATCGGGGATGTCAATCATCAGCTTGTCTTTCGCGAAAGCGGTGATTTCGTCAATTTCTTCATTGCTGACATCGCCGGCATCGAGCATTTCAAGATACTCGAATTGTTTCTGTTGCAAACGGAACATGTAACCGCCCAAGACCTTTTTGTATTCAAAAGTCGTTGGCTTCAGATGGTCGGGAACAACGTTGTCGATGTTCTTTATGAAGATGATTTCTTTGTGTAAGTCATTGAGGTTCTGTATTAAAGCGCCATGGCCACCCGGACGGAACACGAGCCTGCCGTTCTTGTCGCGGAACGGCTCGTTGTCCATGTCGGCGGCTATGGTGTCGGTTGACGGCTTCTGTATGGAGAACGAAACCTTGTATCTTATGCCGAACATCTTTTCGTATTTGGGCAGGACATACTCTACGACTTTCATGAAAATGTCGAGATGCTCCTGTGAGACGGTGAAATGCAGTTGGGCGACTTTACCGCCGTCCTCGTCGCGGGTGCTGTATTCGGCGGCCTCCACGAGATGCTCTTCCATCGCCAAACGTGCGGTGTCGCCGTATTTGTGGAATTTCAGCAACGCCTTCGGGAGATTGCCGTAATTCATGCCATCGGCGTTGAGCAAGGCCTCGGCTATCTCGACTAACTCGTTGTTTTTCAACATTGTCTCGATGTCTTTGCCTTTTTTCTGAAGCTTGTTTCTCAAGTCGTTGAAAAATGCGAAATCATGTATCCCGATGAAGAAATTCTCCGCCGAATCAGGTCTTATCTTTTCTTTCTTCAAGAAATTTGAAGGAATTTCCTTGCCTTTATTTTCCTCAACAAAAGAATAAAGGTTTTTGAACATTCGGCTTGCCGCACCGGATGCCGGAACAAATTTCAATATGTCGTAGTATTTTTTGTCTTCTTCAAATTGCGCGACAAGTTCTTTTATCTCGTCATCGTTGAATTTTATGATGCCGTTGCCGATTGTGGCAGGGGCTATGAGGTCGCTGAAGGCGAATCCTTTTTTGAACTGATTTAATTGATTCTCAACTTGTTCGACGGTGATGCCACGCGATTCGAGTTGCTGTTTGTCGGCAGATGATAATGCTGTCATGATGAATTTTTTATTTTCAGCAAAGGTAAAACATATTTTTAAATATGAATAAAATAATTTTAAAATTATGGTATCATTTCTGAACTTTTTGATGTAATTTTGCGTTTTGAAATTTGAATGGCAAACTTTAAAAATTAATAAAATGACAAAGAAAATCGAAGAAGCAATCAATGCTCAAATCAATGCTGAATTATGGTCAGCTTATCTTTATCTGTCGATGGGAACAAATTTCCGCGACAAAGGTTTTGATGGTATCGCAAACTGGTTCGAGGTTCAGTTCAAGGAAGAACAAGACCATGCGATGATTCTTTACAAATACATGCAGTCGCGTAACGTGCGCGTCGTGTTGAAGCCGATCGAAGCCGTTGAAACAGAATGGGCTACACCGCTCGCGGCATTTGAAGACACTCTGAAACATGAGAAGAAAGTCACAAGCATGATTCACAACATCAACAAACTCGCAATTGAAGACGCCGACTACGCGACACAGAACCGCATGACATGGTTCATCGACGAACAGGTCGAAGAAGAAGAGGAAGCACAGAAGATGGTTGACTCATTCAAGTTAATCGAAGGCAACACTCTCGGATTGTACATGCTCGACAAGGAACTCGGAAAGAGAGAGTATCACAAGGCATCAGCTCTTTAATTGAGTGATTTTCAAAGAAACGGAGATCTTGTAATGCAAGGTCTCCGTTTTTTAGTTTTCTACTGAAACTTTGTGAATCTCAATCAATGCGTTTTTGAGTCTTTCCTCAAAATCGTCTGCTGAATATGTTTCTTCAAGCATTTCAGCAATCTTTGACTTTTTCACATTCTTACTCTTCCCCATCCGAGGTTCAAATCTTGATGTTTCTTTGAAAATTGTTCTGCTTTGCTCAAACATGTTTTTGATTCTTAAAATTTTCGCAAAGGTAATATAAATTTTTAAAATATTAACTGAAAAATCATTTTTTTCTCAGAATAATTTTCTCAACCTTGACTCCAAACGGCTCCAGCGCATTGCAACGGTTTGCCTGGTCAAGAATAATCTCATTGACACCTTTATTAATTAATATGCTTCCGAAATATGAGGTCTGGATCATCCTGTCAACGCCAGGCAATATGTGGTTGATATTGTGACCGTTGCACTTGATGACATATTCTTTTGCATCGTTTTCAGGAAGATAAACAACAAAGACATCGTATTCCGCCGGTTCGTCCGTTTCAACTTTCCACGAAAGCCACGAGTCGGTCTGAACGCTCATGTAACCTGTGCCGTCAACCATCGCGTGACGGAGCGCGTCGGACGTTGTGAGAATGATTCCGCCAGCAGAACCTTTAGCTGTGACTGTTTTTTCGGAGTTTGAGGATTGAGAACTTGCGTCTTTGTAAAAATCGGGGTTGCCGCGCAGATATTCTCCGATGTCATTAAGCACATCTTTCTCGTAATCAATGACTTTGCCAGTTCCGTCGGGGCCGATGTTGAGCAGAAACACTCCGCCGTGGCTCACCGTGCTTCTCAGTCTCCCGATTTGTGTCTTGACTTGCTCCGACAATTCGGGACGGCTTATCCACGATTTATAACCCCATGTGCCGTAGAGCGATGCGGGGTTGTCCCAATAGATGTCGCCGTACGACGCCACATCGCCGTTGTCGGGCAGCGTCATGTAATCGCCTTGGTTGTTCATGATTCTTCCGTTGATAAGACATTGAGGCTGAATGCTTTTGACGACTTCGCGGAAACGTTTGCTCTGCTCCGGCGTCACAAGCCCCATGTCGAACCACAAAGTCGTGATTTCACCGTAATTTGTCAGTAACTCGCTGATTTGCTTTACGATATATTCCTCCAGCTCGGGCGTGATTGTCTCCAGCGGCGAATAAACCTGATTTACATGTTCCCAACATTTCGTTGTCGAGTCGGGCTCGAGATGTGGAATGCTGTGTGGATAGTGCCAGTCGGGGAGGGAGTAATAAAAACCGAGTTTCATGCCGTGCCGATGACATGCGTCGGCGAGTTGCCCGACAACGTCTTTGCCGTAAGACGTGAAGTCAACGATGTCATAATCAGTGGTTTGCGTGTCGAACATGCAGAAACCGTCGTGATGCTTTGTCGTGATGACGATATATTTCATGCCGGCGTTTTGTGCGAGTTCAACTATTTCGTCGGCGTTGAAGTCGGTGGGGTTGAAGCTGCGTGCAACTGCTTCATATTCAGGCACGGTGATGCGTGCGTGGTTCATGATTTGCTCGCCGTAATACGGGATTTGTTCGCCTTTCCATATTCCGCCGAGTTTGGAGTAAACGCCGAAATGTATGAACATGCCGAAGTGGTCGTTCTTCCATTCCTGAAGTGCCTTTGCGGTGATGGTGTCGGCAACTTGTTTGTTTTCAGTTGTTTCTGAATTTGTTTTTGAATTGCATGAAGAAATGGCAAACGTCAATGTCAATGTTAAAACGATGATTCTTTTCATTTGAGGTTCAATTATTTGCAAAATTCTCGATGTTTTCTATGACAAGTTTCAGTCTCAGTTCTTTTGCTTCGACGGTGCCGAAGCCGATGTGAGGAAGCAGCATGGTGTTTGGCGCCGAGAGCAGCGGGTTGTCTTTTGTTATCGGTGGCAATCCGTAGTAAAGCGGTGGTTCTCCGTCGTAAACATCAAGTGCTGCGCCGGATATCTCTTTGGATTTCAACGCTTCGGCGAGGTCATCGGTGTTGACGAGCCCGCCTCGTGCCGTGTTGATGAGAACTGCCGTCTTTTTCATCATCTCAAGTTCCTTGGCGGAAATGAAACCGCGTGTCTCTTCGTTCAAGGCGACATGCAGTGAGACGATGTCTGATTCTCTGAGTAGCGTTTCTTTGTCAACGAATGTAACACCTTCAATGTCAATGTGTTTCCTGTTCCATGCGAGGATGTTGCAGCCAAACGTCTTCGCCAATTCCGCGGTGCGGCGGCCTATCGCGCCCATGCCGATTATCCCGACGGTCTTGCCTCCGATTTCTCTTCCCGGAAGGACGGCGTTGCCTGTGCATCTGCGTGTAATGCCGTCGTTTTCAACGATATGCCGATACAAACCAATCATCATTCCAATTGCAAGCTCGGCGACGGCTCCAGTTGAATAACCTGCTGCGTTCCTGACGAGAATGTTGTGCTTCTCGCAATAATCCAAATCCACATGGTCGAGGCCGACTATTGCGATTGCGAGCATCTTGAGGGTGGGGCAGGAGTCGAAGAAATCCTTGCCCATTGGCATGTCGGTCTGCACGACGATGTCGGCCCCATCAGCGCGTGCGATGTTCAACTCCGGGCGTTTGTCGGGGAAGATGACGATGTCGTGGCCTTGACTTTTCAAGTTGTCACAGGCTTTTTCGATGGATTCGACAGTGAATCCGAGCGGTTCGAGGAAGACTATTTTCATAACTCTGAATTAAGTCGCAAAAATAATAAAAAGTCACGGAGTTTTCGCATATCAAACGCGGATTTGTCTGAAAATATCTTCGTGCAATTCGTGTGATTCGTGGTGAAATCAATTCGCGCAATTCGTGTGATTCGTGGTGAAAAACAAAAGCGTCCCCGTGACGGAGACGCTTTCTTATTTAGAATACTAATTATTCTGTCTTGGGCCAGGCTTATTTGTTGCCTTTTTCCTCTTTCTCGAGGTTCTCTTTCAGAGCTGCGAGGACATCGAGGTCACCCAATGTTGTGCGTTCGACGCTGTCGTTGATCTGTTTCACAGCACGTTTTGTGTTCTTCTGTGCTTTCTCTTTCTCTGCTGCTTCTGATTCTTCAGCGGCTGCCTTTGTCTCTTCCCAGATGCGTGAGTGAGAGAGGATGATCTTCTTGTTTTCCTTCGAGAATTCAATCACCTTGAAATCAAGTGTCTCGTCGTTCTTGGCTGTCGTGCCGTCTTCTTTCTTGAGGTGACGGTTCGGGCAGAAACCTTCAACGCCGTAAGGCAATGAGACGACGACGCCCTTGTCGTTCGTGCTGATGATTGTACCCTGCTGGATTGAGCCGACTGTGAAGATGCTCTCGAAGACATCCCACGGGTTCTCTTCAAGCTGCTTGTGGCCGAGGCTCAGGCGGCGGTTCTCTTCGTCAACATCGAGGACGATGACATCAATTGTGTCGCCGATCTTCGTGAACTCTGCCGGGTGTTTGATCTTCTTCGACCAGCTGAGGTCCGAGATGTGGATGAGGCCGTCAACGCCTTCTTCAAGCTCCACGAAGATGCCGAAGTTGGTGAAGTTGCGGACTGTCGCAGTGTGTTTTGAACCCTTTGGATAACGTTCTGAGATGTTCGCCCATGGATCCGGGATGAGCTGCTTCATGCCGAGGCTCATCTTGCGCTCCTCGCGGTCGAGTGTGAGGACCTTCGCTTCGACTTCGTCGCCGAGGTGCAGGAAGTCCTGAGCTGTGCGGAGATGCTGTGACCATGACATTTCTGAAACGTGGATGAGGCCTTCAACGCCAGGGGCGATCTCGAGGAACGCTCCGTAGTCGGCGATGACGACGACTTTACCTTTGACTGTGTCACCAACCTTGATGTTCGGGTCGAGGGCATCCCACGGATGTGGCGTGAGCTGCTTCAGGCCGAGAGCAATGCGTTTCTTGCTGTCGTCGAAGTCAAGGATAACGACCTTAATCTGCTGGTCGAGCTGGACAATCTCCTTAGGATCGTTGATGCGGCCCCAAGAGAGGTCTGTGATGTGGATGAGACCGTCAACACCGCCGAGGTCGATGAACACACCGTAGTTGGTGATGTTCTTGACGACGCCTTCGAGAACCTGGCCTTTCTCAAGCTTGCTGATGATTTCGCTCTTCTGCTGCTCGATCTCGTCTTCGATGAGTGCCTTGTGTGAAACAACGACGTTCTTGTACTCGTGGTTGATCTTCACGACCTTGAACTCCATCGTGCTGTTGACATACACGTCGTAGTCGCGGATAGGCTTCACGTCGATCTGTGAACCTGGGAGGAATGCCTCGATGCCGAACACATCGACGATCAAGCCGCCTTTTGTACGGCTCTTCACGAAGCCGCGGACGATCTCCTGGCTGTCGAATGCTGCATTGACGCGGTCCCATGACTTCAGCAGGCGCGCCTTCTTGTGTGAAAGGACGAGCTGGCCGTTGACACCTTCCTGATTCTCAACGTAAACCTCGATGACGTCACCGACCTTGAGGTCTGGGTTGTGACGGAACTCTGAAATCGGAATAACACCGTCTGACTTGAAGCCGATGTTGACGACCACTTCGCGTGCGGTCTTCGCTACGACTGTCCCGTCGATGACTTCATGGTCGCCGATCTGACTCATTGTCTTCTCGTACATCGCGGCCATTCTTTCGCGGTCAGCGTCGCTGTAGCTGTCGTGCTTCTTGGTGCTGCTGCTCCAGTCGAAATCCTCTGCCGGAACCGGTTTCACTCTTTTTGTTTCTTTTTCCTCAACGTTCTTGACTTCCTCGTTGACGATGTTTTCGTTTTCACTCATTTTATTTTTATAAAATTGTACCCGATATTCCTCCCAAATTAAAATAACGAGGATTGTTTGACTTTAATTCATAATTTTCAAATCATTGATTTCCAATTCAAAAAATCAATTTTGGGATAAGATTTGAATGAGGTGCAAAAATACAAAAAGTTTTGATATACAATAACTTTTTCTTGAAAAAATATTCATGGATGTATTTTCGCGACTTGTGGGAAAACAAATCCATTTTCGCGACTTTTTTGTAATTTTGCCGAAAAATTTAAAATGAGAAAACACAAGGTGCTTTTCGTCTGCCACGGGAATATCTGCCGCAGTCCGATGGCGGAATATATTTTGAAGGACATGGTGGAGAAATCCGGCATGGCTGACGGGTTCGAGATAGCGTCGGCGGGGAGGGAAACAGTGAAAACTTAATGAATTATTGCAATTTTGGTTTAAACATATCTGATAAACTTGTACATTTGCAATTTGTTTAATATGCTTATGTCAAAGGATAATAATATTAGAAAAAAGTCAATTAGGTTCTATAATGACTATGAAGTGCGTGCTGTTTGGGACGATGAAAACTCCAAATGGTGGTTTTCGGCCACAGACATAGTTAGGGCTGTTAATAATGAAGACGACTACGTAAAAGCCGGTAATTATTGGCGTTGGCTGAAGAAGAAACTGACAGCTGAAGGGGTCCAACTCGTGAGTGTCACTCACGAGTTCAAATTTTTGGCTCCTGATGGCAAACAGCGAGCCGCCGATGCCTTGGATGCCGAATGTGTGCAAATACTGGCAAAACATTATCCCAACAACCGTGCAAATGCTTTCCTCGATTGGTTCGTCTATGACGATAACTCCATTGACGGACGGAGCAAAAAGAAGGCCTATCTGTTGTTTGAGAGTGGCATTCTTGACAGCATGAATCCTGGAACCGTCGGATGCCTTCAGCAAATTCACGCATACCTTTTTGGGGGACTTTATGATTTTGCCGGCAAGATTCGTGCAAAGACAATCTCAAAAGGTGGCACGGTGTTTTGTAGAGCAGAATATCTGATGCAAAATCTGGAAATCATTGAACAGATGCCCGAAACGACGTTTGACGAGATAGTTGATAAATACGTGGAGATGAATGTTGCTCATCCATTCATGGAAGGCAATGGTCGCTCAACACGCATTTGGCTTGACTTGATTTTCAAGAAGCAGATGAAGAAGTGCGTTGATTGGAGCAAGATTGACAAAAAGAAATATCTGAATGCCATGCGGAGAAGTGTCACTGATTCATCTCGCATCAAATCTCTGTTGAGACAGGCACTTACCGACCGCATCAACGACCGTGAAATTTTCATGAAAGGCATTGATTATTCCTATTATTACGAGCAGGAAAAGTAGAGTTTTGCATTTTCGCTGACTTCTGTGTTTTTAAAAGCTGTTGTGCGTTGACAGACGGGAACGTGTACTGTTGTTGCGATAAAACATAAATGTTTATATTTTCATTGCTGTCCGATAAAACTTTTTTGAGGGTAAGTACCTGCGGAAAAATAAATCCGGTTTCACGACTTTTTTGTAATTTTGCCGGAAAAAATAAAAATGGAGAAACACAAGGTGCTTTTCGTCTGCCACGGGAATATCTGCCGCAGTCCGATGGCTGAATATATTTTGAAGGACATGGTTGAGAAATCCGGCCTGGCTGACGAGTTCGAGATTGCGTCGGCGGCGACTTCGACCGAGGAGATCGGCAACGACATCTATCCTCCGGCGCGGCGGATTCTGTTACAGAAAGGCGTGAAATACGGCTATCGCAAGGCCCGTCAGATTACACGCCGCGACTATGAATATTACGATTTCATCATTGCGATGGATGAAAACAACCTGCGGAATTTGAGGAAACTCTTCGGTGAGGACACCGACAACAAGATTTCGCTGATGATGTCGCATGCCGGCAAGCGCCGCGATGTCGCCGACCCTTGGTACACCGGCGATTTTGAGAAAACGTTTGACGACATAGTTGAAGGCTGTGAGGGGTTTCTGCTGGGTTATCAACCATGATACGCGTGACCTGTCACCACATCATCCAGCTGTCTTGTCTTCGTTCTCATTTCTCAAATCATTCAGCGTCTTACCTCTGTATGTGAAATACTTCGGCCCCTGATAGGCACCAGAAGTGTTTTGCTTTTCGATTGGCATAAATGTCGCAGTGAATGCTGACAGTGACCACAACCTTCCTTCATATTCGACCTTGTTGTCAGTTGCGACTCTCACCTCAACGCCGGTCGGTGAGAATGTCACGACATCACCGATTTTCAATCCGGTCATTGGAAATTTGAATGATGGCTTTGAAACCGAGTGTTTCTTTGTTTCTACCTCGTCTTTTATCTTTTTATCCTCGTCTTTGTCTTTGGATATCATGGGTTTGCCATCTACGTACACTGCGATTTCAGCGTCATCGAGCAAGTCGGCGATGTCGCGCATAATATCGAGGGCGACATCCGGCGCGATGTTGAAAAACTCACGGTTCTGCCTGATTCTCAGGTCGGTAAGTCTGTCAATCTGTTTGTGTATCTGCTTTTCAACTATGGCGTATTTTGAGGTTTTCAAGGTGGCATAAATCTCAAAGGGAAGAGGTACAGCGGTGTTGTCGAGTTCTTTCGACCTCACGTCAACAGGACGCGAACTTTTCCCAATCTTAACCCAATCTTCCCTGAAACTTGGATTGGTCAGGATATAGACATAACCAATTTCGTTATTTGACATGATTGCGTGGTTTTAAGCCGCAAAAATAAGCATAAAATGGTTTGTATGAAAAAAATAGTGGAGAAATCAAAGACTTTTTATTCCATAATTGAAGTTAATGATGACTCCATGAACTTTTTGGGACTTGTCCACGATTCAATCAATTTGATTGTTTCCGGCACTCATCACACGAAAAACAAGCAGACTCCCGCCACGCTGACCACGGCCCCGATGACCTCACGCACTGTCACCTTTTGGTGGAAAAAAACAGCCGCCGGCGCGATGATGAGTATCGGCGTGAGGGCGAAGAGCGTCTGCGCGATGCCGGCGGATGTGAACTGCGTGGCGAGCAGCGACGCGCTGACACCGATGAACGGCCCGAAGATGGTGGAGGCGAACACGCACCACATCGCCTTGCGGTCGCTCACGGCGTGACGGAGCTTCTCCGTGCCGTCTTTGTTGAAAATCACCAAAGCTAAGAAGAAACCGATGAGTCCGATGTAGGCGCGGATGGTGGTGGCGGCAAACGACACGCTGACGCTGGCGGGCAACTGCAACAACGCGCCTTCAAACACCGCGTCCTGCGCGATGCCGACGGCGGACAATGCTGCATCGTAATGTGTCAGCCCGACCTTGCTCATCACCAACCCGAGACCCTGGCAGATGCCGGCCATCGTGGCGTAGAAAATGCCTCTCGCCGGAAGTTTGAAACGGATGCCATGTTGCTGTGAGTCATCGCTTTTTGACAAGATGGAAAGCGCGATGCCGCTTAATGTGACGATCATCCCGATGATGGCCGCCGGGCGCATCTGCTCGCCGAGAAAGACTCGTCCGGTGATGGCCGCCGTGGGTGCCGACAATGTCATGAAAAGCTGTCCGAAACGCGAGCCGATGTGTATGTAACCCTGCATCAGGCAGTAGTCGCCGATGACGTAGCCGACCACGCCCGAAAGCAGCAGCCACGTCCATGTGCCGCCGTCGGCGTGACGAGGGTAGGGGACTCCCATAACCAGCCAAAGGGTGACGACGAGGAACGCGAGCGACATCGTCATCCGTATCGTGTTGAACGGCAACGACCCCATCCGCTTCGAGCCGACCTCGGCGAAAAGCGCAGTGGCGGTCCATGAAAGGGCGACGCCTAACGAAATCAATTCTCCGACAAACATTCTTTTTCCTTTGAAAAATTTCGCGCAAAAATATGACTAAATTTGACATGTTTGACGCATTTCGATTTTTTAATAAAAAACTGATGGCAGGTGACCGATGGCTGAAGTCTTTTTCATATCTTTGCAAAAATTTAAAAAGATGGCACTCAATTGCGGAATCATCGGCCTTTCAAATACTGGAAAGACGACCATATTCAATTGTATATCAAACACTAAAGCCGAAATAGGCTTCGCTACAAAATCAAATATCGGGATGTGCGAGGTTAAAGACGAACGCCTCAAACTCATCGACAACATCTCGCATTCCAAGAAAGTCATTCCTGCGACTGTCGAAATCGTTGACCTTCCCGGCCTCAGCAAGGGCGGACAAGGCGTGGGCAACAAACTCCTCGCCGAAGTGCAGACCGTCGATGCGCTCATCCACGTGCTGCGCTGCTTCGACGACCCTAACGTCCCGCACAGCGAAGGAAGCATCGACCCCGTCCGCGACATGGAACTCGTTGACCTTGAGCTTCAGGTGCGCGACCTCGACCTCGTGACACGCAAGCTGCAACGCGTCGAGAAACTGCTCAAAAACGGCGACAAGGACAACAAACGCGCCTTCGAGGTGCTTTCAATCTATAAGGAGGTCCTCGAAAACATGCAGAACGCCCGCACCGCCGACGTCTCCGAGGAAGACAAGAAATACATACAGGACATTCAGCTGCTTACGGTCAAGCCGATCATGTATGTCTGCAACGTTGACGACGCTTCGGCCCTGACTGGAAACAAATACACCGAGGCGGTGAAGGCCGCGCTTCATGGCGAAGACATGGTGATTCTGGCTGGCAAACTTGAGTCGGAGATAGCCGAACTCGACGAGGACGACCGTCAGCTCTTCATGGAAGACGCCGGCCTGACCGAACCCGGCGTGAACCGCCTCGTGCGTCTGGCGTACAGCACCCTGAAGCTGCAGTCGTTCTTCACCACAGGCCCCGATGAGACCCGCGCTTGGACAATACACGTCGGCGACACGGCTCCGATGGCGGCGGGCGTCATCCACAGCGACCTGCAACGCGGCTTCATCCGCGCCGAGGTGATGAGCACCGAAGACTTCCTGCACTACGGCTCGGAACAGGCCGTCAAAGAAGCCGGAAAATTCGGCGTCGAAGGCAAGACCTACGTCGTGAAAGACGGCGACATTATTAACATAAGGTTCAACGTGTAAAAACAAATTCCTCCTCGTGCAACTTGTGTTAAAAAACTTGTGTAACTTGTGTTAAAAAAATATGCCAGAATACGTAGTACTCGTTGACAATCAGGACAATCAGGTCGGGCTGATGGAGAAGATGGAAGCTCACATCAACCCGACGTTGCACCGCGCGTTCTCGATTTTCATCTTCAACTCAAAAAACGAGATGCTGCTTCAACGTCGCGCCTTGACGAAATATCACACGCCCGGGCTGTGGACGAATACCTGCTGCAGCCACCCGCGCGACGGCGAGAGTCTCGAAGCCGCGACGAAACGACGCCTCATGGAGGAGATGGGCATGGAGTGCGATCTGAAAGAACTGTTCAGTTTCATCTATAAAGCCGACGTGATGCAAGGTCTCACCGAACACGAGTTTGACCACGTTTTTGTCGGCAAAACCGATGCTATTCCGTTGATTAACAAGGATGAGGTCGATTCGTACAAGTACGAGACCGTCGAAAACATCAAGTCTGACATCGAAAAGAATCCCGAAAACTACACGGCGTGGTTTAAGATCGCGTTCGCGGAGATGCTGAATCGAAAACTTTGTTAAGTCATCATTTCACAATATTACAGCCCGCTAAACACAAATAGCCGACGCTCAACCTTTTGATATTTCCGTTTTTTTTTAGCCTTATTCGGCTTCAACCTTGAATCTCACCAGCCTCAACGGATTCCCACCGCAGTTTTTAAGTTCTTGAATGCCATAGAAATAGCCGTTGTAAAACACGAGCCGTTTTTTTGTGATTGCGAGATTGTAGTCTTTGCATTTCAAGGTGTTTTCGGAAATCGTCCTGCCGTTTTTCACCTGATAGACGTGAAACGAATTTTCGCCCGCTTCTTTGGCCTCGTCGAAGAAAAATATGTTGTCGCCGCCGCTTATCGCAATCGTGAACCATCCCATGCCGAATGGCTCTTTTATTTCATTCAGCCCTTTTTCATATCTGGAAATCAAATCGTTAAGACTGCGGATGTTTCTTTCACGGTATTTTTTGTCGGTCATTTCGTCGGTTTCCGACAGACACTCTTTCAAATATGAAATCTTTTCCTTTTGATAATTCAGCTGTTCTTCCACAGACAAGTAGTTCTGATCCCAGTCATATTGTAGTTCTGAAATCTTATTTCCCTGGAAATCAAATGTTTTGATTGCCGGCTCGGTGGGGCATGATACCATAAGTCTGTCATCTGCCTTTAAGATATTAACCGAGAAATCCATTTCTCTTTTTCTGGATTCAGATGCGTTGATGTAATTGTTTTTGTCCCAAAACTCACTGAATTCCCTGAATTTGTCGTATATAATCGTATATTTTTCCGTATTGATGTCAAGTATTGAGACAAAATATCTGTGTTTCTTCCCCCATGATGTCGAGCCGTAAATCGCAATGTGGCTGTCGTCTAAAACGAGCATGTCCAACGCACCGTAATCGATTCTTATAACTTTAACAATCAAGCCGTTGCTGTCAAAAAAATAGATGTCGCCCATCAGGTTCGATTCCGTGAAAAACAAGCCGTTTATATAACCGAACGCATGCTTGATGTTTTGTGGTTTTCTGTCCGGGTCGGCGAAATGCAGTGAGATGTCTTTCAGGAACTTGCCGTCGGAATCGAAGAGCGAATACTGGTTTCTCGTTGCGTGGCTGACAATGGCCTTGCCGTCATCGTAAATGACTAAACGTTTTCTCAAGCCAATGGCCATGCCGTCGAATTCGTCATAGTAGCTTTCGAAGATTTTTCCCCAGTCGTTGTCTGCGCCGTAAGTGTCGTCAGCAACGAGATTGATGATTCTGTTTTTTTGAAATATTTCAGCAACAGATTGTGCATCAACGAAAAAACTTGATGCGAATAAAAATGTAAATAAGAAAATGTACTTTTTCATTTTTAAAGATTTTTATAATTAATAATTGTGATAAATGTCAAAAACCGCAAGATCTTGTTCCGGAAACGGTTTGTTGGCGTCGTAATCGTCAATTGTGTAATAGTCGAAAATGAACCCATCGCAGTTGGTTTCTGGCTTTGAGAATTTAATGATTAACAAAATCAAAATCATTGCACAAGCTGTTGACAATGAAGATATAATCGCTATTTTTAAAGTCTTTCTCTTTTGATAAGGATGATTTTTGAAAACGAATTCAGGAATCAGATTTTCATTTGGAACCAACGAATCCAATGATGATTTTATCTTTTCTGAAAATTCTTTTTGTTGCTTGACCTCATGTCTGTAAAATTCACAATTTTTAAGATGAGCGTTGATTTCCTTCGCTTCGATTTTCGAAAGTTCGTTGTCTATATACTTTTGTATCAATGAGTTATCGAGATGTTTCATTTTATTTGTTTTTTAAGTTTGTCGATGATTCTTTCCAATGTCTTTCCGATGGAAGTGTATTTTATTCCGGTTATCTCGGCCATTTCTTTGTAGGAATAGCCTTCGCTGTACAAAACTATCACTGACTTTTCTTTCGTGTCAAGTTTGTCAATCAGATTCAAAATGTTTGTCGTATCGGTTTGATTTTCAATCGGAATATTTTTTAAATTATCATCTGTTCTGACGATTTTTGAGTTTTTTCGTTTAAAATCCACACCTTTATTAATAGTGCTTCTGATGAGCCAGTTTTTCGTGTCATTGATGACTTTCCTGTTGTTCATCGCAAAATAGTAGGCGGTGAAAACGTCCTGCACCACGTCTTTTGCGCTTTCGGGGTCTTGCAGCATTTTCGCCGCAATCCTGAAAAGTATCGGGTAAAAGGTTCGGTATGTCGTCTCAAATTCGGAGTTCATCGTTTGAATTTTGCTATAAGACGTTTGGAACGTGCATTTTGTGACAAAAATAGAAAATTTTGGTTTGCAATGGGAAAGCGTATTTTCTTTTCAAAAATGATTTTTCGCAATACGGCAGACTGAATGAAATGTTGTTGGCACGAAACGCATTCGGTGGGAAAAGTGTAAATTTTTCAAATTATTCGGTTGAAAAAGTGTATTTTTGCATTGGAAAAACAGACAATTTTGGCTTTTTTTATGTTGAAAAAACGGACAAAATTATATAAGTATAATGTGGTCAATTGTATAACATGAAGAGGACGGTTGACAAGTTTATTAAAAAACATTCCGCTTTGCGTAGTCTGAAAACCAACTGTTTGAAAAACAATTGAATAACTTATTTCTGTTTGTAAAATTTGGGGTGAAAATGAAAAAACCATCAGAAAATTTTTTATCCGTTAAATCTTTTGCATTTTTTTTGAGTCTTTGATGTAGATGCATCTATTTTCCAAAAGTTAGTAAAATGAAAAACGAAAATGTCATGTCAGAACTTACCCGACTGCTTCGGACCGAAAGGCCTGATTTGCTGCGGTACGCGAGCTATAAGCTTGGTAATGTTGACGATGCGGAAGATGCAATTCAAGACTCATACCTGAATGTCTATTCAAAAATCAAGACTAATGGCACTCCGAGAATTGAGAACATGCGTTGCTATTTTTTCAGAACATTGTCAAACATCTGTAACACAAATGTCGCAAAACGCTCGAAAATCACTGCTGTTTCGGTCGATGAATGCGATTTTCCAGACGAATCAACCGATGACTTTTGTGAAGAATACAAACGTATTTCACTGTTGCTCAATAAAATACCAGAGGAACAGGCGGAAATCATCAGGTTGAGGATGTATGGCGATAACAGCTTCGCCCAAATCGCCGAGATTCTCTCCGTACCGCTGCCAACCGTCAAGTCGAGATTCCTTTACGGACTCGAAAAAATCAGAAAAGGTTTTAAAATGGATTATTAATGTAAAATTTAAAGTTATGAACTGCGAAGAATTTAAAGAAAAAGTTGTTGATCTTTTCGATAAAAATGTTGATGAAAAGACAGAGTCAGAATGCGAACAGCATATTTCACAATGCACCGATTGCAAAAAATATTACAAAGAATTACGTCAGACGTTTGAGGACATTCACCCGAATGTTGAACCTGTTCGCAAAAAGAACAAACGTAAACCACTGATAATCAATCATTATAGACAAACCATCGCAATGGCGGCAATGTTTGTTTTCGGAGTCATTATCGGCAGCATTCATCTGTTTCAGAATACGGCCAAGGCGGAAAATACGGCGTATATCGAACTTTGCAATGCAATGCGCAATGTGAAGAATGTCGGGAGTTTCCAGATGGATTTCTTCATGCGCACCAAACCGAATGAGAATTTCGAATATGTGAACCCGGAAGACGATTTCGTGAAAGTCAACATAAAACTGATGCGTCAGAACGGATCGACATATTACAGAGTCGAAAAAGAAAACGGTCGTGTTCTCGTTTATGATGGTAAGGAACAATATCTATGGTGGGGGGATAACTATCTGAAAGACAATTCAAATCACAGTCTGCTCGGCAGTTTGACCAACTTGCTTATTCCGGAAAGGCTGCTCGCCAGTCAGAAATCAGCAGTCGAGTTTTCAAATGATGTAAAGGTTTCAAAAACTGAAAATGAATCAACTATTGAGATTGTCACCGAAGGTTTGGAGACATACGTTGACCTCGCTCAGCTTCTCGCAACTGGAGACATGGACGATTGCAAGGTTGTCATGAAAAATGTCTTTTCCAAAAACGACGGTTTGCTGCGTTCGGTGAAGGTTTATATAACATATAAGGGTGTGGAGACTCTGGTCATGTATGCCGATGATATTCAATATAATGTGATGCTAACTGTTGCGGAGATAACTTCGTTGCCTGAAGCGGAATGGATTCCATGTAATAATGAGGAGAGTGTCAGTGAGGAACGTCTTGCCGAACTTCGAAAAGAACCGGCGGAGCAGGCTGCACGTCGCATTGTCGAAGCGATTATCTCCGACAATTTTGAAAATGCGGAAGAAGCGCTTTATAGTTACAAAAATATATTTAAGATGTTGCATGAGAGTTTCGAGGGTTGTTCGGCGGATGGCTTCGTCGCCAAATCGCATAAAAGTTACGATGGTGTTTATGTCTTTTACGAATTGAAGAGACCTGACGGAAAGGTCGTGAAGCGTCACATCGCGTTGCGCAAAGACCGAAACCTGAATATCTGGATTGCCGACGGCGGGTTGTAGAGATGAAACGGCTTTAGCAAAAAGCATGGGCTGCCCGATAAAATGACAATTTTATCGGGCAGTGATGTTTGTAAACGGCGCCGTGGACGGGGCACTTGGGCGGAGTGGGGGCATGTCAGAATTCTTTCCTTAATTGGTTTTCTGAATCATGTATTACATTCGCGAAATCTTTCCAAGATTGAGCAGTTTGTGGCACATAAAATGGAATGACCGACAAGGTTCCTCCATAGCCTGTTAGTCTGAACTTTTGAGGCTTGGATTGTTGCTCAAAAGGATAAATATATCCGCCGTTTTGTGCACGTTTACAATACATATAGGTCACCACCTGATACAAATCTTCGCGACTGACTCCCCAATCGGATAATCCGCTGTTTTCTGTCCGTTTGCTTTTTCTTTCCAAAGCCGTTCAAATTGCCTGTAAATACACAATAATTATTTGATTATCAATTGGTTTTATTTTAAAATTGCCTATACAACAATTTGTTCTTGTATTTTCTCCATCGTAGTATCAGTAAACGTCCTCCAGATTTCGAGTTTAATTTTTTTGTAGTCATCGAAAAACTGACAGACACGTTCTATTTCGAATACCAGCCGAAGATCGTTCTTGTCCTCATTCTCCTGACCTTCCTTGCGATAGCCAAGGCGAGCAATCTTGATGTAATAGAGATCACGGATGCCTTTGCCAGAAAGGTAAGGCATGAAGTAGTATAGCTTGTTGAGTGCCACTGTGGTCGGGAACTTCTTGCCAGTGTAGTAAATCTTGGCAGAGCCATCAAGATACTGCTCCCAATTATCTTTTTTGACGTTACAGACAAGGAGGTTCTTGGTGAGGTCAACATTCAGCGGCTTCTTATTGGATGTTTTGCCGTACTCAATCTCCGAGTCCTCACGCACGATGAAGTTCTGGGTGATCGGTTCAAGCTCGTATTGGTCGAAGAGGTTGAAGAGGTTGAGCTGCTTTATACGAGGCTTATTAATTCTTTCGACAACTTTCACACTGACAGACAAAGGCGCATCCTTCAATGTTTGAAGTTTTTCGTTGAAAATCTCTAACGAGTTTATACCGCATGTATATCGCAATGAAAAGAATTCATTCAACAGATGTATTCCCTCCTTCTCTTTCTGAGTATCTTTGATGAAAGCATACACATCCTTAATAAACGTACATTCTTCTGTATTAAGCAAAGTCAAATCAGCAACCATGCCTTTGTTTAGATCGTTTGGCTCAAATTTTACAAGACCATTCCCATATTGACGCGAGTTGTCGAGGAAGATTTCTTTTGCTACGTCAGTAACGAGGTAAGCAAATAATACATCAACGTCAACTCTTGTATTTTGGGGATAAACACAATGAAACGTTGTGAGGTTATAGATGTTTGCCTCGTTGCGAATAAAACGCAAGCCACTTCTATTAAATACAGAAACCCATATTGGCGCAGAGGGTCTATTTTCAACAGCATACCATGGAGAACGACTCGCAGTAAGATAGCGTTTGTTAATTTCTAATTCTTCTCCAAGACGTATGTACCTTAATACACTTGTATTGTCAAGTATTTTACAACCATTAAACAGATAGACAGTTTTATCTCCATTTAATAATCTTGTGAAATCATCTTGGGTAAAGAAAGTCTGTGGAGCATCCACGGCTTTGCAAATACATGGCATTAAGCACTCCATTGGAATATCATATTCATCAACCTTTGAGGGCTTGAACGTAAAATATTCGTTGGCACCCGTGGCAATTCCACGCGATACTTTCGCAAACTTTGAGAAAGGAACAAGGTGATTATATTTACAGCTATTACTTTCCTCGTAGTATGATTTCCACTTAACATTTGCATCAAGATTAGACGTTTTGTATTCTACATATTCTTCAAAACAGGTGTTGAGACGTTCTATGTTGTTGACGAGCGAGAAACGCACGCTGTTTGAATTTTCTGATCTCTCACAAAGGAGAATGCATGCGGTTGTTAAGGCATCGTCAAAAGCACATTCTGTGAAATCGACAACTATAATGTGTTGAAGAGTGTTACTCTGTATCAATGCACGTTTTACCTCTACTCCATAATCAGAATTGAGGAACTCCGAAGGAATGATGTATGCCAAACGTCCACCTTCCTGCAATTGCGCGATTGACTTTAGAAGAAACAACGTGTAAAGATTTGTGAAACCATTAAGTTTTGTTCCTAAATGCTTATTTACATCTAGTATGTATGTGGCATTATCGTAGTCGTGAAATTTCAGATAAGGAGGATTGCAAACAATTGCATCATATTTTGTATTCCAATCACAAGTAAAGTAATCCTCGTTCCAGAGATTCACTCCATTGGGACGTGCTGTAACTGCACTTCCAAAAATTCGTCCGTCGATCTCATACGCATCGACAGGTAGTGTTGTATTTTGTGCAAGGATACGAGAAAAGATTCCCAAACCGTATGCTGGTTCGAGAATACGTGTTTTCTGCTTTCCTTGTAATACCCAATGACACATAAACTCGGCTATTTTCTTCGGAGTGAAAAACTGAGCAAACTTTTTGCGATGGTCAAGAGGCGTGGATGCAATGTATTTCTGTTCGAGAGTCATACCATTAGAGTTTTATTCCAAACAGGGATTCAAAATTGTTAGCATCCAGACAAGCCTCACCACCATCAAATTTCACGTAGAACAGTAACCTGCCCTTGTTCAGTTCCTTTCTTTCACTATGGTGATTAGGCTCGGTTACGGCTTCTGCAAGACAAGTTCCATCCTGTGAGGGCATCTTGATAGTTGTCTTGTTCTGATTCTTAGTATCTTGTTCGATAAAGTATTTGTCATCTTCCAAGTCAGGATTTGACACAAGTTCAAGAATATGCTGGAAAGACACGCCATACACTTTGTCAAAGATCACTTGTACGTAGAAATGAGGGACGTTATATGTCTGAATCCATTTGTAAACCACCTTTAAGTCTTCCACTTTTGGGGTTATAGACAAAGAATTGCGCTTTTGAATAGCTTTGAGACATTTTTTTATCTCGGAAAGCATAACTGAGAGTTCTTGCAAACGCTGTGACGAACGCCATGTCGTAGCACGAAAATCAAGTGTGCGGACAGAAACCTCGTCAAGTTGCTGAAGAATTGCGATCAATTCTGGACGTTTCTGTTCCAACAAATCAATGTATTGTTCTAATACAATATTCTTTAACTCAATAGCTTTTTCCGTATTCTCGCGAACAACTCTGTTAGCTTCTGCAGTGTATTTATTGAAGAGGAATGCACTCGAACGCACCTCAATGCCAGCAATAGATTTTGCAACGTAATTGCCAATTTCGTTACTCGGTTTGGAACTAATGTCATAACCAAGAGATTCATCAAAGTCGTCCTTTCGGAACAATAGAATGTCTGGACGTTTTCCAATGGTATCAAGTTCTGCCTGATAGTCATTGAAGAACTCCTCAAATCCATTATCTCCTGCAACAAGGTCGTCCGACTTTCCATATCTCACAGCAACGACGTTTTTAGAATTGTCATTAATCGCCCTAAAAATCACATCCTCTGCCCAATCGCCTTGCTGCTTGTTGGTGATGAACTCCGAAGATGCTTGTGTAGGCATTGAAGCCTCGCTACGTGGCTCATCAAAGTCGATAAGACCAGTGTGTATGGTACTACAAATCCGGTTGATTATGCTTTTATACTGTTCCATATCTATTGTTTTATGGGGAACTTCTATTTTTACTTTCTCGTTGCCCCCTCTGAACTTTGTCAAGTCCGTTAAATAAAATCCAAAAGGAAACGGTGCTGCAAAATTACATATTATTTTATCATATTCAATATTTTAGTGAGATTTTATTAAAAATTAGGTGGTGATTTATTAACATTCAACATGCCATACAAATCAATTCTTTCGCGAAGTCCTTTAACGAAAATCGGTGGAGAAATACCTACAGCAAATATACATCACATTTCCGTTTTTTTTACATTTTTTTGCGAAAAATCACCCTTGTTTCTCAATTTCCACCTTCAGCGGTTGGTTGTCGTAGCACTATTGGCGATGATTTGACATCTGTTCGGAAATGAATGTCTTGATGTCTTCTACAGTCCAGTCGAAAGCATCTCCGGCGTCAATCAGAATTTCAGTGAGGCGGTTCTTCAATTTTCTTCCGATAATCCTGAATGTCGAGAATCAAACCATCGATAATTGACAATTTTTCCTCTTTTGAATAGTCATCGTCAAGAGTAAAATCAAGCAAATCGCTGATGGAGAACTCAATTGGACAACCATCTTCTGATGGAAACAATACGAAATAATAATCTCTACTAATTTCTGTGTTCATAATGATAAGTTTATAGTGTTAATACTGCCGGCAAAATAACAACAGAGGTGCGCCGAATGAGGGCATACCTTCCTTGATATTACAAATATTTCATGCGTTATTTTGTTTTTTTTTCTTCGCGATTTGAAATAATATTGTAATTTTGCGAACTGAAAATTGAAAAAATTGCAATTATGAGTTCGCAAAACAATCTGTTGAAAGCCATTCTCAAGAGCGAAAAGACGGTTTTTACCACGCAATCTCTTGTGCTTTTGAGCGGCATTAGCGACACTTCGCGCCTTTCAGGTCAGATGCATTACTATGTCAAACAAGGTGAGGTGCTTAATCCTCGTCGAGGCATTTACACGAAGGCGCAATACGATGAAAAAGAAATGGCTTGTGCGGTATTCGTACCATCCTACATTTCTATGGAATACGTGTTGCAACGGGCAGGGGTAACCTTCCAATATGATGACACTATAACCGTTGTCAGCTATCTTAACCGTTCCATTGACATTGATGGCAAGACATATTCGTTTCGTCAGATAAAACAGGAATTATGGTGCACATTCGATGGAATTAAGTTAGAGGAACGGTATGCCATCGCCACCGCAGAGCGTGCTTTCCTCGATATGTTGTACTTGAGTTCAGGCGACTGCTATTTCGACAACCTTCATCCGCTCAACCGCGATTTAGTCATGCAATTGCTTCCATATTATCAATCCAAAGTGCTAACCGAACGCGTTAAGGCATTGTTAAAATAAACACATTATGCGAACACTACCCATCAATATGCAGAAGCATGGCTTCATCATGTCGCGAATATTAGTCTCTATCTTCCAAGACGCGGAACTGGCTTCCGTGTTGGCTTTCAAGGGCGGCACTTCACTTATGTTTTTCCATGAGTTGCCTCGGTTTTCAACCGACTTGGACTTTAACCTTTTGGATGATACGAAAGCGGAACTTGTGTTTCATAGAATCAAGACAATCTTGTTGCGTTACGGAACCATTGCCGACGAAGCAAACAAGTTCTATGGTCCAATTCTTGTGCTTGATTATGGCAACGGCGAGCGGAAACTGAAAGTCGAAGTCAGCAAACGATTTTACGACAATCACCATGAAATACGTTCCTTTGCCGGAACGGACATCCGTGTCATGACCATGCCTGACATGTTTGCCCACAAACTATGCGCATTAGGCGAAAGGACAACCCCGCGCGATGTCTTTGATGTATGGTTTTTCCTTGCCAACAATACCGAAATCAATGAAAACATCATCCGGCTACGCACAGGGCAAACGCTTCGGGAATACACTCAGTCGTGCGCTCGACATGTCCGTCAGCTAAACGAAAAAGAGTTGATGCAAGGGCTTGGAGAAGTGCTCGATGCCAAGCAGAAAACATTTGTCCGTAAATCTTTGATACAAGAGACTGCCTCTCAATTGGATATGTTTTCGGCATTCCCTTTGGTCTCGATGCAACCAGAAACAGCAAGGCTGCGACTTATTTCAGAACATGAAGATATGTGTCGCCAGCTGGTTAATGCCGACATTGACCTCAGCACTTTAAGCGAGCAAAAACTACAGAAGATTCTTGGGGGTGAAACGCTGGTGCTTTGCACAAAACACGAACAAAACATTTCGTTTCGCTTCATTTGATCCAGCGTAAAAAGGAAATTTAATTATTGCTGTCAGATAGGACTTTTTTGATGGAAAGACACTCTATGGAATCCGTATTCTTTTCCATTTTCGTTGTATATTGTATTGATCATCAAGAATGGCGCCATTTGAAAACACTATACCATTATGTTCCTCTATACCGTAAGCATCGTGAGCATGACCAAATAAATGAAAACGCGGTTGCACAGCAAATACTTGCTGGCGTAATGGAAGATTTCCCCAATGTACGCCTGACGATTCATCAAGAATCATCATAGGAGGTTCATGCGATACAAGAACATCAATATTTTCAGGAATAAGTTTTTCCGAGTGGTTATAAGCAAGACCGAAAAATTTAACGCCTTCAATCTCACATTCCTTATTTTGCAAGAAATACACATTATTCGGAAGGTCTTCAATTCCTTCAGCATCCCAAAGACAAAGGTCGTGATTGCCTGTAACGAAAATCTTATATTTATAAGGAAGTTCAATAAACCAATTTAAAAAATCAAGAACTTCCTGTTCAGTTCCAAGATCTGTAAAATCACCGCAATGCACAATCACATCCGCTTCAGGAAGATTTGTCAAGCATTGATGTCTGTTGTGAGTGTCCGATATCTGAAGAATTTCCATTACCAATATCTTTTCTTTAAATAATTGTATAAATCAGGATACTTTTTCGCTATTGGTTCCATTAAATCTTTTGGATCAATCAGATGATACAACGATTGGTCGGTCAGCATTTCTCTCCATGCTTCCTCCATTGTGTTTTTATTCGTGACTTCTGCATAATGTTTGTTCAAAAGTTCGCGGTTATCTTTGGGACATACGTGAATGTGAACAAAATGCTTGGCTGGCAAAACTTGCTCGTTTTTGCTATTGCAGATGCACTCAGCCCACAAGGTTTGTCGCATTAGCTGGTAAAAAGGTTCCTGGAAATAGATACTGTGCTTATAGTCATCCATGCTTTTCAACTGCTTGCTGTTTCCTATCAGATTATCGCCTTCAAGGTTGCAATATCGAGATAGACGGGTTCTCCCTTTTTCTTCAATTGATTTATCCTCCCTACCATAAGTCTCGGTGTATTTCCACTCAATCGGTATGAGCCAACGTTCATTATTCTCGTCCACAGCATATACAAAAGCGTCAACAGAAGTGCAATATTCTCCACGCTTTAATGTTTCCTCATGAAGGTAGTCTTGACTTGCAATGACTTCAAAAGCAATGTAATTGTTTTCGCCTTTATCGCAAGGAATGTTCAGAACTTCTTTGAATTCTACAGGCATTCCCTTGATGCCGTTAATAATCGAAAGCACGGTCTCCTTATCATGTTTGATAAAGAAAAGATGGTTGATGCACGCAACTTGGGAAGATACAAGATGGCGAGTAATGCTCTTGCCGTCTGGCTTTTCTCCCTCTGGAGCATCAAAACAACAAGTCCACCATTTAATTTGATGGTTTGCAAAATAGACTTTGACTTTCTGAACGGATTTCTCATCCTGCCAATTATAATCAAAAAATTAAAAAATCCACTTTTTTAAATTAAAAAGTACATTTTTCGACAAAAACATAAGGCTGCGTAAATTGCGCAGCCTTATCTGTTTTACAGCGAATTAACCAATGTTTAAATCAAATTTAACACCCTCTATACCATCAAGCAGCTGCTGCGTTCTCTCAATGTTGTTCTCGTATATGTGGACATTACCAAGAAACAAAGTTATTGAATGCAAAGGCAAATCAATCTGTCGTGATATTAGATAAAGTTGGTACATATCGGAAGGCAAACCGAGGTTGCCATCGCTGCTACGCTGGTATGCCGTCATCACAAGCTCGCCGTTGGCTATCTGGAACTGCACCAGTGATAGGCATGGTGCCTGGTTGCTCTCCACGTCCGTTGCTCCGAGAAACAGCACGTAGTTCTTACTGTTACGCTTTTCTCTATTGATTTTGGCTATAAGTGGCGGCAGCTTTTCCATATAAGTTGGATAACTGTTGACCAGAATGGAACCACAATAGTCCCACCATGTTATTCCGGCTTCGCGATAGCGCTCTGTCATACGTTCGCCTTTCATGAACAGCTGTAGCTCGCTTTTCAACTTGCCTCGCGCTATCGGATGGCCTTCAAATATTTCCAGAAGGTCGGCAGGTGTCAGAACCATGCTTTCGTTAAGCAGATAGCGGATGTTCCCTTTTTTATTTGCCTGACTTTTACCGACCGCGAGGATTTTTTCAAGCATTATGTGATATTTATTCATACAGCCTCCTTTCTCTTATATATCATGATGTCATCGTAAGATGTGTTGTAATTCATGTTTTCTTTTACAATGATTCTTTTGGAATTGACAAACGGATTGACAGTCACACGGCCGTCACCAAGCCACTCGCACAATTCGACAATGGAACTCTTGTTTGAGGTGAAATAAACATAATTCGCACCTTGCAATACGCGCAAAACATCAAGATAGTCGGCAAGTTTCCAGTACAGGTTGTTGTATGTCTTGCAATCGGTTGAAAGGTATGGCGGATCGACAAGCCAAAGCACGTTTTTCTCGTTTTTGAACCGCTCAAAGATTTCCTTGTAATCGCCTTTCACAACCTCTATGCCTTCAAGATAACCATCCGCCATTCCGTAGTCATTCAGGCGCACATTATTGTAGAACGTCTGCTTCTTCAATCCTTCCAGACTGGTTTCATAATTCATCGAAAACAGCAGAGAGGATGATATTGATATATAATCAACAAAGCCGGTTTCTTTTTCAAGAATCGAAATAATGGCATCCCTTTTTTCTTTCGGAATTAACAAATGCCTTTGCAGTCCGGCTGTAACTTTCCGGAACTCGTAAAGCAGCCGGTTGGTGTCCTGAATATGCCTGACTCGTTCCGCAAAGTTATCGAAGTCGTTGAATATGACCCTCGCATCAGGCCTCTCGTCCTTTGATATGCGAGCCAAAAGCCCCGAACCGCCGAACAGGTCAACGATGGTGGTGCAATCGGGATAAAGCTTCAGAACCTCTCTGTAAGCTGATGCAAAGTTCCGCTTCTGCCCTTGGAAGGGCAATGGCGCGGATGACCATTTTTTGGTTTTTGTTGTCATGTTTCTTTGGTTTTTGGTTTATAATTGTGGTTTCAAAATTTTGGTTTTGGTTCTAAATAATTTTGGTTTTTGGTCTGCGTGTAACAAAAAATGCGTATTTTTGCAGTCTCCTACCATTTTAATGATAAAAGGTGCTGACACACCAAGAAGACTTACGCCTTCTGTCGTGGTGTGTCAGCACCTTTGTCGTTAGTCTGGGGTAGGAGCCGACTAACGGAGATGGAGGGCTTTTTTTATTCCCTGTTGAGAAGGTTATCGACCTTCTGCTTGCACTCTTCGCGATACGCCTGCAGAGCCGCCATTTCCTGCGCGTGCTCTTCTGACTGTGAACCGTTCAATATAATCGCCTCAACTTCATCCTGGCTGTATCTCTTACGGATAAGGCCTGATATGAATTTGCCGCGCATATTATCGGCGGTCACGCCTTTAGCGTCAATCAGCGTAGAGCCGTCCTCTTCGTCACCGGTATATGAATAACCGTTCACCGGCTGCTCGTTTTCGCCTTCGGTGAATGTTGCCGGCTGCTCGTCGAGGAACAGTCTGAACTGCTCTTCATTCTCCTTGAAGAATGTCATTCTTTGTCTGTAGTTTGATGTCTTCATCTTTTTCTTTTTAAGGGTCAACGATACTGTAAAAGCACCGTCCTCCCGACAATTCCTGTTTAACAATTTTCGCATCAACCGGATCGGATGAGTCAATCTCCAAACCGTCCAGCTGCTTGATTATTTTCTCAGAACCGGTGAAAACGATGTGTTGAACCCACTCCGTCTTCTCTTCGCCGTTCTGTTGTTTGACCTGCTCCTCCATCAGAAACTGGATGGTGATGCATTGGTCGTGGAATCTTGAAGGAGTAACTTTGAAGGCGGTTATTTTAATGTGCCTGCCAAAGATATCCTCCAACCGAACCTTTGTGCCGGTCAGCCCTCCGCTGACCTTTGCTACTTCACTAAATTTTGCCATATTGAGTACTCTAATTAAGTTTATACTGTTGCAATGTTTAGCCCAGCCGAGCCATGAGCATACGGCTTGTTTGTATTGTTTCTCCGTCAGTTTCCCTTCCTCGTACATCTTCTCGAATTTAGCGACGTTCCGAGCCATGTTTTTTTTGATGCTTTTGCGCATCAGCGTATGGGTATGGAAACACACATATCCGAGAAAGTCGATGCCACGGCTGTCAACAGGGAATATCTGATAGTTTGACTTCATCATCAGGTTCCGCTGCTCGGCCAAATAGTGGTTAATTATCACTAAAACGGCGGATAACGTATCTTTGTCGGCTGCGAGTATGACTATATCGTCGGCGTACCTGTAATAATAGCGTAGGTGCATCTGCTCCTTTGCCATGTGGTCGAGTTCTGACAGATACAGGTTTGCGAAAAACTGTGAGAGATAGTTTCCGATAGGTATTCCCTCACCTTCAGGGACGCTGTCGATAATCGTATCGAGCAGCCACAGGAGGTCAGGGTCTTTCAGCTTGCGGCGGATAACGGTCTTCAGGATGCCGTGGTCGATAGTCGGATAGAACTTCCGGACATCGAATTTCAGACAGAATGCCGTGCCTTCAGGGTCTGTGCTAAGGTCACGCTGCAGCTTGTGGAGACAGGCGTGTATGCCGCGTCCCTTGAGACAGCTGTAAGTGTCAGACGTGAGCGTTGAGACCCATATAGGCTCCACGACCAGCATTATTGCCCATTGGACTACACGGTCGCGGAACGGCAGCTTGCTGATGATACGTTCCTTCGGTTCGTATTTCTTGAAGATTTTGTATGGAGAGACACGGTATTTGCGACCTAACAGCTCGTTCCTTATATTGATAAGGTTGTTTTCGAGGTCGGCGGCGAATTCTATCACTTCCTTGCGGTCATGTTTGCCACGGCTCGCATTGATATAGGCAAGCCGCAGGTTTTCCATAGATGTAAGGCGTTCATATAAAAAACCGTACTTTTTCATGTCGTGTCAGTGTGTCTGCTTAAATGTCTTCAGAACCGTCGAGCTTTAATTTAAAGCCTACCAGTACCTTTTTTGTCGTAATCTTCTGGCCAGTGCCAAGGCCTTCCCCTTAATGACTGCTAAGTATAGAGGCGCGGAGATGTTCGCATTCGTATTCGAGGCCGCGTTGTTCGTGTTCGAGTTGGACGCGCCTGCATTCGTGCCATTGTTCGCATTACCGCCTGCGAGACGAACCACCGCTTCAGGGAACAGCCTGCTCCGCCATTCGGAACACCGCAAAGATACACAAAAAAACATTTGCAACAGCAAAAAAAAATGATACTCAATTTGTCAAAGAACCAATTTTTTCAAAAACCGAATTTTTCAAAAAAAAATTTCGACAACGAACCCCCCTCAAAGGGGATTCGTTGTAGTCTCGTTTTCGTTTTATTCGATTTTCGGGTCGTCGCTAAATACGCAGAGAGGCGCGGAGAGGTACGCACACGTACACGAGGCCGCGATGATCGTGTACGAGTAGGACGCGCCTGCATTCGCGCCATGGTGCGCATCACCGCCCGCGAGACGAACCTTCTTGCCGTTGTAACTCGCCGGATTGGTGTACAGATAATCTGCGTAATAGGTGCTTGCGCTGCCGCCAACTTCTGAAGGAAGGCCGCACAAACGGTTCAAAATAAGTTTCTTGATGCAGCCGCTTGTACGTGCCATGTGTCCGGCAAACAGCTTATCAGCGACCGTGCTTTGATCGACGGCGGCGGCCATCGAAGGTGTCACGTAAATGTCTGACGTTCCTTCAGCCGCAATGTCGATGATAACGCCGTTGACAAACTGATGGAGATGGCCAAACGGATTCATCAAACCTGCGAAGAACGGAACCGGCGCACTGTACACCGTCTCGTTATCCTTGTTTTTGATGACATAGGTCTTGACACCTGTGAAGTCACCGATATCGTTATCGTCCGCATCCTTGATTGAAAATGCGTTCGGAATAAGCGGATAGTATCCGTTGAATGTATCCCAGTGCGGCATATTGGCGACACCTACACCAAGACCGCCTTGCGGAAGGCCGTCCGCATCGTCGCTTGCGTTAAACGCAGCCTGTGAATTGCGGTTTCCGAAATAGATTCTCATGAGATACTCGACAACGGCACGAGCAACGAACCAGTTGGCCTCCCATCCGTCACCGCGGAGACGTGCAGCCGCGCTGAACGCCGAAAGGCTCTTTACGGTTCTCGGCATTCCGAGCATCGAACACTGCGGCATGTCAGCGTCAAGAGGTGAATAGGTTGTGGTGCTTAATGCGGAACCACGGCCACCGCGATAGTTAGCATCGTCGGATATGAGTGAGCAAAGCTTGCCGCCTGCATCATCCCAAACCGCAGCATTCAACCAGCTGATACCGCCACGAGGTATTTCTATAAGCTTGTGACCTTTGTAGGAAGGAAGCAATGAAACGACCTCATAGGTGTATGTATTGCCGTTTATGACTTCCTGCCAGTTGCCATAATAATGCTTAAGCCATCCCCAGATGCACTGGCCTTGTGTGCCGTCGAGAGCGACGGTGCGGCCATCAACATCCTCCGTTGACTTTGAGGCCTTAAGCTTCGTGAATCTTCTGTCATCCGTCACAAGGTAACGGCCAAGACCGAGATTCTCTATAAGGTGTTTGCCGAAATCCAAGCTGCCGAAATATCCGGCTGCTTTCGATTGTGACAATGACTCGTTCCAGTAGCGTCCGAAGACCGCTTCTCTGTCGTTGATGTGATTATACACACCTTGTGAACTGACAGGGTTCTGATTTCCCTTTTCAACTACGTCAACGACGGTGACAGAACCACCACCTCCGCTGCCTCCTCCGATAGGAGATACGTATTTCGCATCACTCATTGCTTAAAATATGCCATTGTAAGAATGTACCTGTGTTTTGATTTGACATCAAGACAACCCTAATCTGAAGGCCTCTCGGAAAGCCGAAAAGATTCCAGATCTGATTGGTCTGTCCTTCGGAAATACTCACTGTAGAGTTAGGAATGTCGGAAAAGCGTTCGCCCTTGACGCTTTCCTGCAGCTTGGCCTGCAGGCCGCTACCGACTACTGAATCGAAATCGGCTTCAATGGCGATTTTGCTTCCATCGGTTGTGACGGCATCTGTTGTTTTGTTACCGCCAGCAAGATCGTAATTTTCTGTTTTTGTTTGTACGCTCATTGGTGTAAAATTGTATGATTGTGGAAAATATGCCGTTGCCGGCGTGATTTTATTCGAGTCGTAAAATGAAACGACACGTTTGTTCTGTATTTCGGGAACCAGCAGAAATGTGCCTGCTTCCGGTTGTGAGGTGACATCAATATCGTTCAAGCCGGCAATAACGAACGCCGCGCTAACGTCACCACAAGCGGCAACAGCGACATCAAACACCGTCTGTCCGTTTAACACCTCAACTCGCCTCATATTTCGCTACCTCCCTGCTGCTGTTGCTGCGTTGTGCTGTAATGGCCATCATCAGTATTGTACACAGGCGTTGCGAGGTACATCACGTGATTGAGATATACACGGTTGGACCTGGTAAATATTGACAATTTTCCATTGGTGCCAATATGAATGTATTCCGAAGCGTAAGCAGGATCGAAATACAGAGTTACGTCAACTGCAGGTTTAGGAAGACCTGTGGCCACAACGCCGTGGAAGCCGCCCAGAGCATCGTTAAAGACATTGCCATAAAGCTGCACCACGCCGCCAACCATTCTGTAGCGCACTTCACTGGAGTCACTGGCATTGAGAACACCGGAGTCAACAGCTTTGGCGTGGTTGAGGATGCGTTCTGCAAGGTTCCATGCACCTTTGCCGATTGCGAGACGATATGTCTCAGAACCCGACACAAGCGACGGCTCGAGATAATCATCCTCGTAGATCTGCGACGTTCCGGTCTGTCCTGATGTGGACACCTGTCTATCGCCTGCAGGGTTGTAATTGGTCTGCTTCGTGAACTTGATTTTCGGTGTTCCCGAATAAGACGTTGCCGGCAAAGCTCTCACTGGCAGAATCTCACCGTTGAAATAAACCCATCCGGCTGTCATGGATACTTTGGAGCCGTTGGTTGTTATCTTGCATCCTGAAATGACAAAGTCATCATTGTCAAGACCGAGACCTTTCAACGTGGCACACAAAGCTTCCGCAACACCTTCTTGAAGGTATTTCAGGTCGTCAGTCCAAAAAGGAGTCAGAGCCGGTTGATTAGGTAAATTCAGTTTCTTCATGGTTAAACGTCATTTTGAAATATTAATGGACATGCGACTGTATTGTACTCTACGCTGCCGACAGTGAGATCCGGACAGTCAGTCTGAAGCCCTGAGTGAAGACCGTACACGTAGTTGATAAAAGCCGTGCGGCGTGCTTCATAGTCAGCGTTAGACAGCTTTGCGAATTGGTCGTCAGACAATGCCTGATAGGTTGTTCCTCCATACGTGAAGGATGAGGTGATGTTGTAAATTGTTGTGGTACTGCCCTTTGTTATTGTAAGGGTTTTCTTTCTTGCGTACCCTGTGTTTTGATATCCCATAATTTCAAAGTTTTGTTGTTATTCTCTTTCAGCGTCTTTTTCCTCATTCACCAGTCGGCAAATAGAATCAGACCATTTAAAATCATACGGTTCTTCTGTTATCTTTACGCATACCGCACTGCTCCATTCAAACTTGTGCGGATCCTCGGACACTTTGACGCAGATACCGTTAGACCATGCAGATTGATATGGTTTTTCAGCTGCGTCTGTCTTAGCGCAGATAATGCTACTCCATGCGAAGGTGTGTTCACAATCCTTGACGCAGACAATATTCTTCCACTCGAACTCATAGCTTTCTTCAAGCACGCATACAATACACCCCCATTCAAAGTTGTATGTCTCCACAACCGGCTCAAGCTCGAGAGCGCACACATCATTAGTCCATGAGAATGAGTGGTGCGTCACTGTCATATCCTCATACACTATGCTGTATTGCTTACCGGCGAGTTTGTAATCGTCGATGATGGCGCGGAGCTCCCTTTCATCAATTGTGCCGTATAAAGACTGCGGCAGGTGTACGATGAAGTCGGCCTGCTCGACCTGTGAAAGCCCTCTCGATGGAACCCACACCTGCGGAGTTTCGGCATTGTCACTTGGAATACTGACCTGATGGTTTATCAGCTCACCCTGCGCGTTGGTAGGAAGCAAAATCTCGTTGATATAAGAGCCGTCGGTGATATAGCAGCCATTGTTTCCGCAATAGTCACAAACGACCTGCTTCAGACTGAACACCTGACCGTTATGCGAAAAGCGGTACTCCTTCTTTTGGCGGTACTGTGTAAACATCAGATGCAGCGTGCCAAGCGGTATGTTGACGCAGCGCATAAACATCACCAGCCTGCGGTTGCGCAGCGCAACCGGAAGCAGCGAAAGCAGCCGTTCAATATCCAATGAATACTTACTCATAATTGACTGTCAGATTTGCGAGTGTTATATGTCCGGCTATTGCCTCGTAGTTTTGCGTGTCGAGAGTCGTTTCCGTCTCGTTGGCATCGTGCGCGTTGAACACGCAGCTCTCGATGGTTACGTCCTCAACGCCATTGACCTGCTGAATGGCATCGATAAGCTTTGTCTTATTGAACGTGCCACCATATCTGATACCGTCAAGATATGCGACAACGGCTTCCCTGATAGCGTCGTCTTTCTCCTCGGGCATAATCAGACGGTTGCGCCACACCCTGACCGTAACATCCATGTCGTCGCTGTCGATGCTTGAGATGTTAAGATGCACGCCGGCGAACTTCAGCATATTCATATACGCCTCAAAAGCGGAAAGCTGAGTCGATGTCAGCTTGCTGTAGTCCTCCTTGCAGACCTTGATTGTCACGGTGTTGTATTTCTCGACCACTGCAGCGTGTTTGATAATCTGTTTCGATTCGTCGATAGACTCATACGAGCCGTGAGCCGCAAAATAGGTGTTGGCGTCAGCATCATCCTGATACTCCATCGCGCGGTTCCAAAGCCATGACACAGAGCCAGGATACGCGGCGGCTATGCGAGCCTCAACGTCCGACTTGAACCGCTCGAACATATACTCAAGCGCGTATTGTCCTGCGGCCACGACGAAAAGGATTATATTAATAAGACTGACCGAGCTTGTTTGGCTGTCCCAGCTCTCCTCCCTGTTGAGGTTGAGCTTTTCGGCAAACTCGGCGTTTGACATTATCTGGTCTGTCATGACCTTCTTTATCTCTGCAATAGTTCTCATTTGTATTCAGCGTTTATTTTTATCGTCTCTTCTTTGATTTCAATCTTTTTGACTGTCATGCCGTCACGTTTCAGCTCTTCGTTGATACGATGCTTCCAGTATGTATTGTCTTCATCGTTAACCATATCAGCGATGCCGGCACCGAAAAGAGGATGCTCCTTGAACTCGCCTTTTTGAGCCGCGAGGATAAGGTACTGGTTCTGCAGTGTGCTGTCACCTGCACAAAGGTCACCGCCCGACAGAACCAGGTCGATATCATTGCCAATCAATATGTCAGTGCTCTTTGCCATGTCTTAACTAATTATTCCAGTTCCTGGGGATGTTGTCGTTCCAGTTTGTGCTGCGGCACTGCCTGCGGTGCTGACCGGTATTCCAGCTGCAACAGTGACCGTGGCTCCTTTTATATATTCGTCGATAGCGTCAACCATCTTATCCACGACATCACCGTCCGAAGGATCAATCGCCTTAAGTTTCGCTTTCAATGTTGCCTTATCCAGTGCCATAACTCAATGTTTTATAAGTTTGTCTTCAATATCATCCTGTTTCGTTTCTTTCAGCTGCTGTCCTGCCCATGTAGCGATGGCTGCTTTCAAAGCCGCGCCGCCGTCATAAACTACCGGCGACCATGATTTGAACACCTGCTTGACATTGTTGATGTCTTTTTCGATGGCGTTCAATTTTTCTGTCAGCTCAATGACATTCACAAGGCCTTCGTGCTTCCCTTCATTGATGACCACTTCACCGGCAAACTTCACTGTCAGGGTGTCAATCTCCGAATAAGCTATTATGACCAGATCGCGCAACTCACCGCTGCTGAGGTCGGCCATCATAACCATACTGCCGACAACAGGCTTCGCAAGGATGTTGTTCGCGTTCCCATTGGCCGAGGCGTTAAGGCGCACGTCGCTCACATTGAGGCGGTCTGCAATTTTCACAGTGCAGGTCTCGCTTTCAACTGATACCACTTCTCCTGTGACATAAACAGAACCGCCTCCGCCTGAGATGTTCTTTAAAATATTCCTTATCTCCGTTGCCCTATCCATCAGCTTAACTTCTTTCCGAGCGTCACCTTCCTGACTCCTCCTGATTGCGAGAAGTCGGTTTCGACACTGATTACATAATAAGTTCCGTTCTTATACTCGTAGTCATCGTCAACAATCTTTGCCTTGTATCCGGCATCGACGTATGGAATGAGCCAGCCTTGGATGTGTCCCTCGTAGCCTTCATAAACCCTCGCGTCGAGAACCTGTTGAGCCTTGACTTCAAGAGAAGCCTTATCAGTAACGCCTGACATCTTGACAGTCATTTTGTCGCCGCCTGTGGTTCCCTTTTCGACCTTGATTGTCTTTCCGGCTTTATCAGTACTCTCGACAACCACGAGAAGCTTGCGTTCATCCTTGCTTTTGTATTTCAGATCCGTGCCTTTGTTCTCAATATTTGTCTTGAAGTTATAAACGACTTCTCCGAAAATTTCAGCGTATTGCGGATGCACGTGCAGCACATTGTCCTTCAGATAGATGTTAGGGCTTGCCTCCTCCTGAATCTTCTTCAGCACGTCGTAACCTGTGGCGTTGCTTATCACGAACTTCTCATAGCTGAAGTCATAATCGCACGACACCGAGAAGTCTCCGACCTGCGAGCATATATTGCTCAGGATTGAGTTGACGTTAGCTTCCTTCAGTTCCTCATCCTTGACAGATTTGCGGAACAGATAAAGACCGTCTTCGCATTCGAGAGTAAGACTGCCGCCATCGGTTTTAATGGCTTTCAAATAGCCTTTAAACTCCTCTTGAAGGTCTTCATCGTAGCCGAGATTAATAGACACTTCGTCGCCAACCTTCAGCTTACCTTCAACCTCGATCGTCTTATTGAAGACAGAACCAGGAATGGTGATGACCGCTGTATCGGCAAGCAGCTCCACCGACCTCTTGATATTCACCTTTTCAAGAAGTTTCAGCTTGTAGCTGCCTATCGTAATATCCCAGTTCATCATAAACATATCAGGCCTCCTCCAATAATGAATAACCGTCGTCACTGTAAGCCTTGATTGAAAACACTTGATTTTCCATTCCCTTGGTGAAAGGGAAGTCGTAGCTCTCGATGGCGATATAGTTGATGTTGAAAGTATCTTCGTTGTTTAGGTAGTCGCAGATGATTTTCACTGACTCCTTGGCCTCACATATCTCGCGCAAACGTGATATCTGCATCTTAAGCTCATCGTTGTCAACTCCGATAAGAACGCCTCCGATGGTGATTTCAAAGTCATCCTGACTCCAGCACTCCTTAATCGAACCGCGCTTCTCGAATTTGCTCACGTATCTTCTGGTGATGACATTCTTGCCGTTCACTGCCACGACTGGATCAACAGGCAAGTCCCACTTCACGCCGTCAAGCTCAAACGACACTTTGCACTGGAAAAACTCCTGTCCGAGGTTAACCAGTCCTTTTTGCGCTTCAGCTTCGACGGCAGGGTTTGTGATTGTGTTGCCTGCTTCGTCAAGCACGCGGACGATGTTCCTGAATGGTATAATAGGCGGCAAGGCGTAGCCGAGCGCACTTTTAATGCCTAATCCGGAGAGATTGGTAGCGTCGTCGATATATTGTGTTGTGCTTCCCATTATCCTGCTAATTGTGCTGAATAAAGCACTCTGAGGAGTACTTCTTCAAGCTGTGATTTTAGACTTTCGGCGTTCTCGCTGACATTACCGTTGAAGTTGATGTCGGCCATCTTGCCGAGGTTGATTGTTATCTGAGTGTTACGTGTGCCGCCAGTGGCCACCGCGTTGGCGGCTTTTCCGGCTTCGGAATCGCCGGAACCCTTATCCGGATTATCACCGTTTACTTTGTCTATAATCTGATTGTTGAGACCGAGCTTGGACTTGACTCCGTCAGTAACATCCGACAGTTTTTTGTCAGAGTTCCACGAAACCTCCCAAACCTTCATCTCCTGACGTTTGGCGGCGAGTTCGTCAACCTTCTGTTGAGCTTCAGCTATCTCAGCGGCGCGTCGGTCGCGGTCTGCCTGAATCTTATTAAGGCCTTCGGAAGCTGCTTCACTGTCCCACAATGACTGAAGTTTGTACCAGCCTATCTTTATGGTTTCAAAACCTGTCATAAAGAAGTCGGCAATCTGAAGCCATTTAAGACGCAAAAATTCTCCCATCTGCTGAAATGACAGCTTGCAATATTCAATTACGTTGTGCCAGGTCTTACCCCAGCCTTCGGTCTTGTATATGACATAAGCTATCGCACCAATCAGTGCCACCACTGCAGCGACAATCCAAAAGAGAGGACAGGCAAGGAATGACAGGTTGAGAGAATCCATAGCGGCCTTCCAGCCGAGTGTTGAGATGGTCGCAATAGCGTCGAATGTAGCCTTGACCTTGGCCGCCGCCGCGACACCGAGCGTCTGTATTTTTAGCGCCAGCAGACCTGCAGCAAGAGCTCCCACGACAATGCCCAAGACTATTGCTCCGGTGCGGCCTGCCTTAAACCATCCGATAACCTTTGAGATGGCGTTGCCGATAGCTGAGATGGCCTTTGTTGCGAAGTCAACGAGTGGAGAAAGCAACGGTTCGATAGCTCCAAACACGGCGATAAGCATTTCATCGACCGAGTCTTTCATCTGGTTCATTCTTCCCGACAGCGTCTGTCCTGCTTTCTCTGCACCCTGATAGAAAAGACCGCCTTCCTCGGTTGCCCACGAGAACGCCTGTGCGAGCATCTTTGCCGAAATCTGGCCTTTGCTCATTTCGTCCTTAAGCTGGGACATGCTCTTACCTGTGTGCTCACTGATAACCTGCAGAGGATTGAAGCCTGCGTTGATAAGCTGCATGAGATCCTGACCTTGGAGCTTGCCGGCACTTGTGGCCTGTGAGAAAGCCAAAGCAAGCGACTGCATCTTGCCGGCATCACCCATAGCGATGTCACCAATCTGTTTCAACGTATTGAACGCCGACTCTCCGCTGATGCCGAAAGACATCATTGTTTTTTGTGCGTCGATAAGGCCTGTTTTGTCGTAAACAGTCTTTTTGCCGTACTCGGAGATTTGGTTGAAAAGAGACTCTGCAGCATCCACGTCACCTTTGAGAAGTGAAGTGATGTTCTGCTTCTGCAGCTCGTTTTCCATGCCTTTTCTCACGGACTGAACCATACCAACGCCAATCATCGACAGCGGATTGACAAGAGCCGGAATGCTTCCGGTGATGTCTTTTATCCACTTCTTAAACTTGCCTCCGTCGAGGTTTTCCAAACGCTGAACCTGATTCTCCAAACGCTGGATCTCATGGTTTGTGGCTCTGATGGCCGCCGTATTGCTGGCAGGGATCCATTCGCGCTGCTGTCTCAAAGCGGCAATCTTCTCGTTCAACGAGCCAATACTGTTTCCAGTGTCGCTCATTGAACGCTTCGCGGCATTTATCTTGGTTTCCACTTCAGACCATTTCTCTATCATTTTATCGTTGTTGATGTTAATAGTCTTCAACGACGGAGAGATTTTATCCTGAAACTCCAAAATATATGTTAGAATGTTATCCGCCATTTGATTTTTTGTTTATATTTGCAGCGTGTTAATAATTTATCTATGGTAGTGCTTGAAGCTATACTGGTTTTTTACTTGTTATTCTGTGTTGCCGGAATGTTCATCAAGGCCATGCCAGTTATCCTACTGTTACCTGTGGCTCCTTTCAAGTGCGCTGCTGAAATCAAAGCTAAACAACCTTTTGCGGCTTGGCTAATCATAGCACTTTATGCTTTGTTATACACAGCAGCTGTTGTCACTCTCACGATCGCGGCACTTTCTTAGCCTCCTCTTTCCTTATCCACTCAAGCTCCTTAACCTTCATTGCCCATTCCGTATCATTCAGGCTGTCAGGGTCGGCGATGTGCATATAGTAACGCAGCTGAGCGTCCAACATACGCATACTGTCACCGTCCGAGACCTCGGCAGCCTTTAGAGCTTTTCCAGTTCCGCCTCCTTCACTTCGATTATTTCAGCAAGTTTGGCCGACACTCCCAAAAACAGCGCGTCGTCTGTTTTAACAGCCTCGCTGCCGCCAACAAAGCATTCTTTAAGTATTACCTCGTTGAACTTAAGAGGGTCGGTCTTTCCGGCCACTGAAGCGTAACTGAGAGCCTTACGGCTTGGCTTGCGCAGATAGGCCACATGGCCGTCGCATTTAACAGCGAAGATATCGCCGTACTTTTCTTTCCATGCCTTGATTTCTTCCGGTGTGGCCTGACCCACCATTTTGTTTTCTGTGTTTTCCATAATTGACTTTATTTAAAAATTTGAAAAGAAGCTCCAAGTCCGTCATCATAGAAGTACAGAGACAGACTGGAGCCCTGTTGTTAAGATTTTTTATTAAGACGGAGGAAAATGAAAGGAAGAGTGATTTCTGCAAATTTGTCTCCCTGTTTGTATTCCTTCGGCTCCTCGGTGAACTGCACACCCTGCAGAACGTCGGTCACCATAACGTCACCCTGTAACGGATTACCATAGACGGCCACGATGTCAATCTGCAAATCGAGTATTGTTCCGCCACCGTTAAGACGGAGCGTCTCAAGTTCTGAAACCAAAACTGTCAGCTCGCCTTCGTATGACTTGTTTCCCTTCTGTATGGCGACCGGTTCGTTACCTTTGCCGTACAGATGTTCTTTCTCCTGCTTGGTAGTGTATTTTAAGCCACGCAGTCCTGTAATGTCCTTGCCTCCGACCACGGCGGTCAAATCGGCGAATTCGTATTCTCTACTGTTGAACATATCAAATCCTTTCCTTTAGTTTATTCGGATACTTTGAAACCAAGGTCAACCTCGATGTATTTCGCATAGCCGTACGGCTTTACGCGGAGTTTCACCTTTAATTTTGACGTGGCGGCAATATTCTGATCAGGATTGATGTAGCACTGCACGCCCATATCGTTAGGGTCTGAAGGGTCAACGCCAAGGTTGCCTTCAGATGTCATCAGGTTGATGATTGCCGACTCAACAGCAGCTTCAACCGACTTGACATACGGAGGAGCAATCTTGCCTTCATCAGTTACAGGAACTTCATTGTTGAGGGTATCAACGAGAGTCTGGTAGGCGATGCGATATGCCTTGTCAATCGTTCTGCGGCGAGGGATAAGAGCGTAATCGTCTGTCGGAGCTGTGGCAAGTTTGTCATCGCTCCAGAAATAACCTGATTTGCCGACGAATGTGCGTGGGCAGATGAATCCTGCGTCGTTGATCGCACCAGGATCGCCGTTTTCGGCAGTGACTGAGCCGATGTAAAGAGTTGTCGCGACAATCTTTCCGGATCTTACGCGACCGATTGAACGCTGCACCGGTATTGCCGCGATTCTTCCTGCAAGCAAACCGACGGCTGCGCCTTTTGAGTTTGCCACTGTGTCACCGATAAGAACGGCGACGCGGTTTTCATTGCCTTCGTCAAGCTGTGGCAATGATGAGGCGACACCGCTGTAGTGACGGCCTTCGAGGATGACAAACAAAGGTGCGTAGAGAGCTGATGCAACCTCTTCAGCGAGAGCCTGTGCGTTGGTGATAGCTGTCTCGACTTTAGTGTCGATGGCGTGTGTCACCGTGGCACTGTACCCTGAAGCGTCGGTTACTTTGACAATGAGGACGCGGATGTCGCCGTTGGCGGCTTTCACGAGTTTCATTGCTCCGTTAGCCTCTGTTTTGTCAACCATCTCTTCAACTGTCATGGTGTCGGCCACACCTATAATCCACAATTCGCTGCCCACAGGAGCCTCATCGTAAAACTCCTTGACGCACTTATAAAGATTTGCGTTTGCGCCTGTTGAGGAGCTGTTGATGCCCTTTTCAACGAGCTGGTCAAGCCCGGTAATCTTATAAGGTGTGTTGAGCGCAAATGTAGTGACAGAGCTGCTGTTGATTGTCTGTGTGACAGCTGTGGCTGTGGCAATAAGTCCCACAACGCCGTCGATCATTGCGCCGACTGCGCCGAGAAGACCGTTTGCAAAATCTATTTTAACATTTGGTAGCATATTAGAAACCTTTCTTTCTGTAATGTTTGACTTCAAATTCAGTATCGGCTACGTGAGCCTCTGCGTCGGCGGATGCAGTGAACCACTGTCCGTCGGTGGTGTACCATAACTCCCTAACGCCGAGACGCATCATGATGCCGACGGCGTCGGTTTTCGGGTCTGAACTCGGAAAACTGGCTGCGCCCTTGTTTTCAGGGGTGTTGATTTCGTTGTTGTTGTTGTTGTTTTTCTTTGCCATTTGTTATCGTTTTAAATAGAGTTTAATTCCAATTAAAACAGCCAAGGCTGCTATTAGCATAAGGAACAGGCGACCGAGATATAATTGGATGATTTGCCACCCGGTGAGCTGCCTTTCCACCTCTTTGACTTGGGTTTCCAGACTATGCTCCAGTTCCTTGATTTTGAGGTCGCGGATCTTCAGCAGCAGCTCGAGGCTGTCTGTATTGCAGTTTACTTCAAAGAGCGTTGTGGAGTCTGTCTTGGTTATGTTTGCGCTGGCGCTTGTGTTTCTGCCGTTGGCTGCCTGCAGCTCTCTCAACAGGACGTTTCCGGTACTGTCGCATTCGAGCCATGCGCGGAGCCATGCTGAGTCGGGCGGCAGCTTAACTATACTATCATGCCACCTCTCCTCAATAATGACACTGTCATTTCTCTGAAGCAGTATCAGCGGCTGCTTGCTCCTGCAGCTCACGTTTGACAGGGCAATCATTGCCAAAAGCGCAATTATTAACCTTATCGACAGCTTTTTGCAGTTTTGTAACTTCACGTTTAAGTCCTCTCAATTCTGTTTGTAGCGGTTTGACAATGTTATCCTTGAACTCATCAACATACTGTTTTCCGAGCTCCATATCCTTCTTTCTCGTGTCGGCTTCGATTGATTCCGTTTCCTTTTTATGCTTGCGTCCGTTGGTGAACCAACCGCACAACGCGAGGAGAGCGATGATATCTGCTATAATGCTGTTCCAGTTCATATCAGATGTTTTTAAAATACATGTTAGCTTCTTCCTTGCGCCGTCTTTCCAAACCTGGCATAACGACTTTTTCACCGCCGACAGTCGCAAACTTCCAGCGAGAGAATTCCTGCCTGATGTCCTCGTCGTTACGATTGGCAGCCACAAGACGGCGGAGTCTCGAACTGCTGAAAGCTTGAACACCGACATTGAACACGAATGAGACAAGAGCATCAAACTGGTTTTGGGTAAGACCGGCGATCTTCGACACGCACGCCTCGGCAACTCTCAAGTCCTCACGAAGAAGACCTTCAGCCACTTCAAGGCTGATGCGCTGTGTCGGTGTTACGCCGAGGGTGTGACCCCAGCCGATAGTGTATTTACCGGCTGGGCACATATACGCCTTCAGATGCAAGGTCTCAAAGCCCTTAATCAGTTCGATGCCTTTGTCGCTCGTTTTCATTTTATCTCAATTAAGATGCACTGTAAACTTGGATGACACCAAGAACACCACGACCGTCGCCACGGCTCATACGACCGCCACCCTTCTGCAAGAATGAGTAGATGTCGCCGTAGTATGTAGGGTCGTTGTCATTATTGAACATCCTGGTTGCACCGAGAGCACGACGCACGAAGTTAGGATGCCAGAACAATCCGATTTCGCAAGCTGTGGTGTCAACTGTTTTATCACCGCCAAGGATATCCTCATACTCCTCAGGAGTATAGTTCAAGTCTGTTGAGGTGAACTGGAAGTATTGGGTTCCAGCAACAGATGAAAGGGTTGAGTTGGATGCGAGAAGGACTGTTGCACGCTCGTAGATAGTGAAGCCTTCGAGTTTAACCAAGCGGCCATTGGCATGGTCGTAGATTGCTGAGAGGTTCTCGTTTGTCGAGTTGCGGACATCGTCGCAAATCTGTTTGTACATATCAGTGCTCAAGATAACACATCTGCCGTCGTGCGGAACGCGCCAGCGGTCGAAAACGGTCTTCGCCTTCGAGAAATCGTCAACGCAAAGTCCGGTTCTGACTCCGGTACCGTGTACGAGATAATCGGCTGATTTTGTCTTAGAAGCCTTGATGTAATATTTAGGTCTCCAATTCCAAAGCATAGTGTCACCGATAACCTGCTGGAGGTATGACATATCCTCCGACATGCAAGACGCAACTTTATCATAGCTGAGCTCCATCTTATCGGCTTCAGGAATAAAGCGTGGGTCTGTAGTGAATTCGTCGAGCGCGTAGGTAACATCAATATCGCTGCGTCTTGTTACTGTTGCCGGCAGAGATGTTCTGTTACGTTTGACACCACTTGGCGAGCCTGCCTGAGGGACGTGCACAACGTCACCCTGAAGGACATACTGACTCTCATCGATTGAATGGAGAATAAATTCATTATTCTTGAAAATGTTCTCCACGATGTAGTTTGTCCAGATCTCAGGTATCACACCGACTTTAAGCACGCCAACCTGAGGACGTGGAATCATTGATAAGGCCAACGCGCCGGCACCGGCTGGCGCTCCGAAGGCTGTGCCTACGACAGTCGCAAACAACAGCGCGACCATGAAGCTGAGAATGAATTTTATTCTTTTCATTGTGTTTGAATTTTGATTTGTTATTAGATTGCAAGGAATGACTCTCCATCCCAAACAAGCTGCTTGTTGACCTTTGTCGAGGCGGTTCCAGCAAGTGTGGCCACAGTGTCGTTACCGATCTTGACAGTGATGTTGCGAGCTGTGCCGTCTGATGTCCATGACACCAACACGGCAGCACCTTTGTTAAGGTTCTTAGCCTCCGGCTGGAGTGTGAGAGTGGTAGCAGCACTCAAGGTGCCGAGTTTAATGATGGTGTGCTGGCGACGGACTTTTGTTGTCGCTGCGTTTGAGCCGACTGTAGGTGTCACGACCTCGCTGGTTGGGAACACCGGCTCAATTTTCTTGTCGGCATCGTCTTCGATGTCCGGAGCTACGAAATTGTAGCTTGAGTTGAATTTTTTGTTGATTGGATTCATGTCTCACTTAGTTTTTAGGATTGTGTCCGAACTTGATTTTGAAAAGTTTGTTGAACTTTTCAGGGTTTTCTTTCTTCAGATTCTCGAGCTTGCCGTTTTTGTGGTAGTCGTCGAAAGTCCAGTCTTTCTCCTCTTCAGGCTCCTTGCCGCCGCCAAGGTGGTCAACGACAGGGTCAACGCCTTTGAGTTTGCCGATCATCTTCTCTGCAAGTTCGAAGTTGTCGGTTGCGAGTTTGGTGTAGTCCTCTCTCTCATCCTCGCCGAATTTCTTTGCGGCGATTGCCGAGTCAATAAGAGACTTGACCTTTGCCGACTTCATTGCCGCAATCTGATTCTTCAGAGCGTCCGCTTCATCGGTTGAGGCCTTGAGCTGATCACGAAGAGTGCCGTTCTCTTTAACGACATTCTGCACGGCGGCCATCACCTTGTCGTTGTCGTCAACGTCTTTCTCGGCGATGTTGAGCAGCTGTGCGATTTTTGCTTTGTTCTCAATCATGCTTTTTTGTGTTTTGTGAAAATTAAATAATTGTTTGCTATAGAAGTCACGGACGGCACTGATGCCCGAAAGTTCCTTCGGTGCCGGTGTGATTTTCTTTCCTGTGATTATCTCATCCACAAGACCTCTGGCCTTTGCTTCCTCAGCGTTCATCCAGTGGTCGAGTCCGTCGGTGAAGAACTCTTTCTTGACATCTTCAGGCGAGGCGTTCATCTTGGCCGCCATCATGTCGATAAGCGACTTCTCGAAGGTGTCAATCATAGCGGCAAGGTTGCGCACCTCGTCGGAGTTGCCATTGCATGTGCCTTGCACCCTGTGGTACATGAAAGAGGCATATTTCGCCGCAATGACCTTGTGTTTTGGATTGGAGATAAGCATTGCCATCATGGAGGCTGCTATGCCGTCAACCACCCATTCGACTTTAATGTCAGTTCTGTCGAGATAGTTGAAAAGGGCGTTGCCTTGGATAACCTCTCCGCCTTCTGAGTTGACATAAAATCTGAAGTTGCGGCATCCCTGCTTACGCAGCTTCTCAATCTCGGCCACTACAACATTGGTGTCGATGTCAAGGCCGGAACCGATAACGCCGTACATGTAGATCTCGGCGGTAGTGTTGTCCACCTTATTTATAAGTTGTGCTTGTGTCTTTTCCATTGCTAAAAAATCTGGTGCAAAAATCCATCTTTAAAAGCAATACAACAAAAAGTGTCGGAACTCTTTCTAAGTTTTTTTTAAAAAATATAACAATATCGGCTTAATGGTCAAATTTGGTGATAAAAACCTTGTAATTGATTGAAATTCATATATTTGCATAATATTTTCCGATTATGCAAAAAAAATTGCTTTTTTTGTGGCTCAAAAAAGACCGTAAAAGACGGCTTCAGCAAC
>JAZRYG010000055.1:0-6101 GCA_045600605.1 Bacteroidales bacterium
TGGTCTTAGTGCCTTTCGTCACCTCGACGGCGGGGCAGTCCTCGCAAAATGTAACAGATGCCACGTTGGTGCAGCCGCTGAATGCACTGTTTGCAATATTCATCATTGCATTGCCTAACGTCAGTAGGGCTGTGATGAATAAAAAAAGCCTTTTCATTTTTTATTTTTAAATCTTAATTCCGGCGGCAAAAGTAAGAAATTTATTGACACAAGTTGCACAAGTTTTTTGAAACCTCTGCTCGGTGTTTAACCACGTTGGATGCGTGGCGTTTGTTCTTAAAAAAATATGTGGAGGCAAAACAAATTTTCCGTACTTTTGCACCCGAATTTTGTGAAATATAAATGATTAAATACCAAATGAATAAAACGTTACTAATTCTTGCAGCCCTGCTGTGTGGCTGCTTCGCGCTGAAGGCGCAACAAAATTACGATTTCTTTGCCGATTGCTCCACCGGCCAGACACTCTACTACAGAATCATCGATGCCGAACAGAACTTTGTGAGCATTGTGGCACCGAATAACGACACTTGGGATTTTTGCTGGAGCGGCTTCACCAAACCAGAAGGTGACATCACGCTGCCCGAATCTGTCAAACACAATAACACGACCTATTCCGTGAAGGCAATCGGCAATTACGCATTTACAGGATGTGCTGGCTTGACAGGATCGCTCAGCATCCCCAATTCTGTGACAAGCATTGGAAATTATGCTTTTGCAAATTGTAAGGGCTTCACCGGCTCGCTCACCATCCCCAATTCCGTAACAAGCATTGGAAAATGTGTTTTTGAATACTGTGAAAATTTTACTGGTCCGCTCACCATCGGCAATTCCGTGACCAGCATTGGGGACTATACTTTTTATCAATGTTACGGTCTCACTGGTTCGCTCATCATCCCCAATTCCGTGACCAGCATTGGAGAGTTTGCTTTTCGTGGATGTTCAAAGTTAACCGGCTCGCTCACCATCCCCAATTCCGTAACAAGCATTGGACTCTGTGCTTTTAATGGCTGTTCGGGCTTCACTGGCTCACTCACCATCGGCAATGCAGTGGAAAGCATTGGCTATAGAGCTTTTTTTAATTGTTCAGGTTTCACCCAAATCATAGCCAAGCCAGTCATACCGCCTACTTTGGGTACTCCTGAGCCTGGTTTTGGTGTTGAAGTTTTTAACGGCATGACAAATTTGCAATCCATCATCGTGCCTTGCGACTGTGGCGGCACCTATAAAGGAAATGAAGGCTGGAGCCCTTGGACCGACATGATAGAGGAAGGCTTCGTGTATGACCTCACGCTGGCATCGTCAAACGCTGAATTGGGTACGGCAAGCATTACACAATATCCAGACTGCACGAACCCTTCGGCCACCGTCACTGCAACGCCTACCGGAATCAACAGGTTCACCGGCTGGACGGAAAACGGCGTGGTGGTCTCCACTGCCAACTCTTACACCTTCACCTTGGAAAGAGACTGCAACCTCGTGGCCAACTTCACGGGATACACTTACGTTTATGGACCTATCATGTCCCTGCCTTCGCCCATCGACCTTAATGCCGTTTATCACCTCGGCTACCAGGTAGGCAACGATTACTACCTGCACACTTCGGGAACGGCAGCAGGAGCAATGCAACTGTCAAAAAATCCTGAAAATCCTGTCGAATACACATTCAATAAAGCAGGGTTAGTGACTTTTGCATTTGCTAATGGGACGACTAGCACCACTCTATACATTGATACAGAAGGCGTGTCATGCGGTACGTTTAACCCAATGGGAACGACTGCTCCTTTTTCCTTGTCAATAGTGAACGGCGACATTTCCTCAGCCGCTGCTTCGGGCTACACCGTCTGCCACGACGAAAACGACATCATCACGGTGCATACGGGAACAAGCGAAGGCAACCTGCGCTTCTTTTCGAATAGAATAATCAAGCCATTGTACCACATCGCCGTTTCGGCCACCCCTGAAGAAACCGGCACGGTTACAGCCACCATGGGCGGCGTGCCTGTGCAATCGGCAGCCGAAGGAACCGAGATCACCGTTACAGCCGAACCCGTTGATGGCTATAAGTTCGTAAACTGGACGGAAAACGGCGTGGAAGTCTCCACCACAACCCCTTACACCTTCACCTTGACCAACGACCGCAACCTTGTGGCCAACTTTACCACCACAGACCAATACGATTTCACCGCCATTTGTGCAACAGGCCAAAAGCTCTACTACAGAATCATCGATGCAGACCAGAACTTTGTGAGCATTGTGGCACCAAATGGAGATAACGACTTTCATTGTTGGGACAATTTCACCAAACCCACAGGCGAAATTACGCTGCCCGAAACCGTCGGCCACAACGGCACAAGCTACACCGTGACTGAAATCAACAGCTATGCCTTTCATGAATGTGAAGACTTAATAGGCTCGCTCACCATCCCTAATTCCGTGACAAGCATTGGAACCAATGCTTTTTGTAATTGTTCAGGTTTCAACGGTTCGCTCACCATCGGCAGTTTCGTGACAAGCATTGGATATGGAGCTTTTATGAACTGTTGTTACTTTACTGGCTCCCTCATCATAGGCGATTCCGTGACACACATAGGCGAGATGGCTTTTTATGAATGTTCACGCTTCACAGGTTCGCTCACCATCCCCAATTCCGTGACAAGCATTGGAGAAGCTGCTTTTTATAACTGTTCAAGCTTCACTGGCTCACTCACCATCGGTAGTTCCGTAGAAAGCATTGGACATGGTGCTTTTTCTGAATGTTCACGCTTCACTGGTTCGCTCACCATCCCTAATTCCGTGAAAAGCATTGGAAGAGATGCTTTTTATGAATGTTCAAGCTTCACTGGTTCACTCATCATCGGTAGTTCCGTAGAAAGCATTGGAGTAAGTGCTTTTGAAGACTGTTCAGGCTTCACCGGCTCGCTCACCATCCCAAATAACGTGATAAGCATTGGAGAAGGTGCTTTCGCAGGATGTTCAGGCTTCACAGGTTCACTCACCATCGGCAGTTCCGTGGAAAACATTGGAGTGTGGGCTTTTAATGAATGTTCAGGCTTCACTGGTTCGCTCATTATCCCTAATTCCGTGATAGTCATTGAATATTCTGCTTTTTTTGAATGTTCGGGGTTCAACGGTTCGCTCACCATCGGCAATTCCGTGACAAACATTGGAGAAGCAGCTTTTTATGGCTGTTCAGGCTTCACTGGCTCGCTCACCATCGGTAGTTCCATGACAAGCATTGACGGATATGCTTTCTGGGAATGCAATTTCACCAACATCATTGCCAAGCCAGCCGCACCGCCTACTCTGGGCATTAATGCTTTTGACGGTAGGACAAATTTGGAGACCATCACCGTGCCTTGCGGCAAAGACGGTGTCTATAAAACAAAAACGGGCTGGAGCAGTTTTGCAAGCATAATAGAGGATGGCATCGTGCATGACCTCACAGTGGCATCGGCGAACCTTGCTTTTGGCTCGGCAAGCATAACACAGCAACCCGACTGCAACACCCAAGCCAAGGTTAGCGCAACGCCTATCGACGGCTACAAGTTCGTAAACTGGACGGAAAATGACGAGGAGGTCTCAACCGCCAACCCATACATCTTCAACTTGGAAAGCGACCGCAGCCTCGTGGCTAACTTTGCAGTCAGGCAATTGTGCCACATCACCGTTTCGGTCACCCCGGAAGGAACCGGCACAGCTACGGCCACTATGGGCGGCGAACCTGTGGAATCGGCACTTGAAGGATCGGAAATCACCGTTTCGGCCACACACGCCGAAGGCTACATGTTCTTGAATTGGACGGAAAACGGACGCCAGGTCTCGACCAGCAGCACTTACACCTTCACTCTGGAAAGCGACCGCAACCTCGTGGCCAACTTTACGCAATACACATACGCGCCTATCACTTCGTTGCCAGACCCCACTACCGACCCTGTATATGTTATCGGCTATCAGGATGGCGACGATTTCTATTTACACGACGGGGGCTTTGAATCTAATTCAATGCATCTGTCAAAGAACCCTGAGAATCCAATCTACTATCATTTCGACTTTGAATCAGGTGAAACGTATAGAACCTTCACTTGTGCGAAGGTTGGACACTATTATTATTTGAAAATCGAAGCAAATAATGCTTCGATTGCAACTTTTTTCGGTGGGGATGACGAACAGCCTTATATGATAGAATTATCTCCGAATGGCGACATTTTCTCATACGGTTCAGACAACAATGCCCTCTATCACGATGGCGACATTGTCAAGACGCATAAATATTATTTGGCAGACAACCTGCGCTTCTTCCGGCTTCTCCGTTATTTTCCCGTCATAGTCTCTGCAAGCCCAGCCGAAGGCGGCACTGTGTCGGCAACCTGCGATGGCCATGAGGTGACACAGGCACTCGAAGGCTCGACCGTCACCGTCACCGCCACGCCAGCCGAAGGCTACATGTTCAAGAACTGGACGGAATACGGCAGAGTGGTCTCAACCGACAACCCCTACAGTTTCGGCATAGGAGGCTACAGCAACCTTGTGGCCAACTTTGTTGAACCGCAGTACGATTTCTCAGCCATCTGCGAAACCGGACAGACACTCTACTACAGAATCACCGATGGCGCACAGCATCTGGTGAGCATTGTGGCACCTTTGGGCGATGACCCAAGCGGATGGGGCAGCAGCAAACCTGAAGGCGACATCGTGCTTCCACAAACCGTTATCCACGACGGCATTGAGTATGTCGTGACAGAAATCGGCGATTACGCTTTCCACAATTGTCGTGACTTGAGAGGCTTGCTCAACATACCAGTTACCGTGACACGTATTGGAGATTTCGCTTTCTATAAGGAAAGTGGAATTGACGCCACTCTCTCAATTCCGGATCATGTGACAAGTATCGGAACATCTGCCTTTAAATCTCGTTTCATTGAGTCAATCTACATCGGAAATTCCGTGGAAAGCATCGGCTCCGAAGCTCTTTATGTCTTTGATAATACCAACCGTCATGTTGTCTCCAAAGCCCAGACTCCACCTGATTTTGAGGGTGGGTTCGTATGCTTGTATGATCTCCCTCAAAGAATATACATACACATTCCTAAAAACACATTGGCCGCCTATCAAAGTGCATGGGGAGACCAATATAACTATATCGAAATGAATGATTGTGTTTTTCGACCCGGCATGTACGATATGTGGAGTTTTTGGGAAAACTGGTCTAATAGACAACATATACCGGAACTTTATGACAATGTAACTATTCAAGGCAATTGCCTGTTGGATGTCGATGCCACGGTTTCGGAATTAAGGGTTGCCGCAGGCAAGACACTCACCATTGGCGAGGGCAAAACATTGACGGCGGTATCCATCATCCTTGAAAACGGCGCGCAACTGATCAACAACGGAACGGTTAACTGCGACAACGTCACCGTGAAGAAATACATTGAAGGCTACGGCGAAGACATGGGTGACTGGCATCTGGTTTCATCACCCGTTACGACTTCTGCCCGTACTTCGGGCATGGCATCAGCCCCAACCGAAAACTACGACCTCTACCGCTTCAGCCAGACAGGCGACAGCCAAGGCCGCGAATGGCTCAACTACAAGGCTGCAGCATTCGGCATCGAGAACCAAAGCGGCTACCTCTATGCCAGCAAGAACGACACGACAATAGTTTTCCACGGCAACTTTGCCGACACAGGAGCCAAGACGTTGGCTTACGATGCAGATGCAAAATTTGCAGGCTTCAACCTGGTGGGCAACCCTTATCCATGCAACGCTACCATTTCGGGCACCAACCTGCGCAGCAGCAACTATTTCTACAAGATGAACGCCCTCGGCACCAACCTTGAGGTCGTCGTCAATCCAATTATAGCACCTTGCACAGGCGTCTTCGCCGTGGCCGCCAACAGCAATGCCACCGTCACCTTCGCCCAAGCAAGCGACGCCGCCAACGTGACCCGTGGCGAGATGAGCAGCTTGAAGGACATCCGCGTGGAACTTCTTGCCAACGGCAAGGTCATCGACCGCGCCTACCTGAACATGAACGGCGAATCGCTGCCGAAATTCAGCTTGCAGGACAACACCTCCGAAATCTGCTTCTGTCAGAATGG
>JAZRYG010000056.1:0-35712 GCA_045600605.1 Bacteroidales bacterium
ATACGGGTCTCGTGACGGCTGTGCGCCTTCATCGAAAAAACATCTTCACCTGACAATGTGGCACATCTTCATTGGCGGCGAACACCATCTTTCCATAACTGTTTTGGTTTCAAGCCGTTAATTTGGTCGAACTCACGTTAACATAGACTTTGGCACTTTCCGGTTCAATCAGTCGAACAACACCCGCGGGTTCATCTGATGCGGATTCCTCCACTCAATGCCAAACTCCCGGAGCGCAGCCGCCCTCTCGTGCCAGAAAGAAAAACAGTATCCCATCCCGCGCGGCGTGCCGGCGAGCCTCTCGTCGGCGATCTCGTCGGCCTTGTCAATGACTTCCTCCCATCGTGCCGTCCATTCCACGGGGTCGTGTCTCAGGCTGCTGCTGTCTTTTATCTTGTCAAATTCGCCGTTGTCGGCGTGTTTGATGTTGCTTTCAAGTGCCGCGATTTCACCCCGGATCTCATCGGCTATGCTCAGGTCGTGCCATGTCTGGGCTTCTATCCGGCGGACGACCAGAAGATGAAGTCTGAGCAGTTGCAGCTTCAGGCGCGGATGTTCGAGGACGCAGTCAGTCATATCGCCGATTGCACTGTAAAGGTAATTGAGGAGATGGTCGAAGCCTTCCATGTAGGTGGCGTATTTCAGGAAAGTCCTTGCCAGCCCTGCAATCTCCCATTGGCCGCGCATCTCCCGAAGGTCTTCCTTCGCCTTGTCGATGCAGTAATCGCAGGTCTCTCTGCATTTCGCGAGGGACTCGTCCGTGGCTCTCATCGGCAGCCCGTTCTCGTCGAGCGGCTCCCCCGTGTCCTTGCCGGGGTCGGGTGTCACGGCGTTCTCTTCTTCGTCTCTGATCTCGAAGTCATCGTATTCTTCAAAGCAATCATCAATTTCATTGAATTGTTCCATATCGTGTTGTTTTACAGTTTGAATTGGCTGCAAAAATAATCAAAATAACAATACGTGCTGCGTCGCCGTGAAATTAAAACGGGAGCGGCTCGTCTTTGGGGAATTTCTTCTTCAATCGGTATCTCACGGTATAAACCGAGGCGGGCTCGACGATGAAGCGGTCGGCAATCTGCTGGACTTTCTCACCTGCCAGGAAGCAAATCATGTACTTCTTGTCAACCACAGTCAGCGGCTTTGTCGCTTTTTTCATCAGTTCGTCAAGTTGGGCTAAATCGACATTGTCAATGTTGAGCTGGTCGGCGAGAAGTTGCAAAGAGGTGTGCTTCGCGTTTTCCGTCGATTCGGCGACAAGTGCGTCGGTGTATGAAGTCTGTTCCTTGAGTTTCCTCCTGGTGAAGACAAAAACCATTGTGCCGGCAGAAAGAATCGCCAGCAGCGCCACCACGGCGGACAGCATGATGTTTGTATGGCGCAAGTTCCTTATTCTCAGGTCTTTCGCTCCGGTCTCGTAGCGTGTCTCAACCTCATGGATTGCGCGTTTCTTCTCGATGTTGAAGCGTTCCCTGTCGTTTTCGTTCTTCAATTCCTGATATTCCAGAGCCTTCTCGAAGTCGCCTGTCGTCTTGTATAGCTCCACGAAGAAGTCGTATGCCTCGCTTCGTTCTGTGATGAGGTTGTTGCCTCTCGCATCTTCAATGCTCTCGATCAACTCAAGCACTTCCAGCTCCTTCGCTTCGGCTTTCTTGAACTCTCCTTCGTAAAGATAGATCCACGCCTGGAGGTCGTAGGTGGAGACCCTGCCTTCGACGTGGTCTTCCTCAAAGCCCCAGCCGAGTCTGTCGATGTCCGTCGCCTTGTCGATGTATTTCTGCATCGAGTCGGTGAGCGGCGGGTCGTAGCACAGGTCGTACAAGGTGGCGACGTTCATGTAGTTGAATATCGGGTTGATTTGCTTGTTCGTGATTTCCTCGACAGTCATCTGCTCCTGGAATGCGAGCGACTTCTTGAAGTGTGTCATGAACTCCTCGCGCAGGGAATCGGACGGACTCTCTTCGTACATGGCCGACTCGTATGATGCAAGCACAGAAAGATAGTCATACTGCACGAATTTGTTGTTCGGATGCCTGCCTGCAAATACGGCCATGTTGTCGAGTACCTTTTTCATGTTGTCGAGGTCTCTTTGGTTGAAGTGGCTGATTGTCATGTAATACAGGCACAGCGACTGCTCATCGACGGCATCGTCGCATTGTGAGAACAAATCAAAGGCGTCAAGGAATAGTTGCTGTGCGACATCAAGCCTCCCGTTGTATAGTGCGATCTCGGCTTCCTCCTTTGTTTTTTTTGCTAATTGATAGTCTCCTGCGGAAACAGGTGGCACGAGCAGTAACGCCAGTGCCACCAGGATGATTTTTTTTGTCTTTTTCATGACGGTGCAATTTGTGCAAAGGTATAACTATTTAATTAAACCATGCCCGTTTTTTTTGAAAATTATATCAGACAGACAAGGCGATTTCAGGATTTCACATACGCAGTGTGCATCTTGATGAGCGAATTGTAGAACTCGTTGAAGTCTGAAGTGCGTGTGTTGCTGTAGGTGATATTATCTCTTGGCTCCAGATTCTGATATTGGAACAAAGATGGGAAATCGCCATACGCATAGATGATCTTCGCAAAAGCACGATTTTCGGGAGAGATAACCTCCAAGGTGCTGTACGATGCCACATTGCGGAAATTAGCAATCTGATTGTACAGCAGACATTCTTGGTCAAAGATAGGCATTTGGTCGGAAATTGTATCCCATACGCCGTGCATATAGACAATCCTGTCGCGCATGGCTATGCAAACACGAACCACCACATCACGCAGTGTTATCGCCGGATTGTTTGTGTCGTTGCCGTTATCGTCGGTGTCCGTGAAATAGCATGAGAAGAAAATCTTGCCATTGCCATTCTGGACATCCCTTTCCGATATATGCGCCTGACGCAATGCCTCCTGAACGAAGTCTCCTTTTTCGATACAAGACACATTGTTCGGACCGGCAAAGAGGGAGCAAAAGACTTTGAAATCAGCAATCGTGGGACGATCCCAATGTCGATTTAAATCCTCTTCATATCGTGCCTTGCGGTCGGCGTTTGTGCGCGAGATATTTCTGCGTTCTGCCGCACGCGAGGCGAAACGACCGATGGTGGCAATAATCCAGATAAGTGGCATCAAGAAGAACAAACCTACTCCCAGCCAGCCCTTCCAGCCTTTATGAATACCGCAGTACATGGCATCCTGTGGCAGAGCGGCCAGCTGTTCCTCAGTCTTCGGAGGTGGGCAATAATGCGCTTTGCCCTCTTCATCTTTGTAAAAATAGAACAGCTTACGCATCTGAGCATCCAACTCCGTTTCTTCTTCAAAATCGGCTTGTGCTTTGGCTTTGGCGTCTTTGATCTGCTGCTCGGTCATTTTATTGGCGTTGAGGTCTGCGATGCGTTCTTGAACCGTTTCTACGCGCGTGCCTTCCGTGTTTATCAAACCAAAACGCTCAATAACAGCAATCATGATCACCCAAGCCACCAGGGCGATTAATCCTTTCCAGATGGTTCTCCATAAAGGTTGCAGATAACCGGGTTTGCTCAGGTAGATGGGTTTCTCGGGACAGAACATGTGATTGAAGAAACCAACACGCACTTCTTCATTCTCCAAGGTTGCAAATTTAGAGTACTGATGATCGTCGCTGCGAGGCATGAAACAAAAGTCATGATATTTTGCTATTGCTTCTTCAATGGTGGGTGAGCCATCGAAATCTTCCGTTTCCTCTTGTTGATTGGTGAGCTTACTTAATAGAATTTGTGTCTTCTCATCCGTGATGAGCACGTGTTGCTCTATCTCAACCATCTCATCTTCCTCTTGTGCCGTTCGACGGGCTTGATCCATCAGCTCCGCAGGCGACATCTTGTCCGTATCTACATTGACGCCCATCGAAGACATGCCTTGGCGGAGTATCATTTGCAGAATGAGGTATTTGCGCTTGGGTTGTATCTGAACGGCGGTATTAAGCCATCCCTCGATGCGATCCATCTCCGCCTTGCTGAGGTTCATCACTGAGCGGTGGTGGAAGAGCGCCAAAGCCGTGTAATAATACACATCCGGATTGGATGGCGTAAGTTGGACGGCTTTAATCAAATACTCATCAGCCAACTCATAGTTTCTCAGTCCGAGATAAGTCAGTCCCATGGCGAATTGGGCGTTGGAGTCTTTAGGGCACGCTGCAACTTGCTCTTGGAACTGAGCGCGAAAATCAGCCGCCTGAGCAGCATTGAACCGCAAGGGGTTCACTGCCGTGGGCTGAATGGCATGTTTGGTGTGACACTTACCGCACTCGGTAACGCCCGGCGCCAAAATCTTGCCGCAGTTTTGGCACTGATTGATGGTTAGTTGCGCCATTACTTATTCTCTTTTTCTTGTTTTTTCTCTTGAATTTTCTCATGCACCTTGTCAGCGGCGCCTTTGGCGGCTTCGATGGCCTTGTCTGCGATACCGGACTCTTTCACCTTATCCATGGCTTTCTGCGTTGCAGCAGTAGCCACAGCCGTCACTTTCGACCAGTCGTATGTACGTTTGATGGCGGCGATAGTCGCATAGGACATGATGAATACGGAGGTCACAGCGAAGATAAACAAACCGATAAAGATAAGAATCGCTTTCATGGCGATAATGATATAGTTGGCACTATCCGTTTCGGTATGTTTGCTCGTGCTGCCATTGGAATAGTATGTGGTCACTTGGACATCCGGCAGCAGCGACATTGCCAAACCGGCGCCCAGGAAGAAGGATGCGATGGCGAAGGCGACCTTCTGGATGCCTCCTAACACCCTGGCTTCGGTGCGGTGACGGGTGATGTAGTAGCCATATTGGTGGCTGAAATAGATGTAGGCGGGGATCAGAATAATGACGTACGCCAAGAATATCCACATCCAAACAGCGTGTTTGTTTGCTTGTTTGGCATCGGCCTTCTCCTCTTTGATGACCATCTTCTTATATTCCTTGAACTTCATCTCGTTGATTTCTTCGTACTTCTCCTGGTATTTTTCGAGTCTCTTCTCGTCCTTCTTCAGTGACTCTTTATAATATTTCTTCCGGTCTTTGTTCGTGCAAGTATCCAATTTGGCTTGATAACTTTCGATGGATGACTGAGTCGAAATAATATGATTCTTGGTGTTGGCTAAGCGGGCGGCTTTGTGTTTGTTGGCAGACCCAAGTGGTTCCATGGTCCATTCAGACGGGCAGTCGGCATAGGCGATGGTGGTGTCTTGCTCGACCCAATTCTTCACTTGTTGCAATTCGCGTTCTTGCCGGGCGGCACTGTCCTTGGCGTCATTACGAAGGTACATCATGCCTAATACCGAAAGGAGACAGCCTAAAATGAGCGACCACTGGAAGTTCCAATGTTTCTCACGCGACCAAGAAACGATACCGCGCAACTCTGCGAGACGGTCTTTGAAGATGCTGTCATTTTTGTCCTTGACGACTCTTTCCGCCTTGTCCAGCAATTTGTCCATCTCATCGCACTCGGCCTCGGTGCATGGATAGACATCGTCTATCTCAACCGAGTCGCCATTCCTGTCTTGCTGTGTGATGTTGCTGCTGGTGTTCATGGCGGCATCTAAGAGCGAATAGGCCTCGGCGTTGATCTGGTGATTGAGTTTGGCTTCGTTCAAATCTTCTTCTGTGAAGGAAACGTAACCTTTTTCGTGCGTCTGCTGACGCTTGTTGATACGATCTTTTAAAAATGACATAGTTGTAAGTTTATTTAATTTGTGATTTATAATTTGTGATGTCTTATAACAACTTTTGCGCACGCGCACGCAGGGACTCCACTTTGGCGGCAAACTGAGCAGGCGCAACCGATTCGGCATCGCGAATCAGAGTTGCCCATGCGCGTTTGGTTTCTTCTGTTTGGCGCTCTGCTGCTTGCTCTTTGAGTTCTGCCACGAAATCGCGTTGGGTAAACGTATTATTCTCCAATGTCTTCTGTTGACTATTATAGGCTGCGTCGTGACGACCCATGATAGACGCGAGAATAATCCAAAGAATGGTAAGACCGGAAAGTACCAATATGTATATGGTGTCAGCATCCTCTCCCATCTTTGGACGAAGGAAATAGAAAGCAACTATCCAAACAAGGCTAATCCCAACATAAAAAACCGTTCCTGTACCTGAGAAGAGTCTATAAGCGGTCGTTTGTTCTTCTTTCCATTGAATGTTTAACTTGCCCCATTTGAGCCAAATAAAGAATACCATCTCTAACGCAAGCACCCAAGCCACTGTTACCCAATAGATAGCAGGTGGATCTGTGGGTCTTAATAAAACAAAACCAAGCAAGGTGACAACTATCACTAAGAGAGGAGTTAGTAGTGTATAAAGCGGATTTCTCATAATCGTACGTTTTATAAGGTTAAACAATTGGAGGTGTTGGCGGCACGGGTGGCGTCGGAGGCGTCGGTGCTGCAAATAGTCCATTGAGTTCGGGTAAGGTCGAAGCAGCTGCCCATTGCGGCATACCGGCTTTCCAGACAAGCGTGGCAGGTGTGAGTTGTCCTTGTGCCACCAATTGGCTCAGTCCGTTCATATCAAATGGACCTGCTTGTTGGTTGTTGATGAACACAAACATTTGTACCGCCTGTGGCATAGGAGGAGGCGTCATCTGAGGTTGCGCGTTCATAGCACCCTGTGCCATCTGTCCCATCATACCGCCAAAAGCGCCACCCATACCGAAGCCCATACCGACACCCATGCCGGCACCCATCATCTGACCGGCACCACCTTCGTTGCCGGCGGCCGTCTGCATGACGTCGAACTGACGCTCTTGTTGATAGTTATAACCCTCGCGTTGACGCTTGCGAGCCAAAGCACGGCTCTCCAAGTCCATCGCACCAGCTTCAGTTTGTGCTTCCAAAATCTTTTGATAATTGGGGTCACTCTCAATGGGGTTAATACCTTCTACATCAAACTTGGTCAGTTCAATACCATAGTCTTCGAGGTATTCGTTAATCTCGTTCTTCGCATAATCGGCTACTTCGGTGAGGTAATTATTCACCTCGGTGATGCTGACTTTGCGTTGACTGAAGAACTTACTCAGTGTCGGTGTAACGCGTTGGCTGACCGCCGAAGAGAACTCTTTAGCAAAATCATCTAACCAAATCTCGTGCTCCGTGCTGCTATATTCGCGAATAAAAGCGATAGCATTGGTAATACGGAACTCGTAACTGCCGTAGGCGCCCACCTTGATAGTGATACCCTCATCGGATAAGGTATAATCACGAATAGTGAGACCTACACCCCAGCCCGCGTCATCACCTGCGAAACGTTGACGTTTGGTGCTGACGCAGAAAAGCGTCGTCTTAAAGGCAGAACCCCCACCAAAGGGAATGTTCATAATCTTTTCGAGGAAAGGAACATTATTGGTGGTTAGCGTGTGACTACCCGGAAGGAAAGTGTCTGAATACATTCCTTCGGACATAAATACCATCTGTTGCCCTTCTTGCACCGTCACTTTCGCGCAAGTACTCAAGTTATCATAAGGATAACGTTGAAGCAGACAACCTTTCTCCAGATTGACAAAGACATTGTCGATGAATCCGGTTCGTTCAGTGCCTTGACCATCAAAAGTCTGCCCGTCAGTGCGGGGCTTGTTGAAGTTGAATAATCCCATAATAGCCTTAGATTAAATTGCGGTGCAAAAATACGAAAAGAGGATTTGCTGACATATAGACAAATCTTGATTATTACTGCAAAGAGTTGAATGACCGTTTTTCCAATAAACAAGCAAGTCATTGCCAACATCTTTGTTAACAATGACTTGCAAAAAATGAACGGTTAAACTTTCGTGTTATTCGTATGATTCGTGCAATTCGTGGTGAAAAACCTTCGTGGTCCCTACCTGAAAATGTCTTCGTACTTCAGCTCCTTCACCTTCCCGAACTTCTCCAACGCCTTCGTGTCGATCTTTTTCTTGTTGCCCGACATCATGATGACAACCGGCTTGTCGGCGACATTCTTCTTGTAGAAATCATAGACATCCTTGTATTCGACGTTTCTTATCATGTCTGTGATTTCAATTCTCGGGTCGTGGTCGTAGCCTTGTTCAAGCCAGTTGCTGGCCGTTGCCCCGCTGTGCGGACGTGCCGTCCAGCCGTCCTGCCCGTTCAAGGCGGAATTGTCAGTGAAATCGTTGAAGTCGATCTCGACAACAGTCTGCGAATAAGTCACTGCTGCTGAAATCATTAGTAATAAGGAAAGTAAAATCTTCTTCATGATGGATAAATTTTAAATTTGTGGCCAATGTAATAAAAAATATGTGTTGAATCTGCGAGAAATTTTTATACATTTGCAGCTTCAAAATTAACTATATGAAGAAATCGTTACTTCTCATCTTGATGTTGGTCTTTGTCAGCCTGGCTATGGCTCAGGAGAACAACTCGCGTCTTAACGTCAAGTATTTGAAACTCATTGATAATGACACTGAAGCGTCGCGGGCGAGGAAGACCGACGGCAACGGCGACAAGTGCGCCCTGATCAAGATTCAGACGCCTAACATGGGTGAGGCCGAGCGCAACAGACTCGAGTTCTCGGCCGACATGGGCACTTTCACGTATCCGGAAAAAGCAACCGGCGAAGTGAAACTTTTCCTCACAGAAGGCTGCAAGACCCTGATAATCCTGCATCCAGAATACGGGAAACTGATCTATCCCATGCCGATAAGCGTGCAGGGCTTCAAGACATACGAGATGGTGCTTGAAGTAAAGAAGGATGGCCCCGATCCTGTTGTTGTGATAAGCAGCAACTATGTACTGATAAAAGTGACTCCTTCCGACGCGCTCATCAGCATCGACGGCAACTTCTATCCTGACGGGAGCGCGTACATCTCCGTCGATGAGCCGCACGACCTCGTGGTGAGCCGCTCGCTTTATCATGACTATGAGAAGACGATTTACGCAAGCTCGAAAGAGACAATGACTTACGAGGTGAACCTCGCCCCCGCCTTCGGCTGGCTGCTCATCGACTCCTCGCCGGAAAGCGGCGCGACAATCTTGGTGAACGGGGTGCGGAAAGGCGTCACGCCATACAGAAGCGACACTTTAGCGAGCGGTGAGTATGAGGTGACGCTGATGAGGGAGATGTACGAGAACGTCACAAAGACCGTCCGCATCGTTGACAACAACGTGTCGGAGATATCCATCCCGATGAAGCCGAACTTCGCCAATGTGACAATCACGACCGACGCCGAATCAGACATCTATGTTGACGGCAAGCTGAATGCCAGAGGCTCGTGGACGGGCCGTCTGCTTCAGGGTTCGCACAAGGCCGAGGCGAGGAAGGCATCACACCGCACGACAGCCATGGCACTGGAAATAACGGCAGGAAAAGACGAGAGTGTGAAGCTCGATGCCCCGACACCGATATACGGCGCAATAAACGTGACATCATCGCCAGTCGAAGCACAAGTCTATCTCGACGGCGCGGAGATAGGGAAGACACCTTTCGTGAATAACAAGATACTCATCGGCAGCCATGAGCTGAGGTTTGTGAAGCAGGGCTGCGCACCGCTTGTGAAGACAATCACTATTGAGGAAGGAAAGATGACGGATGTGAACGGAAAACTCGATTCCGGCAAGACGATAACGATAACCACGGGCAGGAGCGGCGATGAGATATACGTCGATGGCGTGCCGGCGGGAGTGTCGCCCTTGGAGACCGAGATGGGCTACGGCACACATAAGGTGAAGGCCGTGCGCGACGGGAGAAAGGTCGAAAAGGAAATAAACGTGCAGATAAACGGCGGCCCGACAAGCCTGACACTCGAGTTCGGGAAGATTATCAGGATAACGACCGACAGGAGCGGCGATGAGATATACGTCGATGGTGTGTCGGTGGGAGTGTCGCCCTTGGAGACCGCGATGGGCTACGGCATACATAAGGTGAAGGCCGTGCGTGATGGGAAAAAGGTCGAAAAGGAAATAAACGTGCAGATAAACGGCGGCCCGACAAACCTGACACTTGAGTTTGGGAAGATTATCAGGATAACGACCGACAGGAAAGGCGACAAGGTTTATATTGACGGCGAATATGTTGGTTCGACACCATATCAGACTTCGTTGGGCTTCGGAAACCATAAAGTTAAGGTTGTGCGCGGACAAAGTGAACAGAGCAAGGATATTGTTGTTAGTTTAAACGGAGGCGACACGAATGTCATCCTCGAATTCGGACGTTTGGTGAAGATAACGACAGACCGCGATGGCGACGACATCTTCATCGACGGCAAAAAAGCAGGCGTCTCGCCACTAAGCATCGACTTGTCATTCGGTAGCCATAAAATACGCGCCAAGCGTGGCAAGAAATCCGACGAGAGGAGGATAAACGTGCAGAAAGACGGCATCTCGTCCGTTGACCTATACCTCCGTGCAGAGACACCATCAGACTGGCTGTTCCACGGCGCGAAGTTCCTGCTTCTCAACGGAGCGCTTTCAACAGCACCGCAGACGTCGTTCGGCCTCACCGTCGGACAGGTGAAACAACAAAGAGGCTGGTATGTGAGCGGCATGACGAACTTCAACTTCTCCAAAGCCGATCTGACATGCGATGAGAACGGTTTGATAGAAGACACACCGTTGACATATTCATTCAAGGAGAAGGTGACTTCGCGCTGGTCTGTTACGGCTGGCGGCCTGTGCAAACTCGGGTGTCCGCTGTATCTCTACGCCGGTGTGGGATATGGCAAACGCACGCTGCTTTGGAAGACGGACGACGGCAGATTGGCTGAACCGCCAAGTGGTGCCTACAAAGGTGTCTCCTTTGATGCAGGGCTGATGGCGCACATAAAAGGTTTCAGCGTCTCCGCCGGCGTGACGACAATAGGAACAGGCTATATGGAATTTAAGGCTGGAATAGGATTCTGCCTTAAGAGTGGAAAGTAGAAAGTAAAAAGTAAAAAGTAGAAAGTAGAAAGTAGAAAGGTTAAAATACATTATGAAAACGATAATAGCGAAAATGTCGATAATAGGCCTCATAGTTCTTATGATGGCGTCGTGCAAGAAGGACCCTGAAATGCCGGGTGGCGAGCTTGTGAATATAAAAACGAATGAAGTTACTGAAATAACGGGTTTCAGTGCTGTCGTGAGTGCTTACGTCGGTGCCGACTGTGACGAACGCGGCGTGTGCTGGGGCAAAAGTGCAAATCCGACGGTTTCCGGTTCACACAAGGCTTCCGGCAGCGGGATGGGCAGTTTCACGAGCAGCATTACGGGGCTTTGGACAAATACTACGTACTATGTTCGTGCGTATGCTACCGACAGCAAAGGCACGAGTTACGGCGAACAGAAGAGTTTTACCACAGGTCCATATACCGGCCACTTGTACGTTGACCTCGGCCTCCCGAGCGGCCTCTTGTGGGCCACGTGCAACATCGGCGCGGACAGCCCCGAGGACTACGGCGACTACTTCGCCTGGGGCGAGACGGAGATAAAAAGCACGTACAATTGGAGCACCTACAAGTGGTGCAACGGTTCGTCCAACACCCTCACGAAGTACAACACGGATTCAGATTACGGCACTGTTGACAACAAGACGGTTCTCGACCCCGAGGACGACGCGGCCCGCGCGAACTTGGGCGGAGACTGGCGCATGCCCACAGAAGCCGAACTACGAGAGTTGGAAGATAAATGCACGTGGACATGGGCGACCCAAGGCGGAAAGAACGGCTACCGCGTGACAGGGCCTAACGGCAAGAGCATATTCCTGCCGGCCGCCGGCTACTACCACAATGGCAGTCTCAACTACGCAGGTTCCCTCGGCTACTACTGGTCGAGTTCGCTCTACACCGACTACCCGTACAACGCGTACAACTTGAACTTCAATTCCGGCGCCGTGCTCATGTACTACTACAGCCGTTACTATGGGCAATCGGTACGGCCAGTCTGCCCTTCCCAGAAATGACCTATGTCGGCCGAAGACGTGCAGACGGGCGGAGGATGCGTAAAAGTGGCAGCGGGGCGACGGCGCCCGCCCTCAGGCGGGCTACCAAGCTGTCGTCCGGCAGCCACTTTGCAGCAGGAAAAATTTTTTTTCGGGCTTGAGACGGGGCATCTGTCATGAAGTGTGAAGTCGCAAAATTTTTTGCAAAAAAATAAAAATATATGTAAAACATAAAATTTAATTTGTATTTTTGCATAAATTTTTAACCATGGTAAAACGGTCAATAGAAGAGAAACTGCGTCAGATGACAACGAAATTCCCGGTCGTCACACTGACAGGTACGCGCCAATGTGGTAAATCGACTTTGTTGCGGCAGCGTTTCAGTGACTTCAAATACATATCTCTTGAAGATTTGGACAATCGCCAATTTGCAGTCGAAGACCCTCGCGGCTTTCTCATGAACTTCGGAACCCCACTGATTATTGATGAGTCACAATATGCTCCAAATCTGTTTTCTTATATCCAAACGGCCGTCGATGAAAAAAACAAATCGGGAATGTATATTTTATCCGGCTCCCATAATTTTCTGTTGATGGAGCGGATATCGCAAAGTTTGGCAGGCCGTACAGCAGTGCTGAAATTGTCGCCTTTTTCAGTTGCTGAATTGAAAAATGTCTCACTCCTGCCGCAAAATTTGAATGAATGGCTTTTGACCGGAGGCTATCCGCGAATTTATGATATGAATATAGCTCCTGCTGATTTCTTCCCAAGCTATATCCAGACATATATTGAACGCGATGTCAGACTGCTGCGTAACATTAGCGATTTGTCGCAGTTCGTGCGTTTTTTGAAACTATGCGCCGGACGTGTCGCCCAACTGCTGAATGTGGCATCACTTGCATCTGAATGTGGAATTACAGTCCCTACTGCCAATGCATGGCTGTCGATACTTGAGACAAGTCATGTGATTTTTTTGTTGAAACCTTATTACAAAAACTATAACAAACGTCTTGTGAAATCGCCCAAGCTGTATTTCTGTGATACGGGATTGGCATCGGCCTTACTCGGAATGGATGACTGTCGTCAGATGGAAACTCATTATCTTCGTGGAGAATTGTTTGAAAATATGGTCGTCTCGGAATTTGTTAAAAAAGCATACGGACAAGGTCGCGAACCTGATTTGTATTTCTGGCGCGATAGCAATAACGAAGAAGTTGACTTGTTGGAGGAGCGTGGCGCTGTATTGGAATGTTACGAAATAAAGTCAACAGCTACTATGCATACCGAACATTTTAAATCGTTGAAATCATTTGCCAAAAATGCCGATGTCGGAATTGGTCATCTTCATGTTGTGTGTGGTGGTGACACTGATATTCAAACCTCAAATGGAGACTATATCTCTTGGAAGAGTCTGTAACAGAGATGGTATATCTTAGAGCTCAGAGAAAAGCCGGCGTTGTCCGGCGGTAGAGACGCGCGGTTTGTTTGAAAAAAACTGAATAATAGTTGGAGTGCCGCCGTTCTTGCGAGCGACCGCAGGGAGTCGAACAATCGGAATGACGGCAAACCTCGGCGAAAAAGTTGTGTTATTCGTGCGATTCGTGCGATTCGTGTTGAATTCCTTCGTGTCATTCGTGTTGGATTTTTTTAATTAATACCACCAGATGTCACGAAAAATATGTAATTTTGCGAGAAAAATAAAACATTATGATTATCAGTGTGGCAAATCCTATTTATGACTCGGTTTTCAAGTTTTTGCTGGAAGACGAACGCATTGTGAAGACCCTCATCTCCGCCTTGTTGCAGCGTGAGGTGAAGTCGGTTGAAGTGAGAAAACACGAATACACCAACGGGAACCGCGACAAGATTTCGATGTTCAGGATAGATTTCGGTGCTCAGGTGCTTCAGGACGACGGCAGTTACAAGCTGGTTCTGATAGAGTTGCAGAAGACGTGGCTTGAGACGGAGACGCTTCGTTTCCGCCAGTATCTCGGGACGCAGTATTCGAATGCCGACAATATGTTGAGAGACGACAATGGCGACAGTCACGGCATCCCGATGGTGACGGTATATCTGCTCGGCCACCGTGTCGGCGACATCGAGGAGCCGATACTGTACGTGCGGCACAAGTCGTTTGATTATTACGGCAATGAGGTGACGAAAGGCCTCCCGGACCCGTTCGTGGAGAGTCTCGTTCATGACAGCATCATAGTTCAGATACCGTTGCTGAGAGGTCAGAAGAACAACAGGTTGGAGAAGATCCTGTCGATTTTCGACCAGAGCAACAAGGACAAGAAAAATGCGCAGGTGCTTAACATAGAGGACAATTCCTTCAGTGGTGACGCCGATATGGAGCGCATCATGCACCGTCTGATGGCCGCCGCCTCAAATTCAAGGGTCCGTCAGGACATGAATGTCGAGGAGGAATACTTCATGGCAATCGAAGACAGAGACACCGCAATCATGGCGAAGGATGAGAAGATAAAAGAGCTTGATTTGCGGGTTAGTGAAAAGGACGCGCAGTTGAACGAAAAAGACGCGCAGTTGAACGAAAAAGACGCGCAGTTGAACGAAAAGGACGCGCAGATAAACGAAAAAGACGCACAGTTGAACGAAAAAGACGCGCAGTTGAACGAAAAATATCAGGCTCTTATAGCTTCGGCAAAGGCATTGAAAAAAGCGGGGCTGTCTGTCGAAGACATCGCAAAAATGACAACACTGCCTGCTGAAGTCATTCGCAATTTGTAGGCTTTCCATAAAGTAAATATTACAAATAATAATCTAATGAGAAAGTTATTGCTCTTATCAATATTGTTGAATATTTCAATCGTCTCGTTTTCGCAGACTTTCAAATCGAATATCGCTGAGTCTGAACGAATTAAGAAAGATACATGCTATTATTGGTATCAAGGTGCAGATGATTTTGAGACTGTCGAGGATGCCGAGGACGATGCCATCACAGGTCTGCTCGAGAGCGTCAAGAAGAATTATAAGTCGAACATCGTGACAGTCGGCAGCGACAACACACGCCTGCTGAATTGCGTCTTCGAGACTTTCAAGCCTTTCATCGAGCAAAACATACAATACCTGACGCTGAAGTCGGGCGTGGTCAACAGCGTCTTCGCATACGTCAGCAAGGCCTCGTTCCGCGAGGCGTGCGCCGAAAGGAAAAACGACATCGACTATTACATCCGTATGGCCGACGGCGCGATGGAAAAGGAAAACGTGGGCGATGCCCTGCGCTATTACTACATCGCGATGATGCTCTGCTGCTCTCATCCGGACGGCAACGAACTGACTGTCAAGGATGAAGAGACTTCGCATGAGGTGAAAATGATGAAGTGGCTCTCGAACAGGATCGACGGCGATGAAGGAATACTCAGTCTGGTGAGGTTCATCGTAAAGGACTGGAAAGAGACCGACGACAAGGTCATCGCTGAACTGGATGTCTCGACAACGACAGGCATCAAGATCAGTAACATAACTTTCAAATACAACAACGGACGTTTCAGCCAGACCTGTAATGTGTCGAACGGCAGGGCAGAAGTGGAACTGTTTAAAAATGAAGATGTTGTGAAAGATATTGACGTTGAAATTGACATGTCGTACGATGATGTGGAGTTCGAGGAGCCGGCGGCGTACGCCATGATTAAGTTCCTGCGTAAGAAGATGGGTTTCAGCAAGACCGGCAAAATCATCAGCAGCCGCAGCAAAAACCGCCCGAAAAAAGATGTGTCCGAAGAAGATCCGGTAGTCAAGGCTGACGGCGGCGACGGCGATTCCGTTGAGAAGTATATGGTCGGCGATGACATCTATCTGAAAAACATGAAGCTGATAGAAAACGCCATCCGCCTCGGTGAATATGAGTCGGTGCGTCACCTTTTCTCGCCTGAAGGCTATGAGTCTCTCATGAAGCTGAAGGATTACGGAAAGGTGTCAATCATCGGCACGCCGGATTATAAGATGTTGGCTTTCAATGGCGAAGTGATATGCCGGAGCCTTCCGATGAAGTTCGGCTTCAACAATATGTCGTTCACACGTGATGTCGTTTTCCGTTTCAACAGGGAGACAGAAAAGGTGACTTCGATAGCGTTCCGGCTCTCGGACACCGCCGAGAAAGGCATTTGGGACAACAAGAACTGGAAGGTTGACTCGCGCCTTGTGCTGATAAATTTCCTTGAGGACTATCAGACGGCTTACGCGTTCAAACAACTTGAATATCTCGACAAAATATTCTCCGACGACGCTTTGATAATCGTGGGACATGTCGTTGAGACCAAGCCTGTTTCACAAGACGGGGTGCTTTACGGCAACAACACAAAGGTTGAACGTACCAAAAAGACGAAGGCGCAGTATCTCCAGGACATGGGAAGACAGTTCCGGAACAAGAGTTATATCAATATCCATTTCACCGACATCGACGTGCGCCGCGCCGCCGGTGAAGACGAAGAAGTGTTCGGTGTCCAGGTCAAACAATATTATCATTCAAACAACTACAACGACGACGGCTATCTATTCCTCATGGTTGACCTCCGTGAAGAACTGCCGATTATCCATGTGAGGACATGGCAGCCAGGCAAGACCGACATCAAAGACCTGATAACATTGAAAGACGTCCTGTGAAGTGCAGTTGTGGTGAAATTGACATAGACTTTTGCACTTTCCAGTTAAATCAATCTGACAACACCCGCGGGTTCATCCGACGCGGTTCTCGAAGACATGACCCGCCTAAATCAAAACATGATCATCTTTTCAATTTTACAAACTAAAATATCAAGCCGAAAAGCCATTTGACTACATGAACTAATATGATTATCAAGAGTATAAAGGCGTACAGGGCAACGAACAGTATCAGATCCAGAATCGGAATGACGCCGATCCATTCGAGGAAGATGAAGCCGAGGAGGATAAATACCTGACACACAATGCCGTGGCAGAAGCCGAGCAGGAAGCGCACCGGCATCTTCTCACGCAGATAGGTGAATTTCGGCAGTTCGATTTGCGACAGGCATATCGCGTTGAATATGAGATAGAAGATGATTCCCAGACCTGTCCTGACACTCAACTTGTCAACGATCCAATGCGCCCAAGGCGACAGCAGCTCGTAGTTTTTGAAATAATGTGTCAGCAACGGGAGCATTGCGAGCACGAAGGCGAGGAATGCGAATCTGACTCCGAGTTTCGTGGATCTCTTCATGGCATCTTCGAGCTCTTCTTTCACTTTCCGCTCGTTTTCACCGGCCTGCGGGAATTTCAGTATTCGTTTCATCACAGTCCATGCACTGCCGTAACGTCTTGTGTTTGCGAGACTTATGACTTTCTCCTTCAGCTCGTCCATGAAATCGGAGATCGGCGAAGTCACTGTGAAGACATCCCACGAGTCGCCTTGCAGTATGCATGTGTAGTCTTTGCGGTCAACGCGATATGTGACTGTCAAGGCGGAATATTCATAAATCAGGAACTCGTTGTAAATGATTCTGTTGCTTGCGGTGTTGACGAGGCTTTCCGCCATTTTTTGCAGAGTGTCGGTCATGAAGTCTTGGCTGCCGATGAGTTTGTGGTCGAAAGAAGTGCCGTCGTTGCCGTGTTGGAAAATCAGCTTGCCGTCGGTTCTGTCGAACGCCTCCACATATTTCACTTTCTCATCCGAAGGCAGGTCGCCGGTCATGATGAATTTGATGTCGTGTTTGACAGATGCGTTCTGGTCAACGGCGAGATAATAGACCACCTTGCCGTTGCCTCCGCACGTCTGGCAGGTGAGCCTGCCTCTTCCGTTGCATGTGCCGCAGGTCTTACGTCCGCTGCCGCCGCACGATGAGCAGGTGCTTGGAATCTGCTGTTTCACGTTGATATATCCGTTGCCGCCGCAACGGTAACAGCAGTTTCTGCTCAACTCGCGTCCGGTGCCTTGCTCGATGGTCTTGGTGCCTCCTGTACCGTGGCACGACGGACACGTCTCTCTCACGAGTTTCTCATGATATTCAGTGCCGCTTCCGCCGCATTTGCTGCATCGCACGGAACCGCTCCCGTTACAGTGGTTACACGCAACGACACCGCTTGAGTTGCATGTCGGGCAGTTCTCGATATGTTTCGAACCATTCACATAAAACGACATATTCGCGTTGCGGTACGGCTTCGGGGCTTCGCAAATGTCCCATTTGTTGAAATCGCTTTCGCTGAAGACGGTGCGCTGCGGAATCATCTGGCCGTTATAGCGTTCATGGCCTGAGCGTATCGTGCGCGTGTCGTTCTGCGTCTTAAGAACTAATTTGTAAAATGGTGTGTCATTAACATTTACAATCTTCAGCGTATCGCCGATCTTCCTGTTGGTGTAGCCTTTGACACTTTTGGCCATGTTGTTCATCAACTCGCGGAAACGGTTCTCTTCCTCCCGAGTGAAGGTCTTTGCTGTCTCTCTTCTGTATGTCGTCATGGCTATTCCTCCTTATTTTTATAGTTGAACCCGAAGTTGTCAAAGGAGATGTCTTTCACAGAATGCACCTTCATGAAAATCCCTGATGTTATCAGAAAGACAAGCAGGAAAATAGCCGAGATGGTTGAAATAAGGATGGTTTCTCGGTCGGCCAACGGCATGTGGTCGTGGTTGCCGATGACCGCCATGACCTTGTAATAGAACATGCTTCTCACTTTCGGCTCTTCCTTCTTGGAATCGTCTGATTTATTGTCTTTCGCGGCTTTGTCCGCTTCCTGTATGGCCTCGGCGTGGAGTCTCTCGGCCACATCGCCGATGCTCAGCCATGCGTTTTTTATCGCTTTGAAAGAATAGCTCTTGTACAAGCCTTTCAGTTCTTCATTGTCGGGCTTGCCGGCGTTTTCAATGCCGCCGTGCGTGCATTTCGCCATCCAAAATCCGCAGACGGCGAATATCACAAGAAACGTGATGATTGTCTTGAAGTTTATTTCCATATTTTATAAGTTAGTGATTTTCAGGGTTGATAATTCAATGGGCAAAAATACAGAAAAATATAATAGATGCGACACTGTTGTGAAATAAAAGAGTAGAGTTAAGAGAGTAAAGTTAAAAGAGGAGAGAGTAGAGAGGCGGATAAAGGGGAAAGCACGATAACCAAAACCATAACCAAAACCAAAACTGCTGGCGCACCACCGAAGACTATTCGTGAAAATTCGTGGTGAAGAACTTCCATGAAAAGTGTATAAAAGTATTACATGAAATATTTTTTTGCGTCCGTGCCGTTGAAGTGGAAAAGTTCCTATCTTTGCGCCGTCGTTTCCTTTTTTGTGGTTTCGTTCAACGGACTTCGCGAAATCCGGGAGGGCGGCGTGGAATGAGAAAAAACAGAAGTCTTCTTAAAAATTTTAAAATCACAAAAAAAATGAAAAAGAGCATCAGATTATTCACGACAGTGATGGTTTGCATGGCTATGGCGCTGTGCGTGTCGTGCAAGAAAGACAATGCCGAGCCGGGCGGAGGCAACACAGGTGGCGGCGGGACGCAGACCGTCGCGACTGTGACGACGGCAGAAGTTACGGAAATTACCAAGGCCACTGCCGTATGTGGCGGCGAGGTTAAGAGCGAGAACGGCTGGGCTGTGACGGAGCGTGGCGTATGCTGGGGCGTGGAGCCGAATCCGACACCGTCTGACAACTGCACTGTTGACGGCGATGGTATCGGCAAGTTCACATCGGTTATTACAGGGCTTATCCCTGGCACGAAGTACTACGTGCGGGCGTACGCGAAGAACGCCGCAGGCACGGGCTTCGGCGCGGAGCGGAGCTTCACCACATCGCAAAACATCACTTCGCCGACAGTGACGACAAACAATGTCACCGACATCACCCAGACCACTGCCACCTGTGGCGGCGAGGTGACATCTGACGGCAGCGCGGCGGTTACTGCCTGCGGCGTGTGCTGGAGCACGTCGCAGAACCCGACGGTCTCCGACTCGCACACCACCGATGGCAGCGGGACCGGCAGTTTCACGAGCAACATCACAGGACTGACGGAAAATACGACATATTACGTTCGTGCATACGCCACCAACAGCGAAGGGACGAGCTACGGCGAACAGAGGAGCTTCACCACGGACGGTGGAACAATTGCCGGCCACGCATACGTTGACCTCGGCCTCCCGAGCGGGCTCCTGTGGGCGACGTGCAACGTGGGTGCGGACAAGCCCGAGGACTACGGCAGTTATTACGCCTGGGGCGAGACGGAGGTCAAGAGTGCGTACAATTGGAATACCTACAAGTGGTGCAACGGCAATTGGGACAACCTCACCAAATACAATACGGATTCGTATTACGGCACCGTTGACAACAAGACGCTTCTCGAACCCGAGGACGACGCGGCCCACGTGAACTGGGGCGGTGCGTGGCGCATGCCTACACGTGAAGAGATGAATGAATTGAAGAACAACTGCACATGGACGTGGACGACACAGGGCGGAAATAACGGCTACCGCGTGACAGGTTCCAACGGCGAGAGCATCTTCCTGCCGGCCGCCGGCTACTACTACGATGGCAGTCTCAACTACGCAGGTTCCGGCGGCTACTACTGGTCGAGTTCGCTCAACACCGACAGCCCGAACTACGCGTACTACTTGTACTTCTATTCCGGCAGCGTGTACATGAGCAACTACAACCGTGGCTATGGGCTATCGGTACGGCCAGTCTGCCCTTCCCAGAAATGACCTATGTCGGCGGGAGACGTGCAGACGTGCGTAAAAGTGGCAGCGGGGCGACGGCACCCGCCCTCAGGCGGGCTACTAAGCCGTCGTCCGGCAGCCACTTTGCAGCAGAAAAAACGCCGCCCTAAGGCGGCGAAAATCTCTGAAAATGGTTCCAAAAAAATCCAATGAATGGCAAAATTAGGCGACATACTCGAAAAAGAGAAGAATCGGAGTGAGACCGGAATGCTCCGCACGATATACCTGTATCAGGAAGGCACGTTCTACCGTGCCTACGAATGGAGCGCGTGGCTGTGCGTCCAGAGCTTCAAGCTCACGTGAGCTGCGCCTCACCGACATCATGCACGACATCCTGTCGTACCCGATAGAGAGCAGGACACCGATGGAGTCGATGTCGTTCCTGTCGGAACTCAAAACCAGACTGTCAAAAATAATATAACAAGAAAAGAGATCAAGCAGAGAATTTCTGAAGGGTAAGTTCACAGGCAGCGGGCCCGCCGCGCAAGTGGCGGGACAACACAGACATGACGGTCGGCTCATATATACGAAGGCTCCCGCCGTCACAAGCGCAGCAAGCCCTGCCAGCAGCGAGAGCCGCAACTACACCCGTCCGTGCCACATCATGAAGATGGACATCCGCGGCTACTTCATGCACATCGACAGGGAAAGGCTCCTCGACATCTGCCTCGGCACATTGCGGAAGATGGCGGGCCACAAGGTGTCGAAATACCGCCTCCGCCGACGCCTGATGCTCTCCGAGCCGGCGTTCATCAAGTACGGCGTGTTCGACATCTGCTACCGACGCTATTTCTGCGCTTTTTAACCAAAACCATAACCAAAACCAAAACTGTGGACATTCAGCCATCAACACTTCTTCTATTTGTTTTTATCGGACACCAATGTTAAAATTTTTTAACATCAGCTGCATTTTTGTGAAGAAATCTTAAAATCTTTTAAGAAAAAAGTTCTTGACAAGAAGCTAAAAGCATTGTAATTTTGCGGCGTATTTTTTAAAAACAGAATTAGAGATTAATTTTTATGAGAAAGAAAAATGATCCAATTGCAGAGGCGAGGCGCTACGTTGAAAATGCCCGCAGAACCTTGAATGAAAACGGTGAACTTGATTCAGAGACGAGGCTTTATCAAGACGAAAAATATGTGCGTGCCGCCGGTAATTATCTGTGGCTGGGCGTTTTGTTGGCTCTTGACGCAGTATTTAAAGTAAGAAAAGACCGCAGGACTCGCGTTGACATCAATGCATATCTTGACGCTGTTGGGAAAAGAGACCGCAAACTGTTAAGTTATGTCAACACGGGATATGATGTAATGCATTTGTCGATGACGTATGACGGAGTGCCGGCTAAAGGTGTGAGCGATGAAGGCATCCGATTGGCTAACGCTATCATCGACCGATGTGAAACAATGATGTAAAATGAAAAAACCTCGCCAAAACATCACACTCTGCCTGAATTTTATTATTTTTACAGCCTGAAAAACACAATAGTTATGAAGTACCCAATCGGAACACAGACATTCAGCAAAATCATCGAAAACGGCATGGTGTATGTCGATAAGACCGACCTCGTTTATAACCTCGCACAAAAAAACATCTGCTTCCTGTGCCGTCCGCGCAGGTTCGGGAAATCGTTGTTAATATCAACGCTCGAAAGCTATTTCAAAGGAAAGAAAGAGCTTTTCAAAGGCTTGAAGATTGAAGAATTGGAGAAAGAATGGGTGAAATATCCGGTGTTCAGGATAGACTTCGCCAATGGGGATTATTCAAAACCTGAGACATTAGACAATATTTTGAAAGGTCGCCTCGAACTTTGGGAGAGGGAATACGGCAGACTCCTCGACACCCCCGAACGTGGCATGCGCTTCCAGAATGTGCTGAAGATGGCGCATGAGAAGACCGGCCGGAAAGCCGTCGTCCTCATCGACGAGTACGACAAGCCGCTGCTTGATGTACTCATGGAACCGCAGGAGAATGAGAACAGGAAAATCCTGAAGGATTTCTACGGCACATTCAAAGTTGCCGACGAACATCTCCGTTTTGTGCTGCTCACCGGCGTCACCAAGTTCTCGCAAGTGAGCGTGTTCAGCGGCTTCAACCAGCCGGAGGACATCAGCATGAAGAGGGAGTTCGACGCACTGTGCGGCATCACGAAAGACGAGTTCGTCAGTTATTTCGATGAGGAGATAGGGAAGATGGCCGATGAATTTAAATGCACCAAAGAAGAGATGTACGCCGAACTGAAGAGACAGTACGACGGCTACCATTTCTCCGAAAAGATGATAGACATTTTCAATCCGTACAGCGTGCTGAACGCCTTGAACGACAGGAAACTTGACGACTATTGGTTTGCGACGGGTACGCCTACATACCTGATGCGGCTGCTCGACCGCGGGAAAACCAACATGCAGGAGATAGTGAGCAAACAGTACGGCAGGAGCTACTTCATGGACTACAAGGCCGACACCGAAGACCCCCTGGCGATGATATACCAGGGCGGCTACCTCACCATCAAAGAGTATAACCAGAAAAGGCAGCAGTACCGGCTCGACTTCCCTAACAACGAGGTGCGCAACGGCTTCGTCACACTTCTCGCGAACAACTACTGCGGGCAAAGGAACGACCCGCAGAACCTCGTCCTCGACATCAACGACATGCTCGACGAATGCCGCCTCGACGACATGCGCGACGCTCTCTCGGGCTTCTTCGCCTCGATACCTTACGACGCGAACTATCAGGAACGCGCGTGGAGCTACGAGAGCCACTATCATTATACGTTGTATCTGATATTCAGACTGTTGTCTTGTTACACCACTTTTACTGAAAAAGAAAACTCCCGTGGACGCGCCGACATCATCGTCGAGACCGCCGACTACGTCTATATCTTCGAGTTCAAACTCGACGGGACAGCCGCCGAAGCCCTAAAACAGATTGACGACAAAGGCTACGCCGAGCCGTACGCCGCGGATTCGAGGAAATTGTTCAAGATTGGAGTCGGATTTTCGAGCGAGAAGAAAAACATCACGGAGTGGAGCGTGGTTTTTTTAGTTAAAAGTTTATAAAGTAGAAAGTCTCTACGTCTGTTACGCCGAGGGGCTTTAATCCGGGGTTTTGATTTTATGTGGTTGTCAAACCAAGGTTGTCAGGTTGTAGAGACGGGGCATGCCCCGTCTCTACGGTGTTTGTTAACACGAGCTTGCTCCACTTTGCTACGCTACGGCGCAATGACGCGCGGTTTGTTTGAAAAAACTGAAAGGGGAGGAGTGGTCATTGTGAGCGACCGCAGGGAGTCGAACAACCTCATGTCAGCAATCCCACAGCGACAAAATAATTCGTGTTATTCGTGTGATTCGTGGTGAAAATCTACGTGGTCTCTACCTGAATATCTCCCCGTACTTCAGCTCCTTCACCTTCCCGAACTTCTCCAACGCCTTCGTGTCGATCTTTTTCTTGTTACCCGACATCATGATGACAACCGGCCTGTCGGCGACATTCTTCTTGTAGAAATCATAAACGTCTTGATATTCAACGTTTTTAATCATATTTGTGACTTCAATTCTCGGGTCGTGGTCGTAGCCTTGTTCAAGCCATGTGCTGACAGTTTTAGGAATGTCGCGGAAGCTGATGTAGTCGGCGGCTCTCGAGAGTATCAGGGCGTCTTTCGATGCGTTGAACTTCTCGATGCGCTCGGGCATGTCGGTGATCAGGCCGCGCAACGCCTCAATGCCCTCGACGGTCTTGTCCGACTGAGTGCCGAGGTAGGTGTAAAGGTAACCTGGCTTCCTGTTCATGTGGTCTTGCGTGTAATAGCCGTATGCGCTGTAACCCAACGAGCGGAATTCCCTAATCTCCTGGAACACAATGGAGTACATGTCGGTTCCGAAATATTTGTTGAAAACGTTGGCTGTGGCTTTCTCCTCCTTGTTCAAAGTGTTGCCGCCGACGTACATGTAGATGTTGCTCTGTCTGAACTTCTTGCTGTGAGCCAGGAATATCTGATTCTCGGAATATTTCTTCTCGACGCGGTATTTCTTCTCCGCTTTGACCGCATCGTCTTTGATGAGGTTGTGTTTCTTCAGAAGCCCGATAACCTCATGGTTGTCAGTGTTTCCGACGAAAGTGATCTCTCCGTTGTAGTTGAAGACGGTCTTGACTTCATCCAGAAGCTCTTCGCCGCTGCGTTTCGCCCAATCCTTGACAGGCATCTTCGATAGGAACGACGACTTCTCGCCATACAAAGCGTAGTTGTAAACCGCTGAACCCCAAGTCGCTGCGTCTTCCTTCTCGTTTTTCTTGTTTATCAGTTCAGCTTCAACCAAGAGATCTTTTTTCTTCTCGTCGTTGGTCGGGCTGAAGATTTTCTCTTCGCAGAGTGCGAGAATCTCGTCCAAATCTTTCTCGTAACCTTCAATTCTCAACATCATGCCGCTTTCGTGTGAGGAAAGGTACATCATCGCGGCGAGCTTTGAGAACTCAAGTTGAATCTCTTCGTAAGTCTTTGATTCTGTGCCTTGTAGTTCGTGATAATCGATGGCTCTGCTGAGTTCGACGTCGTCAAGTTCGCCATAGTTGTAGGCGATGTTCAGGTTGAAGATGTCGTTGTGCGGGTTCTTGGTCGAAATCATCGTGAAGCCGTCGTTGACCTTGGTGATTTCCACGTCTTTGCCGAACTCGATGACTTGCGGCATCACTTCCGGAACTTCCTCTGCCTCAATCATTTTGGCGAAATCCGACTTCGCCTCCGTGTTCTTCGCCTCAATGGGTTTCCAGTTCGGCTTGCCGACTTTGTCTTTCTTTGGGAAGCCCATGCTTGAGCGGACATCAAGGTAGTTGTCGTTGAGGTATTTGTTCGCTATCGCGACCAATTCATCCTTTGTCATGTTTTGGATCTTCTCCGTCTCGGCGAGAAATTCCTCGTATGTGATGCCTTCCGTCTCAAGTCCGAGGATGAGGTTTGACAAGGAACTCATTTTTTCTGTCGTCTTCTTTCTGTATTTAAGCCATTCGGTCTTTGTGGCTTCAAAGAGTTCGTCGCTGAACTCGCCTTTCTTGAGCTTGTCGATGGAGGCGAAGATGTATTCCTCGGCTTTCTCATGCGACTGGAAAAGCAGTTTCGGTATGTAAAGCAACATGATGCCGCCGGCGTCTTCAAGGCCGAGAGGTTGCAACATCGCGGCCATATAATTGCCGTCGAGCATGTCCTTGTCGGCGATGCCCGTGGCTCCGTTGCTGAACATTTGGCAGAGCAGCTCCAAGGCCGTCATGTCTTCGTGTCCTTGTTCCACACCTTTATATACTATGATGCCCATCTTTATCGGACTCATTTTCACCTCCTTGACAACCTTGCTGTCGTATTTCGGGAAGTTGTACTTTTTCTTTTCAGGCAGCTTGCCGCTCTTCCAGATGCCGAATTTCTCCTTAATCATGGGAGTTATTTCTTCGGTGTTGAAATCGCCTACAAGAATGAGAGTCATGTTGTTAGCCACATAATATGTGTTGTAGAACTCGCGCATTCTGCTCGTCTGCGGGTTCTTCAGATGTTCGGTCAGGCCGACTATCGGACGGCCGTAAGGATGGTCGCCGCACGCCTCTTTGAAGACGTATTCCGTGAATTTTGAAATCGGGCTGTCGTCGTACATGTTCTTCTCTTCATACACGGTCTCGAGTTCGCTCTGGAAAAGACGGAACACGGGGTTGCGGAAACGCTCGGCATACACGTCCATCCATTTCCCGATCTGGTTGGAAGGGAAGTTGTTGTAATAGACGGTGTAGTCGTACGATGTGCCGGCGTTAAGGCCTTCACCGCCCATCTTCGTTAAGATGACATCGACCTCGTTGGGAATGGCGTATTCCGTCGAGGCGATTGATAACTCGTTGATTTTCTTCTGGATCAGGTCACGCTCCGCCTTGTCGGAAGTCTCGTGCAGCTTGTCGTACATCATATCGATGCTGTCTAAATAAACCTTCTCCGCCTCCCAGTTCGTGGTGCCGATCCTGTCGGTGCCCTTGAACATGATATGCTCGAAGTAATGCGCCATGCCGGTGGCGTCTTCGGGGTCGTTCTTGCTTCCGGCGTGGACAAGCACGCTGCCATAGACTTTCGGCTCCGAGTGGTCTTCGCACATCACCACTTTCAAGCCGTTGTCAAGGGTGATGGTCTGGATGTTTAAGTTAGCGTCTTGAGCTTTTAAAATATTGAAACTCAAGAAGATGAGTGTTGATAATAATAATTTTTTCATTTTGATGGATTTTTATTTTTCTTTCAGTTTTTTCAATTCGTCGATGTCTATTCCGAAAAGGTCCATTTTCTTGAATATTTTCGGCAGCTCCTCTTCGATGAACTCTTTTTTCTGTTCGGCGAGAATCATTTCCTTCGCGTCGTCGCAGACGTAAAAGCCGATTCCGCGTTTGTTCGCGATGATTCCCTTGTTCTGCAAAATCTCGAACGACCTCATGACGGTGTTGGGGTTTACGCCGAGTTCCGCGCCTAACTCCCTAACCGACATGATTTTGTCGCCGCTCTTGAACTCACCGTTGAGAATCCTCTCGTCGAGATGGTCGCAGATTTGCAGGTAAATCGGTTTGTGTCCGTTGAAGTCCATAATCAATATTTCTGAGTTTTGATTTTACGATATGTCAGGCCGAGCAGCGCGCCGGAAATGACTATTGAGACTGTCCACCCGATGTAAGTGGCTTTATTTATCAAATGGAAAATGTACTCCCTCGCGAGTTCCTGATCTGCCATTTCATCCATGAAATCTTCGTGGTTAATGATCCATTTGATGAATAATATCATTGCGAAAATGAAGATAAGTACAAGAATACCAATCATTTTGCTGGTTTTTCTTTTTTTGAAAATCATGTTGCCGAACATGAAAATGGAGGCTGTAAAGATGATTGACAGGATTTTTGAAAAGTAAATGCTAAACCCTGACAATGTGTTGTCAATATAGTTCCAAGTGGAGTCGTAAATTTCTGACGAGCTCCCCATTGCGTTTATTATTTCTTTGCTCTGCTCCTTCGCATTGAACAGCGACTTGAAAATGAAACCGTCGTAAGGGTTTTTGCCTGGGAAGGCCGCCATGATGGTGTCGAGCGCGAGCGCACCGGCCATATATATTATAGGTGTGACGATGACGCAGAACAAGAACATGCTGATGAACTTCTCCAACGAAGAAGCTGGCATCATGGCGTATTGAATGCCTTTGCGCGGGTCGTTGCAGTCTTTGTAGAGCTTCGCCGGCGCGACGACAAGCGCTATCGTTGATAAAAATTTTAACATCTGTATTCTGCCGCTGACTTCTCCGCCTTGGCTGATGAAAGTGAAGTTGGTGAGCCAGATGACCACCGGAATGGCCCATAAAATAACTAACGACCATCCGAAATTCGGGATGAAATTCATGGCATCCCTGCGGATGACTTTTCCTAATCTATTGAAATCTAATGTGTTGTTCATGACTGTTTTAGTTTATAAAGTTTGTAAAGTTTATAAAGTTTGAAAGTTTATAAAGTTTGAAAAGTTTGAAAGTTTGTAAAGTGGTCGCTTCGCGCACTTTTAACTTTATGAACTTTATAACTTTCTACTTTTGAAAAGCTCCTTGTTCTTCATCACCGCGTTGAAAAGTGCCTCGATGTTGACGTTGCTCTCGATGCCGTCGTTGTTCGGCATCACGTTGATGTAGCCGCCCGGCAGCATCTCCGAATAAAGCGCGTAAGGCAGTTTTTCAGGTGCATATTCAAAATACACTTTCTTCGTTATTTCGGCGAAACTCGCGTTGAGCAAAACATCGTCGTTGTCGAGAATCACAATCGGATCTATCAGATTCTCAACGTCTTTCACCTGATGTGTCGAGATGATGATTGTCGATTCATCGGTGCAGTAGTTGGCTATCACCTTTCTGAAAAGTGCTTTCGACGGGATGTCAAGGCCGTTGGTGGGCTCGTCCAAAAACAGATAGTCGGTGCGCAGCGAGAGGGCGCAGGCTAATAAGGTCTTTTTCTTCTGGCCGTAAGAAAGCGCGTTGAATTTCTTTTTCGGATCGACTTCAAGCTCCTTTTCGAGCTTGTAGAAAAGATTCATGTCGAAGCGAGGGTAGAAGACGCCGATTTGCTTGATGTATTTTTCGGGTGTCGTGTCTTCCGTAATCACCTCTTCGGGAAGGAAATAAACGTTTTGCAGGAACTCCGGCTTCCTGTCCGACGGTGTCATGTTGTCGATTGTGCAGATGCCGCCGTCGGGTCTCTGGAGACCGCATAAAAGTTTCAAAAGCGTGGTCTTGCCGACTCCGTTCTCGCCGAGAAGTCCGTAAATGTTACCCTTTTGAAACTCCAGATTGATGTCTTTGAAGACTTGCGTGTTTTTGTAGCTAAAGTCTAAGTTGTTGATTTTTATCATATTATAAATCTTTGTTGTATGATTACTTATTAACTGTATTAGCTAACTAATACACTGCAAAAATACACTTTATTTTAATATGTCAAGAAAAAAGTGAAAAAATTTTGAAAATAATATTATTTTTGCAAAAATTAAAAATAAAGCTATGACAACTATAACATTAGGTTACGACAGGAGGAATAAGGTGGCGAGAGCCATTGTTGATTTTATTGAGGCTACGAGCTTGTTTAAAATCATGAAAGAAGAGGAACCGAATGAAGAAACCAAAAGGGCAATAGAAGATGTAAAGTCTGGTAATACGTTCAGAGCCAAGAATTTACAGGATATGATTAATTATTTGAATAATTGATATAGGTTCTCATAGCGATTTGTTTGGAAAAAACAGATAGTTTCTCTCATCATATAATGAAAATTTTTAACGATTCATTACACAAAATAGCTTACGCCACCGATGCCAGCGCATATCGTGAGATGCCGCAAGGCGTGGCTTATCCTGAAAATATTACTGATATTCAGGAACTTATAAAGATTGCAAGAGAACGTCACACTTGTCTGATTCCCCGTGCAGGCGGCACTTCCATCGCCGGACAGGTTGTCGGAAACGGCATCGTCGTTGACATCAGCAGGCATTTCAATCATATTTTGGAGATTAACGCCGCAGAAAAATGGGCGAGGGTGGAGCCTGGCGTGGTGCGCGACGAGCTGAACATCGCACTGAAGCCTCACGGATTGTTTTTCAGTCCGGAGACATCAACGAGCAACCGCTGCTGCATCGGCGGAATGACCGGCAACAACTCGTGCGGCACGCATTCGCTGATATACGGAAGCACGCGTCATCATGTGTTGCAAATCAAAGGCTTCCTCGCTGACGGTTCGTTTTTCGACACCGACAAGCGCGGCAATGGCGAACTCGAAAACGCCATTTACTCGCAACTTGAAACGTGGAAAAACAATCCAGAAACGCGAAAACTAATCGAAGATAACTTCCCCGATAAATCGCTCCGCCGTAGAAGCTGCGGCTATGCTATCGATGAAGCCATTGAAAATGAACGCATTGACCTCTGTAAGCTCATCTGCGGAAGCGAAGGGACGTTGTGCTTCATCACGGAAATAAAAGTCAGCCTCGACGTGCTTCCGCCGAAGGAGAACATGGTGCTTTGCGCTCATTGTAAGTCGTTGGAGGCGAGTTTTGAAGCCAACCTCATCGCGCTAAAGCACAACCCTGTCGCCATCGAGTTGATGGACGGAAAGATTCTCGAATTGAGCAAAGGCAACGTGGAGGCGCAGCGAAACCGTTTCTTTGTGGAAGGCGACCCTGCGGCACTGCTCATCTCCGAGTTCAACGGCGCCGACATGGACTCCAACGCCGATGCTCTCGAAAAGGCACTTCTTGAAAGCGGCCTCGCTTACACCTGCACGCGCGTTTATGGCGCAGATGTCAACAGGGTGTGGGCGTTGCGCAAGGCGGGTCTCGGCGTCCTCAGCGGAATGAAAGGCGACGCGAAACCTATCGGTGTCATCGAAGACACTGCTGTCGCGCCGGAGCGGTTGCCGGCTTATATGAGAGATTTTGCCGAGATGCTCGAACGCCTTGATTTAAGTTGCGTGTATTACGGGCATATCAGCACGGGCGAACTGCATCTCCGTCCCATTATTAATATAAAGGTGGAGGAAGGCCGGAAAAAGTTCCGTGAGGTGGCGGAGGAGACCGCGAAACTCGTGAGGAAACACAAAGGCAGTCTCAGCGGCGAGCACGGCGACGGACGGCTGCGCGGCGAGTTCATCCCGTTGATGTACGGCGACGAATGCTATCAGATGATGCGCGAGGTGAAGAGATGTTGGGATCCCGACGGTGTCTTTAATGTCGGTAAAATCGTTGACGCACCGCCGATGGACGAGTTCCTGCGTTTTGAAACCGGACAGAGATACGAGATTGAGAAGATACTCGCTTCCGACAAGACATATTTCAACTGGCGTGCCGCTTTCGACGAGTGCAAGGTTGAAGGCGTGAGCGGCGTGCGTTCGCAGACCCACGCTCTGATGTGCTCCATCGAGCAATGCAACGGCGCGGGCGACTGCCGCAAGTCGAACCTCATCGGCGGGACGATGTGCCCCGCGTTCAAGGTCTCCCGCGATGAACTCATGACGACACGTGCGCGTTCCAACGTGCTGCGTGAAGTGCTGACAAATGGTATCGACGGCAAAGTCATTGACGCTCACGAACTTGAAGAGATGCTCTATTCCTGTCTCGCATGTAAGGGCTGCAAGGCGGAGTGCCCGTCGAACGTCGATATGACGCGCATAAGGTCGGAGGTGCTGCAACAGATTTACGACAAGGAAGGCACGCCGTTCCGCTCGTTTGCGGTTGCGAGGATGGCAATGATTGAGCAACTCGGACATTGCGTGTGGCCGATATATAACTTCTTCGCGAAAAACAAACTCACCTCAAATATTATCAAGAAGATAGTGCAGTTTTCGACCGAGCGCGACATTCCGGCATTGAGCCGCAGGACGATGCGCACTTTGGTCAAGATGGAGCGCACGAAGAAAGAATACCGCAGGTCGAAAGGGAAGGTGCTGCTTTTCGCCGATGAGTTCACAAACTTTCAGGAGGCGGAACTCGGTCTGACATTCGCGAAACTGCTGCTCCGTCTCGGCTACGATGTGGAAGTGCCGAAACACGTTGAGAGCGGTCGAGCCGCAATCTCAAAAGGCTGCCTGAAACTTGCGAAAAAGTTCGCGATAAAGAACGTAAGTCTTTTGAAATCAATAGTTAGCGAAGAGACTCCGCTTGTCGGCATCGAGCCGTCGTGCATACTCTCGTTCCGCGATGAATACCCTGACTTGGTTCCGGCGGAGACGCGCGATGATGCGAAAAGACTTGCGAATAACTGTCTGCTTTTCGACGAATTTCTGACCAAAGAGATTGCGAAAGGCAACATCACTTCCGATGACTTCAAAGATGACAAAGTCGAAATCTGGCTTCACGGACACTGCCATCAGAAATCGTTGGTGGGGGTGGAGAAGACTGTCTCGGCATTGAGGATTATCAAAAACGCAAAAATCAACGTGATTCCGAGCGGTTGCTGCGGGATGGCTGGCTCGTTCGGTTACGAGAAAGAGCATTACAAGACGTCAATCGCCATTGGCGAGATGGTTCTTTTCCCGACGGTGCGCAAGGCGGTTTCAAATTCTGATAATGTAATTCCGACAATCGTTGCCGCGCCCGGAACGTCATGCCGGCAGCAAATCCTCGACGGGACAGGCATCAAGGCGGTGCATCCGATAGAGGTGCTGGAAAAGATGCTGAAGTGAGGGTTTGGAGTTTTGAGAGTTGAGAGTGAAGTTGTCATAACTCTTAACTAAAAATTGCTATGAAATAATCGACTTTTCCTATAAATTATTCCGGGTATTTGAAAATTCTTCCTAAAACCCTAACATGTTTCAGGGTTTTACCCATTGACATTTCGGATGTTTTCAATAATTTTGCAACGAAATAATAACAAAAATTCAAAGTCATGAAGAAAACATTACTCTTTTCATTATTGCTGGTAATGGCTGTGGCAACGGCTTTCCCGCAAGGTCATTATTACATGGAGCTTATAGATAATAAGGGGAACAGAACGCAGACTTATCCTAATGTAACCGATATTAATCCTGAAATTCAACAGATTATCAATGAGGTTGACACCGTGGCGATATATAACAGCGTCGCATGGATGCAGCAGTATGTGCGCGACGCCTACTCGCCCGAAGCGCTTCTCACGCAAAACTGGCTCGTCGAGCAATACGAGTCGGTCGGTCTCGACCCGTCGGTGTTTTATTTCTTCGCCGACTATCCCAACAACGACACTTTGGATGCCGGCAATGTGATGGCTATCCAGCGCGGCACGAAATATCCCGATGAATATGTCATCGTGTCGTCGCATTACGACCACCCGGACGGGCCCGGCGCCGACGACAACGCCTCCGGCACGGCGGGAGTGCTTGAAATAGCAAGGGTGTTAAGCCAGTATTCCTTCGACCGCTCGATAATTTACATCAACTTCAATGTGGAGGAGAACGGACAGATCGGCGCATTGGAATATTCCAAGGAATGCGCCCGCCAGGACATGAACATCATCGGAGTTTTCAACCTCGACATGATTGGATGGTATCCGCCTGAATTTGACACGATCAGGATGTTCACGAGCTGTTATCACGGAAGCAGAAACCTCTACGATTTCTACGTGAATGTCGCGAATCTTTACCTCCCGGAAACTCCGACAAGCTGGAAGACTGAAGGGGAGACCGGCGCCGGCGACCACCACTGTTTCTTCCTGTATGAATATCCGGCGTTGTATATCGGTGATATAGAATACATTCATCAGAATCCTTGCTATCACAGGGCTTGCGACACGATAGGCAACGGCTTCAACAACTTCGCACTCGCGCGGGCTTTCGTGCAGGCGACAATGGCCGCCACCATCGAACTTGCCAACGGGATTCTGCCGCCGCAAAACCTCGCCGCGACATGCGACGGACAGAAGATAAATGTCAGATGGGATGAAGTGACCGACGCATCTTCATATAAATTGTTCAAAGACAACGAATTTCTCGCCGAACTGACGGAAAATCATTACGAGGATAATGAAGCCGATGACGGTGAAATACATGAATATCATGTTGTTGCAGTTCTTCCTGACGGCTCCGAGACCCTTGAGTCGAATCACGACAGAATGCACGTGACACAGCCGCTGACACTTCCGTTCTCCAACGACTTTGAGGAAAACACCGACGGCTTCGTGTTTTACGATACGATGTGGCGTCAAGAATATATTTTAACACAGGGTTCAGAGGTGCTGTCAAATATTTCGGATATGCCCAGAGACTATTTTACATACGCGGAAACCAGTTGGTTCTTAATACCAGACACGACAACAAATATTTCACTATCATTTGATTACTACTTGAGTACCGATGGTTTCGTCAATAGTTTCGGTTATCAACCATCTCATCGTTTCCATTTTATTGTTGAAGTCACCACCGACAGAATCCATTGGCACAAGGTTGACGCGCTGGCCAAAACCTCACCATTCTGGAAAAATTGTGAGGTCTCTCTGAATGATTTTATCGGCGAACCTTACGTGCAAATCAGATTTCTTGTCGAAAATATATCTAACACAGACAAGTGTAGGGGAGATGATGGGAAATTCTGGGCAAAGATATATGTTGATAATTTTACAATAGGCCATTCAACTTTGGATGTGGCTGAAAATGAATACAATACATTTGAAAAAGTTGAGGTTTGCCCGAATCCGGCATCATCACAGATTGAGGTCTTCGCCGACATTGAAGGCCAATACAACGTTTCGATTTATAATCTGATGGGAACTAAAGTGTATGAATATCAATATTTTGAAAATGGCAATATTGACATCTCATCACTTCCTTCCGGGATTTATTTCCTCAAAGTGACAAAAGGTTCGCGGTCGATAGCGAAGAGAATTGTGGTTGAATAAAATTCATGCAGAAATTGATGCTGGATTATTCTGGCAACTCCGGCAACTTCAAAACCATATCGGCCTCTTTGACATTGTGATCCAGGAACATAGAGTAATAAACCGGCATGTGGATGTAATAATCCTTCCCCGACTTCACCTCTATCGGCAAGATAGACAATGAGTTGAAGTCGTCAATCAGAAAATCGACTTTCCGTATAATTATCTCAGTGTCTTGTTAAAACAAATCACAAATAACCCCCAAAAGTTTTCCAATCTTTTGGGGGTTATTTGTGGTTTGATAGAGTTATCTGTTTTGGTATAAAAAGTCTTAGAATTTCAATGCAACGCCAATGCCGCCGGTGCTTGTGATTCCGAAGTTGAGGGAGACATTGTTTCTGTTCCTTGTGATATTATTGTTGTATTCATCGTATGCGTGACGGATTCTTGCCTTACCAGCCGCCTTGACACCGAATGACGACACAAACAGAGCTGTACCCACTACGTCAAATCCTGCAGCAAGATAGAAGGATCCATCAAAATCAAATAGATAGAATGGGATGGAACTGCCTATAAGTATTAAACCACAAACTAAATCTGAGGTTCCAGATGCCACTTTGGCACGACCGGTCCTGAATAATTCATAGGCTCGGGGTGATGATTTTGATAAAAGTGCATCAAGCTCAGCCCATGTCAGTTTTCTTCCATCCATGGTGACTTCATCGTAGCTTGTGTACGTAAGAGGACTGTCATTTGAAGCGTTGTAATTTCTCTGATTGTTGTAATTGTTGTTGTAATTGTTGTTGTAATTGTTTTGCTCCTGCTGTGTGTTTGCGAAAACATCCTTTCCGCCATCTTGGTATCTGATCATGAAAACCTCGGATTTCCTAATGACGTAAGTCGGACCATTAAGATTGCTGAAGTTTTTGTACCTAATCTCGTCATTGCCGATTTCAATGACTTTTGACTGAATTTCATCGCCATTGCTTTTGACGATGATGTCTTGTGCACGTAATGAAGTAAATAACAGTGCAAACAGTGATAAGAATAATGCTTTCTGCATAGTTTTAAAGTTTATAAATTCGGCCGCAAAGATAGTTCTTTTTTTTGAACAAAAAGAATAATTTTTGAAAGAGAATAAGATTTTTTTCGGCTTAATGGTCAAATTTGGTGATAAAAACCTTGTAATTGATTGAAATTCATATATTTGCATAATATTTTCCGATTATGCAAAAAAAATTGCTTTTTTTGTGGCTCAAAAAAGACCGTAAAAGACGGCTTCAGCAACGG
>JAZRYG010000057.1:0-23813 GCA_045600605.1 Bacteroidales bacterium
GAATATGGAGTCAGCAAAAGATATGAGGAGGTCGGCATCCGTTTCTCAAATGTCATTGCAGCGGCACACGCGAAGACCGGACGGAAGGTCGTGGTTCTCGTTGACGAGTACGACAAGCCTATGCTCGACGTTCTCATGGAACCTCAGGAGCAGACGAACCGCGACGCGCTGAAGGAGATATACAGCACCTTCAAGGAAACCGACGAACACCTGCGCTTCGTGCTGCTCACCGGCGTCACCAAGTTCTCGCAGGTGAGCGTGTTCAGCGGCTTCAACCAGCCGGAGGACATCAGCATGAACAGCAAATTCGACGCGCTGTGCGGCATCACAAAGGATGAGCTTGTTGAATATTTTGACGCCGAAATCGCGGCGATGGCCGATGAATTTAAATGCACCAAAGAAGAGATGTACCACTACCTGAAGAATCAGTACGACGGCTATCACTTCTCGGAGGAGATGACCGACATCTTCAACCCGTACAGCGTGCTGAACGCGCTGAATGAAAAGAAACTGAAGGACTACTGGTTCAGGTCGGGGACGCCGACGTACCTTGTGAGGTTGCTCGACCGCAACAAGACCGACATGCGTGACATTTTGAGCCGCCAGTATGATTGCAGCTATTTCATGGACTACAAGGCCGACACCGAAGACCCCCTCGCGATGATTTACCAGAGCGGGTATCTCACAATAAAGGGTTTCAAGACCGGCTTCGGCTTCAGGACGCTATACACCCTCGACTACCCGAACGCCGAGGTGAAAAACGGATTCGTGTCGCTGCTTGCCAACAATTATTTCCAGAAAGTGGCGTACACAACTCCGTTGATCCAGGATATGACTTACATGCTGATGGAAGGCCGATTGGACGACATGCGTGACGCACTTTCGGGCTTCTTCGCCTCAATCCCTTACAACGCGAACTATCAGGAACGCGCGTGGAGCTACGAGAGCCATTACCACTACACTTTTTATCTGATATTCAGACTGCTGTCGTGCTACTCGACATTTACCGAGAAGGCGAACTCCCGCGGAAGAGCCGACATGGTCGTTGAGACCGCCGACTACGTCTATATCTTCGAGTTCAAGCTCGACGGGACAGCCGCCGAAGCACTGAAACAGATTGAAGATAAAGGCTATGCGGAGCCTTACGCCGCGGATTCGAGGAAACTGTTCAAGGTCGGAGTCGCGTTCTCGTCGGAGAAGCGGAACATCGCGGAGTGGAGCGTGGTTTTTTAGTTAAAAGAGTAGGGAGTAGAGTTAAGAGAGGCTGGCGCACGACAGTGCTTCGCTATTCGTGTTATTCGTGAAAATTCGTGGTGAAGATTTCGTGTCATTCGTGCAATTCGTGGTGAATATCAGCGGTGGCATCTTCTTTGCCGCACAGCCTCAAACGTCACTATCGCGGTGCATACACTCACGTTGAGCGAGTCGGCGATGCCGTTCATGGGGATGATGATGTTCTGGTCGGCGGCCTCCACCCATTGCTCGGAGATTCCCGTCGCCTCCGTGCCCATCACGATGGCTGAGGCTTTCCTGAAGTCGGCATCAAGGTAGTCGATGGAGGCTTTGAGATATGTGCAATAAATCGTTATTTCATTCTCTTTCAGCCATTTGATGCATTCCTCCGATGAGCAGGCGAACAGCGGTACCGAGAAGATGGCGCCAACACTCGCCCTCACCGCATTGGGGTTGAACAGGTCGGTGCGCTGGTCGGCGATAATCACGGCATCGACACCGGCGGCATCGGCGGTGCGCATCACGGCACCGAGGTTGCCGGGCTTCTCCACGGTCTCGAGGACGATGATGAGCGGATTCTCTTTCTTCGGCTTGAACGACCGCAGGTCGGCATATCTCGGAATCGCTACGGCAAGAAGCCCGTCGCTGCCCTCACGGTATGCAATCTTGTCGAAGACCTCAACGCTCACTTCCTCGACGCTGCGTGCCGGAATCGTCGCTGCGTCTTTCGCTATCTCGGGACATATAAATAAGGTGTCAACCTCGAAACCGCACGCCACAGCCCGCTCAATCTCACGGCGGCCCTCAATCAAAATGCGGTTCTGCTCGCGACGCTCGGAGGCCTTCGCTAACTTGATGATATTCTTAATCTTAGGGTTTGTCTTGCTTGTAATCATAATGTCGTTTGTTTTTTACTAAATTCTATTTTCCTTTTCCCTTTCATCTGCGAAAGCACCAAACCGCCGACAACCAATACGATGCCGATGATTTTCTGCGCTGTAAGCTCTTCATTTATAATGAAATAACTGAATATCGCCGTGAAGACGGGAATCAGGTTAGTGTAAACATTAGCCTTCGACGCGCCGAGCTTGCTGTAGGCAAAAGCCCACAAAGCGTAGGCGATTGCACTGCAAAACACACCGAGACACACCAACGGAACGATGTATTCTCCGACGTTGCAGAAACTCGACGGCTCGAACTGCTCCATGATTATTAATAAAGGTATAAAATAAATCATCCCGATGATATTCTGCATCCATGTGATTGTCAATGGTTTGTAAAGTTTTGTCAGTTTTATCAGTGCTATCGAATAGCCGACGGCGACGAGCACCGTGATGCAAAGGAAAATAACGCCTTTGGGCGATGCCGTGAACTCTAAGTTGTTGTTTAACAACATCGTCACGACTCCGAAAAACGAGACGAACAGCCCGACGATGTTCATCGGGGTCATCCTTTCTTTGAGGAAAATGCTTGCGGCGATGGGCGTCACTAGCGGAATCGTAGCCACTATCGCGGAGCCGATGATGGGAGAGGTGTTTTTCAGCCCGTAACCTTCGAATATGAAATACAGGAAAGGCTCGAAAAGCGCGGCGAGAGCGAATAATTTCAGATGCCCTCTGTCGATTTTCTCGTTGAGGCGGAAGATGAAAAGTATCGCCGTGAAGAATATCGTGGCGATGACCAACCGCAGGAATATCGTCGCGGTCGGGTTCAGATTCTTATACACCTGCGTTGACCAGATGAACGATAACCCCCACACAATCATTGCGATGACACCGCAAAGATGAACTATGTAACCTCTGTTTTTCATGCCGCAAAAATACTGCTTTTTTTGACGGAAATTTCTTGTCATGAAATAAAATTTGTGTAATTTTGCCAATCTTAATTTATTTCGAAAATATGAGAAAAATTATCGCAACAATCTTTGCTTCTTTGGTCTTGTTCGCCTCATGCAAAGGCGACCGCGGTCCGGCGGGTCCGGCAGGTCAGGACGGCAACGCAAATGTTCAATCAGCTACAATAGAAACCAAATTCTCCGACTGGGACTGGAGCGGCGACGCAATGAATTGGGCCATCGCCTTCGACTGGGACGCAATCGACATGGACATGGTGGATTACGGCGCATTGCTCGTGTATCTCGAAAACCCAAGCCCCGACGTTTACGCATGGCATCAACTGCCTATGACAATGGTGATAACTGATTCATATTCATCGGTTTTGGAGACATCGTACTATGACTACGGCTTCTCGATTTTCTGGACCAACTCCGACCTTCAGAAACATGAAGACCTGCTGCGTGGCTATTACGACAAGGAACCTCTCATGTTTAAGGTCGTCCTCATCGACGCGACATCATACGCGACGCATCCCGACCTCGACTACAGCGACTACGAAGATGTCGCGGCTGTTTTTAATCTGAAAAAGTAATTGTCAATCAATTATTTATGAAAAGGTTTCTGAAGTATGTCCTTTATGCGTTTCTGGCTGCACTCGCTGTTTTGGTTGCGATGAACATTTTCGTGCCGGTTTATGTCTTCGACGAGCCGCGGCCTTTTCATGGAGAATATCTTCACAATCCTTATCAGGACATGGATTCAACGGCTTGGAAATGCTGTAATTTTCATGGACATACCGCGCAATATGGCGGCGTGACGAACGGCCGCGTCAATGGCAATGCCGCCTATGACTCGATGTACAGGCTTTTTGAATACGACCACATCGGCATCTCGGATTACAACAAAATAAATGATTATGAACGAGATAAGGATGAGAGTTTCATTCCGGCATACGAACACGGCTGGAACCTATGGAAGATACATCAACTCTGCCTTGGCGCGGAAAAGGTGAGGCGGGTTGACTATTTCTTCGGGCAAACTCTGAACATGAAACAGCATACAATCAATAAGTTAGGTGAACAAAACAAGGCTGTATGCGTGGCGCATCCGGCGTTCGTGGAAGGCGGCTACAACCCCGAGGACTTCAAATACCTGAGCAACTATAAGATTATGGAGGTGCTTAACGGCTTCGAAAATTCACCCGCACATTGGGACAACGCGTTGTCGAACGGCCATCTGGTTTATCTTATTGCCGATGATGATACACATAACGTGTTTGTTGTCAATGATATAGCACTAAGAATTACGTATGTGAACGCGAAGGATAATGATGCCGAGACGTTGCTTGAGAATCTCCTTGCCGGAAATGCTTACGGCATCGACTTCGACCTTGACAGGAGTGAGACGATGGAGGATAAGGTCGCGCGTTTCAAGCGTGATATGCCCTATCTTCAGAGAGCGCAACTTGTTGGAAATAAGTTTGATGTGAGAGTCTCGAAACCTATCCGTAAAGCTCGGTTCATAGGTCAAGGCGGAATGATTCTGCAAGACGAATGTTTCGCGGATTCGACATTTGAAATTGGGTGCGAGATACAACCGACTGATACGTACGTGCGCACGGAAATCACGTTCTTTGATGGCACGACGATGTGGCTCAATCCGGTCACGCGCCATGAGGGTGAAAATATTGTCTGCCAACGTCTTGACCATATTTCATGGCTTTGGACGGCGGCGTTGTGGACGGCGTGGGTGCTGCTGTTAACTGTTGTTGTCAAAATCGTCAAAAAAGAGAAAAGTCACTGACTCCTTTTTTAACTGTTTTTTTTTTGCTTAAACGTTATAGTTTCTCTCGCCGAAAATCCTGCTCCCGACCCTCACCATCGTCGAGCCTTCCTCAATCGCAAGCTGATAGTCGTGCGACATCCCCATTGAAATCTCTTTAAAATATTCACAATCAGTGAAATACTTTGATTTTAATGTGCTGAAAATCTCTTTCAGATGATGGAACTCTTTCCTTATCTGAACCTGATTGTCGGTGTTCGTCGCCATTCCCATCACGCCGCAGATGCGGACGTTTTTCAATTCCTTGAAAGCATCCGAATTGAGGATTTCTTCGGCTTCTTCAAGGCTCAAGCCGAACTTCGTCTCCTCTTCGGCGACGTGGAACTGAAGCAGGCAATCGACTACTCTGTCGTGTTTAACAGCTTCTTTATTAACAGCTTGCAAGAGGTTGAATGTGTCGATGGAATGAATCAGCCTGACAAACGGGATTATGTATTTTATTTTGTTCGTCTGAAGATGTCCGATGAAGTGCCAGTCGATGTCGTTGGGCAGCACCTCGTGTTTGTCGCGCATTTCAAGAGCGTGGTTCTCGCCGAAGACGCGTTGCCCCGCATCGTAGGCTTCCTGAAGGTCCGCGACTGGCTTGGTCTTCGACACAGCGACCAACAAAACGCCCGAAGGCATTGATTCTCTTACTGTTTCAAGGTTATCTTTTATCATGTTCTTTACATTTAAAATTGTGCAAAATTAGCAAAAAAAATATTAATTTTGCAAAAATTTAGAACGATGAAAAAATACATCATAACGCTTCTTAAAGTGTTGATTTTCTTGATTATCATGTTTGAGTCGATGAGGGTGGTGTTCGCTTTTTATTATTGGCAGCTCATCGATGTGGAGCAAATTCCGTACACGGAGGTGCTAAAGAGCTTCGTGAAGTCATTCCCGCTTGACATAGCGACGGCGTGTTATATCATGGTCTTGCCGGCTGTCGCGATGTTCGTTGGTGTCTGCATAAATGAAAACACCAAGTTCAAATGGATGCGGTGGTATTTCTATATCATTATTGCCGTTTACATTCTGATTGTGATGGGTGAGATGGGAGTATATGGCGAATGGCGTACTAAGTTGAATTACAAGGCGTTGCTGTATCTGAAGAATCCTGCCGAGGTGATAAACACGGCGTCAACGGCGCAGACCATCGAACTCGTCTCGATGTGGGCGGCGTTCACTCTCATGTTCTGCTGGTGGTACGTGAAATGGATTGAGCCTACCGACAAGTTCGACAATCCGCGGAAAGGATATTGGTTCTCGTACCCGATTTGTTTTGTGCTGTCGTTCGGACTTATTTTCTTGGGGATGAGAGGCGGATTCAACGAGATTCCCATCTCGACAAGCTCAGGGTATTTCAGCAATTACAAACTCGCCAATGTGATTGCGGTCAATCCGGCGTATAATCTTCTCGAAAACATGACCAATGTCCATCAGATGAACGAACGCTCGAACTTCAGTTACATGGATTCTGAAGTCGCGAAGGAGATTACGATTAAGGCTCATGAAACAGACTGTGATTCAACTGTTTATCACATCTCAAAAATAGAAAAGCCGAATATAATGGTGGTTCTTCTTGAAAGTTGGTCGGCCGACCTCGTGGAGTCGTTGGGCGGCGACCCGAGCGTCACACCGAACTTTCATGAGATGGAAAAAGACGGACTTTTGTTCACGAATATCTACGCGAGCGCCAACCGTTCGGAACAGGCGCAGGCCAACATCTTCGGCGGCTTCCCCGGTCTCCCGCTCACGACAATCACCAACCATCCGGAGAAATATTATGCCTTGCCGTCTCTACTGTCACCGCTTGACTCCATCGGCTATTACACGAGTTACTATTATGGTGGCGAGTTGAATTATGCCAATATCCTTTCGTACCTGAGGTATAACGATTTTGATAAAATCGTTGATCATAAAGATGTTACGCAGAAATTTGATTCCGGGAAACTCGGTTATCATGATACCGATATGCTGCCGTGGGTGGCGAAGCAGGTGACAGAACAGCCGGAGCCGTTTTTCACGACAGTGTTTACGCAAAGCAGCCATTCGCCGTACGACTACCCGAAGATTTTGGATAAACTTGAGTGGATTGAGCTCGAAAGCGACTTCATGAACAGTGCGCATTATTCTGATTTCGCGCTCAAGCTTTTTATGGAGACAGCCAAGACACAGCCGTGGTATGATAACACGATTTTTGTCTTCGTCGCGGATCACAGCCACGAGACGGATAAAAATTACCCGTTGGAATCGTTTGAGTATCATCAGATTCCGCTGCTTGTGGTGGGCGAGCCGTTGGATGACTCATTGCGTGGCAAGACGTTCGACAAGATTTGCAGCAGCCTCGACTTCCCCGCCACGGTGCTGTCGCAGTTCGGACTTAATCACGATGAGTTTATCTGGAGCAAGAATGTCTTCAATTATTGCTACCGGCCGTTTGCATATTTCGAACTCGGCAGCGGCTTCGGATGGAAGACCAACGAAGGCAGCTTCATCTATTCAAATCTCTATGGCCCGACCGATGTCACACTGCCCGAAGAGGCCCGCGACAGTATCGTAGAACAAGGCAAGGCCTACATGCAGCATCATTTCGAGCTTTTCTGCGATTATTGATTGAATTTATTGATAAAAAGTTTCCGAAATATATATAAAAAATTGCTATTTTTGCACGCATAAAACGAAGAAATATGTTTGAGGGATTAAGCGAAAAATTAGAACGTTCGTTCAAGGTATTGAAAGGTCACGGTTATATCACCGAAATCAATGTTGCTGAAACACTTAAGGAAGTGAGAAAGGCTCTGCTTGAGGCGGACGTGAGTTTTAAAATTGCAAAAGACGTTACAAATACAATCAAGGAGAAGGCTCTTGGTCAGAAGATCCTGACGGCGGTGTCGCCCGGACAGCTGATGGTGAAGATAGTGCACGATGAGCTTGCCGAGCTCATGGGCGGCGAACACTCCGAGCTGAACCTCAAGGGCAACCCGACGGTGATTTTGATAGCCGGTCTTCAGGGTTCTGGTAAGACAACATTTTCCGCGAAGCTCGCTAACTATCTGAAAAACAAGAAGGGCAAGAGCGTGGTGCTTGTCGCCGGCGACGTCTATCGTCCGGCTGCAATCAACCAGCTGAAGGTCCTGGGCGAGCAGGTCGGGGTCGAGGTGTATTCGGAAGACGACAACAAAAACCCTGTTCAGATTGCGCAACATGCCATAGAAAAGGCTAAGAAAGATGGAAAGAACGTGGTGATCATCGATACGGCGGGCCGTTTGGCCGTCGATGAAGAGATGATGAACGAGATCGCCAATGTGAAGAACACGGTCAAGCCGCAGGAGACATTGTTCGTGGTCGATGCCATGACAGGTCAGGATGCCGTGAATACTGCGAAGGCGTTCAACGACCGCCTTGATTTCGACGGCGTCGTCCTCACCAAACTCGATGGCGACACACGCGGCGGCGCTGCACTGACGATACGCACCGTCGTCGAGAAACCGATAAAGTTTGTCGGCCTCGGCGAGAAGATGGACGCACTCGACATCTTCTATCCAAAACGTATGGCCGACCGTATCCTCGGCATGGGCGACATCGTCTCTCTCGTCGAACGCGCACAAGAGCAGTTTGACGCCGAAGAAGCCGAGAAACTCAAGAGGAAACTCGTCAAGAACGAGTTCAACTTCAACGACTTCCTGAAACAGATTCAGCAGATTAAGAAGATGGGCAGCCTCAAAGACCTCGCCGGAATGATTCCGGGGATGAACAAAATCAAAGACGAGGACATCGATGAAGACGCCTTCAAGAGCATCGAGGCCATCATCGGCTCAATGACACCAGAGGAGAGAGAAAACCCGAAACTTATCAACGGGAGCAGGAAGAGAAGGATAGCAGCCGGCTCAGGCAACGACATCAACGAGGTGAACCGCCTCATCAAACAGTTTGAGGAGACATCAAAGATGATGCGCATGATGACGACAGGCGGAGCCAAGAAGATGATGCAGATGATGCAGCAAGCCAAACGCAACCAAAAGAGATAAAAGATTTAAGATTGGAGATTTGAGAAATGACAGTACCAGAAGAAAAAATCATCGACGGCAAAGCCATCGCTGATGCAATGAAGAAAGAGATAGCCGCTGAAGTGGCCGATATGCTCGACAGAGGTCTCGCCGCCCCGCATCTCGCGGCAGTCATCGTCGGTGAGGACGGCGCAAGCAAGACTTACGTCGCCTCAAAGGAGAAAGCCTGCCATTCGGTCGGCTTCACCTCGTCGGTATATCGCCTCCCGGAAACGGCAACGGAAAAGGAAGTCCTTGACCTTGTCGATTTCCTGAACAAAGATGAAGAGATTGACGGATATATCATACAGCTTCCCCTGCCGAAACACATTGACGAGAAAAAGGTTGTACATTCCATCAGCTACAAGAAAGACGTCGATGGTTTCACTCCTGTTAACATCGGTCTCATGCAGCTCGGCGAGGAATGCTTCCTGCCCGCCACTCCGTCGGGGATAGTGGAGCTCATGAAGCGCAGCGGCATCGAGACATGCGGCAAACATGTGGTGGTGTTGGGACGTTCAAATATCGTAGGGACACCTATCAGCGTGATGCTTTCGAGAAAAGGCGCCGACGCGACGGTGACCATCTGCCACAGCAAAACGCAGAACCTGAATGAGATAACCCGACAGGCCGACATACTCATAGTGGCCATAGGAAAACCGTTGTTCCTCAAGGCCGACATGGTCAAGCCTGGCGCGGTCGTCATCGACGTCGGCATTCATCGCATTCCCGATGACGCGGAAGAGAAAGGCTATCGCATCGAAGGTGATGTCGATTTTGAAGAAGTCGCAAAAGTCGCCTCGAAAATCACGCCGGTGCCGGGTGGAGTGGGGCCGATGACAATCGTCTCGTTACTTTACAATACATTACAAGCTTGTAAAAGAAAATAATATGATAGCTCATAAGCAAATATTGTCAGCATTTTCAGCAACCTTGATGTTTGTCGCGCTGATGTTTTCTCCTGATACTTCATGTGGCCAGACATATCATACCTCGTCAAAAAAGGCAGTAAGGCTTTACAAGAAGGCGGATAAGACTTTTCAAAAGAAAGACTACGCCAAGGCGTTGAGATTCATCGACAAATCTATAGATTGTGACGGTAGATTCGTCGAGGCGTTGCAGAAGAAAGCCGATATTGGAGTTGCCGCCGGCAATGACGAGATGGCGATTGAATACTATGAGAAGTCGTTGGCGGCAGACTCTACGGTGTTCCCGAGAAATGCCGTCAAACTGTCGAATCTGTACGACAAGAAAGGCGATTATTCTGATGCCGTCAAGGTGCTGACGTGGTATTGCAATCTGAAAAATGTCAAAGAGAGTCAAATGAAAGTGGCGAGGACACTGCTTGAAAACGAGTTGTTCCGTGAGTCGGCGGTGAAGAATCCTGTTGATTTCCAGCCGATTAATCTTGGCAAAAACGTCAATACCGACGGTGATGAGTACATCAATCAGATTCTTCCAGATGGCAGCAAGATTTATTTCACACGTCGTCTGGCTGAAAAAGATGTCGACGGATTCAGAATTGAAGGTGTGTATTATTCAACAATCGTTGATAATCAATTTCTTCCTGCTGTTCCGATGAATCTTGATTGGAACAATAAGAAAAGAATGGGTGCTGTCAGCATCTCTCCTGACCAGAAAAAGATGTATTTTGTAGGCTTCGACTGGCTCGACAGCAATGGGAGAGGCGACATCTATATGTCGGAATATGACGGTGCAGGATGGAGTAAACCTCGGAATCTCGGGAAGGTGGTCAACACCTCTACGATAGAGTCGCAGCCTTGCATCAGTCCGGATGGCATGGATTTGTTTTTTACCCGCTATTCGAGGGTCAATGAGACGACTGACATTTATGTAAGTTCTTGGTTTGATGGCAAATGGAGCAATCCACAGGCAATAAAAAATGTAAATTCAAAGGGTAATGAGATGTCACCGTTCATTCATCCTGACGGGAAGACGTTGTATTTTGTCTCCGACGGACTCCCGGGAATGGGCGGATATGACGTGTTCATGTGCAAGCGTAATGACAAAGGCGAGTGGGGACAGCCTGTCAACCTCGGCTATCCGCTGAACACGCCCGACGATGAGATCTCCTTTGCGGTGAGTGCCGACGGTAAGACGGCGTACATATCATCGGCCCGTGAAGGCGGTTTCGGCGGCTTTGACATTTACTCGTTTGAACTCGGTCAGGACAACGGCCCCGAAGAAGTAGAGCCACAGCGTTTTGTCTTGCACGACATCAAGTTCAGGCTTAACAGTGCTGTCCTTGAAACTTCATCTTTCTCAGTCATCGATTCTGTCGCTTGTTATCTCATGGCTAATCAAGGGGTTAGAGTGGAGGTTCTCGGCTTCACCGACAACAGCGGTGACGAGGCGCATAACTCGGAGCTGTCATCGCAGAGGGCGAATTCTGTGAGAGACGCTCTAATTTCGAGAGAGATAGATGAAAGCCGCATAACGGCCGTAGGGTATGGCGAGAGCCGTCCGCTTGTGCCGAACGACACGGAAGAGCACAAGGCACTGAACAGGCGCGTTGAGATAAGATTCTATTAGCGTTTTAGTCCCTGTCGTTTCCCTCGCGGAAAAGACCGTTTATCACATCATTGTATTTCCTTTGTATCACCGCTCTCTTGACTTTGAGGGTGGGAGTGAGGATTCCGTTGGCGATGGTCCACTCATCGGGTATGAACTTGAAACGTTTTATCTTCTCGGTGTCGCCGAACAAATTGTTGATTTTCTTCACTTCTGTTGAGAGGCGGTCGGTAACCTCCTTGATTTTCAGCGTCTCCGCCGGATTCGTGAAATTGATGTTGTGTTTCAGGCACCATGTCTTCAGGAAAGAGAAGTCGGGCACTATCAGAGCTGCGGCGAATTTCTCGTTTTCGCCGAAGACGACGACGTTCTCGAAGAACCCCGATTCGGCGAACTTGCTCTCGATGATGTCGGGGTTGATATATTTGCCGAGCGAGGTCTTGAAGAGGTTCTTCATCCTGCCTGTGATTTTCATCTGTCCGTATTCGTTGATGTTCCCGAGGTCGCCCGTGTGGAACCAGCCGTCTTTGTCGATGACCTCTGCGGTGAGTTCCGGCATTTTGTAATAGCCCATCATCACGTTGTGGCCGCGCACCAAGATCTCGCCGGCATCGCTGATTTTCACTTCTGTGCCTGGCAGTATCGGCCCGACAAATCCCGCTTCTCTGCCATGGGGCGCGTTTGAACTCGTCGAGATGACAGGCGAGCATTCCGTCATTCCGTAGCCTTCGTAAACAGGCATCTTTATCGCCGAGAAGAATGCCGAGATGTTCGGCTGTATGCTCGCCGCGCCGGAAACGATGATGTCGAAGTCTTCGGCCCCGAGGTTCTTGCGTATCTTGCTGTAAACCATCTTGTCGGCGATGCGCAGCTTGAAATTGTAAAACCAGCTTCTGCCCTCTACCTTGTATTTCTCCGCAAGGTTCATCGCCCAACGGAAAATGCTTTTCTTTATGCCTTTCTGTTTCTGTCCCGATTGACGTACTTTGGTGTAAATCTTTTCCAAAAGCCGCGGCACACATGTCATCATGGTCGGATGAATTTCCTTCATGTCCTGTGCGATAGTGGCGAGGCTCTCCGCGTAATAGACCGACATCCCGAGATACTGATACAGATAAACCAAAGTCCTCTCGTATGCGTGGCATATCGGCAGGAAGCTGAATGCGCGAGTGGAGTCTTTCGACGGTGTCTGCCGCAGGTTCTCAATCTGTCCGAGGATGTTTGAATGAGAAAGCATCACGCCTTTCGGGGTGCCTGTGGTGCCAGACGTGTAAATGATTGTGGCGCAGTCTTTTGCGTCAACAGCAGCCTTGCGCCTCTCGAGCTCTTCCGCCGCTTGGTTCTCCATACCTATATTAATAAGGTCGTCCCAAATGGGATATTCCTCTTTTCTTTTCACGAAGGTGTAAACAGCCTTCAGCGATGGTATCTCGCTTCTTATTTCCTCGATTTTGTTGAGGACGGCGATGCCTTCGACTATGGCAATCTTCGCCTCGCAGTTGTTGATGATGGTGCGGTAGTCTTCCTTGCTTATCGTCGGATAAATCGGCACCGTGACGGCTCCCACCTGCTGTATCGCCATGTCGAGCATGTTCCATTCAGGGCGGTTGCCGCTTATTATGGCGACTTTGTCGTCTTTCTTGATACCTAATTTAATAAAAGCGTAACTCAACAGGTTGGTTGTCTCGACATATTCCTGGATGCTGTATTTTCTCCAGACACCATTCTCTTTTTTCGCAAGTGCGCAGTCCTGATTCGGGTGCTTTTTGATGTAAGTGGCCAAGATGTCGAAAATTCTTTTTTCTTCCATTTGTTTTTGTTTTGAAAACGATGCAAAAGTACTTCAAAAAACACTGCTAAATATAATGTGGTGCAGATGGTGTTGAAAATGTTGTAAAATGGTGCTAATATGGCGAAAGTGCGAAATATCGTGGTGAAAAATGAGACAATAATACAGTAATAACGTAAAAATACTTCATTTCGCTGCATAAAAAATCATAAAATGTGTGGAATTTTGTCACATAGATGAAGTAATCGTCTATGACAGGCTTATGGCGTTGTAGTTGGAGAGGTGGGAGTGGCGGACCACTTTTTCGAGTGTTGGTAGCGGGCAAGATCTTGTGGCTCGGCTTCGGCGACAACGCGTGCGGCGACGCGTCGTGGGGTGACTTCGAGTAAGGCGACCCGCTCCCGACGGGTGCGAGTCTGCTTGCGCTCACCGTCTCGGGCTTGTGATACACGGGGCTGATATGCCTAAAGATTCAAAGATTGAAGTTTCGCATTATAAAAAATGTTGTATATTCGCAGTCGATTTTAAACCTTGAAAAATTATCAGTACATAAAAGAATTTATTTGATTATTATATTTTAGCCATCGCATTGGCGGGATGCAAGAAAAACGATGATGCCTCCGGCAATAACGGAAATGACACAAATGTAATTGTCACAAAAGTCGCCAACATGCTCTATGAAGTGACGTATGACACATACAGCAGCGAACCTGTTGGAACTTATCAGGAATTTGTCGGTGACTTGGCCTGTTCCAGCGTGCGTAAAGGCAATTATCACGGACGCAACTTCGACTTCTTCATGAACTACAGTTCGACATTCGTGGTGCACACGACAGCCACGGAAGACCGTTATGCCACCATCGGCGTAGCACGTCTCGCCAAAATCAACGACGCCATGATTGATGCCGGACTCACCGAAAGACAACTACAAATCCTGCCTTGGGCTATCCTTGACGGCATGAACGAGAAAGGACTTGTCGTAAACAGCAACGTGGTGTCAAAAAAAGACTGGGGTGACCCTGCTCACACAGGGACAAACAAAGACGCTCCGAACATGAACATCTTTTTTACGACACGCGCAATTCTCGACAACTGCGCCACGGTACAAGATGCTTTGAAATATTTAGAAGAATACAACATCACACCGCTTGAGTCAGAAAAAATGAATCTTCACATCATGATTTCAGACCCGAAAGAAACATACGTTGTTGAGATTATCAACAATAAGATTGTTGCGAGACCTCAATACATCATGACGAACTACCACCTGTTCTATGATCATATTCCGGAAAACGCCATGGGCGTCGAACGCTATAAAATTCTTGAAGAACATTATAACGAAAGCGAAGAAAGCATGGATGGCATGTGGGAACTTATGAAGCGTGTGCGTTATACCAATACATACTATGCCGACAACGAATGGTATTCGGAGATAATATCATCCTGCGGCATGACATACAGTGATATACCTGAGCATCATGCTGAACTGTACAATATGTTAACATTCATAGAGACGGCGTGGACTGCCGAGAAGAATAAAATCGAACAACAGGGCTGTTTGCCCGCAGAAACTGATTTTTGGGACACGTCGCACAACACCATCTACGACATGGCAAACAAGAAGATTTGGGTCACGGTACACGAAAATATGCTTGACAAACAAATTCACACGTTCGATTTGTAAACCGACGGAGATGAATTTTTCGCTGTCAAAAAAAATGACTGTCAGATTGAAAATATTGTATCTTTGCAGCCGGATTTGAGACGTGAAGGTCTCGCATCGTCAAAGCCAGACAATGGGTTCTGCTGGCCCAGGCGGTGAAGTGAAACAAACAGAATCCAATTGAAAAGTAATGAGAAGAATATTTTTAGTATGGGTGGCTGTTTCAGCCTTTGTCTTCACAGGATGCAAAAAAAACATCGCTCCCGAGGCTCCTCAAGAATATGACAACATCATCGTTTACGGAAAAATATATACCGCTGAAACAGACCCCGACAAGACCCCTGCTGACAGCGGATACTACAAGATAGAAGAAGCGATGGTGATTAAGGACGGCAGGTTTGAATATGTAGGTGCCGCAGCTGGCGTCGAGGCTTTCAAGACTGACAACAGCCGCATCATAAACTGCAAGGACAATGGTATCATTATCCCAGGCATTACAGATGGTCACGCCCACTATATGCTGAAATTCATCAACGAGCAAATGAAGGATAACACTCTCCAATTTACCGACCAACAGGATTATGATCAGGTCATTGCTCAAGTGCGCGATTTTGTGGAGAAGGCCAAGGAAAACGGCAGACATTTGGAATATGTTTACGGTGAGGGATACAATCCTGCCAAGATGAAAGATGACTATGGTAATGACCGACGCCACAGAAAGGACTTGGACTCCATCACCACCGACATACCTGTTTACCTTACCGGTTTTGACCACCACAGTACGCTCGTGAACACCCGTGCGATGATCAATGCCGGCATCGTGAACGAAAATGACAGCATTATCCGTGACTATATCGCCGGCGGATTTATGTATCGCGATGACAATGGAGACTTGAACGGCGTGTTTTCCGAACGCGCCATATCCCTGCTTCAAGGCTCGGGTCTGAACAACAAGATGCACCCTACCAGCGCACAAATATCACAGGGTATCGACAACATGCAGAGATACTTGCTGTCGGTCGGCATCACCAATATCATCGAGGGATGGACCAACAACTATAACGCGGACGACGAGTCATTGTTCCAAGCGTTGACCTCATTGGACGCCGGTGGCGATTTGCACCTGAATGTCTCGCTCACGTACGAGATTGAGCCGTGGTTCAACAACAACAAACCTTTATTCCATGTGAAAAATGCGGCGTCTGTCCAACAAAGATACCAATCGGAACATGTGCACCCCGACTACGTCAAACTCTTCATGGACGGATGTGTGGAGATGGGTACGGGTTTCCTGTTGGGTAACTATCCTTCCGGCACAACTGACAGTGTTTTCTCCGGTCATGGCACCGCCCTGTGGTCTGAAAATGACATGAGAGAATTGGTGTTTCTTGCGAACGCCGAAGGGCTTTCTGTTCATACACACGCGATGGGAGACGGAGCCGTACACCGCTGCGTAGTGGCGTACAGTGAGGAAGGAAATGATGAATTACGCAACAGCATCTGCCATCTCCGTAATGTCAGTCCAAACGATTATCAGCTGATGAAACGTCACAATATCGCTGTCAGCTCTAATATGAATTGGCATTGTTTTACTGCGGAAGAAGAGAATTACTTTAAGAATATACTTACTCCTCCATACTGTAATGAAGCGTATCCCATGCAGTCATTCTTTGATCACGGCATTTTGGTGAGCCAATGTACAGACACTCCGGCGGATAACGGTATCAATTACCCATTCTATTGCATGATGGTTGCCGTTACCGGCGCATACGAACCGAGTTCGTATGCATGGCAGCCGAAGGAGTTGATCAATCGCTACCAGTTCCTGCAAGCCATGACATATAATGGCGCATGGCAGCTGCACTTGGAGAAGGAAAGAGGTAGTATTAAGAAGGATAAATATGCCGACTTTGTCATCTTGGATCAGGACATCCTGACCTGTGATGCACAAATGCTTCGCGACACCAAGGTGCTTAAAACCTTCTTCGAAGGCGAGGAAGTGTATTCAAGATGATTACTTTTATTTAAGGTTATATGGGGCCTGCTCCGGAAGATGTAACGTGCCGTACCGACTCCGGCGGATAAAGCATGGAAGGCATACAGGAACTTTTTTTGCGGCAAGACAACTTCCGGTACTTCCACATCATTTTTTTTGCGTAAGTTTGCGCCGTCAAACAAAAAATGCAAAATTATGAAAATCACCTTCATTAATGATTTTATCGGGCTTTTTAATCCCCGCGTGTACCTTGCCAGCGGCGAAATACTGATGAGTTGTGCGACAATGCTCTCTGTCGGAGCCGCACTGTTCAGCACCACCGACATCGTCTTCATCTGTCCCATAGCAGTTCTGCCAGTCTATCCTGTATTGGCATAAAGATGTCATTTGGATGAACAACATCAAGATGAGCATCAAATTCTTTTTTTTCATGACTGAATGTTTTAGTATTTGTCAGCGGTCTCCAAGTGTCGGACTTGGAGACCGCTTGCCTGTTGTTACAATACTTATCTTGCCACAACCACCTTTTCGGTCAGGCTGTGGTCTTCACATCTTATCGTCAGAATGTAAACTCCCACAGGCATCTCCCGCAGGTCGATCACATTCTGTCCTTGCATTCCATGTACGGTTTGGGTATAGACAGCAAGTCCCAAACTGTTGGTTAGTGTGATGGTGGCATCGTTGAAGCCTTCGGGCAGTGTGTAGTCAACCCGCCACCCAGGTATTCGCCGGGTTGGGGTGGATGTCGATGCTCATCGCCCTTCTCTGGTACTCCGCCACACCCACACCGTTGTAGTCGAAGATGTCGGTGATGTGATATACCCAGAAGTTCTGGCCAGAGCCTGGCATGTCGTCGTTATAAGGACAGTCTATGTCGCAGTGCTCCCACGATGGGTTGTAATATGTCATCTGCGACGCTATGGTGTATTCCCTGTCGTTGTGTTTTATCACATCGTAGGGGTACGGATCTGCAATGTCGTGGAACCCTCCTGTCACTCTTTCCCAGAGCAGTTCGCCGTCGGCATCCACACGGAATATCCAGCTCACGTTAGAGCCGTAACCGATATAGTACCTCGGGTCGTGCGGCAGCCGGTCTGCGCTCTGCACGTCGCCGTCGATGGAACATGTGGAGGCGAACACTGTGAACCCTCCGTCCTCGTTCTGGAAGACCTTATGTGCACAATCAGATCCTCTCCCTCCATAGCACCTGCACCAGATGGTGTTCATGTCGAAATCGGTCTTCATCAGATACGCATCAGGATATCTTCCAATATATGGCAGACCATTGACGTAGCCGAGGTGAAACCCCGCTCCATCGAAGTCGCCGTCATCAGCCGTTGTGAAGCCATACAGAAGGTATCCGTCGTCCAACACCACGGCACCATTATGTCCGGTTCTGTAGCTGCCGCCGTAGCAGAAGCTCCATTCCACATTGCCGTCAGGGTCGAGTTTTACAAGATGCGGCACTCCGTTTACGTCCTGATGCTCCTTGCACTTCATGTTGCCTGTGCCGGGGACGGTGTTTACGACAGCCAGAAGGAATCCGCCGTCGGCTGTCTGTTGTATGCTGCCTGCACCTTCATCACCTGTTGTCCCCACGCTTGTCTCCCACACCATGTCGCCGTTGCCGTCAATCCTAATCACCCAAATATCGCGCCCTCCTCCCCAGATGTGTGAGATGTCGCCTCCGGCGAAAGTGTATGGCGCGTAGCCTACAAATCCACCATCGGATGTGGCACAGCCACCAGCGTTTCCATTACTCCTGCCGAAATCATTCCCGTACGCCTTTTCCCAGATGGTGCTGCCGTCCGCATCAATCTTCCTGAATCCGATGTTGCCGTAGTGAGAATCGGGATACAATGTCCAATCTTGGTACATCATAATGTAATCTCCGTCAGGCAGTCTGTCCATACAATGCACACCATTGTCATTGCTGGTGTTGCTGATCCTGTTCCAAATGGTGTCTCCGTTGCTGTCTATCCTTAATGTCACACCTTTTTCTATTCTGTAATAAGGATCATCGGAATAAAAACCTGTGACAATAAATCCATCATCGGTCTCGACGATAGCCATAATATCATCGTCTTCATCTGTCCCATAGCAGTTCTGCCAGTCTATCCTGTACTGGCATAAAGATGTCATTTGGATGAACAACATCAAGATGAGCATCAAATTCTTTTTTTTCATGACTTTAACCTTTAAATTTAATAATTCATCTGCACTTCTCATGGCACGTGGGCTTTTTGTGCGGCAGCCCGTCGTTGTCTTCAGGTCGAAGCCGCTACATCCGATGAACTTGTTCATCCCATCCTCCACAGCGGACAGCCGAGAAATTGCGCGGCAAAAATATTGATTGTTTTCGGGAATCGCAACATTCAGCACAAATCCTTTGTGAATGTCTCCATTCCCTTCAACTCGTCCTGATATGTGCCTATGGTTCAGCATGGTGTTGTCATGTTGTGGTTTCAGGTGGCGAAGTTAAAAAATTAAATCATATCTCCGACAAACGAAGAAAAAAATAAATTGAAATGTTTTTTAAATCAAAGGAGGGTGTTTTTTACTCTCGAATATATTCCATTCGTGGTGTGAAAATTATTTCATTTCTTGACACTTCTCGCTTTCACATATTTTGTATTTTTGCGAAAATTTTTGAGATGATAAGATTAATCGGATTCTTGGTCTTGTTAGCTGCTGTGAGCGGCATTGTGAGACTGATAAGGGGGAACGTGAAAAGTTCTGATTCACAGATGTATATGAATGGCGGTGGTTGCTCGAGATGGTTCGGTGCCGGTATCGGCTGGGCTTTCGGCGGCCCCATCGGCGCTATTATCGGTTTCGCCCTCGGCTCGATATTGGGCGGCGCTTCCATAACTAAAGAGGATGTGAAATTCATGGGTGAAAACAAACAGCAGCAGGATTTCACCGCGAGTCTGCTGGTGCTCACCGCAGCGGTCATGAAGGCCGACGGCGTGGTGAAGAAATCGGAGCTTGATTATGTCAAGAGGTTTTTCCTGTCAAATTTCGGACAGGAGCAGGCGGAGAAATACATTCTCACTTTGCGCGAGGTCTTGAAGCAGGACATCAACGTCGCGGATGTCAGCCGGCAGGTCGGGCGTTACATGGAATATTCGTCGAAACTGCAGATACTGCATTATCTTTTCGGGATAGCTTCCGCCGACGGGCAGGTTCTTGATTCTGAAATAGATACCATTGACAGAATTGCTCATTACATGGGTGTAAGTGGCAGCGATTTCGAGTCTGTCAAGGCAATGTTTGTGAAAAAACTGGATGATTCATACACTATCCTTGGCGTTGATCCGTCGGCCACTGACGATGAGATTAAGAAAGCGTATCGTGAAATGGCGAAGAAAAACCATCCCGACAAGGTCGCATATCTCGGCGATGATGTCAGAAAGGCGGCGGAGAAGAAGTTTCAGGAGATCAACGACGCGTACGACAAAATCAAGAAGCAACGCGGATTCGTTTAGTATGTTATTTGTACAGCCTCCAGTTTAACCCGAAGATGAACTTGTAATCTCTTACAGGGTAGTGTGGTGTTGAGAAATATCTGTTGTCTCTTGAAAATGAGTAGATATTGGTGATTCCGAGGAAAATGTTCGCGCGTTTGAGTTTGAATGTCAGGAAGAAATCAACGAACGGATAATCTCCTATTTTGACTTCGTTTTGAAGGTGGTACGTCCTCAATGCCGGCATGTAGGCATCGGCGTAATATTCTGTGAAATAATTGATTACAAACGACGGCTGCAATGCCGAGACATTTTTCACGAGCTTGATGTTCCATCCCAATTTGACTTTCCCGTAGAAAAGAGGGAGGTGCATGACATCTTCATTGCTTGCCTTTTGCATCGACAAGATGCCGGAGATTTCGAACACCCTTATTTTGAAATCGAAGTTTGCATAAAGTGATGATACGTTGATGGTTCCGGTGTGTTGGGCGGGTTTCGCGTTTTCCGCGAAATAAATGTAGTGGTCTATTGTGGAGTTTTTGATGCCGACATTGAACCATTTGTATTCGTAGGATCCTTTGAGCAGCATGTATGTTGCGGGGCTGAAGTCGTTTTCCCAGCGGAAATTGTTTGAATAGTAATATGTTTCAAACCAGTCGGGCGATTTCCTCGCCATGTTGATGTCAAAGACAAGTGCGCCGATGTTTTTCTTGTAGGTGCCGAGGAATTGTTTCCACTGTCCCGAAAGCCTGAAATCACCTGCGAGATAGTCGCTGAAAATCAATTCCCCGTTTCCGGTGATTCTTGTCGATTTAAACAGGTTTATTATTATTCCGGCTGTCGCGCGCAGGTTTGAATATTCTTTCTTGTTAAACCGTTCATTTGAAATATAGTCAACATAACCTTTGTGCTGTGTGTAATTATGTTCAACTCCGAATGAAAGGTAAAATGGAATATTGTTGGAATATTCTCTGTAACTCAGTGAATTCCAAGAAATTGCGTTTTTTATTGTGTTGAAGCAAAGGCTGTCGAAGGTAAATGAATCGTTGATTATTGAATCGTAAGGTTCGTAAAACGCCGAAGTTGGATTGGCATCTTCATAGATATATCTATTTCTTTGATAGTCAAATGAATAATTGATTCTTCCGAGTCCGATTTTTCTTTTGACTTTGTTTTTGTTGATAATTGTATCGATCGAATTATTTATTGTGTCATTTACAATTATCGTGTCATAGATAAAGTTTTCGTCATTGTTTTTTTGTCCGTTTTTGCTTAGGACAAAGTGTTGGTTTACTCCGAAGCCGTCAACTTTTATAAGGTTTGTGGCGTTTTGCAGATTAACTTCGTAAAGAGACTTGTCTTTTTCTATATTATTTGTGAAAATGGCATCGTCAGTAATGCCGCCGCTTTCATAGTTGAAAATTTTATTTGTAAAGTAATATGTATTAAAGCCATAGCGTTGGTTTTGTGTATTCCATCGCAGGTTAATCCAGAAATTGATGTTTTGTGCATAACTTCTTTTGTAAACGGATGGCACGTCATCAACGTTGAAATACATGGTAAGGTAGAATCTTGGAAGTAGTTCGCGGCTGAAAGTTGCGTTGAAATGCTGTTCTTTCTTGCTGCCCATCATGTAATTCAGGTTTGTAAATGGTTGGTAAAGAATGGGATAGATTATATTCTCTTTTGTTTTGATATACTGGCTGAAGTAAGTAGGTCTGTCATTAAAACCGATTTGGGTAGGGAAGGAGAACTCAAGATTTTTATGGGCGTGTCCTGCGTTGCTCAGGGTGTGATACGATTGAAACTGAGGGTCTGCTGGGTCGTAGAATGAGGCTCCGAGAGTTGTAGTGTCCCACGGGAAAATATTTCCAAGTTGTTGGTTTTCAAGTTTGTCATAGAAGTATTTGACTAAGGTTGAATCGACATTTATTGAGTCATTTTCATGAAAAACACTTCTTGCTGTCATTGATAAATGACAGAAAATCAACGCTGTTAATATGACAATTTTATAATTTTTCACGCCGCAAAGATAGCAAAATTAGTTTAAAGGCTGGTGATAAAAAGTGAAAGAAAATGAGTTGAGATCATAAAAAATAGAGTAGGGGTGTTGTAGTAGAAAAACGATGTACGTAATTTTTGAATATTTGAATATTTGAATATTTGAATTTTTGAATTTTTGAATTTTTGAACCGGTATAAACGCGGGAAGCCCGACCCGTGTTCGGGTCAGGCTTCCGTGTATGGGGTGGCGACGACCTACTTTCCCACAGTCTTCTGCAGTATCATCGGCGCGACGGGGCTTAACTTCTCTGTTCGGAATGGGAAGAGGTGGACCTCCGTGCTGTAGTCACCATGTGTCTCTCTTGTCTCGACATGGCGCGAAGGAGAGCGCGGGTCTGGCACAACGCCCTGACGCGCGCACGGGCACGACCCGTGACGCCCTTGTTGCTGCTGCCGTCCGGACCGACCCTCGGTCGGGTCCGCGAAGCCTACGGGCTATTAGTAGCGCTCGGCTGAACGCGTCGCCGCGCTTGCACCTGCGCCCTATCGACGTATTGGTCTGATACGGCCCTTAAAGGAAACCTAATCTTGAGGTGGGCTTCGCGCTTAGATGCCTTCAGCGCTTATCCCGTCCGAACGCTGCTACCCGGCGGTGCGGCTGGCGCCACAACCGGTGCACAGGAGGTTCGTCCGCCCCGGTCCTCTCGTACTAAGGGCAGCCCCTCTCAAGTCTCCAACGCCCGCAATAGATAGAGACCGAACTGTCTCGCGACGTTCTGAACCCAGCTCGCGTGCCACTTTAATCGGCGAACAGCCGAACCCTTGGAACCTGCTCCAGCCCCAGGACGTGACGAGCCGACATCGAGGTGCCAAACCGCTCCGTCGATTTGAGCTCTTGGGAGCGATCAGCCTGTTATCCCCGGAGTACCTTTTATCCTTTGAGCGATGGCCCACCCATGCAGTGCCACCGGATCACTTTGCCCTGGTTTCCCACCTGATCGACTTGTGGGTCTCTCAGTCAAGCGCGCTTATGCCATTGCACTCTACCGTCGGTTACCAATCGACGTGAACGCACCTTTGGAAGCCTCCGTTACACTTTTGGAGGCGACCACCCCAGTCAAACTACCCACCATGCAGTGTCCTCCTTCCAGGAGTTAGAATCCAAATAACCAAAGGGTCGTATTTCAACAGCGGCTCCCCGAATACTGGCGTACCCGGCTCATAGCCTCCGACCTATCCTACACATCAATTACCCAAATTCAATGCAAAGCTGCAGTAAAGGTTCACGGGGTCTTTTCGTCCCATTGCGGGGAATCGGCATCTTCACCGATACTACAATTACACCGAGCTCACAGCCGAGACAGTGCTCGGATCGTTACAGCATTCGTGCAGGTCGGAACTTACCCGACAAGGAATTTCGCT
>JAZRYG010000058.1:0-17574 GCA_045600605.1 Bacteroidales bacterium
TTTACCTTTCATTGAACCTCCGTTTTTTAGAATTTATTACTTCTTTTTTATTGATGCATTCACTGTATTGTCCGTATTTTGAGTTTGCTCCACTCTAAAGACTAAGAACTAAGAACTAAAAACTCGAAAAAAGGGCCCACCAAACGGCAGGCCGTGCCATGACAAAGTGACCGGCGGACAGCTCCGCCAATGCGATGATATGTAATCGCGGAATATATACTATACTTCGGACATGAAGCAGCGACGAGATCCACTGATTGCCAATCAACAATCCTCACGCCATCCATAAATACAACCGTTTTATTATAAATTTTGCGTATCAACGCAATGATACACAAACACAACGACGCACAACAGTGCGCCACTGACTTCAATAAGTCATATTTTGCAGTACCCTTTATCATAGCGGCGGCAAAAATAGGATTTTTTTCGATACGGCTGGAAAAAAGTTGAAAAAAATTTAAATAGGAAAGAAACCATAAAAAGAGACAGGCAATTAAAAAAGAGACGCGGCATGCCGCGTCTCTACGATTTGACGTCGATGGGTTGAAACGCCATCGTGCGCCATGTTGTGTTTAGACTTCAGTCTTCACCTCTGTCATTATTCAGCTTTCGGAGCTTCTGTTGCTGGAGCTTCTGCTGTTGTTTCGGCTGCTTTTTTCTTACCGCCGCGGCGTGTCGTCTTGGTGGTCTTTGCAGCTTTCTTGCCGTTTGTATAGACTTCGTTGTAATCGACGAGTTCCATCATGCACATCTCTGCGCTGTCGCCGGCGCGGAGACCGAGTTTGATGATACGGGTGTAACCGCCCGGGCGGTTGGCCACTTTCTGGCTGATCTCGCGGAAGAGTTCGGTGACTGCATATTTGTTCTGCAAGTCGGCGAACACCACACGGCGTGAATTTGTCGAGTCGTCTTTGGAACGAGTAATCATAGGCTCAACGTACTTGCGCAGGGCCTTTGCCTTTGCGACTGTCGTGACGATGCGCTTCTCAAGGATCAATGATGATGCCATGTTTGAGAGCATAGCGTTGCGGTGAGCTGCTTTTCTTCCTAAATGATTGATTTTCTTATTGTGTCTCATCTCTATTATTCCTTATCTAATTTATATTTGCTGATATTCATTCCAAATTCGAGTCCCTTGTTCCTGACCAACTCTTCAAGTTCGGTGAGTGACTTCTTACCGAAGTTACGGAACTTGAGCAAGTCGGCTTTGTTGAGGGCAACGAGTTCACCGATTGTTTCGACTTCGGCTGCCTTGAGGCAGTTGAGTGCGCGAACTGAAAGATCCATATCGACGAGCTTGGTCTTGAGGAGCTGACGGATATGCAGTGAGCCTTCGTCGAAGTCCTCAGAGACTGTCTTCTGTTCATCTAACAGTGTGATGCGTTCGTCTGAGAACAGCATGAAGTGGTAGATGAGGATTTTCGCAGCTTCCGTCATGGCATCTTTCGGATTGATTGAGCCATCAGTCTCGATGTCAAGGACGAGTTTCTCGTAGTCGGTCTTTTGTTCGACGCGGTAGTTTTCGACCTTGAAGCTGACGTTTCTGATAGGTGTGTGGATTGAATCGATGGCTATTGTGTTGACCGGTGCGCTGAGGACTTTGTTCTCGTCGGCGTTGACGTAGCCCCTGCCTTTGTTGATGGTGATGTCGATGGTGATTTTCACCGACTTGTCCATGTGGCAGATTACGAGTTCCGGGTTCAGTACTTGGAACACTGAGAGGAACTTGTTGATGTCGCCTGCGACGAACTCTTCCTGGTCACCGATGACGACGGTGGCTTTTTCGAATGTCTCGCCTGGGATTTGCTGTTTGAAGCGTACCTGTTTGAATTTCAGCACGATGTCGGTGAGGTCTTCGATGACGCCCGGGATAGGGGCCATCTCGTGTTCAACGCCTTCAATGCGTATTGAAGTGATTGCGAAACCTTCGAGCGATGAGAGGAGCACTCTTCTCAAGGCGTTGCCGATTGTCATGCCGTAGCCAGGTTCCAGCGGGCGGAACTCGAAGACACCATGTCTGTCTGTCGATTCTACCATGACGACCTTATCAGGTCTTTGAAATGCTAATATTGCCATAATATCAGTTTATATTCGATTATTTAGAATACAACTCAACGATCAGTTGTTCATTGATGTTTTCAGGAATGTCCTCACGGTTAGGATAGCTCATGAACTTTCCTGTGAGGCTTGCTGAATCCCATTCTAACCATGGATAGCTGCATGAGCGGCCTTCCACTGAATTTGTGATGACTTCCAAGCTCTTTGATCTTTCGCGGACTGCCACGATGTCGCCCGGTTTCAGCATCGCTGACGGGATGTTGAGGACTCTGCCGTTGACTGTGATGTGGCGGTGGCTCACGAGCTGACGGGCGGCGTCACGTGTCGGGGCGATGCCGAGACGATAGACGACGTTGTCGAGACGTGACTCGATGAGCTGGAGCAAAATCTCACCCGTGACACCTTTCTTCGTCGAAGCGAGAGCGTATGTCTTTCTGAACTGGCGCTCGAGGATGCCGTATGTGTATTTTGCTTTCTGTTTTTCATTCAACTGTGTGCCGTATTCAGAAACTTTCTTGCGTTTCTTTGCTGCACCATGTTGTCCCGGAGGGAAATTTCTCTTTTCGTAATTTTTGTCTGAGCCGTAGATTGGTTCACCGAATTTACGAGCGATTTTTGTTTTAGGACCTGTATATCTTGCCATAACTTTTTCTTTTTAAATTGTTAAACAAAAAATTACACTCTTCTGCGCTTTGGTGGACGGCATCCGTTGTGCGGCAATGGTGTGACATCGACGATCTCTGTCACTTCAACGCCTGTTGAGTGAATTGCACGGATGGCTGACTCACGGCCTGCGCCTGGTCCTTTGACGAATACTTTTACTTTACGTAATCCCAGGTCGTATGCTGTCTTTGTGCATTCCTCTGCTGCCAGCTGGGCTGCGTAAGGGGTGTTCTTCTTCGAACCCTTGAAGCCCATCTTTCCGGCTGATGCCCATGATATGACCTGTCCTTCATTGTTTGTTAATGAAATGATGATGTTATTGAAGGAAGCTTTGATGAAGGCTTTGCCCTGCGCCTCGATCTTAACAACACGTTTCTTAACGCTTTTCGTGTTTTTTGCCATTTTTACTTAGCTTTTTTTAATGGTATTTAATATGATCCAACCCCTTCTGGAGTTTAAAGTTTAAAGTTAAAAGTTAAAAGGATCGAAGTCCTCTCTCTTTTAACTTTCAACTTTTCACTTTTAACTACTTAGTGGCTTTCTTTTTATTTGCAACGGTCTTCTTGCGGCCCTTACGGGTACGTGCGTTGTTCTTTGTGCTCTGACCACGGAGTGGCAGACCTGAACGGTGACGGATTCCTCTGTAGCAACCGATATCCATCAAACGTTTGATGTTGATCTGAATCTCGCTGCGGAGTTCACCTTCCGTCTTGTACTTTTCGGCGATGATGTTACGGATTGCGTTCTGCTCATCATCCGTCCAGTCCTGGACTTTCTTTTCTAATTCGACATTGGCTTCCTTGAGGATAGCCTTCGCTGCCGAACGACCGATACCGAAAATGTAGGTCAATGAAATCTGACCCTGTTTGTTATTCGGGATATCTACACCAGCAATTCTAGCCATATTTTCCTGATTTTTTTAATTAACCCTGACGTTGATTTTCCTTAGGGTTCTTTTTGTTAATTACATACAATTTACCTTTGCGACGCACAATGATGCAATCGGCTGATCTCTTCTTGATTGATGCTCTGACTTTCATTTTATCAATTTTTTAATTTTGTCTTCACATTTATTTGTACCTGAAACTTATACGTCCTTTTGTCAGATCGTAAGGTGACATCTCTACCTTCACCTTATCGCCAGGGAGGATCTTTATGTAATGGAGTCTCATCTTGCCTGAGATGTGCGCGATGATCTGGATCCCATTCTCGAGTTCCACCCTAAACATTGCGTTACCTAATGATTCAATCACTGTACCGTCTTGTTCTATTGATGACTGTTTTGGCATATAATTTCTTTTTATTTGTTATTTTCTACTGCTTCTGCCCATTCAAAACTTGATAATATCTCGGCTTTGCCTTTACGCACCGCGATATCGTGTTCGAAGTGAGCGGCGGGTTTCCTGTCACGCGTGGTGATTGTCCATCCGTCACGTTCTTGTACGATTTCCTTTTTGCCGAGGGTGATCATCGGTTCTATTGCGAGGACCATGCCTTCGAAGAGTCTCGGACCGTAGCCGCGTTTGCCGTAGTTAGGCACCTGCGGGTCTTCGTGCATCTTGCGTCCCACGCCGTGGCCGACGAGTTCACGGACGACTCCGTAACCGAACGACTCCGTGTAACTCTGCACCGCATAGCCGATGTCACCGACTCTGTTGCCTGCCACCGCCGCTTCGATTCCCTTGTAGAGTGACTCCTTCGTTCTCTGAAGAAGAAGGCGTGTCTCCTCTGCAACCTCACCGCAGCAGAAGGTGTAGGCCGAGTCGCCGACATAACCGTTCAGCACAGTGCCACAGTCGATTGAGACAATGTCTCCGTCGCGAAGCTCGTAGTTTCCGGGGATGCCGTGGACCACCTGCTCGTTGACCGAGATGCACAGGCTTCCGGGGAATCCGCCGTAGCCCTTGAAGGCTGGCGTTGCGCCATTGTCTCTGATAAACTCTTCAGCGAGTCTGTCGAGCTCTATGGTGCGGACTCCCGGACGCACGTGCTTCCCCACTTCGCCCAGGGTCTTGCCCACGAGCAAAGCAGCTTGTCTCAGCAATTCGATTTCGTTATCTGTTCTGAAATGAATCATAGACCTTATAGAAATTACATCCTGCCCACACGGCCTTTGATGCGGCCCGATTTGGTGAGACCGTCGTAATGACGCATGAGAAGGTGACTTTCAATCTGTTGCAATGTATCCAACACCACACCGACGAGGATCAGCAGTGATGTGCCGCCGTAGAACTGGCTGAACTGCTGGTTGACGCCGAGGGTTGAGACGATAGCAGGCATGATAGCGACCACACCGATGAAGAGTGCTCCCGGGAGGGTGATTCTCGACATGACTGTGTCGAAGTATTCCTGTGTCTTCTTGCCAGGTTTGACGCCCGGGATGAAACCGCCGTTCTTCTTGATGTCTTCTGCCATCTGTGCGGGATTGATGGTCACAGCTGTGTAGAAATATGTGAAGATGACGATGAAGAGGAAGAACACGAGGTTATACCAGAAACCGTTCATGTTTGTCATTGCTCTCCAGAATCCGCCGAGGCTCTCTGTCTGCGTATAGCCGATGATTGTGATCGGCACGAAGAGGATAGCCTGTGCGAAGATGATAGGCATGACACCTGCTGCATTGACTTTCAATGGGATGTACTGGCGGACTCCACCGTACTGCTTGTTGCCGACAACGCGTTTTGCGTATTGTACCGGCACCTTGCGTGTGCCCTGCACGAGCATTATTGTCATGATGATGACGAGTACGAGGAATACGATTTCCAGCAAGAAGAAGATCGGGCCGCCTGTGCCTTCAGTGAAGCGTGAAGCGATTTCCGCGAACAGTGCGAAAGGAAGACGTGCGATGATACCAATCATGATGATGAGTGATATACCGTTGCCGATGCCTTTGTCTGTTATGCGTTCGCCGAGCCACATGATGAACAGTGTTCCTGCGATGAGGATGATCACTGAGGATATCCAGAAGAACAATGTCGGTGTGCCGCCCGGGACGAACGGGTAGATTGCTTCAGCCGGAAGCTGAACGCGGAGGTTGGCGATGTAACCCGGAGCCTGAACAGCCACGATGAGCACCGTGAGGTAACGGGTGATTTGGTTGATCTTGCGACGGCCGCTCTCGCCTTCCTTCTGCAAGCGCTGGAAGTAAGGGATTGCCATGCCGAGCAACTGAATGATAATGCTTGCGGTGATGTACGGCATGATACCGAGGGCGAACACCGAAGCATTAGCAAACGCACCACCTGAGAACATATTCAACAAACCAAGGAGACCAGAGCTGCTTTGATTCTTCAAAGCTGACAGTGCGTTCGGGTCAACACCGGGGAGGACGACATACGATCCGAAGCGGTAGATCAAGATGATCAGCAGCGTGTAAAGGATGCGTTTGCGAAGCTCCTCGATTTTAAAGATATTTTGGATGTTTTCTCTGAGTCTCTTGTTCATCCACAGTAAACCTGCGACGACGACACAGACCAAAATAACAATTAATAACTCCTTCATATCTCTTTAGTTTAGTTGATTAGATTTTCTCAATAGTACCACCAGCCTTTGTGACAGCTTCCTCCGCCTTCTTTGAGAATGCGTGGGCTTTCACTGTGACTGCTGTTGTCAATTCACCGTTTCCGAGAATTTTAACAAGTTCATTTTTACCTGCCAAGCCGTTTTTGCAGAGCTCTTCAGGTGTGATAGTTGTTAATCCGTTGTTGGCCAAGTTCTGGATTTCTTCAAGGTTGACCGGGCGATAGCTGACGCGGTTGATGTTCTTGAATCCGAACTTAGGGACGAGACGCTGGAGAGGCATCTGGCCGCCCTCGAAACCGATCTTGTGTGTGTTTCCTGAGCGCTGGCCGGCACCTTTGTGACCGCGTGTTGATGTCCCGCCGTAGCCTGAACCCTGTCCGCGACCTATTCTCTTGCGTTCCCTGACGGAACCTTTTGCCGGTTTAAGATTACTAAGATCCATAGTATTAAAAATTTCTTAGTTTAACAATTAGATTTCTTCGATTTTGAGAAGATGCTTGATTTTCTCGACCATGCCAGCGGTTGAAGGGTTTTCCATGTCAACTTCCACTGACTGGTGCATCTTTCTGAGGTTCAAGCTCTTCAGTGTGTCTTTCTGATCCTGTGGTCTGCCGATGCCACTTCTAATCTGGGTGATTCTTACTTTTTTCATAGTTCAATTTAGATTATCCGTTAAACACCACATCCATATCCACGCCTCTCATCTGTGCGACAGTGCGTGCATCGCGCATCTTTGACAATGCGACGAATGTAGCCTTGACGACTGAGTGAGGGTTTGATGAACCTTTAGACTTTGCGAGAACGTTCTTCACGCCGACGCTTTCGAGGACGGCACGCATGGCGCCGCCGGCGATGACGCCGGTACCGGGTGTTGCCGGCTGGAGGTAAACGTATGCTCCGCAGTATTTGCCATACTGTTCATGAGGGAGTGTACCATTGATTACCGGCACCTTGATGAGGTTCTTCTTCGCATCTTCGGCACCTTTCTGAATGGCGGCCTGTACTTCCTTGGCTTTGCCAAGACCGTAACCAACCACGCCATTTTCGTTGCCGACGACGACGATAGCTGCGAATGTGAAGGCACGACCACCCTTGGTGACTTTTGTCACGCGGCTGACGTGTACCATACGTTCTTTAAGTTCGATTTCCGAGCTTTTCACTTTTTTTACGTTGACTTCTGCCATAGCTTTAGAATTTTAATCCACCATTACGAGCGCCTTCTGCGAGAGACTTCACTCTACCATGATACAAATAACCGTTACGATCGAACACCACTGTCTCGATGCCGGCTGCCTTCGCCTTTTCTGCTACGAGGTTGCCGACCTTGTTGGCCTGCTCGATCTTTGTAATTTTCTCTTCTTCGATTCCGTTCTCGCGTGAGCTGGCGGCCACGAGTGTCCTGCCTGCCTCATCGTCGATGAGCTGAACATAAATCGACTTATTGCTTCTAAAGACAGACATTCTCGGACGTGCTGCCGTGCCGCTGACGACTTTACGGACGCGTCTCTTGATGTTTAATCTTCTTTCGATCTTCTTATTCATCTTTCTTGCGTTTTAGAATTAAACATTATTTACCTGCTGCCTTACCAGCCTTGCGTCTGAGGACTTCGCCCTCGAACTTGATACCCTTGCCCTTGTACGGCTCAGGACGTCTGTACGAGCGAATCTTTGCTGCCACCTGGCCGAGCAATTGCTTGTCGTATGAACGGAGCTTCAAAATCGGGTTCTTACCTCTTTCATTGATGGTCTCGCAGGTGATTTCCTCCGGGAATGCCATAATCATGTTATGTGAGAAACCGAGACCGAGCTCGAGTTGTTTGCCGTTGGCCTTGGCTTCGGCCTTGTAGCCGACGCCGACGAACTCCATGACGAGTTCGAAGCCTTCAGAGACGCCCTTCACCATGTTGAAGAACAAAGCGCGGTAGAGACCGTGTTTCGCTGATGCCTTCTCCACGTTTGCCGGTTCGACGATGATGTGACCGTCTTCTATCTTAACGTTGACGTCGCCGCGGAAATCCTGGCTGAGTGTGCCAAGATTACCCTTGACTGTGAGAACGTTGCCATCCAATTTAACCTCGACACCTGCCGGGATTGCGATTGGTAATTTACCTATTCTTGATAATGCCATAGCTGTTATTCTCCTATCTTATTATGAAACATAGCACAACACTTCGCCTCCGATATGGAGTTTACGAGCTTCTTTATCAGTCATGATACCTCTTGAGGTTGAGATGATTGCGATGCCGAGGCCGTTCATCACTCTCGGGAGGTTTTCTGAGTCGGCGTAGTGACGGAGACCAGGGCGTGATACGCGGTCTATTGTCACGATGGCCGGCTGCTTGGTTACAGGGTGGTACTTAAGAGCGATCTTGATTGTACCTTGAGGTCCTTCTTCCACGAACTTGTAGTTGAGGATATAGCCCTTCTCAAAGAGGATCTTTGTGATGGCCTTCTTCGTGTTGGAGGCAGGGACTTCCACGATTCTGTGTTTAGCATTGACGGCATTGCGAACGCGTGTCAAAAAATCTGCTATAGGGTCTGTAATCATAGTTTTAATCCTTTCTTATTAAATTACCAACTTGCTTTCTTAACACCTGGGATCAAACCTTTAAGGGCCATCTCACGGAAGTTGATACGTGAGATGCCGAACTGACGCATATAACCTTTTGGACGTCCTGTAAGCTGACAACGATTGTGCACGCGGATGGGAGATGCGTTCCTCGGAAGCTTCTGGAGGCCGATGTAGTCGCCGGCTTCTTTGAGGGCGGCGCGTTTCTCGGCGTATTTCTCCACCATCGCCATTCTTTTGCGCTCACGCGCTTTCATTGATTCTTTTGCCATATCTCACTATTTTTTCTGGTTTTTAAATGGAAGACCAAACTGCTTCAACAAGGCCATTGCTTCCTTGTCGGTATTCGCCGATGTGACGAAGGTGATGTCCATGCCGTTGATCTTGTTGACCTTGTCCATGTCGATCTCCGGGAAGATGATCTGCTCGGTGATGCCGAAGCTGTAGTTGCCGCGGCCGTCGAAGCCCTTGTCGTTGATACCTCTGAAGTCGCGAACACGTGGGAGGGCGACGGCGACCAGGCGTTCGAGGAATTCGTACATCTTGTCACCGCGCAGCGTCACGCGAACGCCGATCGGGTTGCCACGACGCAACTTGAAGTTTGACACGTCGTGTCTTGAAATTGTCGGAACGGCTTTCTGTCCGGTGATAGCTGTCATTTCCTCTACACCATAGTCAATCAGCTTCTTGTCGGCGAGAGCTGCGCCGATGCCCTGATTGAGCGAAATTTTCAAAAGCCGTGGAACCTGCATCACAGTCTTGTACTGGAATTCCTTCATCAATGCAGGCACGATTTCGCTCTTATACTGTTCTCTGAATTTGGGTTGATACTTCATTATTTAATAACCTCCCCTGATTTTTTTGAATAACGGATTGATTTGCCATTTTCATCTTTTTTGCGGCCGATGCGGCCCGGGGTGCCGTCCTTGTCGCAGACCATGATGTTGCTGACGTGGATCGGGGCCTCCTTCTTGATGATACCGCCCTTGGGGTTCTCGGTGCTCGGCTTCGTGTTCTTCGACACGAGGTTCACGCCGTCGACGATGGCACGCTGCTTCTTCGGGTCAACGCTGAGCACTGTGCCTCTCTTGCCCTTCTGGGTTCCGGATATGATGACTACGCTGTCACCTTTCTTTACGAACATTTTAATACTCATAACTTCTTTCCTTTCTATTAAAGTACCTCAGGTGCAAGAGATACGATTTTCATGTACTGTTTCTCGCGCAATTCCCTCGCGACCGGTCCGAAGATACGGGTGCCAACCATCTCGCCCTGTCCGTTGAGAAGCACGCACGCGTTGTCGTCGAAGCGGATGTATGACCCGTCGGCGCGGCGCGTCTCCTTCTTTGTGCGGACTACGACTGCTTTGAACACTGTGCCCTTCTTCGCGTTGCCGCTTGGGAGAGCGTCCTTAACTGAAACCACGATGACGTCGCCGATACGGGCATAACGCTTTTTGGTTCCGCCTAATACTCTGATGCAGAGCACTTCCTTTGCACCGCTGTTGTCGGCTACTGCAAGTCTTGATTCTTGTTGTAACATTACTTGGCCCTTTCTATTATTTCAACGAGTCTCCAACGTTTGTTCTTGCTGAGCGGACGGGTCTCCATGATGCGCACCGTGTCTCCGATGTTGCATTCATTGTTCTCGTCGTGTGCGAAGAACCGTGTTGATTTCTTAACGAACTTACCGTAAATCGGGTGTTTTGTGCGACGTTCAATCACTACGACGATCGTCTTGTCCATCTTGTTGCTGGCAACGACACCGATTCTCTCTTTTCTAAGATTTCTTTCTTCCATGTCTTATTTCCTTTCGTCGTGTCTATTTAACGTTCTTTTCTGCATTCTGACGCTTTGTCAGCTCTGTCAGCATGCGCGCGATCTGTTTGCGGGTTGCTCCGAGCTTGTTCGGATTATCCAATGGGGAAACTGCATGTTGCATTTTCATCTTGACGTACTCGAGACGCAGGGTCTCGACGCGTTCCATCAGATCAGCAGTACTTAATTCATTGATTGCTTCTTTCTTCATAGTGCCAACTGTTTCTATTCGACATAATCTCTTCTAACCACGAACTTTGTTGTTACAGGCAGCTTTTGAGCGGCTAAGCGGAGAGCTTCCTTGGCGACCGCCAGCGGGACACCCGCAGCTTCGAAAAGCATGTGACCTGGGGTGACGCGCGCAACGAAGTACTCGACGTCTCCTTTACCTTTACCCATACGAACCTCGAGAGGCTTCTTGGTGATAGGTTTGTCAGGGAATATTCTGATCCAAATCTGCCCCTCACGTTTCATGTGACGTGTGACAGCTTGACGGGCAGCCTCAATCTGGCGGGCTGTTATCAGGCATTCCTCCATCGTTTTAATTCCAAAAGAACCGAAGGCGAGCTCATGGCCGCGGAACGCGTTGCCCTTCATTTTGCCTTTCTGGGGTCTTCTGTATCTTGATCTTTTAGGTTGTAACATCGTTATTTGATTTTATATTACCTTATTTAATTTTGCAGACATCTCTTGCAATGTCTTTACTTATTGTTGCTTGGGCGTTTGGCGCGACGCGGTGCCCCGTTGCCGGGTTTCCTGTCCATGCCGCCGACCTTCTTCTGTGACGCAGGCTGGCTCGACGTCGGAACAAGCTCCGGGCGACCATAGACCTCGCCCTTGCAGATCCACACCTTGATGCCGATACGGCCGTATGAGGTGTGAGCTTCGACGAGCGAGTAGTCGATGTCAGCGCGGAGGGTGTGCAACGGGATACGGCCTTCCTTGATTGATTCCGAGCGTGCGATCTCAGCGCCGCCGATACGACCTGACGCGATGACCTTGATGCCTTCGGCGCCGATCCTCATCGTATCCTGAACGGCCTTCTTCATCGCGCGGCGGTATGCCACACGGCCTTCGATCTGCTTCGCGATTGAGCTTGCCACGATGAACGCGTCAAGTTCAGGGCGTTTGATCTCGCTGATGTTGATCTGGATGTCCTTGCCGATGAGCTTCTTCACTTCCTCCTTGAGCTTTTCAACCTCTGTGCCTCCCTTGCCGATGATGACACCCGGGCGGGCTGTGAAGATTGTCACGGTCACGAGTTTGATCGAGCGTTCGATGCCGATCTTCGAGATACCTGCCTTGCTACCGAGACGTGCGTTGAGATACTTGCGGATCTTGTCGTCTTCCCCGATGTTCTTGGCTGTATCCTTGCCACAGTACCAGTTTGAGTCCCAACCTTTGATGACTCCGAGTCTTAGACCTATTGGATGAGTTTTCTGTCCCATTTTAATCTTTTTTTATTCTTCAACATTAGCTTCTGCGGCTTTCATATCTGCGATTCTGCTATCGACGATGATAGTCACGTGGTTCGAGCGTTTGCGGATGCGGTGAGCGCGGCCCTGAGGTGCCGGCTGAATACGCTTGAGCGTACGGCCTTCATCGACAAATATCTCCTTTACGTACAGGTTTGCGTCCTCGAGGCGCTTCCCTTCGTTCTTTGCTTCCCAGTTGGCGATTGCCGAGCGGAGTAACTTGTACACCGGCTTCGACGCCGCCTTCGGTGAGTATAATAAGGCATGAAGTGCAAGTTCCACTTTCATCCCTCTGATCATGTCTGCAACAAGGCGCATCTTGAATGGTGATGTCGGGACGTCGCTGAGTCTTGCCATCGCGACCTGCTTCTTCGCCGCCTTTCTTGCTTCTGCTGCGTTATGTTTTCTTGCTCCCATCTTACTTATTATTTAACATCTTTTCTGTTTCCGGAGTGGCCTCTGAATGTACGGGTCGGGGCGAACTCGCCGAGTTTGTGGCCGACCATGTTTTCGGTGACGTAAACCGGGATGAATTTATTACCGTTGTGAACAGCTATCGTTTGTCCGACGAAATCAGGAGAAATCATTGAAGCTCTTGACCAAGTCTTGATCACGGTCTTCTTTCCTGTTGCTACATTATCCAGAACCCTCTGCTCGAGTTTATAGTGGATATATGGTCCTTTTTTAAGTGAACGACTCATAACTTCTTTCTTTTACTTGGTTAATTACTTCTTGCGTCTCTCAATGATATACTTGTTCGACGCGTTCTTCGGACGACGTGTCTTGTAGCCCTTTGCCGGCAAGCCCTTGCGGCTCCTCGGATGGCCACCTGACGCACGGCCTTCACCACCACCCATCGGGTGATCGACTGGGTTCATGACGACGCCACGGACGCGCGGACGGCGACCCAACCAGCGGCTGCGGCCTGCCTTACCTGATTTCTCGAGGTTGTGGTCGGCGTTCGACACCGTGCCGATCGTGGCCCTGCATGCCTGGAGGATGAGACGTGTCTCGCCTGAAGGCATCTTGAGGATGGCGTACTTGCCATCACGTGACATCAGCTGGGCGTACGCGCCGGCGCTGCGTGCCATCTTGGCACCCTGACCCGGACGAAGCTCGATGTTGTGGATGATCGTACCGAACGGGACATCGCTCAAGAACAATGTGTTTCCGATGTTCGGCGTGGCATCCTTGCCCGACATCACTTTTTGTCCGACTTTCAAGCCCTGAGGTGCGATGATGTAACGCTTCTCGCCGTCGGCGTAGAACACCAACGCGATGCGCGCTGTGCGGTTCGGATCGTATTCGATGGTCTTGACTGTGCCCTCGATGCCGTCCTTATCGCGCTTGAAGTCGATAATTCTGTATTTCTGCTTGTGGCCGCCGCCTATGTTGCGGACAGTCATTTTACCAGTGTTGTTACGGCCGCCGGTGCTCTTCTTCGGTGCGAGCAGCGATTTCTCCGGCTTGTTGGTCGTAATCTCGTCAAATGCGCTGATAACTTTGAAGCGCTGACCTGGAGTTGTCGGTTTATATTTCTTTAAAGCCATCTTTAAATGTTGCTAAAAAAGTCAATTGTTTCACCTTTCGCCAATGTCACGACTGCCTTCTTGAACGCGTCTCTCTCTCCCGAGACGACGCCGCCTTTCGTATAGCGTGACTTGACCTTTCCATCATATCTCATTGTGTTGACTGCTGTCACATTCACATTGTAGAGTTCCTCGACAGCTGCCTTGATCTGCAACTTGTTCGCGCGGACATCAACGATGAACCCGTACTTGTTCAGCTTCTCGCTGATGGCGGTCATCTTCTCCGTGATAATTGGTTTCTTTATGATAATCATCTCTTTTCTTTTTTTAAAGGTTATCCAAGAATGTCTTCAATAGGTTTGATCGAACTCTCCAAGATGAACAAGTTCTTGGCGTTCAGAATATCATAAGTGTTGATGTTCCGTGCAAGTGCGATTGTTGTGCGCTCGATGTTCCTTGCTGACAGGACGACGTTCATGTCGGTCTCCGGGAAAAGGAACATGTTCTTCTTTCCGTTCACCTTGAGGTTGTTGAGCACCTCGACCATCTTCTTCGTCTTGATTGTGTCGAATGTGAAGTCTTCAAGGATCACGATCTCGTTCGCAGCCATCTTCGTTGACAATGCCGAACGGCGGGCCAGGAGTCTGACCTTCTTGTTCAACTTGAAACTGTAGTCGCGCGGCTTGGGGCCGAACACGCGTGCGCCGCCTCTGAGCAATGGTGAGTTGATGTCACCACGGCGTGCGCCGCCTGTACCTTTCTGACGGAAGAGCTTGCGTGTGCTGCCCGCAATCTCGCTGCGTTCCTTCGACTTGTGCGTACCCTGGCGCTTGTTCGCCATGATGAGCTTCGTGTCAAGGTACATGCAATGGTCATTCGGCTCGATGCCGAACACATTGTCATTCAACTGGACCTTGCGTCCCGTTGTTTCACCGGTAATCTTTAAAACTTCTAACTCCATCTCTCAATTTTTAAATAGCCGTTCTTTGCTCCCGGTACCGAACCCTTAACAACTAACAAATTCTTCTCCGGAATGATTTTCATAATTTGGAGGTTGATGGCTTTCACTTTCTTGTTGCCCATCTGGCCGCCCATGCGGAGGCCCTTGAACACTCTCGAAGGATAAGCGCACGCTCCAATTGAACCTGGTTTCCTCAAACGGTTGTGCTGACCGTGAGTCGATTGCCCGACACCATTGAAATGGTGACGTTTCACTACGCCCTGGAAGCCCTTACCTTTGCTGATGCCGCTGACATCAACGAATTCGCCTTCCATGAACACATCGACGGTGAGTGTCTCTCCGAGGCTCTTCCTGTGTCCTTCCTCGAAACGAGTGAATTCCCTAACCAATTTCTTCGGCGTCGTGCCGGCCTTCTCGAAATGTTTCTGCATGGCCTTCGGTGTGTTCTTCACCTTCTTCTCATCATACGCCAATTGGATAGCATCGTAACCGTCTTTCTCTTTTGTCTTAACTTGGGTTACTACACATGGACCTGCTTCGATGACTGTGACCGGCACGTTCTTGCCGCTCTCGTCATAAATGCTGGTCATCCCAATCTTTTTTCCTAGTATTCCTGACATTGCTAATACTTTAAGCTTTTAATTACTAGATAGTTTTACAATAATTTAATTTCCACGTCCACGCCGTTCGGCATCTCCAGCTTCATCAAAGCGTCAATCTGCTGAGAGGTCGCGTTGTAGATGTCCAACAATCTCTTGTGGTAGCACAACTCGAACTGCTCACGTGACTTCTTGTGAACGAATGTGGAGCGCAAAACCGTGTAGATCTTCTTGTCGGTCGGAAGCGGAATCGGACCGCTGACGACTGCACCAGTCATTTTGATGGTTTTCACGATCTTCTCGGCTGACTTGTCAACCAAGTTGTGGTCGTGCGACTTGAGTTTAATTCTAATTCTTTGGCTCATAAGAATTTGTCGTTAATTTTATTTTTTTTCTTACCTTTTTATTCTTATTCCCTGTCTTCCCTAAAAGAAGAAATATATCCCCTTCGCCTTCTTGATGACCACATCGGCGAGCGCCGCCGGAACCTCAGCGTAATGGCTGAACTCCATGTTGAACGTGCCTCTGCCCTGGGTCAGGGTGCGAAGTGTCGTTATGTATCCGAACATCTCCGACAACGGCGCGTCGGCCTTGACGACCTGAAGCCCGTGGTCGATGTCCACGTTGTGCAGGACTGCCCTGCGCCTGTTGAGGTCGCCCGTCACGTCGCCGAGGTAGTCGGCCGGGACGTGGACTTCAACCTTCATTATCGGTTCCATCACGACCGAACCCGCCTGCGCGCCAGCCTCCTTGAAGCCGATGCGCGCCGCACTCTCGAACGAGAGGTCGTCGCTATCGACCGGATGCGAGCTGCCGTCGATGAGACGCACCTTGACAGAATCCATCGGGAAACTTGCCAGGACGCCGTTCGACATCGAACTGCGGAATCCTTTCTCGATGGGTGCGATGAACTCCTTGGGAATGCTCGCGCCCTTGATGTCGTTGACGAACTGTAATCCTGACATGCCGTCGTCGGCAGGCCCGATTTCGAATTCGATGTCTGCGAACTTGCCCTTGCCGCCGTTCTGTTTCTTATAGACTTCGCGGTAGCGGACAGTCTTAGTGAACGACTCTCTGTATGCCACTTGCGGCTGGCCCTCGTTGATCTCCACGCCGAACTCTCTCTTGAGACGGTCAACAATGATGTCGAGATGAAGCTCGCCCATACCCGAGATGATCGTCTGTCCAGAGTTCTCGTCGGTCGTCACCTTGAATGTCGGGTCCTCCTCCGAGAGCTTAGCCAGCGCGATGGAGAGCTTCTCCATGTCGGCCTGTGTCTTAGGCTCGACAGCGACCTGCACCACCGGCTCCGGGAACTTGATGTTCTCGAGGACGATCGGTTCTTTCTCGAACGCGAGCGTGTCGCCTGTCCTGATCTCCCTGAAGCCTACCGCGGCGGCGATGTCGCCGGCCTCGATCTTGTCGAGCGGTGTCTGTTTGTTGGCGTTCATCTGGACGATCTTGTTGATGCGTTCGCGTTTGCCTGTGGAGACGTTGAGGACTGTCTGGCCTGCTTCGAGTGTGCCTGAATAGACGCGGAAGAACGCGAGTTTGCCGACGTAAGGGTCGGTTGCGATCTTGAATGCGAGTGCGCTGAACGGTTCTTTCGGGTCGGCCTTGCGGGTCTCCTCTTTCTCCGTCTTGGGGTTGACACCTCTGACGTCTTCGATATCAAGCGGGCTTGGAAGGTAGCGGACTACACCGTCGAGGAGCGGTTGTACTCCTTTGTTTTTGAATGAAGCTCCGCACATCACAGGGCATATACGCAGTTCTAATGTTGCCTTTCTGATTTCCGCGATAAGTTCCTCCTCTGTGATGGAGTCTGGATCGACCATGAATTTTTCGAAGAGAGCTTCGTTGTCCTCAGCAGCGCCTTCTAAGAGTCTTAGGCGGTATTCTGCTGCGAGTTCTGCCAGTTCCGCGGGGACCTCGACTTCGTCGAATTGGGTGCCGAGCCCGTCTTCGTCCCACACGAGAGCTTTGTTCTTGATAAGGTCTATGACGCCGACGAACCTGTCCTCCTCTCCTATCGGAATTTGGACAGGGACAGGTTTCGCATTGAGTTTGTCTTTGATTTGCTCCAAGACTTTGTAGAAGTCAGCGCCGCTGCGGTCCATCTTGTTGACGAAGCAGATGCGCGGCACGTTGTATCTGTCGGCCTGGCGCCACACGGTCTCCGACTGGGGTTCAACACCGCCGACGGCGCAGAATATCGCTATGGCGCCGTCGAGCACTCTCAGGGAGCGTTCCACCTCGACGGTGAAATCGACGTGTCCGGGGGTGTCGATGATGTTGATCTTGAACTGGTTGTCGTCGTGATTCCAATACACCGTGGTGGCCGCCGAGGTGATGGTGATGCCGCGCTCCTGCTCCTGGAC
>JAZRYG010000059.1:0-13984 GCA_045600605.1 Bacteroidales bacterium
CCCGAAAAGCCGCGTGGCCTGCGAAGTTCTGACCGCCACCGGGCTTGTTGTCATTGCAGGAGAAATCACCACCAAGGCCCAGCTTGACTTTCAGAAAATCGCCCGCGAGACCATAAGGGGCATTGGCTATGACGACCCCGGGCTCTGCTTTGATGCCGACGCCTGCTCGGTATTGGCCTGCATCAACAAGCAGTCCGCCGACATCGACATGGGCGTCTCCAGCGACAAGGGCCTCTACAAGGAGCAGGGGGCCGGCGACCAGGGCATGATGTTCGGCTATGCATGCAAAGAAACCCCTGATTACATGCCACTTACGATTGTTCTTTCTCATATGCTCCTGATGGAACTCGCGAAGATTCGTCGCGAAGGCCGTCAGATGAAATATCTCCGTCCCGACGCGAAATCGCAGGTGACGGTAGAGTATGCGGCGGGCTGGAAACCGCTCCGTATCGACACGATCGTCATCTCGACGCAGCACGACGAGTTCATGGACGACGATGCCGCCATGATCCAGAAAATCGAACATGACGTGCGCACTATTCTCCTTCCGAGGGTGAAAAGGCTTCTGCCACAGAAGGTTAGGAATCTCTTCAAGGCCGACATGAAGCTCTTCGTCAACCCGACGGGCAAGTTCGTCATCGGCGGGCCTCACGGCGACACCGGCCTCACGGGACGTAAGATCATCGTTGACACTTACGGCGGTCGCGGCGCACACGGCGGCGGCGCGTTCTCCGGCAAGGACTCGTCTAAAGTTGACCGCTCGGCGGCTTACGCGGCCCGTCATATCGCCAAAAATATTGTGGCGGCCGGCATCTGCGATGAGGCTCTCGTCCAGATCGCATACGCCATCGGCGTGGCACAACCTGTTGGTTTCTACGTGAATACATACGGCACGGCTCATGTCAAAGACGCAAACGGCAAGAAACTGGGCGACGCGGAAATCGCCGAGAGGCTCAAGTCTTTGTTCGACCTTCGTCCGTACGCCATAGTGAGACGCTTCGGTCTTAAAAACCCGATTTTCGAAGCGACTGCATCATACGGACACTTCGGTCGCGACCCGTTCACCGCAAAGGTGGAAGTCGGCTATAAGGATGAAAACACTTTCGTGGAAGACGGCAGGAATTACAAGAACGTCGAGTTCTTCGCATGGGAGAAGACCGACATGGTGGAAAAGATTCAAAAAATGTTTGGATTTTAGTTTTTCGACATTGGTAGTCGGTTTGAACAATTGTTTGATTTTGAATTATTTGTGAATTTTAAAGCGGCTGTTAGTAAATAGCAGCTGCTTTTTTTGCAAATAATTACCAATATTTAATAATAATTAGTAATTTTGCGCCGAAAAATTTTATGGATATGAAAACGACATCTGTTGCATTGGGCAGTTATTTCGATGACTTCATCGCTTCTACCATTGAAACCGGAAGGTATAATAACGCAAGTGAGGTGGTGCGTGCTGGATTGCGTCTTCTTGAAGAGAGAGAACAAAAAGTGGCACAGTTGAAAAACGCCATACACGAAGGACTCGAAAGCGGACGAAACAATGATTTTGACCCTGAAACCAATTTGAACCAATTAAAAGCCAAACACTATGAAAAAATATCATGAGAGAATGGATATTAGTTCAAAATTCAGTTAGAATTTTTACAAAATGACATATATATTGCGGAAATTTTTCACTATCTCAGCGTCACCCTCGTGACCCCCGCGCCGCCGGTCTCAAGGCTCGCGTCGTTGAAACTCTGCACACAGTCTTGATGGCTCAGGTACTCCCTGATCATCTTTCGCAATATTCCGTTCCCTTTCCCGTGAAGAATACTTACATCTTTGATGCTCAATAAATTGGCATCGTCAATGTATTTCGCCACATTGTCAACGGCTTCCTCGCCGCGCTGTCCGCGGACATCAAGGGTGAGGTTGAACTTCTCGGCTTTCTCACTGATGTCGTTCATGATGTTTTTCTTCAGGAATGACGGGTTGTGCGCCGCCTTCCGCGCTGTCGCCCTGCTGATTTTGCGCAGCTTGTCAACAGTGGTGCGAAGACGCACATCGCCGAATTGAACCGTGACATCTGTGTCGGTCATCGCCAGAAGCTCGCCAACGACTTCCAACTCGTTGATACACACCATATCGCCGACTTTCAAGTTCTCATTTTCGGGCGTTTCTTTCTCTTCGATTTTCAGTTTCTTTGAAATCTCTTTCGCGTCGTTTTCAAGGTTCTGTTTCATGTTCTTGAGGTCGTCGCGAAGCTCTTTGGTGCGTGCCTTCTCCGCCTGCGCCTCCTTGATTTCGCGAATCGTATTCTCAATCTTCGCGTTCGCCTTGTCGATGAGCGACTGCGCCTCTTTGTTGGCTTCCTTCAAAAGTTGGTTTTTCCTTTTCTCGATGTCGGAAAGAAGTCCTTTGTATTTCGTAACTACTTCATCAAGAAGCTTTTCCGCAACGCCAAGCTCGTATTGTTTCTTCCTGACCTCTTTCTTTTCGACTTCAAGTTGTTGAAGTTGTTTTTCAAAATCGAGATGTTCCTTGCCGGAAATTTCCGCCGCACTGTCTAAGATTTCTTTTGGGAAACCGATGTTTTGGGCGATTTCAAAAGCAAACGAGCTGCCCGGCTTGCCAATCATCATCATGTAAAGCGGCTGCAAAAATCGTGTGTCGAACAACATCGCGCCGTTCACGATTCCGGGGTTGTTGTCGGCGAGGAGTTTCAGGTTCGCATAGTGTGTCGTCACAACGCCGAAGGATTTTTTCTCGTTCATTTTCAACAAGATAGCTTCCGCGATGGCACCGCCGAGCTGCGGCTCCGTGCCTGTCCCGAACTCGTCAATCAGAAACAAGGTGCGTTCGCCTCCATACTGAAGCAGATTCTTCATGTTGAGAAGGTGCGAACTGTACGTACTCAAGTCATTTTCAAGCGATTGTTCGTCGCCGATGTCAATGAACATGTCGTGGAAGACGCCGCATTTCGAATCGGTTTTCATCGGGACGGCAAGCCCGCATTGAAGCATGTATTGGACAAGTCCTATCGTCTTGAGACACACCGACTTACCTCCGGCGTTCGGTCCGGAGATGACCAAAATCCTTGAATCGTTGTCGAGTTTCAGATCCAAAGGCGTGATATGTTTGCCCTGCGATTTGAGTTTCTGTTCAAGCAAAGGATGACGCGCTTCTCTCCACAAAAACATCGGTTCGTCGGTGACTTCCGGGATGATGCAGCCGTATTCGTGGCAAAGCAACGCCTTCGCGCGGATGAAGTCGATGAGACCGAGAAGCCGCCATGCCTGAATCAGACTCGGAATCTGCGGCCTTAAAATTTTCGTAAAGGCAAGTAGAATTTTGTTGATTTCACGGCGTTCGGCATATTCTAACTCTCTGATTTCGTTATTGGTATCGAAAATCTCGGCAGGCTCGATGTAAACCGTCTGTCCTGTCGCCGACTCGTCGTGGATGAAACCGCGGAGCGACCGTTTGTCGGCGGCTTTCACCGGGATAACAAGGCGTCCGTCGCGGATTGTCATCTCGGCGGTGCTGTCGGTCCAGCCGGCGTTCTTCGCATCGTTGAGGATCTTGTGCATCCTGTGGTCGATGGAACTCTGTTTGCGGCGCATGTCACGGCGGATCTCCAAAAGGTCGGATGAGGCGTTGTCGGGAATCTCGCCTTTGTCGTCAATGATGCGGTTTATCTCTGTAAAGATATGATTGTCAATGGAAATGCCTTCCGCCAAGGCTTTTAGGTGCGGCACTTTATCGGACGCTTCCGAGTTGAAGAACTTGAAAACATAAAACAAAGCCGAGAGTGTCGGTTTCAGCGCAAAGATGTTTTCGAGGCTTATGACGGTGCCGTTGATGGCGAGATGCTTGAACTCCTCGCGCAGGTCGTTGTAGTCGCGGACCGGAAACGGGATGCCGTCGCGGAGCAAAACCTCGAAATCCTCAATCAGTTTCAGCCATGTCTCAATCTCGTCGATGTCGGTCATGAACTTCATCTTGCCGACACGTTCCTTGCCCATCTCGCTGATACACAAATCGTTGAGTCTCTCTCTCACGGCTCTGAAGCCAATCTTATTTTCAAAATCACTCGGATAAATCACGATAAAAAATTTAGGCTGCAAAAATAAATAATTTTTGCTAATTTTGCGGCATAAATAATTGATAATAATAATCATAAAAATAATAGAAATGGAAAATTTTGATGCGAAAAAAGTGAAGGACGCAGTCGTGCAATGGATTCGCGACTGGTTCGAGCAAAACGGTCCGGGCTGCACCGCGGTTCTCGGTGTCTCCGGCGGTAAAGACAGCAGCGTCGTCGCCGCCTTGTGCGCGGAAGCCCTTGGCGTTGAACGGGTTATAGGCGTGACGATGCCAAACGGCGTTCAGCCTGACATCGACGACAGCATGAAACTCATCAGTCATCTTGGAATCAAACATGTCTGTATTAATATAAAAGGTGCTTACGATGCGATGCTTGACGAGGTGACGAAACAACTTGGAATTATCGATAAAAGCGTTGAACGTCAGACTGTTACGAATCTTCCGCCAAGGTTGAGGATGACGGCGGTCTATGCCGTCTCGCAGTCGGTGAACGGTCGCGTGGCGAACACCTGCAATCTCTCTGAAGACTGGGTCGGATATTCCACGCGTTACGGCGACGCTGCCGGCGATTTCGCGCCGCTCGGCGGACTCACCGTGCAGGAAGTCAAGGCGATAGGACACGAACTCGGGCTGCCTCGCGAACTCGTTGAGAAAGCTCCGTCCGACGGCCTTTGCGGAAAAACCGATGAGGATAACCTCGGTTTCACTTATGCCGTCCTCGACAAATACATCCGCACCGGCGTCTGTGATGACTTGAAAACCAAGGAGTTGATCGACAGAAAACACAAAATGAACCTGTTCAAGCTGCTGCCGATTCCGAAGTTTGAATTGTAGATTACTGTTTAATTGTCTCGCGGATTTCACTGATTTAAAGCGGATTTTAATTGTATCTGCTTTAGGTCTGCGGAATCTGCGAGATTTTTTTGTTTCATCTGCAATATTTTGCAAATCGCAGTCGTCTAATGTCAGAAATCGAAAGAATTCTGAAGATTTGTAATAAAAATATTGTTAAATAAATTTTAAATTATCATGAATACATTGTTAATAAATTTGTTAAGTATTGCTAAACTTTATGGTGAAGATATTTTGGGCATAATTTTTTTCGTTGGGGTTTTTGGTGCTGCAATTATTGAAATAATTTTTGAGTCAAATAGAAAAAAGCACAAGATTGACAAACAGGCTGAAATCTTACACGAAGCCATTCAAAAAGGTGGAACGGAAAATATCAATGTTTCTGAAATTGTCGGAGCTTTCAATGACAAGAAGAAAACTTTGAAACTCACAATCATCAAAAATCTGAAGGCAGGACTTATTTGCTCGCTTATAGGACTTTGTCTTATTGTTGTCGCACTATTGGCAATTACTGGTAATGAGTTGAGAAATGTCATGTATGTGAGTGGTGGTATTCTGGTCGCTGTCGGAATTACTTTTATCATAATGTTCTTTATATCAAAGAGTTATCTTGCAAAAGAGATTGAAGCCGAAGAAAGAAAGCTGACCGGGAAATGATGTCAAAGGAGCAATTCATATCGTACCTTGAAAGCAATCAGGAATCGTTGCGGCGGTTTCTGATTGTGCTTTGCTGCGGCGACAAAATGACAGCCGACGACATCGCACAGGATGCAATGCTCAAGGCATGGATGAAAATCTCCACATTTGACGAAAAATCGAAGTTCTCTACTTGGATTTTCAAAATCGCATATAACACATATCTCGATTTTCAGAAATCATCTTGGCGGAAAAATAATGAAAGTTTAGATGAAAATATTGATAATGAAAGATTTACATCTGAATATTCGGCGGACAAATCTTTCTTGAACGACAAACTTTATGCGGCGATTGACAAATTACCGACATGGGAGAGGTCTGCGGTTTTGCTGTATTATCTTGAAGAAAAGCCAATCAAAGAGATTTCAAAAATTCTTGAGATGCCGCAAAGCACGATAATGTCGCATCTTTTCAGAGCAAGGAAACATCTGAAATCGTTGTTGAAAAACAACAGACTGTGACAGGACATCGGTTGGACAAAATTAATTTATAAAAATGTAAAACGTTGAAAATGTTTAAATTAGATAATGAGATAACAGGACATCTGACGGACATTGCGCCGAAAATCGACGATGGCGATGTTTTTATGAAGGATGTGAAAAGACAACTCGATTTGCTGCCAGAGCCGAGCAAAGCGGAGTTGGCTGTCGGCTTGTGGGAGGAAATGTCGCGTAAAGAATACGAACTCAATTCGATTTTTGGTTTCACTCTGACATGTGCCGGAATTGTAGTGGTCGGTGGAATTTTTTTCGTGAATTTCGGGGCGATTGTATCGTTTATTTCAATGCTCATTTCAAAATTTTAAATTTCCTTCAATTTGTGCAGGGAAAACCGCGGATTTTATTAATTTTGCGAAAAATTATCCGCAAAACAATCCGCATTAAATCTGCGTGATTTGCGGGAAACATCAAATTATCATGATTCGTTTTGAAGTTTGCACAAATAGTTGTCAGTCAGTGCGTAACGCGATGGAAGGCGGTGCGCAGTGCGCCGAGCTTTGCGAGGCGCTCGAAGTCGGCGGTGTCACCCCGTCGTACGGCACTCTGTCGGCGGTGTCGAAAATTGTCGGGAAATCAGAACACTTTGACGTCCGTGTCTTGATTCGTTGCCGTCCGGGAAACTACATCTATAATGACGACGAGATTGACACGATGTGCGAAGATATAAAAATGACGAAAAGCCTTGATTATGAAGGTGTTGTCATTGGCGCACTCAATGAAAACGGCGCACTTGACGTTCCGGCGATCAAGAAGATGATGACGGCGGGCGAAGGCATGAAATTCACTTTCCACCGCGCCATCGACGCTTGCAAAAACCCTGTGAAAGCAATGGAAACGTTGATTGACCTCGGCTTCGACAAAGTCCTGACATCAGGCGGAAAACCAAACGCTTTGGCAGGAATACAAATGATTGCCGAACTCCAGAAACGTTTCGGCGAGAAAATAAACATCATGGCCGGCGGCGGCGTTAACCTTAACAATATCAAAGAGATACTTTCAAAAACCGGTGTCAGAAACTGTCACGCTTCACTGACAACCGTCGTGGAGAATTATCACGCCGAACTGTATCCGAATCAAGTTGACAACACAGGTGCCGGAATGACGTGGAAAGTCTCCAACTTGCAGAAAATCAAAGAGTTTGTTGAACTTATAAAAGATTGAACATGAAAAATCTCTCTAAGATATTGATTGTTGCATTGACATTGCTGATGATGTCGTGCGTGAAGTTCTCAAACACCGCAACTCAAGGTCTTAACGGTGGCTGGAACTTGAAGACCGACACGTTAAACATTGATTTACAAGTAGATGTGCCGTCGGTGGTGCAGACAGACTTGTTTGAATCGTGTCTCATTCCGCATCCGTATCTCGGGAAAGTCGAGCATGATTTGCAATGGATTCCGCAACGCAGCTGGGATTATTCGTTGAATTTCAATGTCGATGAAAACGTTTTTGAAAAAGACAACATCGACATCGTCTTTGACGGCCTCGACACCTACGCCGACGTGTGGCTCAACGGCGAGAAGATTCTGCATTCCGACAATATGTTCAAACAATATTCAAAAGACATTAAAAATCTTCTCAAAAAGAAAGACAATGAACTTAAGGTGTGTTTCTATCCTTTTGATAAAGAACGCGATAGCTTGATTGCGACTTATCCGCTGCGTTTCCCGGAAAAATACGCTGTGATGCGCAAATGCGGCTATCAGAACGGCTGGGACTGGGCACCGCGTTATCTTAACATCGGCATCTGGAAAGATGTCTCGCTTCAGGCCTGGTCGAACATGAGAATTGTCTCGGCCTCCGTCATGACCGAAGATATTGTTGATAATCAGGCTGAAATGAAAGTAAGGGTTGTTGTCGAAAGCGATGTCGAACGAGAGGCATCGTTGTTTGTGGAATACGGTGACACTCAAATCGGTTTTGCGGAAACTTCAATAAAACCTGGTAAAAACGAGATTGTTACTAAATTTAAAATCGAAAATCCGAAGTTGTGGTGGCCTAACGAGATCGGCGCACAAAACATGATGGCGTTCAAAATCAGTGTCGGCGATGCGAACAGTGCTGTTGCCACAGACCCGGTCGTCGTGAAGACAGGCATCCGCAAGGTCGAGCTGATTCAGGAACCTGACAGCGTTGGCGTCTCGATGTTTTTCAGAATCAACGGGAAGGACGTTTTCGCGAAAGGCGCGAACTACATTCCGGAGGAGATGATGGAGTCGTGGTATTCTAAAGATAAGACAATCAAGCTGTTGGCTGAATGCAAAAACTCACATTTCAACATGTTGCGCGTCTGGGGCGGAGGCATCTATCCGCCGGATTTCTTCTTCGACGCCTGCGACAGCCTCGGCATCATGGTGTGGGAAGACTTCATGTACGCCGGCTCGACTTATCCGTATTCTGATGAGTTTCTGAATAACGCAAAAGAAGAGGCGATTCTGCAAGTGGTTCATTATCAGAATCATCCGTCGCTTGTGATGTGGTGCGGAAACAATGAGGTCAGCAATGGCTACTACGATTGGGGCTGGCAGTCCTCGATGAACTGGAGCGATGAAGACTATCTCGAAATGCGTCACGGAATGGATACTTTGTTTGAGGATATTTTAGGTCAAGTTATTGATTATTATGATGGTACGATTCCGTATTTTCCGAGTTCCCCGAAATACGGCTGGGGTCATCAGCAGAGCCTTACCGAAGGCGACAGTCATTATTGGGGCGTGTGGTGGGGCGAATATCCTTACGAGGTCTATTTTGAAAAAGTGGCGCGTTTCAACAGCGAGTACGGCTATCAGGCCTATCCGAGCCTCTCGACATTAAAGAAAATCTCGCCGGAACTTGACTGGAATATCCTTGACGCACATCAGAAACATGCGAGAGGGAAGTATCTGATAGATAAGCATATAGCGAAGTATGTTGACGAAAATCCAAGCGATGACATGGCTCGGTTGGTCTATAACAGCCAGCTTTCGCAGGCGTGGGGGATGGGCTTGGCAATTGAGGCGCATCGTGCGGCGAAGCCGGTCTGTATGGGGACGCTTTATTGGCAACTCAACGATGCCTGGCCTGTAACAAGTTGGTCTTCAATTGATTACTACGGAAACAAGAAGGCACTTCATTGGAAACTCAAGGATCTGTACGCACCTATATTAATAGGTGTGCTTCCGACCGCCGATGGCAATTTCACGGTTTACGCAAGTTCTGACTTGTATCGTGAAATCAACGGGAAATTGGTTCTCAACGTGAAGGATTTTTCCGGAAATGCTGTCAAAACTTATTCTGAAAATGTCGTCATTCCTGAAAACGGCTGCGTTCATCTTGCGCTTGACGTGAATGAATTTGCTAAGGATTTTGACAGGACAGCGGTTTATATCGATATGCAACTTATTGAAAATGAAAATGTTATTTCCAAAAGGCTTCAATATCTCGCATATCCGAAAGACCTGAAACTCGAAAAAGCCGAGCTTATTCCGGAAGTCAGAATTGAAAATGGAATCGCAACTCTCGAATTTACATCAAACACTTTGGTGAAAGACGTTTATGTTGAAAGTTCTGATGAAAACGGCGTGTTCTCCGACAATTTCTTCGACATCCAGCCGAATGAGGAAAAGGTGATAACATTTACAACATCAGAAGAAAATCCGACATTTAAAGTGATGATGCTCAATGATTAAAGGCAGCTTTATGTTCGGCCATCACAATTCCTTGGTTTGGGTTGTCAATAAGTGACAGTGCCAATTTGCCAAAGTCTTCTTTCAGTGATGGATATTTTCTTTCAAGCCTTTTGTAGTTCTTATCAAAAACAGCTGTTCTTCTGAATTGTATCATAGCGATTCGAGCAATTCCTCAACGGTGTATGTGCGACTGTTGTTTCTTTCCATTTCGTCGGCTTGTCTGATTGACCGCCTAATCTCTTCAAGCACAACGTGTTTCCTGCTGGATGCTCTCTTTTTCGGCTGATTTTCTGGTTTTGTCGCAGTCGAATCAGCTTTTTCAAACTTTATTTCCGGCATCGCGCTAAGACGCTGTATCAGGTCTCTGCCGAATGCCGTGTGTTCGTTGATTGTTATGTTGTATGTCGTCATAATTCTTTTGTTTTAATTTTCCGGCAAAGATACACATGTTTCCACATTCAGTGGTTTGTCTGACAAATAATTTCTTTTTGTTTTTAAGATTGCGCAAAAAAGTATAATGAAGTACCACAAAAATATATAATGAAATGCCGCAAAAATATATAATGATTGCTTGCGTAACAAAAAAATGTGTATTTTTGCAGAAAAATTATTTGTATGGAATATCTGAAAAGAATTGTTGATGAACAACTTAGGCTAAGACTTGAAGCTTTCGGGGCGGTTCAGGTGAAAGGACCAAAATGGTGCGGCAAGACGACCACCGCAGCGACTCATGCGAACAGTGTCATCAAGATGCAGGATCCGGATAAGAGAATGGGCTACCTCGAAACAGCGAACACCAAACCGTCTCTGCTGTTGAAAGGTGATACTCCGAGACTTATCGACGAGTGGCAGGTGGCTCCGGTTTTGTGGGATGCCGTACGCAACGAAGTTGACGAACGCAAACTCAAAGGCCAGTTTATACTGACAGGTTCAACGGTAATCGACAACGATGAAATAATGCATTCTGGTACAGGAAGAATATCACAGATTCCAATGTATCCGATGAGCCTGTATGAATCGAAGGAGTCGAATGGTAAAATTTCATTAAAGGATCTGTTTGATAATCAACAGTATGACATTGATGGGATAACTTCAGACCTTACAATTGAGAACTTGATATTTGCTGCGTGCAGAGGTGGTTGGCCTGCATCACTCGACGTGATGAGCGACAACGCCAAACTGCTGATAGCCAAAGATTACGTCAACATCGTGTGTGAAGAGGATGTTTCGAGAGTTGACAAAAAACGACGTAATCCCGTACTCGCAAGATTGATAATGCGGTCGTATGCACGAAATATATGCACATTAGTCAAGAAAAGTAACTTGCTCGCTGATGTGAAATGTGAGATGGAATCGACATCGGTGCTGACATTTGACGATTATGTGATGGCATTGGAGAGATTGTTCGTGATTGACGACATTGATGCATGGAGTCCGGCGATACGCTCGGCTTCCGCAATTCGTAATGGCAAAAAACGTTGTTTCGTCGATCCGTCAATTGCAGTGGCGTCTCTCGGATTGACACCGGAAAAGCTCGAACTTGACCTGCATACTTTCGGTTTTATCTTTGAATGCCTGTGTATCAGAGATTTAAGGGCATATTCTCAGGCGCTTGGGGGAAGTATCTCATATTATCATGACCGCTATAACCTTGAAGCTGATGCCGTCCTCCATCTTGATGATGGTCGATATGCTCTTGTGGAATTCAAATTGGGAAGCCATCAGATTGATGATGGTGCCAAGCATTTGTTGGAGATAAAACGACTCATTTGTGAACACAACAAAAACTCAGTCCAAGGGCAACTGCGCGAACCTGACATTCTTATGGTGATAACCGGTGGTGAGATGGCTTACACTCGTCTTGACGGAGTGAAAGTCGTTCCGGTTGGCTGCCTTAAGGATTAACGCAATTTGACCTATATGCCCGCAATTTTCTGTCTTAATCCAGCTTCAACACTGCCAAAAACGCCGACTGCGGCACTTCCACGTTGCCGATCTGACGCATTCTCTTCTTTCCTTCCTTCTGTTTCTCAAGTAGTTTGCGCTTACGCGAGATGTCGCCGCCGTAACATTTCGCGGTGACGTCCTTCCTCACCTGACGGACCGTCTCGCGTGCGATGATTTTTGCGCCGATGGCCGCCTGAATCGCGATGTCGAACTGCTGTCTCGGTATCAACTCTTTGAGTTTCTCGCACATGCGGCGTCCGAAAGAGTAGGCGTGGTCAACGTAAATCAATGTCGAAAGCGCATCGACGGTGTCGCCGTTGAGCATGATGTCCAATTTCACGAGCTTCGACGGCTTGTAACCGCATACGTGATAGTCGAACGAGGCGTAACCTCTTGATATTGATTTGAGTTTATCATAAAAGTCGAACACAATCTCGCTCAGGGGCATCTCGAAGGTGAGTTCCACGCGGTCGGTGGTGAGATAGACCTGGTTCTTCAATATGCCGCGGCGGTCGATGCAGAGCGTCATGATGGAGCCGACATATTCGTTTTGCGAAATGATCTGAGCCAGGATGTACGGCTCATCGATGTGGTCGAGCTTCGTGGTCTCCGGCATCCCGCTCGGGTTGTGGACATCGACGACGCTTCCGTCGGTGAGGTAAGCCTTGAACGAGACGTTTGGCACTGTGGTGATTACGTCCATGTTGAACTCGCGGTCGAGGCGTTCCTGGATAATCTCCATGTGAAGCAGACCGAGGAATCCGCAGCGGAACCCGAATCCGAGTGCCATCGACGACTCCGGCTCCCAAACCAATGACGCGTCGTTGAGCTGCAGTTTCTCCAATGAGCTCCTGAGTTCTTCATAGTCATCGGCATCGACGGGGTAAACGCCGGCGAAGACCATTGGTTTCACGTTCTCGAAACCAGCAATCGGCTTCTCGCACGGAGTCGCGACGGTCGTGATGGTGTCGCCCACCTTCACTTCTTTCGATGTCTTGATGCCTGAGATGATATAGCCCACGTTGCCGGCCGAAAGCTCCGGCCGCGCCACCTGTTTCATCTGAAGCACCCCGATCTCATCGGCGTTGTATTCCTTCTCGGTCGCGAAGAACTTCACCAATTCGTTGGTGTGAATCGTGCCGTTCATGATTCTGAAATAGGCGATGATGCCTCTGTATGAATTGAATACGGAGTCGAAGATGAGAGCCTGAAGCGGCGCGTTCGGGTCGCCCTGCGGCGCGGGGATGCGTTTCACTATGGCCTCGAGGATCTCCGGCACGCCGAATCCGGTGCGGGCCGAACATCTTAAGATGTCTTCCTTGTCGCAGCCGATCAGGTCGATGATCTGGTCTTCGACTTTCTCCGGGTTCGCGCTGTCCATGTCGATCTTATTAATGACCGGGATCACCTCAAGGTTATGGTCGATGGCCATGTAAAGGTTACTGATGGTCTGGGCCTGAATGCCTTGCGAGGCATCGACGACCAACAACGCGCCTTCGCACGCCGCGATGGACCGCGAGACCTCGTAGCTGAAGTCAACGTGGCCGGGGGTGTCAATTAAATTCAATGTGTAAATCTCTCCTTCGTACTCGTATTTCATCTGGATGGCGTGACTCTTGATAGTGATGCCGCGTTCGCGTTCCAAATCCATGTCATCCAAAACCTGATCCACTAACTCTTTCTTTGTCAAAGTGTTAGTCATTTCAATCAATCTGTCCGCCAAGGTGCTCTTGCCGTGGTCGATGTGCGCTATAATGCAAAAATTTCTGATATTTTTCATGCCGCAAAAATACAAATTTTTTTCCAACTTTTTTCTCGCCGTATCGAAAAATGTATTATTTTTGCCGCCTCAATGGAGAGAATGAGAATGACATACAGCAACAGAATGATGATGACATGTAACAATGCAGTTCCGATGACGCATGAAAATGCGTCCATGAACTCATTCATTACCCCCCCGTTGCGCAAGTCGTTGAAAATCAATTAGTTAGCACAAATTTAAGGAAAAATAGCAGCCGTCGGTCAGTGACCGGTGGCTTTTCGTGTTCGTACGGGCACGTAGCGGAGATACCTCCATCCCACCATCATTACCATCGCACCGGCGGAGCCATCCGCCGATCACTTTATCATAGCACGGCCTGCCGTTTGGTGGGAGCGGCGGGCCCTTTTTTCGAGTTTTTAGTTTTTAGTTCCTAGTCTTTAGAGTGGAGCAAACTCAAAATACGGACAATC
>JAZRYG010000060.1:0-97895 GCA_045600605.1 Bacteroidales bacterium
TTTTCCCGATTGTGAGGGCTGGTGGACTTCCATTGCGAACGGCATCAAGTGCCTATGACGACCTTAGTCTCACACGTTTGACCCTCCCAAACGGTATTTTTTATCTTTTTTTTTCGCGCTGCAAAGATAGGATGACGTTGGCTTTATAAATAACTGATATTGAGTGTGTTGCGGCTTCGCCGCAACACACTCAATATTTTTATTTCCCCTAATTGAGGGCGTCATTGTGAGCGACCGCAGGGAGTCGAACAATCTCCGCATTGTTAAACGATGCCGTTTGTCGCAGGCTGGCGCAACAAAAAATAATCTGTGCTCAATCCGCATGTCAGAATAAAAATTTTAACAAATACAACACATTAAACATTTTATGTGTACCTTTGCGAAAAATTAACATTATGCCACAAATCAGTAATTTTTACGGGATTATCATTCTCATGAATTTCACGGATCAGGCGCCGGCACATTTCCATGCATGGTATAACGAATACAAGATAAGTGTTGAGATTGAAAATGGAGTTGTCAAAGGGGAGATGCCTGCAAGAGCCTTGAGAATGGTTTTAGAATGGCTCGACTTGCACCGTGAAGAACTGATGTCAAACTGGGAGAAGGCACAAAACGGCCTCCCACTCGCCAAAATAGAATCGTTAAAATAAACGCCATGTTTTTCCTTGAAGTCATAAATGCCGAATATCTTGGCGAATACCGCGTGAAATTGTGGTTCAACAACGATGTGATAAAATGTGTTGACCTGAAGGACTCATTGGTCGGCCTTGTCTTTGAGCCTCTCAAGAATGTTGATTACTTCAAGCGTTTCTCGGTGAAATTCAATACAATCGAGTGGAGCAACGGGGCGGATTTCGCGCCGGAATACCTTACGGCGGCGTGTATTTCTTCAGCATCAACGACAAAAATGGAAATAAAGTTGTAAAAAAGATAATCAGGAAATAAAGTTTTTTGCTACCTTTGCACGCAAAATTTTATATAACTATGTTAACAATTCCTTATATCAGAGAACATAAAGAAGAATGTATCAATCGTCTGAGTATCAAGAACTTCACGCGTTTCGAGCTGCTCGACGAAATCCTTGCTCTGGACGATGAACGCCGTAAGACACAGCAGGAAAACGATGAGGCCTTGGCCGAAGCAAATTCAATCGCACGTCAGGTCGGCGACCTCTGCAAGCAAGGCAAGGCTGCCGAAGCCGCCCCACTGAAGGCTCGCGTCGCTGAGCTTAAAGAACTCACAAAAGTCAAAGGCGAGCGTCTTGAAGAAGTGAAACGCTTGATAAACAGTAAGTTGGTGGAGATACCGAACACTCCGAACCTCCTTGTCCCACGTGGCAAGACTGCCGCCGACAACCTCGTCGTCAGCGAAGAGGGCAAGATGCCGGAACTCCCGAAGAACGCACTTCCTCACTGGGAGCTTCTCAATAAATATCAACTCGCTGATTTTGAACTTGGTAACAAGGTCACAGGCGCGGGGTTCCCGTTCTATAAGGGCAAAGGCGCACGTCTGCAACGCGCACTCATCAACTTCTTCTTGGATGAGGCGGTGGCCGACGGCTACTTCGAGGTGCAGCCTCCTATCCTCGTGAACGAGGCTTCGGCTTACGCCACAGGCCAGCTCCCCGACAAAGAGGCGCAGATGTACGCCGTCCCGTTAGATAAGATGTATATGATTCCTACGGCCGAGGTGCCGGTGACGAACATCTTCCGCGACCAGATAGTCCAGGAGAGCCAGCTGCCCATCAAGACGGTGGCTTACTCCAACTGCTTCCGCCGTGAAGCCGGCTCGTGGGGCAAGAACGTCCGCGGCCTCAACCGTCTGCATCAGTTCGACAAGGTGGAGATCGTCGAGATCGCTCATCCCGACAACTCATACGAACGCCTCGAGGCGATGAAAGAACACGTCGCCAACCTGCTCCGCAAACTCGAGCTTCCGTTCCATGTGCTGCGTCTCTGCGGCGGCGACATGAGCTGGACATCGGCCATGACCTACGACTACGAGGTGTGGTCGGCGGCACAGCAACTCTGGCTTGAGGTCAGCTCAGTTTCCTGCTTCGAGACCTTCCAGTCTAACAGATTGAAACTCAGGTTCAAAGACAAAGACGGCAACATACAGCTGGCTCATACTCTTAACGGCAGCGCATTGGCATTGCCGAGAATTGTGGCGGCGTTGCTCGAGAACAACCAGACAGAAGACGGCATTTTAATTCCTAAGGCACTTCAACCATACACAGGCTTTGAAATCATTAAGTAAAATATTAGCAATATCAGTCATGCTCCTGATGGCGGCTTGCTCACCCAAGTCGCCGTCAGGACAGATTGACTCGATGCAGAAACGGCTCTCGAAGGCCGAGAGTCGCTTGGAAGTCCTTTATAATGATGACTTTAACTTCCTTATCGGAAAATGTATGGTGCTCGACACGGTGATGCCGCTGACAGTGGAGAACGAAGAGAATCTCTTCCTGATGAAACAATACCTGCAGCAGTTCGAGACGACATACCCGATAATGACCGGCGACATCAGCTACTCGCGCCAGCAGCTCTCCAACCTCGGAGACGACATCAACGCCGGCATCCTTGAGGCGGAGAAGGTGACAAAATACATCGCCGACGAGGAAGCCGCGCTGAAGAGACTTGAGGCGCAGGTTGACTATTTCTCAGAGAGATTCGACGAACAAAGGGAATTCGCAAGGAGATTCGTGAAATGACGCGGATTCCCCGGCAGATATGTTTGACGATGACATTGCTTCTCGCGATGTCATTTCTCGTCTCATATACCGCTGAGGCTCAAGTAATTATAGGTGGCAAAAACTCCGCGACAAGCACCAACGAACAACTTGCATACGAGTTTTACAACAAGAAAGACTATGGAAAGGCCGCCGACATCTTCCAACAACTTTATAAAGATACAAAACGACAGCAGTTTTTTAATAACTTCATTGACTGTCTGATACTTACAGGCAATTACGATAAGGCTGAAGACAACCTCAAGCCGTTTCTGAAAGCCAACCCGACAGCGTGGAAGTCGCGCGTCGATCTGGCGTACGTCTATGTCCAAAACGGCGAAAAAGACAAGGCTGAAAAATATGTCGCAAAGATTGTGAAAGACGTCCCTGAAAACAGAAATTCGATAGTCGAAGTCGCTAACTTCCTGAGAAACAAAAGCTTCACCGACGCTGCCATAGCGTTGCTCGACAAAGGTGCGAAAAGCGATAAGATACAATATAGTTTCTACAATGAAAAGGCTTACACCTACAACTCGATTCTTGACTTTGAGAATACGATAAAGTTCTATCTGCTTGGTTTACAGGAAGATCCGAGACGCTACGATAATGTGAAGAATCAGTTTCGTGTGCTTCTGATGTACGACATGAACGGCAACGTTAGCGATGTGATGAGAATGGCACTGTTGGAGAAGTCGCAGCAAGACCCTGAGAATGAGGAGTTTTCGCAACTTTTGATGTGGTTCTCGCTTCAGCAGAAAGACTACGACCTGACTCTGATGCAGCTCAAGGCACTCGACAGGAGAAAAGGTGATTATGAGAATGAAATCTTGAATATCTGTCATATAGCTTCTGATAATCAACAGTTTGACATCGCCATTGATGGCTTCGGTTATGTGGAGAAAAAGGCAAACGGTGGAGTGTTTTATGTTGAATCAAAAGTCGGACTGCTGGAAAACCGGTATAAGAAAGCCGTCGCGGAAGGCGGTCACGACAGGCGGTTTTACGAGGAGCTGTCGGAAGAGATGACAAAGGTGTTCGAGGAGATCGGTTTTTACCGCGACACCAAGCCGCTGATGACGGTGCAGGCGCATATCCTCGCCTACGAGCTCGACAATCCCGATGAGGCGATAGCGTTGATAGACAAGGCTTTGCAACTCGGCTTCCTGCCATCTGACAACGCCGCGCTGAAGATGGAACTCGCCGACATATATTTATATAAGGATGAGGTGTGGGAGGCGACGTTGCTGTATTCGCAGATTGAGAAGTCGATGAAGAACAACCCTATAGCGCACGAGGCAAAGTTTCGGAACGGACAGCTGCGTTACTTCATCGGGGAGTTCGAGTGGGCGCAGGCCTCACTCAAAATACTGAAGGCCGCGACATCCAAACTCATCGCCAACGATGCCATGACGCTCTCGCTCACGATAAGCGACAACCTCGAATACGACACTCTCGCGCTCAAACGTCTCGCGAAAGCCGACTATTACATCTATCAGCATCGCTATGACCTTGCCAATCAGATGCTTGACTCAATAAACGCTTACAACCCGAATGAGGTGAGTATGCCGAATCTGCTTTACAGAAAGGCGAAGATAGCAAGAGAGACCGGCGATTTCAGCCTCGCCGACAGCCTCTACCACCGCGTTTTTGAAGGGTATCAAGACAGCTATCTCGCCGACGAAGCACTGATGGAAGACGCGCAACTACTTGAAAATCAACTTGAAAGAAAAACCGACGCGATGGAGTGCTACGCAAAATTGTTCGATTATTACACCGCCTCGGTATATGTGGCGCAGGCGCGGAAATGTTACCGCCGCCTCCGTGACGATTTAAAATGAAAAATATGGGAGACTACACAAAACTTAACGCCGTCAAGCCGAAAAAAGCCTTGGGACAGCATTTCCTCGTTGACCTCGACATCGCCAGAAACATCGTCGGGGCGTTGGGAAAAGACCACGACGTGGTCATTGAAGTCGGAGCGGGAATGGGCGTGCTGACACAGTATATCATTGAAGACCAATTAGATAAACTGAAAGTCGTTGAGATTGACGGCGAGTCGGTTGACTATCTGTTGAAGAAATTCCCGATGCTTGACGGGCACATCGTCTTCGGCGATTTCCTGAAATACGACATCGCTTCTCTGGCTGCCAATGGGAAAAATGATGTGGCTGTGATTGGCAATTTCCCGTATAACATCTCATCGCAGATTTTCTTTCAGATTTTGAAGTACCGCGATTATGTCACGGAGTCGGTGGGGATGTTGCAGAAGGAGGTGGCGGAGCGTTTGGCCGCCGGGCCGGGGAGCAAGACATACGGCATCCTGAGCGTGCTGCTTCAGGCGTATTACGACATCGAGTATCTGTTCACCGTTCACGAGAATGTGTTCAACCCGCCGCCGAAGGTGAAGTCGGCGGTGATAAGGCTGAGGCGCAACGGTGTGAAGGAGCTCGGCTGCGACGAGAAGCTCTTCGTGGCGGTGGTGAAGCAGGCGTTCAACCAGAGGCGCAAGACGATGCGCAACTCTCTGCGCACGCTCATTCCGACGGAAATCATTGACAACGAAATATTCAACAAACGTCCGGAGCAACTTTCTGTCGCCGAGTTCGTTGAGCTGACCAACATGTTGAACAGGGAGTAACATTAAAAAAATCTTTAATGACGCAACATAATAAAGATTTTATGTGTACCTTTGCAAAAATTTCAAAGAATCAAAAACATGTTTGAACATAGCAGAACAATTTCAAAGATGACAGTCAAAAGACATGCGGATGGCCGCGTGAGGACTGTGGCTGATCCAATGACAACCAAAGAATTAGAAGGGGCTGTAACATTGGAAGAGTATAGAAAATTATTGATAAACGCATACCACGACTTGCATAAAAATGAAAATATATGAGGTCATGATTTCTCGGCCTGTGGCTGAGAAATTTTCAGATTTGGCCTTGTATATCAACTCGTTCAACATATATCCGTCAGGTGAAAACTACATCTCGGAAAAAACATCCATGTGATTTGTTGCCAAAATCTGCGTTCAATCTGTGGCTAATCTTCGGGGCACATTTTTGACATTGCCAGCTTTGCTGTCGTCCATGCCGCTATACCGCCTATCACGCTTATTGTGACAAACACAACGATGATGTCTGTCAGTTTAAGAGCAACAGGATAGTAATCAACAATATAGCTTCCGGTACCATCACCAAGACGGATGATGCCGACGTACTGTTGCAGCAGCACAGCCACGATGCCTGACAGAAGTCCGATGATGCCACCGACGATGGAGATGAGCGTCCCTTCGTTGAGGAAGATGTTGTGTATCAGGTTCTTGTCGGCACCCATGGCACGCAGCGTGCCGGTGTCTTTCTTCTTCTCAATGATGAGCATCGAAAGCGAGCCTGTGACGTTGAACGTCGCCATTATCAGGATGAATGTAAGTATCAGATATACAGCGAGTTTCTCCGATTTCATCATTTTATATAATGTGGCTTGCTGCTCGTATTGATCTTCAACTTTGTATTCAGGACCGAGAATCTTGCGTATTTCTTTCTTTGCTGCGTCAATCTTGCGTGTGGCGTTCTTGCCGTTCTGTGATATGAAGATTTCCACGTCTGATGAAAGACTGTCGTAGCTCATAAGGTCGGAGAGCCAATGAAATGGTGCTAAAATGAGTTTGTCGTCAATTTCCTGTTGGGTTGAAAAACATTGATTGATATACAATTGACTATTGTTGAAACTGTTTTCGAGGTTGAATGACGAGGCGTTGCCGCGTCGTGGCACATAGACCTGCACAAGTGTGTAGGGTCTGTTGGGGTTTATCCCGAGGTAATACGCCATTCCCGTGCCAGGCGTCCCGAAGTTGACCTCATCTCTGTGAAGGCGGAACCCTTTTTTTCCAACCATTGTACCGTTGATGCGGTCGATGTCCTCGTACTCGTCGGGCACGCCCTTTATCTGTCCGATTTGCTGTTTCTCCATATTGCGGAAAAGTGCGTCTTCGGTTATCGTAGGCAGCACGTAATCAACGTTTTTCACGTCTTTGATTTTGCCGAAAGGGAACTCGCGAAGGTCAACGGTCTTTCCTCTCGCAGCGGTGATGCGCAGGTCGGGCGAGAGCCTGTGAATGGATTCCGAGATGACAACATTGAAGCCGTTGAACACCGACAGGACAAATATCATGGCAAAAGCAGCCACCCCGACACTCACTATCGAAATCCATGTGATGATATTGATGAGGTTGTGGCTTTTCTTCGCGAGAAGATAACGTTGTGCTATAAATAACGGCAGCTTCATATTTTTATCCCGCAGATTCTCCGCATCTTATATACCTATTTGCATTATAACTCCACTCTCAACTCTCCACTCTCCACACTTTATAAACTTTCAACTCCTCAAAAGATTATCAATGTTTTCAATGTAGTCGAGCGAGTCGTCCTCGAAGAACTGTAGTTCAGGGATGATGCGCAGTTGCTTCCCGACACGTATTCCCAACAGACCGCGGAGATGCCGACTCATCGCGTTGGCCTCTTTCACGACGCCAGCCTTGGCCTCGTGACTCGGCCCGAAAATACTCAAATAAACACGTGCGTACGACATGTCTGTGGTGACGTTAACCTTTGTCACCGTGATCATTACATTGCCATTTGTCTTTATTTCTCTCTGAAATATCTCACCAAGTTCCTTCTGGATTAACTTGGAAATTTTCTGTTGTCTTTTTGTTTCCATAGTAGCCGCAAAGTTACATAAATTTTTAACATGAGAGTGTTTTGTGATTAATAATTTGAAAATTAGTAATTTTTCTGCTCTTCATACATTCCGAGCACTACTGTCATCGCCGACATGGACCCGACCTTGCCTGACTTGTTCTACTTCTTGCGTATAACATACCTTAAAAATATGCATGGACACCTAAAAATGCAAGAAAAATCTTATAAAACATATAATCAACTATTTAAATTTTAGATTAAATTTTAGAGTTGAAAATTGTGACGAAAACAGGAAAAAACTGCAATTAATACAATAAAGATAAGCCTCGCTTTGCTTAAAGGCAGAGTGAGACTTATCTTTAGTGCGTCGGCCGTAATATTTACCAGTTCAGGATTTTTCTGAAGTCGTAGTCTTCGGGGTTCTCCACGAACTTCCGCGCCGCCTCATAGTCGGCGGGTGTGATGTATTGCAGGCACTCGCTGAACACGAGGCGTGCCTTGCCGCCGTCCATGTTCACGAGGCGTGGTTTCACCTTGCCGTTCTCGTCTTCCACGTCCTTGAGATACAGCGGGCTTACGTCGCCGGTGTGGTTGGCCGTCACCATTGCGCCGCTGATGCCCTGGTCGAAGAGTTGCTTCACGCCGTAGCCGAGTATCGAGCAGTAGTAGAGGTCGAAAGCGCAGGGGTCAACGCAGCGTATGCCGTAGCCTATCTCCACGGGACGGCTCTTCACGCTGAGACCGAGTTTCTTGAGCCTGTCCTGCAACAACACGTTGAAGATGTGTGCCTTGCTGACGTTGCCAAGCTCCGGATGACCGTGCTCGTCGTACGAGAAGTTGACGCCCGAGTTCTTGATTTCATCATCCGTCATGAAATGGAACACGCCTTCGCTGACGATGGCCAAGCCGTAGTTCACGCCAATCATCTTACGTTTTATTATCGCACTGATAATCAGACGGATAATCTTGTCGAACGTCACCTCTGTCTTCTGGAACATCTCCGGTATGATAATCATCGGGCAGTGGCACGCCGCACCTATCGCGAAGGCGAGATGTCCGGCCTCACGCCCCATTGCCGAGACGACGAACCAGTTGCCGCTTGTGCGCGCGTCCTCATAGACGGTCTGCGAGATTCTCACGCCGGCTTCCTTGGCGGAATAATAACCGAATGTGGGGCTGCCCTCCGGCAACGGAAGGTCATTGTCGATGGTCTTTGGCACATGTATGTTCTGAATCTCTACATTGTTGGCCTTCAGGAACTTGGAGATGCGGTTGGCCGTCGAAGCGGTGTCATCGCCGCCGATGGTCACGAGGAGCTTCACGTTGTTCTTCACGAAAAAATCGGCGTTGAATTCCTCGTCTTTCGGCTTGTAACGGCTCATCTGCAACGCCGAACCACCCATCTTCAGAATCTGGTCGGCATAGAAGAAGTCGATGTCAACGGTCCTCGGATTCGGCTTGAAAAGGTTCTTGTAGCCCTCATGAAGCCCGATGACACGGTAGTTGTCCTTCAGAAATGTCTTGGCGACTGTGCTGATCACAGTGTTGATGCCAGGTGCCGGGCCGCCGCCCGCGAGTATTACTATTGATTGCATACCAACTATTTTTTTATTTGTTATTCAAAAATTCAAAATTCAAAGATTCAAAAATTCAAAAATCTTGATGTTCCGAGGTTGCAAAAGTAAAAAATTTTTTGATGTCGTTTGATAAATTTAATTATTTTTGCAAGATTTAAAAAAACGCTTGAAATAACGTATGTATAGCTTCATTTCGGGAACTGTAGTTGAGAAGAATCCTGCCTTTGTAGTGCTTGACAATCAAGGCGTTGGGTATCTCATTAATATCACTTTGAACACATTCACGGCGATAGGCGAGCAGGAGCGCGTGAAGCTTTTCGTGCATCTCGCAATACGTGAAGACGCGCATCTGCTATATGGTTTTTACACCGAGCAGGAGCGTTCGCTGTTCCTCCAGCTCATCACGGTGTCGGGAGTGGGCTGCAACACCGCCCGCCTCATCCTCTCATCGATGACGGTGAAGGAGGCCGTCGATGCCATCGCGACAAACAATATCAAGATGATACAGTCGGTGAAAGGCATCGGCGCGAAGACAGCACAGCGCATCATCGTTGACCTCCACGACAAGGTCGGGAAGATGGACGTCGGCGTGAACGAAAATTCACCGGCCGGATACAATACATTGAAAGATGAAGCGTTATCTGCTTTAATGGTCTTGGGCTTCAGCAAGACGGGCATCGAGAAGACTCTCGACAAACTCCTCAAGGAGATGACGAACCCTTCGGTGGAAGACCTCATCAAAGAAGCTCTCAGACTCTTATGATTTTTGTTAATGATATGATTTTGAAAATGTTAAGATATATTATGACCGCATTCCTGCTCTGTGCTTGCTTTGTCACGCAGGCGCAGGTCGAAGGCGGCAACCCATACGAACAGGAACAAAACACCGGCATCGCGTTCCAAGACCCGCCGAACATCACAAGAACCATAGAGTACGACCCGACGACAGGACAGTATGTCTTCATGAACAAAATCGGCGACTTCACCTATCGCGACCCTTACACCATGACGCAGGAACAGTATTTCGAGTACTACCGCGACAAGGCGCTGCGCGACTATTGGAAGGAACGCCGCGACGCCACGATGGGCAACAACAACGGTAACCAGCTGATCCCGACGATTTACGTTGGCGGCAAGGTGTTCGACAAGATCTTCGGCAGCAACACCATCGACATCAAGCTGCAAGGTTCCGCCGACGTCACCTTCGGATATAAGAACCAGAAACGCAAAGACCCCGCGCTGACGACGGCGCAGCAGAACACGTCGAACTTCGATTTCGACATGCACATGCAGATCAGCGCATCGGCTAAGATAGGCGAGAAAATCAACTTCAAGCTGAGCTATAACACTGAGACACAGTTCAGTTTCGAGAATAAGTTCACCTTGCGTTATGAGGGCGATGAGGACGACATCCTGCAACTCCTCGAAGCCGGCGATGTCAGCATGCCGCTCAGCTCGTCGCTCATCACAGGCACACAGTCGCTCTTCGGCTTCAAGACAAAGCTGAAGTTCGGCAAGACCACCGTCACGGCGATAGCGTCGTACCAGGAGAGCGAGACGCAGAACATCGCGGTGAGCGGCGGCGCACTGAAACAGAAGTTCGACATCGAATGCGTCGATTACGAAGAGAACAGACACTTCTTCCTCAGCCAGTATTTCCGCGACCACTACGAAGAGGCACTCGCAAACCTGCCAACGGTGACGTCGAGCATCAACATCACCAAACTCGAGGTGTGGGTGACAAACACAAGCTCGTCGTACGACAACAACCGTAACATCGTGGCATTCACCGACTTGGGCGAATATTACGAAGACTGGATCTACAACCACCACAAGGTGCATCCGAGCTACGGCTCCAACAAGGAGTTCCCTGACAACGGCTCCAACAGCCTCCTCGACAACATGAACATTGACCAGCTCAGAAACCTCAACACCGTCACGTCGTACCTCACCAACGAAGGCTACACCTCAGGTCTCGACTTCGAGAAGATACAGAGAGCCAGGAAGCTGACGGCATCGGAATATTCATACAACCCCAAGTTGGGTTTCATCACTTTGAACATCACGCTGAACTCAAACCAGTCGTTGGCTGTGGCATACCAATACACCGTCATCGGACAGGAAGGCGTGTTCCAGGTCGGTGAGTTCTCCGACCAAGGAATCGGCGAGCCTAACCTTCTGGTGGCCAAGCTGTTGAAGAGCACTACCATCAACACCAAGATGCCGATGTGGGACTTGATGATGAAGAACGTCTATAACATGCGTGCCTATCAGGTGTCGGGCAACGAGTTCACGATGAACATCTTGTATCTCGGCAACAACAACGGTGTCGCTACGGGTTATTTCGCCGACGCCAAGGATGACGTGAAGGGACGCTCGCTGCTGAACCTCATGGGCATGGACCGTTTGAACAACCAGAACAACCCTGTTGACGGCGGTGACGGCATGTTCGACTTCATCAACGGGGCGACGACAAGCGGAGGTACCATCAACGCCTCGACGGGGCGCATCTATTTCACAGTGCTTGAGCCTTTCGGCGGACGTATCAGGGACATCTTCAGGGACGACCCCGTCTTGGCCGAGAAATACGCTTTCGACTCACTTTACACTATGACGAAGGTCATGGCGAAACAATACGCAGAGAAGAACAAGTTCCGCATGGAAGGCAGCTACACCTCGTCGTCGGGCAGCGAGATCAACCTCAACGCGCTCAACGTGGAGCCGGGCTCCGTGACGGTGACAGCCGGCGGCATACCTCTCGTCGAGAACGTCGATTACACCGTTGACTACACCCTCGGCCGCGTGACCATCCTCAACGAGGCGCTCCTCAACTCGGGGACGGCCATCAACGTGTCGTTGGAGAACAACACCTCGATGTCAACCATGCGCAAGAACTACCTCGGGGCGCGTGTGGAACATGAGTTCAACCCTAACTTCATCGTCGGCGGTACCGTGCTCCATCTCTCCGAAAGGTCATACACCACCAAGGTCAACTACAGCAACGAACCTATCTCGAACACCATCTACGGCTTCGACATAAACTACCAGACCGAGTCGCAGTGGCTCACCGACGTGCTCGACAAACTGCCTCTCTACGAGACAAGCACGAAGTCGAGGATAACGCTTTACGGCGAGTTCGCGCAGTTCATCCAGGGCATCAACAAGGCGGCGGGCCAGGATGTCGGGACGTCGTACATCGACGACTTCGAGGGCGCGAAATCGACCATCGACCTGCGTCAGTGGCATTACTGGCACTTGGCCAGCACACCGCAGCATCAGGCGGCGCTCTTCCCGGAAGGCAACTCCGTGGGCATCGAGAACGGCTTCAACCGCGCCAAACTGTCGTGGTTCATCATCGATCAGTCGGTGTTCTACGACAGATACGGCAACCTGCTGCCACCTAACATCAACAACGACGAACTGTCGGACAACCGCGTCCGTCAGGTGCTGCTGACCGAGATATACCCGAACCGCGACATCGAGTCGGGGACCTCGACGAACATGTCGGTGCTCAACCTCGCATATTACCCGAAGGAACGCGGCGCGTACAACTTCGACACCGAGAACGTCAACGAAGACGGCACCTTCAGCAACCCTACCGACAGATGGGGCGGCATGATGCGCGCCATGGAATCGACCGACTTCAACTCCACCAACGTGGAATACATAGAGTTCTGGATGATGGACCCGTTCTATGACGGCATGGACCAGACCAACACCGGAAAACTGTATTTCAACCTCGGTGACATCTCCGAAGACATCCTCCGAGACGGGCGCAAGTCGTACGAGAACGGCTTCCCGACGACGGCGGATGTGGTGAACGTCGATACCACACAGTGGGGACGCGTGCCGTCGCTCCAGGCCTTGGTAGAGGCGTTCGACAACAACCCCGAATCACGTCAGTACCAGGATGTCGGCTATGACGGCCTCTCCGACACCGACGAGCGTTCGTTCCACGCGGAGTTCCTCGAGACCATGCGCCAGAAACTCACAGGCGATGCCTTCGCGAAACTTTACAACGACCCGTCATCCGACGACTACCATTACTTCAGAGGCTCTGACTACGACGTCGATGACAAGTACGCCAGCATCCTCGAACGTTACAAGAAATACAACGGCAACGAGGGCAACTCGCCGTCGGAGACACAATACACCGATGGCTACACCACCAACAACACCACGCTGCCTGACGTCGAAGACATCAACAAAGACAACACCTTGAGCGAGTCGGAGAACTACTACCAGTACGTCATCGACCTCGACCCTGTCAAGATGATGACGACGGGGCAGAACCGCATCGCCGACATCCGTAATGCGACGGTGCAGACCGTCAACGGCGAGACGAAACACGTGAAATGGTACCAGTTCCGCATTCCGATAAGGGAGCCTGACAACATCATAGGCAACATCGAGGGGTTCAACTCCATCAGGTTCTTCAGGATGTTCCTCAAGGGCTTCAAGAGCGACATCGTGATACGTTTCGCCACCTTAGACCTCGTGCGCGGCGAGTGGCGCACATACACCAACGCGATACAGGCTCCTGGCGAATACCAGCCCGGCGACCTGAGCAACGGCACGGTGTTCGAGATGTCGGCGGTCAACCTTGAGGAGAACAGCGGCCGTACGCCGGTGCCTTACTGCATACCACCCGGAATCGAACAGGAGGTTTATACAGGCCTGACATCGACGGTGAAACAGAACGAGCAGTCGCTGCAACTCGCCGTGAAGAATCTCGTCGATGGCGACGCGCGCGGCGTGTATAAGTCAACAGAGTTCGACTTCAGATATTACAAGAAACTGAAGATGTTCATCCATGCGGAGAGCATGAACTTCAGCGATGACGTCAAGGACGGCGAGGTCACGGCGTTCGTGCGCTTCGGCTCCGACCTCACCGACAACTACTATGAATACGAGATACCGCTGAAGATCACGCCGTGGGGCACGTCGGTCACCGATGAGTACGGCATCTGGCCGGAGGATAACACCATGGAGATAGTGTTCGACAGGGTCGTTGATGTCAAGGTGAACCGTAACAGAGCCATGGCCAACGGCAACAAAGAGGTCAAGACCAACCGCCTCTACACCGAGATGGACGGCAAAAACTACATCAAGGTGTTAGGCAATCCGACGATCAGCGAGGTGCGTTCGATGATGATAGGTATCAGGAACCCGAAGAGAGACGGCGAGGTGCCGGAAGACAAGAGTGTCATCGTTTGGGTCAATGAGCTGAGGATGACCGACCTCGACAACAAGGGCGGCATCGCCGCGACAGGCCGTGCGGAGGTGACGCTCGCCGACCTCGGACGCGTCTCCGTGGCAGGGACATACCAGTCGGCGGGCTACGGCTCGCTCGAGACAAAGGTCACACAGAACCAGATGCAGTCAACGAAATATTACAATGTGTCGGCTGACATCGACTTCGGTAAGTTCATGGCCCCGCAGAAGTCGGGGATGTCGGTGCCCGTGCACTTCGACAGGAACCAGACGACGCTGTCGCCGGAATACAACCCGCTCGATCCGGACGTGAAACTCAAGACCGCATTGAGCGACCTCGACAAGCACGGCAAAGACTCCCTCAACGCGGTGGCCTGTGACGTCACGTCGCAGACGAACTTCAACGTCACCAACCTGAAGAAAAACCGCGTCGGCGGCAAGAAACCGCATTTCTGGGACGTCGAGAACCTCAACGCATCGTACGCTTACACCGACCAGGAACACGCGAGCCCTGACCTCGAATACAATTCGCAGAAGTCGCACCGCGGCGGCCTCGGATACGCCTACACCACCAACTCCAAGCCATGGGAACCGTTCGCGAAAGCCAAATGGGCGTCGTCGAAACACCTGCAGCTCATCAAAGACTTCAACCTGTACTACATGCCTAAGAGCTTCAGCTTCAACACCGAGATGTACCGCCAGATACAGGAACAGAAGATGCGTAACAAGTCGTCGGGCCTCATTATCATCAAGCCTACGGTGGCGAAAGACTGGGACTGGAGTCGTAACTACGACTTCCGCTGGGACATATCAAAAGGTCTGAACTTCACATATCACGCCACAGCCAACGCCTATATCTATGAGCCTTCCGGAACGCCGGAGACAGGCACCGAGGAATGGAGACTCAACCGCGACACGGTGAGGAGCGAACTCGGTAGGTTCGGCTCGATTGACAACTTCCAGCAGTCGGTCAAGGTGAGCTATAACATCCCTGTCAACAAACTGCCTTTCTGCGACTGGCTCGGCTCGACACTCAACTACACAGGCAACTACCGCTGGACCGCCAACTCGCACAACCTGCAGGCCAAACTCGGCAACACGGCGTCGAACGACAACACCATACAGTTCTCCGCAACGGCGGACCTCTCGAAACTGTACAACAAGAGCACGTATCTGAAAAATGTGCTGTCGGCGAAACGTACCAACAATAATAATAAAGGTAGGTCGAAAAAGGAAGAAGAGGAGAAGGACAAGAACGACACCGTCGTGAAGAAGAAAGAGAAGGTCAATGTCGGCAAGGCTGTCGGTGAGGTCGGAATCCATATCCTCTGCATGGTGAAGAAGGTGACGTTCAGCTATTCGCAGGGAAGCGGTGTCACGCTGCCTGGCTTCATGCCGAAGCCCGACTATCTCGGGATGTCGTACGGCTCCAACGCGCCTGGATTCGGCTTCATCGCCGGACAGAAAGCCGACATCCTCAACAGGGCGATGACCAACGGCTGGCTGAGCACCGACTCGACATTCAACTCACCGTATTCGGAGAAGATGAGCGACCAATATAATTATAAGGTGCAGCTCGAGCCTTACGCCGACCTGAAGATCGAGGTCTCTGGCAACAGGACGTATGCCGAGAACTTCCAGGAGTATTTCCGTTCCGACATGTTCGGCAACTTCCAGTTCTACACTCCGACGACAAGCGGCAACTACAACATCTCGTATTTAATGGCCGCGACATCGTTCATCGACGGCGACGTGCTCTTCAAGAAGATGCTCGAAAACCGTCAGGATGTGGCGATGCGCCTCGCGCAGGAGAACAGCGCGTGGGTGGCGTTGGACAACGGACATAAGATGGTTTACGACAGCATCGGGCGCGGGATGTACCCTTACGGCTACGGCTCGACATCACAGGAAGTGCTGATATATTCATTCCTCGGGGCTTACAGCGGACAGGACGGCAACAAAGCCTCACTCACACTATTCAAGAAATTCGCATTGCCTAACTGGACCCTGAACTTCACAGGTCTGACGAAGATACCGGCGATAAAGAAAGTGTTCAAGACCGTCAACATTTCACATTCATACAAGTCGGCGTACTCAATATCACAATGGGCGTCGAACGTGAACTACGACGCGCAGAACATGCTCGCCGTCTATGAAGGCACCAACCTCAGAGTTCCGGAATTTGACATGTCGCAGGTGACGCTGAGCGAACAGTACGCACCGCTCATCGGCATCAAGCTGACGTTCAAGAACTCATTGGCGCCATCGTTCGACTACAAGAAATCGAGGACACTCACCCTGACGTTCAGCAACAACCAGGTCACGGAGGTCGAAGGCCGCGAGATTGTCATCGGATGCGGCTACACCTTCAAGGACCTCGGGTTCTCAATCACGCTCCTCGACGGGTCAAACAAGAGAAAAATCAGCAACGACCTCACTTTGAAACTCGACATCGGATTCAGAAGAGACAAGACCACGCTCCGCAGCATCAACGAGAGCTACAGCCAGATCTCGTCGGGACAGAGAAAGATGAACGTCTATTTCACCGCCGACTACAACTTCAGCCAGCGTCTGTCGGCACAAGCGTTCTTCAAATACGACATGACTAACCCGTATATCGCCAATTCATACAAGACGACGAACACATACGCAGGCATAACGTTGAGGTTCAGCTTGACGCAATAAAAATTTTTTCTGAATATTTGAAAGTGATTAAATAAAAGTTGTACTTTTGCACCGCGAAAATAAAATTTTTTAAAAAAATATGAATACTCCATCAAACTTAAAGTACACAAAGGATCATGAATGGATCCGTTTGGAAGGTGAAACAGCATACGTCGGCATCACCGACTATGCACAACATGAATTAGGTGACATCGTTTTCGTTGACGTCGATACAGTTGACGAGACACTCGATGCAGAAGAGACATTCGGCACCGTCGAGGCAGTGAAGACATCATCAGAGCTTTTCATGCCGGTGGCAGGTAAGGTCGTTGAGTTCAACGAGGCTCTCGCCGACGCCCCTGAGTTGGTCAACAAAGACCCGTACAGCGAAGGCTGGATGATCAAGGTTGAAGTCAACAACGCAGCCGACATCGAAGGTCTCCTTGATGCCGAAGCATACAAAGCTCTCATCGGCTAATCATTGAGGCACCTTACAAGAAATATCCTCCCCGGCTTGATCTGCGGTATCGTCATCATGATACTGACGGGACTGCCGGGGTCTTGTTTTCCAACGGTAAAGACGTTCTGGCAATGGCTCGGTCCCGACAAGATTGTTCACCTTCTCATGTTTGGGACGCTGGCATTCCTGATACCGTTCGGGTATCGGTGTGACTATGTCCAACGGGACATCGCGTACGGGAAAAGGCTTCTTTGGCTGTCGCTGCTCATCGCCGCAGCCTACGGAGGCCTCACCGAACTGCTGCAGAGGTATGTCTTCATCGGCAGGTCAGGGTCGTTGTATGACTTCTATGCAGATGTAATCGGTTGTGTATTAGGAGTTTTTATCTTCAAAATGTCGTACCGAAAAAAAATGAAAAAAAATCGCGCTTAGTTCAATAATATTTGTTATCTTCGCAGCGTTTTTCAAACCGAATAAAATTCAGAAATATGGAAATAAAAAAATCACCTAAAGCAGATCTTGACGGCAAGAAATTGACGTTCACTCTCATCGGATTGGTAGTTTCATTGTTTGTCATTTGGCGTGTCTTCGAATACAAGAGCTATGACAAGCAGACAGCGGAAGTCTTCCAGAGACAGACAGAAGTCATTGAGGAAGAGATGGTTGAAATCACAAAACAGGAACAGCCCAAGCCACCGGTTCAGGCTCCGAAGCCACAGGTAACACAGATTCAGGTCGTTGAAGACGACGTTGAGGTTGAAGACGAAATCGACCTTAACGCTGAGGTTTCGCAGGATGAGGTTCTTGAGGAATATGTTTACGAAGCCCCTGAGATGGAGGAGGAAGAGATTGTCGAGGCTGAAATCTTCAAGGTGGTGGAAGAGATGCCAGAGTTCCCTGGCGGAACGGCAAAGCTCCTTGAATACATCGGAAAGAACATCAAATACCCTATGATGGCGCGTGAGAGCGACATTCAGGGCAAGGTTTACGTCAACTTCGTCGTTGAGCCGAACGGATCAATCTCACACGTCGAGGTGCTGCGTGGCATCGGCGGCGGCTGCGATGAAGAGGCAGTCCGCGTTGTGCAGTCAATGCCTAACTGGAAGCCTGGCAAACAGCGTGGCGCACCGGTCCGCGTGCAGTACATGGTGCCAATCGTGTTCAAACTCCAGTAAGACTGAAATCGAAAAAAATATGAAAGAGACATACTATATGTCTCTTTTTTTTGTTACTTTTGTACGTTTTTTAATGAAAGAATAAGTGGAGAAAAAAGGCAAATATATCTTCAAACTCTTCGGAAACAAAGACCTTCCGGCATATTTCCTCGAACGGCGCAACGTCGTCAGGATGATAGTCTTCACGACATTCTATTCCTTGGTTTTTATCAACGTTTTCCGCCCGTTCAACTCCGAGAACTGGATACCTAACATCAACAGCAGCAGCTACTTCCTGTATTCTTCGATCTTAGTCATCGTCGGCATGGTCGTCGTCTCGCTGAGTCGTGTGCTGATGCGTCTTTTTGTGAAAAAAGTCCAGCTGGGTTTCTTCGAATATATACTGTGGCTGGTGTTTGAGGCGATTCTCCTCGCTGCGTTCTATGTCTTCATCGGCCATGAGGTCGGCTTCGTGGAGAATTACATGACGGAAAATCCCGGCACCACGTTCTGGATAGCGATGTTCGACATATATAAGAAAGCGGCGGCGAACACGTTCTGGATGCTGCTCATACCATATACGATCTCGCTGCTGTACCTCAGCAATGAAGACATCAAGAAACGTCTCGCCGAAAGCGAGAACAAACCCGCCGGCAGAATCATACAGTTCAAGGACGAACGGGGCGAGATACGCTTCTCGACGGCGTTGGAGAACATCCTTTATATCGAGGCGGCTGACAACTACGTGAATATCAAATACGTGAACAACGACAAGATTTCTGATTTCATACTCAGGAACAAGCTCAAGAATGTGGAGGAAGACATGGCTAACACGCCACTGAAACGCTGCCACCGCTCGTATATGATCAACTTGGTGCATGTCTTGTCGATAAAACACGACCTGTCGGACATCAGCATCGAGTTCGACACGACAAGCATCAAAGGCATCACGGTGACAAAGACCTACCAGGACTCCATCATCGACGCCTTCGTGAAGTATTCAGGTCAAAAACAATGAAGATGAAAAGGATTCTGACAGTTTTGATGTTTCTGCTTGTGCTCCTGCCGGGGCGGGAGATGAAGGCGCAGTACAACCACAAGCATTATATCCTCATGGGAAAGATCGACCTGTCGAACGAGAAATATTCCGACGCGATACAGAACTTCAACATCGCGATTCTTGCGAAGCCGAACGACTTTGAGGGCTATTTCCTCCGCGGGATAGCGAAATACAGCCTCTCCGACTTCAGCGGCGCCGTTGACGATTTCACGAGGACCATCGAGCTTCATCCTCTGTACGTGAGGGCATATCATTACCGCGGTGTCGCCAACGACCAGCTATCGAACTACGCCGCCGCGATGGACGACTTCCGCAAGGCCATCGGCATGGACCCGTACGACGAGGAGCTGCATCTCGCCAGCGGCTCGACACGGATGCACCTCAACGACTATGAAGGCGCGATAGCCGAGTTCGACACGGCGTTGATAATCAACCCCGAGAACTCCAACGCGCTCATCTCACGCGGCGTGGCGAAGAGATATATCGACGACCTCGACGGCGCCGTCAACGACCTGAACCTCGCCGTGTACAACGACTTCTTCAACATCGAGGCCGTCATCCGGCGCGGGATGCTCGAGATAGAGGCGGAAGACTACCAGGCCGCGATGGACGACTTCAACAACGCGATAAAACTCGACAAGAACAACCCGCTGATTTACTTCAACCGCGCCGCGGCTTTCCTCAACCTCGGCGACACCGCCGCCGCACTCAGAGACTACGAGAAAGTCAACAACCTCGACCAACGCAATGCGCTGACGTACTTCAACCGCGCCATAATATACACGATGATCGGTGAATATGACGTGGCGCTCGCGCTGTATGACAAGGCCATCGAAATCAACCCGCAGAACATCTACACGTATTTCAACAGAGGCATCCTGTTCTGCAACCTCGAGGACTGGGACGCGGCGGAAGACGACTTCAGCACCGTCATCGACCTCTTCCCCGACTTCATCGACGCATGGGTCAACCGTGCGGCGGTGAGATATGAGAAGAACGACACACGCGGCGCCGAGATGGACCGCTGGCACGCACGCGAAATCATGGCACTCGTGAATGACAACGAGTCAAACATCGACTCGCTGTATCAGAACTACGCGAATAAAGACTACAACAAGATCATCCGTTTCGAGTCGGACTTCGTGAACGGCGACCGCCAGAACTCACTGACACAGTTCTCCGACATCGTCATCAGACCGTGCAAGAGTCTGATAGTGAATCTGACAGACAAGAACGCCTCCCGTTACGATGCGGTGATGAGCCAGCTCTCCGAGATGGCAGGCCTCGGCGGAAGAATGGCGTATGTCGTCAACGACTTGCAAGAGGAAAGCCATGAGTCGCTCCTCAACGACTCGATAATATCAAAGGTCGCTGACGGGAAAGTCAGGGAGTTTTTGGACGGTTTGAACAACTTCGAGATGTTCAACTACCAGCGCAGCGAGGTGATATTCCGCTCGCTCCTCGGCCATCCGCTCCTCGGCGTCTATGCCGGCATCAACCTCGCCGCCGTGCAGTACGCCAAGGCGGAACTCGTACTCGTTGACCGCAGCTATGACAACTCAGTGTATATCACGCAGAAGAAGTCGCACGACAAGACTTTCGCCGAACAGAACGCCACGCCCGACTACAGCATCGCGGCCTCTACCCTCGAGACGCTGCTTCAGGACAACAAGAAAAACCCGTATCTGTGGTACAACCTCGGCAACGTGCATCTTCAGATGAAACAGTTCCAACGCGCCATCGACGATTTCACGATGGCTATAAAATATGACTCACATCTCGGGGAGGCTTATTACAACCGCGCCCTGACGTTGCTTTATCTGCGTAAGAACGAATTGGCAATCAAGGATTTAAGCAAGGCCGGCGAACTCGGGATAACAGACGCCTACGTCGTGATGAAACGTTTTTCGGGAAATAAATAATCATTACCATGAAAAAGAAAATAATAATAATTATCGCTCTCTTGGCTGCCATCGCGATATGCACCGCCGCGGCGATTTGGATCATCAATGAATCAAAATATGTGAAACCGGAATGCATTGAGCCCGAGGTGTTTGAGGATATTGAGTTCGACTCCGACCTGCTGATAGGACTCTGGAGCGAGAACTCGGTGTATTACCGTTACAACGACGACGGGAGTGCAGTCACATGGGACACGGCCGACGACATCGTTGAGAGTGAAGGCACCAAGGTGCTATGGGAGTTGCGTCACAACCTCTTCACACATTATTACGTGATGGAGATAGGCGGCGTGGTGCCGAAGATGTACAACATAAAACAGCTTGAACTCGACATCCTCGAATACAACGACGACTATGGCGTGAGCCACGTCTTCAAGAGGGTGGAGGAGCCTGATTTTGTCAATTAGCGGCTTTTTTTCAGTTTGATGACTTTCGGTGTCTTCCCGATGAACTGCGGCATCGTCATCCCGACCGACGCGTTGATGTATGTCGGGTCGCAGACGTAGTAACGCTTGCCGCCGTAGGTGAACGCATCGCCTTTGGCTTTGAAGTCGTCGCCGAAAAACACCGCCGTCGCCACATGTCCTTCGTATTGAAGGCCAATGACTTTCGCATCGGTGTATGTCGTCACGAGCCATGAGAACAGCGCGGCGCGGTCTTCGCAGTCGCTGTACGGATAGGCGATCACTTCTTCCGGATAGAAATATTTCTCATAGCCGAACTGGTCATCGTCGGTCTTGTAGTCGAAGGCGTTCTGTACGAAATGAAGCAGCATGTCGATGAACTCGTAAGGTGTTTTCTCGGCTCTCATCGCCGCGAGGTTTGTGTTGAGTTCGTTTTGTGCCTCAATGGAGATTGGTGAGGCGAAATAGATGGGGAAGACCGTCATCGGCACGTCGTTGAGGTAGGCGATGTGCGATGAGTTGTACGGCAGCGTGATTTCCCTGTTTTTGGTGAGGTTGAGAGTTCTCACGATGTCGCACTTGCCCATGTTGAGGTTGCTGTTGAAGTCGAGCGACATCTGTCGTTTCTCGGCGTCTTGTTTGCAGATGTCGTATGAATAGACCGGCTCGTTGCCCTTACCGCCGAAGACCATGTAGTATTTCACCTTGCTGCCGTTGTCATCGAAGCGGAAGAAATTGTATGAATAAACATCAAGTTTGTTGTCTATCGCGATGAGTAGCGAGAGTGCGCCTGACTCCTTGCCGCGCGCCACCCTTGTCTTGAAGTTGCCTTCGTTGCGAAGCATGTAGAAACAGAAGAGCACTCTGTCGTTGTCGTTGGTGAACACCTTGTCGGCGATGGAACGCAGCAGGCAATAGTAGCCCCATTCGTTAAGTCCGTGGGTGTCAACGATATCCGTCAGTTCGTTCCAGAGGTCTTGGGCGTATCTGTCGTTGGCCGACATGTCTTTCAGGTATTTTGCGACATCGTTTTCTTTCGTGCTGGCAGCCTTGACGCGCAGATGGCTGTCGAAGTGTATCTTCAGCGCGCAGCCGTAGAAGTTGATGTTGAGCATGTCGTTCTTCATCATATCGGCTTTCATCGTCTTGCTGTCGGGAAGCCTGTAAAAGATCGTGGTGTCCTCGTTGCCGGCGCGTTTCCTGATGACGTAGCTGTCGGTCAGGCTGCTGTTTTTTCCCGCGACGGAGACGGAGTTCGTCACAGCCGGAAGCTGTTGTATCTCAGTGTATTCCACGTCGCAGTTTGCCGTATTCGCGTGTCTGTCTGATTTTTTCGCCACGGGGATTTCCTTCGGTTTTGGTGTGTTCATGGCGAGCTGCTCGGCCTTGAAGTCGTTGAACAGCTTCCATTCCTTTGCCACGAAGTCGGCGAATTCGGCCATGGCCTTGGCCTTGAAGTCGTCGCTCTCTTTCTGCATCGCCTTGATGCCTTGGTTGTATTCCTCTACGAATTTCTTGTATTCATCTTCAACCTGCGAAAATGAATTCATTGACAATGTGATGATCAATGACAGAATCAGATTTTTCTTCATGTGTGATGTTTGTTAAAAAACGTGCAAAGATATGCAATATTTTTGAGATTGTGATAAAAATGCCGTGACATTTTCATTTCCAAAATCTTTCGGCATACATTGCCACGCCGTTTTTTTCGATTGAGACATCGAAAGGAAGTGAGACTGGGAGCGGGAAGTGGATGAAGGAGTAAAGAAATTTATAATTATACCCTTTGTGGTATAAAATAATACTTTTTGTAATTTTTATATCTTTTTGGGTATAATTATTAAAATTATTTGTATTTTTGCACCCTAAAAGGTATAAAATGAAAACGGTTTTGTCAAAATACGTCAAGGAAATGCGGAAGCGATATCACTTGACACAGGTTGAATTGTCGGAGAAATCGGGTGTCGGGCTGCGTTTCGTGAGGGATTTGGAGCAGGGTAAGACAACGCTGCGTCTCGACAAGGTGAATGATGTCCTTCGACTTTTCGGCATGGAGGTCGGGCCGGTGAAGATGCAAATGGAGGACGAGGGATGAAAACAGCGGCGGTTTATCTGAAAAATTCCTTTGCGGGAACTCTTGTTGAAGATGAAGATGGTTTTACATTTCAATATGATTATCAATATCTTAAACAGCCAAACGCAAAACCTGTCAGCCTCACGTTAGCCTTGACGGAGAAACCATATCACAGCAATGTCTTGTTTCCGTTTTTCGATGGTCTGATTCCCGAAGGCTGGCTTCTCGACATCGCCGAACGCAGTTGGAAAATCAATCAAAGAGACAGGATGTCGTTGCTGATGGCTTGCTGTAAGGACTGCATCGGGGCGGTCAGTATCGTGCCAAAAACTTCGGAGGATGAAATATGAAAAGATGTCTTTTTTGCTATAAAGAACTGAATGACAATGAAATAGACTTTCATCCATCGTGTGCTACAAAGATATTCGGCACAAAAATTCCGCCAGTTTTACCCTATTCTCGTTCGGAGATTTCCAAACTTGCCGAACAGGTTCTTCGCAGTCAGACCACAGTAACGGGAGTTCAGGCTAAGTTGTCGCTTGACTTGGAGAAAGACAAGGAAAGTCGTACTCAAAGGTTTACGATTGTCGGGCTTTGGGGTCGTTTCATTCTCAAACCGCAAGCCGATTTCTATCAGCATCTACCTGAACTTGAAGACGTTACGATGCATCTCGCCGAACTTTCCGGCATTAAGGTCGTGCCTCATTCCCTGATTCGGTTTCCCGATGGAGAACTGTGTTATATAACACGTCGCATCGACAGGACATCAACAGGTGAGAAGATACAGATGGAGGATTTCTGCCAGCTTTCAGAGAAGCTGACCGAGTACAAGTATAAAGGCTCATATGAACAAATCGCTAAACTGATAAAAAAACATTCAGACAGCCCGTATTTGGATCTCGCAAATTTCTGGGAGATTGTAGTATTTTCTTTCGTCACCGGAAATTCCGACATGCATCTCAAAAACTTTTCGTTATTTGAAAATTCCGACGGCAAATACAGTCTCACACCAGCCTACGACTTGATTTCCACCAAGTTAGTGATGCCGACCGACACAGAAGAACTCGCCCTGACTTTGAATGCAAAGAAAAGAAAACTCACAAAAAGCGATTTTGTCGTTGCCATGGAAAATTCAGGGCTCAACGGGAAAACCATTCAGAACATTTTCACAAAAATAACTGAATCCAAAGAGTCATGGTTCAGTTTCATTGACAGCTCATTTTTGCCTGACGAAATGAAAAACAACTATAAGAAACTGATTGTCAATAATTTTGAATCTATCCGTTGAGGTGACTTAAAAATGTTGGGCGAAACAACAATTCGGGGATGTTTCTGTTTTTCGGGTAAAGATAAATTTAATTTCGTTTCCTACTAATATACCCACACTGCCTATATTTTCCACGATTTTATTTCTATATCTATCAAAAAATTAGAGTTATAGAAATAAAATCGCTGTTTTTTGATGCGTTTTGTTTTCTGCTTTACAAAAACGTCAGGAAGTCCTCGTAGTTTTTCTCGAGCAACGTAGGGGTGTCGAGTCCGTAAGGGCATTTCTTCTTGCACTGTCCACAGTGGAGGCAGTCTTTCACCTTCGCCATTTTCTTCTTGTATTCATCGCCGAGATACACGTTGAGCGGTGCGCGGCGGAGGTAGAGGCTCATCCTGGCGCAGTCGGGGATATATATCCCGGCGGTGCATGGCAGGCAGTAACCGCATCCGCGGCAGAAGTCGCCCGAAAGCATCTCCTTGTCTTTCCTGATTTTCTCACGGCGTTCGTCGGTCATCACCGGTGCTTTATTTTGGTAGGAGATGAACTCGTCGAGCTCCGTTTCTTTCTGCACGCCCCATATCGGGAGGACGTGGTCGAACTGGTTGAGGTAGGCGTAGGCCGTCGCCGAGTCGGTGATGAGGCCGCCCGACAGCGCCTTCATGCAGATGAAGCCCATGCCGGCTTCCTTGCAGAGGTTCACGAGTTCGAGGTCTTTGTCCGACGCGAGGTATGAGAACGGGAACTGCAGTGTCTCGTAGAGTCCCGATTCTATTGCCTCTCTCGCCACGTTGAGGCGGTGGTTGGTGATGCCGATGTGGCGCACCTTGCCTTGTCTCCTGGCTTCGAGCATCGCCTCGTAGAGTCCGGTGCCGTCGCCGGGCTTCGGGCAGAACGACGGGTTGTGGAACTGATAGAGGTCGATGTAGTCGGTCTTGAGCAGGCCGAGGCTCGTCTCGAGGTCTTTCCAGAACCCTTCGGCTGTGGTGGCGCCGGTCTTCGTCGCGATGATGATTTCCCCGCGGATGTCGGCCATCGCGTAGCCTATCTTCTCTTCGCTGTCGGTGTAGAAACGCGCGGTGTCGAAATATGTTATGCCGTTGTCGTATGCCTTTCTCAAGAGACGGGCGGCTTCGTCTTTGCTGATGCGTTGTATCGGCAGTGCGCCGAAGCCGTTTTTATTTACTGTGAAACCAGTGTTTCCTAACTTTACGAGGTCCATTGTTTTAATTCAAAGATTTAAAATTCAATAATTTAAAGATTCAAATTCAAAGATTTAAGATTTGAAGGTTAGAAGATTAAGGCGAGGAGGACGTAGAGCCAGTGTGCGCTGATGCCGGCCACGAGGCCGCCGATGGTGTGTGCGCCGATGGCCTTGGAGATGAGTTCGCGGTGCCCGAGCGAGTCGAGCATGGCGGTGTGTGTGCTGAGGAATCCGCTCCAGCACATGCCGATGGCGGTGCACACGGCGATGGCGTTGTTGTCGATGAAGCCTTCTGCGATGAATTTCGGGAGAAGGCCGAGTGCCGCGCCGACTGCGCCGAGTGATGTTATCGGGAACGCCACGAGCTCAGGGTGCTCGAAGCCGAACAGCCATTTAAATACGAAGTCAATCTTTCCGGCGAGGTAAGGAAGCACCGGCACGCCTTCGTAGGCCGCTCCGGTGTAAGCGCCGTCAACGCCGCTGGCGCCGAAGGTGAGCATCATCACCACAGTGGAGATGATAAGCACGCCAGGGATGATGGCGAGGCCTATCGACACGCCCTCCTTGCCGCCGTCCAAGATTGAGTCGAGGAAACGCATGAACACGTTGCCGCTGCTCTTGAATGAGATGTTCTCGTTGGCCTCAAGCTCGTGCTGCGAATCGAATCTGTCGAGCTCGGGATATGACTTCAGCGTGAAACGCTGCATCAGGCGCGTGGAGACGATGCTGCCTATCACTGCGCCGACGAGTCCTACCAACGCTCCGTTGAGGAAGCCGAGACCTAACATATAGAACACCACGACCAGACCCATGCCGAACGCCGTGCCGAAGTTGGTCAGCGAGCAGAGCTGGTACGTCTTGAAATAACTTGAGAAATATCTGTCTTTCGACAAAGTGATGATTGCCGGGTTGTCGGAGAGGAACGTCAGTATCCCGCCGAGGGCGGCGACACCCGGGAGGTTATAGATAGGCTTCATCAATGGACGGAGCACGAACTCCACGAGGCGCACCACGCCGAACTCCACGAGAAGCTTGCCGAGAGCACCGGTGAGCACGCAGACGGCCATCAGGAAGAAGACCGTCTCGAGAAGCAGGTGGTAGGCCGTCTGCATCACCGTGTTGAGCATGTTGGCGGCACCCATCCTCATGCCGAGGAATCCGAAGAACAAGCCTATCACGGCCAAGAAAATCAACGCCTCGATGACGCGACGTCTGAAGAAATTCGGTATTGTTACCTTTTTGATGTTAAGTTTCATATTGGGATTGTATAATTTGTTGTCGTTATTCATGAGAGTATGATTTTGGCCTGTTATCTTTTTATGAAATTGATTCTCCAGGTGATGCCGACATTGGCTTGGTATGTGAGTTTGTCCTCGGTGAAGTTCAGTTCGCCATCGACGATCTCGGTGAGGCATTTTGTGTCGTTGACGGCGAAGAAAGCGTGGATGCGAAGGTCCTGTCTGCCTTTCAGCGGGAAATATTCCACGCCGCCGCCGTAAAATGTGATGTCGGTGCCGGGCAGGATCAGATGGTCGCATACGTCCTCGACGGCGACGGTCTTGTCCTGCGCCTTGTTGACATCGTAGCCGGCCTTGGCAAATACCGACATCTTGTCTTTCAGGAAATAGACACCGAGACGTCCGTCAACGGTCATGTCGTCGAAGAGGAAATTAGTGTGTTTGTCGGAGGCTCGGTTGGTGTAGTCGATGTAACCGTAAACCGGCCCGAAATGAAACCATGTGCCTAATGCGATGACGTTGAGGAACTTGCCGTTTGAATATTCGTACATGTTCACCGAGCAGACCGGCGTGAAATGCTTGTAGTTGGCGCACCAGTGCAAGTTGTAGGCGTAGAGCCCGCTGAGGCTGCCGCCGCTGAAAGGTGAGTTGACGAACTGCATCGTGAACGTGTTCTTCTTGTCGTTTGTGGTGAAGACGGCGTTGACGCCAAGTTGGTAACACGCCACTGTGTTCCAGAATTCGGTGTGGTAATATACGTCGATAGGCGCGAGGTCGTATTCTATGCCGCCCATCGCCACGACCTGCTTGCCCGCCGACAGCGCGAACCATTCGGTCGCCTGCCAGCCTAAATACATGTAGTCGGTCTTGCTGAAGAAGTCGCTCGCGGAGTTGAGGCCCTTCAGGTTGAGCCGCTGGCGGTAGGCGTAAAACAACTTGTCGGTGATGTTGCCCGCGATCTTGAAATTCAGGAACTTGCCCGAGAACCCCGAGATGCTCGTCGCGGTGGTGTCCTGCCGCACGTTGTAATAGTCGAAGTCGGTCCTGACCTCAAGGGCTAAGTTGTTGATACGGAAGCCGCCGTTTCCGTCTTTCTCTTGCGAGAATGATGTCAAGGCGAACAACGCAAATGTCGCAAATAATAAAAGTCTCTTCATTTATGTTTTAATTTTTGTTTTCTAATGTCAGATTTTTTCGTTTAGCTTGATGGTGTTCCTGAGGATGTGTCTCATCTCTGTCACTATCTCCATCGACTCCTGTAATATGTTGAGATACAGGACCGCGAGGTCAATGTTCTCCTGCTTGCTCTGGACTCTGTCCATCTGTCTGACGCACACGTCCATGATGAAGTCTTCGTTTTTCTTGACGGATTCGGTCATCTCGGCGAGCTTGTCGGCATCGACATACATCAGCATGAATCCGGCGTCGTCGATGGCTTTCAGCGTCTTGACCATCACGGAGCTGAGCTCTTCGACTTGTCCTTTCGACAGAGGCGAGAACGAGTTATCGACATATTCCTTGCACGGCTCGCAGATTCGCCTCAACGAGTAGAGAGTCTGCTCGATGCAGTTGTAGTTAAGATGGAACCATGTGTTTTTCTTGAAAATCTCATGTCCGTCGAGACGGCGTAACATCTGTATCTCCTTGCGTTTCAAGGTCTTCATCGTTGCTTTCTCGATCTTGCATTGGATGAAGATGCTTCTGAGTTTCTTGATGTCTTCATCGATGAACGCCTTGGTGACACCGATGTACATCTCGCGTGTGTCGGCGATGAGCTGCTGCATGCTCTCGTTGTTATGTTTCAGGAACAGTCCGGCGATGACGTCTTTGTCGGTGGTCTGCATGGCCTCGTCATAGAGTCTGTCTTCGGTCTTGTGCTCGCGGCTTTTGTTACCGATATCTTTCAGGACGAAATATAGTGCGATGGCCACCATGACAACCATTCCGGCGGTCTGTGTGAGGTGGAAGATGATGGCGGTGAGGAAGGCGAGCAGGAACGCCGCCACTGCGGTGATGAGCCAGCCGCCGATGACGGAGATGACGCCCGTGACGCGGAACACCGCGCTCTCGCGCGACCATGCCCTGTCGGCCAACGACGCGCCCATCGACACCATGAAGACGACGTATGTCGTTGACAACGGCAGCTTCAGCGAGGTGCCGAGGGCTATCAGCATCGAGGCTAACACGATGCTCACCAAGCCTCTGATGAGGTCGAACGACGCGCCGTCCTCCATGATCATGTCCTTCTGGTTGAACCGGCTGTTGACCCACGCCTTCGCCTTCTCAGGCACCGACTCGCTCACCGCGGCGGCCATGTTGTTGCTGAAACGCACTATGGCGCGGGCCGCATACGACGAGCCGAACGACTCATCGCCGGCGTTCTGTTTCGACAGGTCGAGAGAGGTCTGAAGCACGTCTTTCGCCTTCTTCGAGGTGAGAAGCGTCACCACCATGATGAGGCCTGCGAGCATGATGTACATGAAACTCGCCGTGGCGGGGCTGTTGAGCGATCCCATCAGATGCGTGTCGAGCGAGGCGCCGCTTTGACGCACCTCCATATATGTGTCGAGACAGGCCAACGGGACGCCGATGAAGTTCACGAGGTCGTTGCCCGCAAATGCCATCGCCAAGGCGAAAGTGCCGATAAGCACTATGACTTTCAACACGTTGACTTTGCAGAAATAAAGAACCTCCATCAAAATGCTGAAGAAGACAAGACATCCGAGGAGTATCAAGCCGGTGTTGGCGTTGATCCACGTCTTGGCGTCGGCGCTGATGAACGACGCGCCGCCCATGCCTTTTATCAGCATGAAATATACCAATGCGGTGGTCGCGATGCCACCGAAAACGCCTATCTTATACTTGAGGTTTTTCTTGTAGTTGAAAGTGAAGATGATTCGCGTAAGCCATTGAATCGCAATGCTGAAGACAAACGCTATCGCCACAGAGACGAAGATGCCCAATATCATCGTCATCGCCTTGCCTGTGTTGATGAGGTCGGAGAGCTCGGCACCGCCGGAGTTGGTCTTGAAGATGGCGATGGCGAATGTCGCGCCGATAAGCTCGAACACCAACGAGACGGATGTCGAGGTCGGAAGACCCAACTTGTTGAACACGTCGAGAAGTATCAGGTTGGAGATGATGACCGCCAGGAAGATGTAAATCAGTTCGTTGGCGTAAAAATATTCCGGGGCGAACACGCCGTTCCTCGCTATCTCCATCATGCCGTTGCTCATCGCCGCGCCGGCCAAGATGCCCGCGGAGGCGATTATCGTAACGACGCGGTATGACGCTGACTTGGTGCCGACCGCCGATGACATGAAGTTGCACGCGTCGTTGCTCACGCCGGCACATAACCCCATGATGGCCAATAAGATGACTATCCCAAGTATTATCGGTAACATTGTTGCCATATTGTGTGAAATTTTTGCGCAAAAATATGAAAAATAACTGTATAAAACATTCTCAATGTCTTAATATTTTCAACATAGTATCGGCCTTGCAGGTTTGAGTTTTTTAGTCTTTAGTTTTTAGTCTTTAGTTTTTAGTTTGGAGTTTTGAGAGTTGAGGAACAGAAGCAAAAATAATCATTTATAAATGTATAAAAATATTACACATAAAAATTTTTTGCGCCCGTGCCGTTGAAGATGAAAAATTTCTATCTTTGCGACTTGAAAAACAAATCAATTAAATTAATAACCAAAAAGTTGTACCCGACACGGACAAAGGGCTTTGAAAAATGAAAAAGAGCATCAGATTATTCACGACAGTGATGGTTTGCATGGCGATGGCGCTGTGCGTATCGTGCAAGAAAGACAACGCCGAGCCGAGCGGCGGCGGTAATGGTGGCGGCGGCACGCAGACCGTCGCGACGGTCACGACGGATGAGGTGACGGACATCACGTGTGCCACAGCTGTGTGCGGCGGCGAGGTGAAGAGCGAGAACGGCTGGGCTGTTACCGAGCGCGGCGTGTGCTGGGGCGTGGAGCCGAACCCGACGCCGTCTGACAACAGCACCGTTGACGGCGATGGTATCGGCAAGTTCATATCGGAGATTACAGGTCTGGAACCTGACACGAAGTACTATGTGCGTGCGTACGCCAAGAACGCTGCCGGCACTGGCTTCGGCGAGCAGAAGAGCTTCACCACACAGAGCGGCGGCGGTGGCGGCCAGACCCAGACCTTCACGGTTAACGGCGTTTCGTTTGAGATGGTACGTGTTGATGGAGGCACGTTCACCATGGGCGCGACCCAGGAGCAGGGCGGCGACGCCTATGATGACGAGTTTCCGACGCACAGCGTGACGTTGAGCGACTACTACATCGGGAAGTTCGAGGTTACGCAGGAGCTGTGGCTTGCTGTGATGGGTTCGTGGCCCGGCACGGCACCGAGCGGCAGCTACGGCGTGGGCGATGACTACCCCGCATATTATATTAGCTGGGACGACTGCCAGGATTTCATAACGGAGCTGAACCGGCTGACTGGGGCGAACTTCCGCCTGCCCACCGAGGCGGAGTGGGAGTACGCGGCCCGCGGCGGGAGCGAGAGCGGCGGCTACAAGTACAGCGGGAGCAACAGCATAAACGATGTGGCTTGGTACTATGACAACAGCGATTGCAAGACTCACTCCGTTGGCACGAAGTCGCCTAACGAGCTCGGGATATACGACATGAGCGGCAACGTGTATGAGTGGTGTCAGGACTGGTACGGCAGCTACAGCAGCGGTTTGCAGACGAACCCACAGGGGCCGTCATCGGGCTCGTACCGCGTTCTCCGCGGCGGTAGCTGGTTCAGCATCGCGAGCTACTGCCGTGTCTCGTATCGCTACTACAAATTTCCCGACTTCAGGTTCATCTACGGCGGCCTGCGCCTCGCCCTCGTTCCTTAGTTTACCAGATGACATCAGTCTGAAATGCTAAGCTGAAAAGAAGAAAAGATGGCGGAGCCGAGGCGTTTCCAGCGGCGGAGTCGCCGAGGGCGGCAAGGGACGCAGCCGCACAGGGCGACGGAGCAGGCGGGAAACGCGGGATTGTTCGACTTCGCTTCGCTCCGCTCACGAGGACGGCGGCTTTTTTAGTTTTTAGTCTTTAGTCTTTAGTCTTTAGTTTTTAGTTTTTAGTTTGGAGAGTTGAGAGTGGAGAGGGAAGCCGATGTTGTCTGGCTGTAGAGACGCGCCGCTGATATGAACCCCAAAAGTTGGACAAAAAACTTTTGGGGTTCATATCACACACCCCGTCTCTACGTCTGTTACGCCGAGGGCTTGTTCTTGTTCCTGCAATGTACAAACAAAGTGGCCCAAAGATTTAAATGTCTAAAAATTTTTTTAAAGCAATTGATAAATGTCTTATCTTTGCGGCTTAATAAAACGAAAAATGGACTTGACTTTCAGGGAAATTGTCACCCACCGCGATTGGCGTGATTTTATTGAGTTTCCGAAGAGATTATTCAAGGGGAATGCGCACTTCATCCCGAGTTTGGATTCCGATGAACACGATAGCCTCTACCGTGAGAAAAATCCGGCGTACGGCTACTGCGACGCGAAGTTCTGGCTCGCGGAGTCGGGCGGCAAGGCGGTCGGACGCGTCGGCGCCATCATCAACAACCGCGCCAACGAGAAATGGAACGAGAAATTCGTCCGCTTCGGCTGGTTCGACTTCATCGACGACTTCGAGGTGTGCAAGGCCTTGGTCGGGAAAGTCGTCGAGTTCGGCAAACAGCACGGCATGACGAAGATACAAGGGCCTCTCGGCTTCACCGACATGGACAAGGAATGCTGGGTCATCGAAGGCTTCGAAAACCGACAGAACATCTGCACGCTGTACAACCCGCCTTATTACATAGACTTCATCAAGAGATTGGGCTTCGCCGTTGACTGCGAATGGCTCCAGTACAAGATACCGGCCTCGCAGCCCGTGCCGGAAAAGGTGAGACGCGTGAGCCGCATGATAGCCGAGAAATACAAGGTCAGACTGCTCGAATTCACCAAGGTGAAAGACATACTGAAATACGCGCACAAGGTCTTTCACTGCCTTAACGACGCCTTCAGCATACTTTACGGCTTCGTCGAGCTGACGGAGACCGAAATCGACAACTACACGAGAAAATACTTCCAGGTCCTTGACCCCGAGTTGGTCAAGCTCGTGGTTGATGAGAACGACGATGTCATCGCCTTCGCCATCGCCATGCCTTGCCTCGACGAGGCTTTCCGCAAGATCAACGGACGCCTCATCCCGTTCGGATGGGTGCGTGTGCTGCACGACATACGTCATTATCGGGACATCGACTTCCTGCTCAACGGCGTCAGCGGCAAATGGCAGGGCAAGGGCATACACGCCCTCTATCATCTTGCCATGAATGAGACGATGATAAGGAAAAAGCTGCGTTACGCATATTCAAATCCGCAGATCGACGGCAATATGGCGGTCAAGGTCTGGACCTCGCAGTACGAATGCGAGCAGAACTTCAGACGCGCCGTGTTTTCAAGGGAGATTTAAGTCATGTTTTTCCCGATAATAAAAAACACCACACGCGGCAGCAGGATTTTCATCTTCCTGTTTTTGGTGGTCTTCGGACTCGTCTTGGGGACCGCGTTTTCGGCCTTGGCGACAATATTGTTCGGCGACGCGATGTCGGAACTCGGGAAACTCCGCTTCGCACAGATATGCAGCCAGGTCATCGGATTCCTGATGCCGCCTCTCTTCTACGCCGCTTTGGTGAAAGAAAAACCGCTTGAATATTTAGGGTTCAGGAAGATGCCTGTGTGCGCGCTGCTCGGCGTCGTGGCGATGTTTGCCGTGCTGCCGTTCAACAGCCTGCTGACAGAGTGGAACGAGGGTTTCACCTTGCCGGAATCGATGGCGGCGGTGGAGGAGATGCTGCGCACAACAGAGGAGCTCGCGGAGAAAGTAATGACGCAGCTTGTCAGCGTTGACACCTTCGGCGGTTTGATAATCAACATTCTGATGATTGGCGCACTCGCCGCGGTGAGCGAGGAACTGCTGTTCCGTTCAGTCATACAGCCGTTTCTCGTCAGGGTGTGTAAAAACGCGTTCGTCGGAATAGCGATAACATCGGTTTTGTTCTCGGCGATGCATTTCGAGTTCTACGGCTTCATCCCGAGGATAGTGCTCGGATTCATGCTCGGTTACATGTATCATCTCACCGGTTCGATATGGACCTCGATGCTCATGCATTTCGTGAATAATGCAACGATAGTGGTGCTTTATTACCTGAGTTTCAACGGCATCGTGGAGATGGATGTCGAAAAGTTCGGCTCGTCTGAAAATGTCGTCGTGATAATCGGAAGCCTGGTGATGACGGTTGTAATTTTTGTCGCGTGCCAACGTTTGATGAAGTGTCAGACTAAAAAATAAGATGCCATGACATTCGATAAGTTGTTGATATACAAATTTTTGAAATTCGCAGTTGTAGGCTTCTCGGGTCTTTTCGTCGATTTCGGGATAACGTATGTCTGCAAGGAGAAGATAAAAATCAACAAATATGTCAGCAACGCCATCGGTTTCATCTGCGCGGCGACTTCCAACTACACTCTCAACCGGCTTTGGACGTTTCAGAGCACCAACGAGAATGTCGCCACGGAGTATGGCTCGTTCATGGTTGTCTCGGCTATCGGTCTGGGAATCAACTCGTTGGTGTTGTGGGTTCTCACCGACAAGTTCAAATGGAATTTTTATCTGAGCAAGGTCTTCGCCATCGGCTGCGCCACGTTGTGGAACTTCTTCGCGAACCTGCTGTTCACTTTCAGTTAGTTGTTATTGAGATAGGGATGTTAGCAAAGCTGGCGTATAACGACCGCCACGCTATTCGTGTCATTCGTGAAATTCGTGGTGGGAAATCTTTGTGATTATAATCTTTGTCTCTTGGCCAGCTCCTTGATTGTCACATTCAGCCTCTCGTTTCCGAGCAGTTGCTCCAAGCTCTGGTGCATCCTGTATTTCCACTTGTGGTTCGGGTCGGCGGGATTGTTGATTTGCTCCTCCCATGTGCAGTCCCAGCGGAAGTCACCGTCCATCGCGATGTAATCCTGGATTGGGAGTATCACCCACTTCGACGCGGACTTCAGATGTTGTTCGATGATTTCCTTGCAGATGAACGGTTCGCAGAAATACGGCGGGTTGTCGGTGTGATGCAGCATCTCGCGATAGAAACGTGCCGACAGCTCACGGTTTTCCTCCCACCATCCGCGGATAGTAGGCATGTCGTGTGTGCCTGTTGTATCAACGCTGAGATAAGGATTCTCGCGCGGGTCGCTGAACGGACGTCCGCTGTTCTTGGGCATCCGTTGCACCTCGAGGCTCAGGATTCCGAGTTCGCGCATCACGCCCGGGACGCAGGGTGCCACCATGCCGAGGTCTTCACCGCAAATCAGCAAATTGGAATTTCCGAATATCTCCGACAGTCTGTTTCTGCCTTCGGTCTCCCAGCGTATCGGGTCGGTGGGGGAGTAGTGCCCGAAGGAGGCGTTGGGGCTGCCTTTCGGAATCTCCCAGATGCGGAAGAACCCGAGGATGTGGTCGATCCTCAACGCGTCGAAATATCGCTCGAACCACTTCACGCGCCCGCGCCACCACGCGAAGCCGTCTTTCGCCATCTCGTCCCAGTTGTACGTCGGGAAACCCCAGTTCTGACCTTCGGCGGCGAAGGCGTCGGGCGGCGCGCCGGTCTCCATGTCGAGGTTGAAGAGCCGCGGGTTTTGCTTCACGTCGTCGCTCTCGCGGTTCACGCCTATCGGCAGGTCGCCCTTCAACATGATACCTTTATTGTGCAGATAATCAACGGCTTCGGTGAGCTGCTTGTCGCAATGATATTGCAGAAAATCGTAAAAATCTTTGAAAATATCTTGATTTTCAAAGATCTTTCTCAGATACTCCATTTTCGCCTTGAAAACTTCCGGATAATCGACGAACTCCTTGGCGTTGAGTTCTTTTTTCTTCTCGTTGAAACGAAGACGCTCATTCTCGTCTTTTAGTATCCCGACTTTTTCAAGATTAAGGTAGATGGGATGCAACGCCTTGGTTGACATCGACTTATAAGGATATGAATCGCTCCAGCCGCCGTCGGTTGTCGTGTCGTTGACGGGCAGTATCTGAATGAGTTTCAAGCCGGTCACGACGCACCAGTCGGCGAGTTTCTTGAGGTCGTTGAACTCACCGATGCCGAAGCTGTCATCGCTTCTCAATGAAAATACCGGAACCGCTACTCCTGCGAAGTAATTCATGAAAGTTTATAAAGTTTGTAAAGTTTGAAAGTTTGTAAAGTAGCTGACCATCACCTGACGGCCAACGAAGTCGATACACAAGCAAACTCCTTCATGCGCCAGCCACTTTCTACTTTCTACTTTCCACTTTCTACTTTTTACTAATCTCGTCAATCTCGGCGCAGAGTGTCGCGAAGATGTCCTGAATCTGGCCTACTCCGTTGATTCCCTTGAGGTTGCCTTGTTTTTCGTAATAGGCGAGGACGGGTTTTGTCTTCTCGTCGTATTCAACGAAGCGGTGTCTGATTGAGTCGATGTTGTCGTCGGCGCGTCCGCTTGTCTTTCCGCGTTCGATCATGCGGTTGATGAGGATTTCCTCCGGCACTTCGAGGCTCAGCACTTTGTTGATTTTCAGTGAGAACTCTTTCATGATGCCGTCGAGCATCTCGGCCTGACGCACCGTGCGCGGGAAGCCGTCGAAGAGGAAGCCCGCCGACTTCTGGTTGGCTTCGACTCTGCCTCTGATGATGGAGACCACGATTTCGTCGCTGACAAGGCCGCCTTTGCTGATGATGTCTTTCACCTTCTTGCCGATTTCCGTCTCGGCTGCCATCTCCTCGCGGAGGATGTCGCCCGTCGAGAGGTATGTGAGGTTGTATTTTTCCTTAAGTTGCTGTGACTGTGTGCCTTTGCCCGCACCTGGAGGGCCGAAAAGAATGATGTTTAACATGATATTGTGTTTTTGTATTATTCGACAATCTTGTAAATCTCTTTCAGATTACGACCATATTCGTTGTAATCGAGTCCGTATCCGACAATGAAATCATCGCCGATGTTCAACCCGATGTAATCAACTTTGTAATTGAATTTGAATGCGTTAGGTTTGAAAAGCATCGCGGCGATGCGGATGCTTGCTGCTCCTGCCTTTTCGAGGTCTTTGCGGAACTCGTTGATGGTGAAGCCTGAGTCGATGACGTCTTCAATGATGATGATGTCGCGGCCTTTTATGTCTTCGGCGTTGGCACCGATCATCACGTTGGCGTGGTTGGTGCACTGCGTCCCGGAATAAGTCTTGTATTTCACAAACGAGATTTCGCAAGGGATGTCGATGTGCTTGAACAATTCGCCGGCGAACATGAACGCGCCGTTGAGCATCACCACGAACAACGGCTTCCCGCCTTGCATGTCTTTCATGATTTCACCCGCAACCCTGCGGATCTCACCTTCGATTTTCTCTTGCGGAATAAAAGGTGCAAATTCTTTGTCCGATACTTTTATAGTATTCATAATCATTTAGTTATACTAAACAAATAGGTTTTTAACGAAAATGCAAAAATAGTCTTTTTTTCAGAAAACAGAAAAAATAACTTGATATTTATCATTCCGATGTGTTCATTTTATGTATTTTTGCAAAAATTTACGAAAAAAATGAATCCTATTGTAAGTGTGATAATGGGAAGCACGTCTGACCTTCCGGTGTTGGAGAAAGGTCTTGCTTTCCTCGACGAGATGGAAATCCCGTTTGAAATGAATGCGTTAAGTGCGCATCGCACCCCTGAACTTGTTGAAGAATTTGCCCGCAACGCGCAGGCCCGCGGCATAAAAGTCATCATCGCGGCGGCGGGTATGGCGGCGCATCTTCCTGGCGTCATCGCGGCGATGACACCGTTGCCGGTCATCGGCATCCCCGTGAAATCCGGCATGGAGATGGACGCGCTGTTCTCGATAGTGCAGATGCCTCCGGGAATCCCCGTCGCGACAGTCGGCATCAACGCCTCGCTGAACGCGGCGATACTCGCGGCACAGATTCTCGCCGTGGGCAACCCCGAGATGATGAAGAAAGTCGTTGATTATAAGGAAGGTCTGAAAGGCAAGATCGCCAAGGCCAACGCCGAACTCAAAGACATTCATTATAAATTCAAGACAAATTGATATTCAGTGTTGAGAGTTAAGAGTTGAGAGTGAAGTTTGCAGTGACTTTGCTCTCGACTCTGAAGATGTCACACTTTTATGACATGAACGATATCAAAGAGGAAAGGAATCGTCTCCTGAACAGTTTCATCATCCCCGTGGCGTTTGTCGTCGTGATGTGGGCGGTGAAGGCTGTCGGGGAGATGTTTGGATTGGATTTCTCTTTCCTTGGCATACAGCCGCTTAAGGCAGAAGGGATTCCGGGGATTTTTCTTTTTCATTTCATTCATGGAAGCTGGGAGCATCTTCTTGCCAATACGTTGCCAATCATAGTGTTAGGTGCGATGTTGTATTATTTTTACAGAACCATCGCAACAAAAGTGTGGTTGGTCTTGATGTTCTCGACCGGACTTTTCACGTGGTGTATCGCTGGCGGCGGCTGTCATGTCGGTGCGTCGGCGCTCATCTACGGCATGGCTTTCTTCCTGATGGTCAGCGGGTTCATCAGACGAAACAAGAGCCTCGTCGTGGTCTCGTTTCTCGTGACACTGCTTTACGGCAGTCTCGTCTGGGGGCTTTTCCCGAAATACGCCGTCGAAAACAACATCTCGTGGGAGGGGCATTTCGCCGGATTCCTGTTCGGGATTATCATGGCGTTTTTTTACCGGAAGGAAGGCCCGTCGAATGATAATGAAGGCGGTAGCGACGAAGACGACTCCGACGACGATGAGGCTGCCGATGGCGAGAAACCGTACTGGGATGTGCCCGAGCCGCCGAAGGAGGAGCTTACGGTGCCGCGGTATCCGAGAGGGTGGAGGAGAGGATGACGGATGGCCGCTGGAATGGAGAAGATAGTCAGCGATTAATCAGATGTTTTGTTCCAACCACATCCTCAAAACAGGATCACTGATATAGATTTCACCCGTTGAGTCATCAATAAGCTCTTTGTCAATCAATGACTTTTTGATACGGTTTATGTTGCTGTACGATCCAAGATGATATTGTTCTCTGACTTCCGCACTGCCAAAATTTGTGTGTATTCCGTTCAGAACAGCTCTGATAAAATTCAGCTGGAACGTTGTCAGACTTTCAGTCTGATGCATGAAAAGCGGAGAGTTTTCATCTATCAAATCTTGTAAGGATCGTTTAAGCGAACTTTCGTCAACAGCGTTCTTTGTGTTCGTAAAAAGAATCCACGAATATTGTTGGACGTATGACGGATTATATTCGGTGCTTTCGCAAATTTGCGTAATGTATTCATTTATAATTTGTTTGTTACCCATTTCAAATCCTTTTCGTATATACGGAATCCATTTTTCAATAGGTATCAATTTCAACGGGATTATCTCGCCGAATTTATAAAACGGATACGTTTTGTTCAGGAAAATTGTCTCCATCATGTGTTTCTTGCTGCCGTAAAGGCAATAGCTCACATTTTCCTGAAGTTGCCATACGCCACGCATTCGTTTCTGCACCGCCAATGAATTCGGAAATTCACCAACCTGCTGAAACTCGTCAATGCATACGACTATGTCACAGTTTTTCTTTTGTGCTATAATTTGCGGCAGCTGCAGGACTTCTTCGGGTTTGTGCGATTTCGACGTAATACCCAAAGAAACCGAATATTCATTGAGTCCGCCATCAATTGAATAATTGATTTTTGGTGACAGTCGTGCAATGAAATCTGAAGCCAGTTCTTTCCATTTCTCAAAACGGCTCTCTGTCTGAATCAGAATCTGCTCGGCGAATTTGTTGTAAAAATCATATTCATCACGGCAAGAAAAAATGTCCATGTAAACAACAAGCAACTTGCCGGATTTCACCTCGTCACCGACACGGTGAACTATCGATGTTTTCCCCCAACGTCGCGGCGACATGAGTATGGTGTTCACCCCGTATGAAAAATTCTGCCGAAGACGTTCACTCTCTTCTTCTCTTCCTATAAAATTACTGTCAGAAACAGCCTTGCCAAATACAAATGGTTTCTTCATAACTAACTGTTTTACAATTTATTAAACATCATACAAATATGTGTCACACATGTTTGTGTCACACATGTTTGTGTTACGGGCTGCAAAGATATAAATAATTTTATAAAGTGAAGTGTTTTTGTTAAATTATTTGACCTTAGGTCAATATTTTCAATCTCATTATCACTCAAATCCCACATATTCCTCCAACCTCGGCTCGATGCTGTCGCCGACGATTTCCGTGAGCTGCCCCCACGATGTAATCAAACCCTTCTGTTCACGATAGTTCACAATCTTTTTCACGTGTTCGTATTCCAAATACGGATGCCTGTTCAGCACCTTGAACGAATCGTAATTGATTCTCAATCTGTTAGGCTTGAAATTACTATCAATTGCGACATACGCAGCGATGCCGCCGAAACGCGTAGTGTCCATGCCATAGACCTCAAGAAGCTGCTCTGTTTCAACGAAACCGCCGAGCTTGTCGCGGTACTCTACAATCCTTTTCGCAAAAGATGAACCGATGCCGGGCAGCTCTTTCAGCAACGTGGTGTCGGCGGCGTTTATGTCAATAATCGGTATCGTCTTTGTTGTAAATGATTGATAATGTGTTGTGTCTTTCCGTTTAGGCTCTTTCATGAAGCTGTTTTCCCATTCTTTCTTATTTGTTTTTTTTCTATTTGAAGATTCGAAATTTTGTTTTTTGTATGAGGCTCTTCGTTCCGCTTTTTTTATAGAGTCGAGAGTCAGCAACGAGTCGATTTGGCTTTGCTGTGTTCCGATTATAGAATCGAGATTATGGAAATATGCTGTTCTCTTCGGCGGAATTTTTATCAATAAATACTTGGTTGTCAATAAGATGACAACGATGGTGAGTATCGTGATGATGGCGATGCGCTCACTTTTGGTGAAAGTCAGAAAACGCTCAAAGTCGTCTTTCATAAAATGGTTTCATAATGGTTTTGAAAGTCGGAGGTCATGGTCGTGACTTCCGACTTCGGTTACATGATAAACTGGCTGACCGTGATGACGGCGATTGCCACTGGAGCCAAGTATTTGATTATGAAATAGAAAATTTTCTTCAATCGCATATTGACGATTCCGCCGTTGGTGAACTCGTCTTCGAAATCTTGTTTTTTCACTTTCCACCCTAAGAATATCACGGTGAAAAGTCCGCCGAGTGTCATAAGCACCATTGAGGTTATTTTGTCCAAGCCGTCGAAAACGGTGAATCCGAAGATGGTTAGACTGCTGTCATTGTGCAGGCTCATGGCGGCTAAAATACTGATAATGAATGCCCCTACAGAACTGTATATTGTGGCTTTCCGACGCGACAACTTGAGTTCTTCGGTCAGGTAAGAGACTATGACCTCAAGCAGCGACAGTGCTGAAGTCCATGCGGCGATGACAAGGAGTATGAAGAAGATGAGGCAGAATATATAGCCGCCTTTCATTTGGTTGAAGAGCATCGGCAGCGTGTTGAATGCCAACGACGGCCCTGCTTCGGGTTGTATGCCGAACGAGAACGCCGCAGGGAAGATGATGATGCCGGCGAGAATGGCGATGAAGGTGTCCGACATCCCGACCATCAACGAGGTGGTGACGAGATTGTCTTTCTTCGAAATATATGAACCGTATGTTATCAAAGCACCCATGCCGAGGCTCATCGAGAAGAATGCTTGCCCGAGGGCGCTTATGAGCACATCTTCGTTGATTTTCGAGAAGTCAGGCTTGAAGAAGAACACGATGCCGTCGATGGCTCCGGGCAATATCAACGACTTGACACACAGCACGATAAGTATTACGACGAGCACCGGCATCAGGATTTTTGAGTATTTCTCGATGCCTTTTGATATGCCTTTCACTATAACAATTGCAGATATGAAAATGAAGCCGGCCTGCCACAATATCGGGCGGAGCGTCATGTTCAGCGACTCGATGAATCCATGTTCAATGGTGGCGAGGTCTTTGCCGTGGTAGTAGTTTATGAGCGACTTATACACCGATTCGAGGGTCCAGCCGGCCACCGTGGTGTAGAACGCAAGGATGAGGAATGCGCACAGCACGCCCATGTAACCTATCAACGGCCAACTTTTGGAGTCATTGGACATTGCCTTGAACGCGCCGACAGGGTTTCTCTGCGCCCGTCGTCCGATGATGAACTCGCTGACCATCATCGGGATGCCGAGCACCAGCACAATCCCAAGGTAAACGATGAGGAACGCGCCGCCGCCGTTCTCGCCGGCGACACACGGAAACCTGTAAATGTTACCCAAGCCGACTGCCGACCCGGCCGTCGCAGCAATGATTCCAATCTTAGAACCAAAACCGTCTCTTTTCTTTTTTTCAGCCATATTTTCTTTTTACTGATATGGAACTGCCACGCAGTTCTTTAATCTCTAATCTCTAATCTCTATTCTCTATTCTCCTTTCGGGCCGTACGCCAAGTCGCCGGCGTCACCCAACCCCGGCACGATGTATGACTTCGCGGTCAGCTCGTCGTCGATATTGACTGCCCAAAGCGTGGTGTCGAAGCCGTTGAGGTTTTCCTTCACGTATGCGACACCTTCCTTGCTCGCAATGGCGCAGGCGAGATGAACCGCCTTGGGATGAATATCGCCGTTTTCCAGAAGTCTGTTGAGGCAAAGTATCAGCGATGAGCCGGTGGCAATCATGGGGTCAATGAGTATCAATACCTTATCATCGAGTGCTGCTGATGCGCAATATTCAACCATTATGTCGAAGTCATCGCCTTTCTGGTATTTCCTGTATGCAGCGATGAAGGCGTTGTCGGCTCTGTCAAAGACATTCAGAAAACCTTGGTGCATCGGGATGCCAGCCCTTAATATCGTCGCCAACACGACATCGTCGCAAGGTGTCATCGTTTCCTTGATGCCAAGTGGTGTCGTTATGTTAATTGGCTTATAATCAAGTGTTTTGCTAATCTCGTATGCCATCATCTCACCGATTCGCTCAAGATTCCTGCGGAAACGCATCCTGTCGTTCTGCACGTCAACATTTCTGATTTCTGAAATGAAATTGTTCAACACACTGTTTGTTGTGCCTAATTCATTGATTTTTAACATATTATTTGTTTTTGAATATTTTTAAAGCTAATTTGAAAATCCCTCTTGTTTTGTTGAAACGTAGTCCGGGATAACAGACCTCATGTCCGCCGAATCCCATGTAAAAGCGAGCCAACCCGTCGTTGTCAGAACCCTCGAAATCGAATGTGGCGTTCGTCTCGCTGAACTCACATATCACACTATCAATGATATACGAAAGTGCGTGAAGCTCTTTGTTTGACTCATCGGCACCAGAGAAAAGGAACACTATTTTGTTGTGACCTGTCATGAAGACGGCACCCGCAACAAGTTGATTGTCAGCATTTTTAGCACCTTTGATGAAGCAATGACCTTGTTTTGTCGCCTCTTGCACCAGCCGTAGGAATCTCGCGTATTCCTCATCACCCCAATGCACCACGTCTTTGCCTTTGTTCTTCCTGAAAAGCCCGACGATTTCGGCGGGCTCGACATCATCTGCCATGGTTAAGCCCGCAGCCTTGGCTTTAGCGATGTCGCGTTTTGTGTTGCTGCTGTAATTTTTTGTTAAAATACTGTAATCGGACGATAAGTCTAATTCTATATTTCTGTGATTATAAATGTTTTCACTTCCTTGCGGAAATATATTCCCGGAGTTTAACCGTATCTCCGCAAATCTGAATTTCTTGGGGATTGCGTCGATGAAATGCTGTATTTTGTCTGTCGGGATGTCTTCTTTTGAGAACACCCCGAGCTGTTGCACGAAAAACGGCTGGAAAAGATAGTTGACGCCGCACTTTCTGTTTCCGGTCAACGGCATGACACTCACATAATCGTCTTCGACCAAGGCCTCCCAACGGAGATGCACAATGTCGAGATACCACGACAGGGCATAGACGTTGCCGTTGGGCGATTGCTTGATACAGTCGTCCCAGCGTTGTTTATCTATTTGATTATGTGTTAGGTACGTTATCATTCTTTGTCAAGTGCGAAGTTAAGTATTTCACGGTACATGGCATCCCAGCCAGTCCAGCGTTTCTCGCCGCTGAGCGTCTCGTTGTGCCAAAGCAGGATGAAAGTGCCGTTTACGTTTTTCACCTCAGTGATGAGATTCTTCACTTTCTCGAGCGACTCTTCCATGTTGAGGTTGAGGTAGTCGCGCATCGTGCCGTCCATGACGGCAAACGGGTGGATGTTCAGCTTTGTGATGGTGTCTTGTGTCAGGTCGAAGAACTTGAAAGTGTCGGCGATACCTGCCCTGAAACCTGCTTGCGAAGCGTAACCCATTGTGTAGTCGTCAGTTATGTCAAGGTCGATGAGCTTCTGGTAGCTCGAAGGGATGTTGAGCCTCAGAAAATGCTGCCGGCTCTTTGTGATCCAGCTGTTCAGCACCTTTGACAGGTTCGTGATTTCATCTCTCATTTTGTTCGTGTTGAGATACGATGCAAACGAAGGATGGATGCCGACATCGGCATAGTCGCCAAGTCTTTTTATAAGGTTCTGAAAATCAACGTTTCTGAGAGATATGTTCTTGTCGTTCAAGTCGTAACCGCCGCAGAGTATGAAATAGACAGGATGCAAATCAAGTTCTTTCTGTAGTTGAATTTGGCAGTCGAAAGTGTCGAACGGGTCTTTTTTCTTTCCCCTGAGGACCTGCCATCTGGTCTTAATCTCTTCAAAATCAAGGTTGAAGAGGTCTCTGAAAAAGGCGGCGGAAATTCTGAACAGGCCTTTGTTCTTGTACGCCCACGCCGCATCAACGTCGTATGTCGGGATGAATGTAAATGTTTTTTTTCTGAAAACCAATTCTGGGAATGCTTCCTTGAGTTTTTCACCAATCTCTTTCGCCCAGATGTTCACCAACGGACGTTCTAACATATTCATTTTGAATAATATAGAATCCTTTGCCTGAAACCTGTTGTATTTGTCGCACACATGCGGCAGGTATTCTTCGTATCTTGAGACCAAGAAAAACGATGCCGCGAACGGGTCAAACGGGAACATCGACTTGTCGCTGTAAACAGGGAAGATGGCCTTCATGTCTTTGAAGTCGATGATTCTCAAGTCGTTATCTTGAATATCATGAATGTTGCGCTCGAAAAGAAGCCTCGATGCTTTTTGGAATAACTCATCGTTTATCTTGTTGTTGCCATAGCTAAACTTTGGTCCGCTGTACGCGGCGAACGCCTCGCTGTCGGTCGTGATTTTATATTCAACACAAATTAAATCCTTGAAAATCAATTCAAAGATATAGAACAATCTGTTGGATATTTTAGGTACAAGTATTAACAATTCCATGGCGCAAAGATAATTAAAAATTACAACATCTTAATCAAAGACGAATTTTTTGTTCCACTCTGATGTCATCGGAAGAGGCTCCAACCATGATTGTGAAATCGTCTGGCTCGACAATCCATTCAAGTTTTTCGTTCAGAACGGAGAAATCGCGCGGCTTCAACGTGAATGTAACTGTCTTAGTTTCATTGCGTTGTATGAAGATGCGCTTGAAACCCTTAAGCAGTTTCTCGGGTGGCGCGCTTGATGCGAACTCATCGCGTATATATAGCTGTACCACCTCATCACCATCGTAGTTACCTGTGTTTGTCACATCAACACTCACCGTGACATTCTGGGCGGAATCGTTACTGATATTCAAGTTGTAATACTCGAAACTCGTGTAGCTCAACCCGTAGCCGAACGGAAACAGCGGCGTGCTTTGGCAGTCGATGTAGTCGCGTTGTATCGGTTGTGAGTAATACACCGGAATCTGTCCGACCGAACGTGGTTGTGAAATCGGCAGTCGTCCCGCCGGGTTGTAGTCGCCGAAGATGACGTCAGAGATGGCATTGCCGCCTTCCTGCCCCGGGTAGAAGGCCGTCATAATGGCGTTACCATTCTCGACCGCGGTGTTTTTCAGGTATGGCCTTCCCTCGATGAAGACTATCACAAGTGGATTGTTGGTGGCGGCGACAGCTTCGATAAGTTTATCTTGAAGTCCTGACAATGAGAGTGTTGCGCGGTCGTAGCCCTCGCCGCAGTCCATGTCGGCGACGTGTCCGTCAACGACGACGGTGTCTGTTGACTTGTACGATGTCTTGAAATTGCGGGCTGATGAGCCGCCGACGACGAGGACGACGGCATCGGCATTTTTTGCAGCCTTCAATGCGGCATCAAAGTCGGCGTCGTTGGTGTCGCGAATTGAGCAGCCTCTTGCGTAAGTGACTGTTGTTGTTGGAGATACATGGTTGCGGATGCCCTCCAACACCGTGATGATGTTGTCGGGGTATTGCGGTGCCGTGTAGTCGCCGAGTTGGTTGTATGTGTTGTCGGCGTTCGGCCCGATGACGGCGATGTTTTTAATGTCTTTTCGGAGAGGCAAGACACCGTCGTTCTTAAGCAGCACTATGCCCTCACGCGCAACTTGCAGCGGCAGATTTGTCTCATCTGATGCCTTCGAGACATCTGAAACATTCAGATAAGGCTCGTCAAACAGCCCTGCTTCAAACTTGAATCTCAACACTCTGCGCACTGCTTCATCGAGCGTCTCCATCGTCACAAGTCCTTGACTGACAGCTTCTTCGAGGTATGCGCCGTAATTCGATGCTCCGAGGTCGATGTCAACGCCTGCATTGATAGCCTGCGCCGTCGCAACAAGTTGGTTTTCAGCGGTTCTGTGTGTGCTGTGCAAGGCCCAGATGCTGCCGAGGTCGGAGAACACCACGCCGTTGAAGCCCCAGCGTTCACGGAGAATGTCGTTCAACAGCCATCTGTTTGATGTACAAGGGATTCCGTCGATGCAGTTGTATGATGTCATGATGCTCTTGGCTCCGTGTTTCACCGCCGTCTCGAAGTTCAGGTTCAGTTCCGACAAGACTTCATGCCTTCCCGCCGAGGTGCCGGAGCCGTGGTGACCTCCTTGCGAGACGCCGAACGACGAGAAGTGTTTCAAGGTGCACGCAAGATGATTCTGCATTCCTTTCATTATGGCGGTGCCTAATGTTCCGGAGAGGTACGGGTCTTCGCCGAGGCTCTCCTCCACGCGTGACCAGCGCGGGTCGCGGGTGATGTCGATGACAGGGCCGTAGGCGAATTTCGCGCCGCGCGATGCTGCCGAGGCACCGACAGCGTCGCCCACCTTATATAATAGGTCCTCGTCCCACGTCGCCGCCTGACAGATACCGATGGGGAAGACCGCCGCATTGATCGCCATGAAGCCATGGACACACTCTTCAGCGAAATATATCGGGATGCCAAGACGGGTGTGCTCAATGTTATATCGCTGCATCTCGTTGAAAATCAATGCTGACTGTAACTCGTCAAGACCTGACTCAACAGTCTTTTGCGACCACGGGTCGGCACGCAGCACACCGTAAAAACCACCGCAAGGCAGAGTGTCGAGCATGGCCTTGAAAGAAGAGTCGGGGACAACAAAATTGTCGCTGACCTTGTCGTAAAAATCAAAACCTATAGGACAACAAAGCTGCCCTACCTTCTCATTTACAGTCATTTGACTCAACAAAGCGTCAACTTTCGCGTCGATGTCATCGGCTTTTTTTGATGAACATGCCGCCAATATAAATGCGGAAATTATCAGTAAAATCCTCTTCATTTTCATGAGCAAATTTTTCAACAAAATTACCAATAAATCTATTTCGATTTAGTTAATTTTTATTGACATTTAAAATATTTATTTCACCGCCTGAATTTAAATTAAATATTGACAATCAGTATTTTACAACGACTGTGTAATGTTTTATTAACAATTGATTTCACAAATGTTCGAAAATGAGCGCAAAATGGAGGTTGATAATTGCTGAATTTTACGCCAAAAATAAATGTAACTCAAATCGTAATTTTTATTACTTTTGCCAACTATTTTTATGGAGATGAAAAAAATATTGCCATTATTCTTGATGTTAATCGCTTCGATAATATCGTGCGCACAATTTGTTGAGAAAACTTATTTAGTTGAAAAACAAGATGTTAAGTCGGTTGAAGGCTATTCTCTGATTGAGCTGAAAGACTGTATGCAGTCGGCGCTTGTCGGCTGTCCGTCATTGCCTTGGCATTCAGTGACGTTGCTGTTGCCTGAAGGGACAAAAGCCGAGTCGATGGAAATTGAAATGTCTGATTTTCAAGTGCTTGAAGGTAAGTTTGAGCTTTTCCCATATCAACCGTCAAGGACATATAACGACACGAAGCGGAAGACTTTTTATAAAGACGAATCGGTTTATTCTTCAAAAGATGTTTATCCAGCTGAAAATCAAGGTGCTCTGACAACGCAATACGTCAATGGTTATCCGCTCGCTGTCGCTGCTTTTACGCCAGTGAGATATATCCCGTCTGAACGTAAAGTGTTGATTGCCAAGTCGGTGAAAGTCAAAATCAACCTTTGTCAGGATGAACGCTCAAATTCTTGGATGCGCTCTTCACGTCCGCAAATAATCAATAAGGTCAAGTCGTTGATTGACAACCCGGAAATGCTTGATAGTTACACATTTGACAATTCAAAATCGCTTCAGGGCTATGAGCTTTTGATTGTCACGCCTCAACAATTTATTTCGGATTTCGACGAATACATTCAGTTTTATGGATATTTAGACTTGAGGGCAAATGTCGTTTCGACGGAAGAGATTTATTCGACGATGCAAGGTGTTGATAATCAGGATAAAATACGTAATTACATCATTCAGGAATATCAGGACAACGACATCATGATGGTGCTTCTCGGCGGTGATGTCGCGCTTGTGCCTCATCGCGGTTTCTACGCCGATGTACTTTCCGGCGGCAGTCACAACATCGACAACGGCATTCCCGCCGACCTTTATTATTCGGGCCTTGACGGGACGTGGAACGACAACGGCAACGACCGTTGGGGCGAGCCTGGCGAAGACGACCTCTACCCCGAAATCGGCGTGGCGAGAATGCCCTTCAACAACGTCGAGCAGCTTGGAAATATGATAAACAAAACCATTAGGTATCAACAAGTTCCGATCATGGGAGAGTTCCGAACCATCGCTCTCGGTGGCGAGAAACTTTACGACTATCCTTACACTCAAGGCAGTCAGTATCTTGAACTTCTGATTGGCGAACACAGCGACAACGGCTACACGACGCTCGGCATTGATGAGAGTTACAACTTCAAGAAATATTACGCTGAGGATGGCAACTGGAGCGGCACGAATCTACGCAACGCCATCAACGCGGGATGTGGCTATGTGCATCACGCCGGACACGCAAGCACCGACATGGTCGCGGGCTGGACAGGCTCGACGTTGAACCCCGAGCTGTTCTCCGGCGCCAATGGCGTTGACCACAACTTCACATTCTTTCATTCGCACGGCTGCGACTGCGGCGGCTTCGACAAATCGTGCGTCATGGAGAAGCTCGTCACGATACCGTATTTCGCCGTGTCTGTGATTGGCAACTCGCGTTACGGCTGGTTCAACGAAGGCCAGACCGAGGGGCCGTCGATACATCTTCAAAGAGAAATGACCGATGCGTTTTGGAATGAGAGGATTCCGTATATCGGCATGACGTTGAGCGAGGCGAAATGCCAGACCGCGCCTTGGGTCACGGCACCGGGACAATACGAGGAAGGCGCGTTGAGATGGAACTTCTACGACCTCAACATCCTCGGCGATGTAGCCGTAAGTCCTTGGCACGATGAGCCTTTCGACGCGGCGGTCAGCTTCAGGCCGGCGATGCTTCCGGGCGAGACGGCGAACGAAGTCCACGTGTCACATGACGGACAGCCGCTGAAAAACTTCCGTTGCAGCATTTATTACTATGAGGAGAAACTCGGCGAGGCGGTGACCGACGAGAACGGTGACGCAACGGTGACGCTCTCACGCCCCGTTGATTTCGTTGATCAGATTTCATTGACGGTGACAGGAATGAACTCGTTCCCGCAAAGCCGCGTGATCGACTGCATCGATGGAAACACGACTTTCGTGAAACCTTATAAGTTGATTGCCAACGATGAAGACGGCGACGGAAAGATTGAGCCTGGCGAAAACGTCTCATTCGACCTCGTCCTGAAAAACTGGGGAGCAGCTGCAGCAAGCGATGTCCACGCCGCTGTTCAATGCTGCGCACCGGAATATTTCAGATTCACTAAGATTGAAGACGATATGCAAATCATTGACGCTCTGACTGTTGACACTATTCATGACGCTTTCGGAATCTGCATGAACCAAGACGTCCCGAATGGCTGGCCGATAACTCTCAATGTCACGTCAAACGACGCAACAGGATATTGGTACAATTCCTTCGGATTCGAGGCGTCAGCACCTGATATCCAGATACTTTCGATTTCGGCGGAAGAGGTTGACGGCAATGGAAACGGCATCATTGAACCTGGCGAGAACGGACTCTTGACGGTGTTCATCAAGAACCTCGGCTCTATCATCGCTGAAAATGTCGAACTGAATGTCGAGGCTGACAATGACTTGGTGACGCTTGAGACATCGACAGCAACATACACACAAATTCAAGAGAATGAAGAAATTACGGCGGAGTTCGCTTTCCATGTCGATGAAAATGTACCGAACAGCACAATAGTGATTTTCAACGCGACGGCACACTGCGGGAAATATGTTACATCGTTAAGTCACACAATAACAATCGGTTACTTGATGGATGACTTTGAGACCGGCGACTTCTCAAAACTCGACTGGCAGCCGTGCGGCGACCAAGGATGGCTCGTGGCCGATGCCGACGCCTTCGAAGGCACCTACTCCGCACGTTCTGGAATAATTGATGACAAAGAGATTTCCTCACTGATTATCAACGTGGAAGTGTTCGAAAAAGGCGATTTGTTGTTCTATTTTAAGACCTCAACGGAACGAAACGACTACCTCGCGCTGTATATCGATGATGTGTATCAAGCTCGTTGGTCAGGCGAAAATAATTGGCAGCCAGCGAGTTATCAACTCAACGCCGGCTCTCACAAGATTGAATGGCGTTACGACAAGTCGATGTCAGGGCAGTCGGGCCTCGATGCTGTCTTCATCGACAATGTGATGTTCCCGATAAACTCAACAATCATGACGAATGTTCCTGAAAACGTTGACAGTCAAGATGATGTGACGATTTATCCGAACCCAAACAACGGAAGATTCGTCCTGAATCTTGATGATAATCAGAATGTTGTGAAGATTTTTAATTCTCTTGGCCAGATGGTCTATGAAAATGAAAACGCCTCGCGGAATTTGAACATCGACATCTCTGACAAAGGAACAGGCATATACCTTATAAATATTAATGGAAAAACACAAAAACTCATAAAAGAATAATACCATGCAAAAGAACCGCGTAGCGGTTCCATATCAGTAAAAACTAACAATAAAATGAAAAAACTCACGCTTTTAGTCATTCTGTCGGTTTTCAGCTTTGTCATCAAAGCCCAGACAGTTGAGAAAATCTATCATTTCGACAATCCGCAAATCACAGAACTACGCGGTTATCAGCAAGTTACGTTTGACGGCACGATGCAGTCGGCGCTTCAGGGACAGCCGTCGCTGCCGTATTACGCAGTAAGCCTCCTGCTGCCTCAGGGCGCGGAAGCTGAGTCAATAGAAGTTGAACTCTCTGATTTTCAGGAAGTTGGAGAAAACATCAATTTGTTTCCATATCAGCCTTCAAGGACGATGAGCGACATCGCTCCGAAAGAGTTGGTCAAAGATGAGGCGGTTTATGCCTCAAAGAGCATCTATCCGGCTGAGAATCATGGCGTTGTGACGACACAATACCTCAACGGCTTCGGTTTCGCGCTCTCATCGTTCACTCCTGTTCAATATGTTCCGGCAACGGGAAAAGTGATGTTCGCGAAGACCGCCAAGGTGCGTGTCGGTCTTGCCTCGTCAAAAACCGACCACAGCGCGATGCTTTGGAAGACCGATGCCATCTCAAACAGAATCAGCAGGTTGGCACAGAATCCGGAGATGATTGAGAGCTATCAGACACGCGGACGCGAGATGACAGGCTACGACCTCCTCATCATCACGTCAAGTGAATATGTCGATGGCTATGCTGAATATCAGAATTATTACAACGGCATCGGCGTTCGTAACCAAATAGCTTTGGTATCAGATATTTACGCTTCTATGACAGGCATCGATAATCAGGATAAAATCAGGAACTACATCATTCAGGAATACCAGAACAACGGCATCATGATGGTAGTCCTCGGCGGCGATGTCAACATCGTGCCGTTCCGCGGATTCTACTGCGATGTGCTGTCAGGCGGCGAGCACATGACCGACAGCGGCATCCCCGCCGACCTGTATTATTCAGGTCTTGACGGCACATGGAACGACAACGGCAACAACCGCTGGGGCGAGCCGGGCGAAGATGACCTCCTCCCTGAAGTCGGCATCAGCCGTATGTCGTTCAAGAGCGCAACGGAACTTGCCAACATGATTCACAAGACGTTGAAATATCAGCAGGAGCCTGTCCTCGGTGAGTTCCACAAAGTCATCCTCGCCGGCGAACATCTCTACGACAACCCTGAATCGAACGGCTCGGATTACCTCGAGCTCCTCATCGGCACACACGATGACAATGGCTATACAACGACTTGTTATCCAGAAGATTACGACTTCACGAAGATGTATGAGGAGGAAGGCACATGGAGCGCTTACGGTTTGAGGCAGGCCATCAACGCCGGCACGAGCTACGTGCATCATGACGGCCACGCAAACTCGAGCTATGTGGCGGGCTGGTACAGCGTCTCCAACAGCGACTTCTCGGGCGCCAACGGCGTTGACCATAACTATACATTTTTCCATTCACAAGGCTGCGACTGCGGCGCTTTCGATGAGTCGTGCATCCTCGAAAAGATGGTGACAATCAGCAACTTCGCCGTCGCTGTTATCGGCAACTCGCGTTACGGCTGGTTCAACGAAGGACAGACAGAAGGCCCCGGTGCACACCTCGAGAGAGAGATGACCGACGCACAGTTCAACGACCGCATCCACTTCCTCAGCTGCGCACATGCCGACGGCAAATGCGAGACGGCACCATGGGTCACCGCACCCGGACAATGGGAGGAAGGCGCGTTGAGATGGAACTTCTACGACATGAACATCCTCGGCGACGGCGCCGTCAGCGTGTGGACCGACGAACCGATGGACGCACAGGTGTCATGCCCGGCGCAGATTGTCCTTGATACTCAGTCGTTTGAAGTCGAAATAACTGATGCCAACGGCAACGCGGCCAAGAACTTCCGCTGCCTCGTCTATATGGACGGCGAGGTCATCGCGATGGGAACGACCGATGAGGACGGCGTCGCCGAGATAGCTTTTGAAGGCGGCCTCGCAACAGTCGGAGAGATGACGATGAAGGTCATGGGAATGAACGCATGGCCGCAGACAGTCGAGATGATGGCGGTGCCGAACGACATACCTTATATAGTATTCGACAGCTACGAACTCGCCAACGGCGCAAGCCAGATCGACTTCGCGACAGCAAACGCATTCAATATGGTTGTCAAAAACGTGGGCAGCGTCAACGCCAACGGCGTGACAGCGACATTGTCGTGCGACAGCGAATACGTCACGATAAACGAGACGACAGCATCTGTCGGAGACATCGCCGGAAACCAAAGCATCACCATCGAAAACGCATTCAGCTTCAGCGTCAGCGATGACGTGCCGGACAACACTCAGGTCCGCTTCAACCTCAGCTGCACCAACGGCAGCGAGACATGGGAAAGCCATTTCAGCACAAGAGTATATGCCCCCGACTTTCAAGTTGTGAGCATCGAGCTTGAAGGCGAAAACGTCAATGCCGTCAACCCGGGTGAAAGCGCGACACTGCACTTCACCGTGAAAAACAACGGCGGAGCGGCTGTCCCGAACGCAGTGTTCAGGCTGTTCAGTTCCCACCCTGTTATCATCGCCGAACAGTATGAATGGCAGTATGAGACCATCGAGGCCGGACAGGAGTTCTCAGCCGACTTCGCATTCACCTTGAGTGATGACGCTCAGACATGTGTTCAGTATGAACTGTTTTATGCCGCATACTATGGAAATTACGTGCTTGAGGAGTCATATTGTCTCTCTGTAGGCTCTTCGATGGAAGGCTTCGAGACTGGCGACTTCAGCTCGTTCGAGTGGCATCACGGCACCATCGTGACAGCATGGGAGGTCGTGACGGAAAATCCATACGAAGGAATGTACTGCGCAAAGTCTTCAATGATAGACGATTACGGCACGACATCGCTTTACATCTCCGTGACGGTGGCTCAAGAGGCTCCGGTGAGTTTCTATTACAAGGTGTCGTCTGAAGCAGATTACGACAAGCTGCATTTCTACATCGATGACAGTGAGAAGGGCAACTGGTCGGGCGAAGTGGCATGGACGCAGGCCTCATACACCATTCCGGCAGGAAGCCACACCCTCAAGTGGGAGTACACCAAGGACGTGTCTTGGACAAGCGGCAGCGACTGCGCATGGATCGACAACGTGGTGTTCCCGCCGACGACAATCATTACCAATGTCGAGACCGTCACCGAGCAGAACGTGAACGTATTCCCGAATCCTGCGACAGACATCATCAACATCGAACTTGGTGAAAGCACATCTGACATCATGATTTACAACAGCCTCGGACAGGTCGTCAGGCGCCTTGCCGGAATGACCGGAAACGTACAGATGAACATCGCCGACTTGAATGCAGGGATGTATTTCATCAGCGTTGGAGATAAGGTTGAAAAGGTGATTAAGCGTTAAGAATTAAAGGAGGATACAAATGATTTTCAAACCATACAACCACACCGAAGAAGATCTTCAACAGCGCATCGAAGACATTCTGAAAAGACAAAACGCGAGCTGCGACCGCCGCGAGGCACTGAAGACAATTTTCCAAAGCATCGACTTCACGACTTTGGAGGCGTTCGACAACACACAGAAAATCAACGAGTTCTGCGCCAAAGCATTGGCATTCCAGACCAACGGGCTGCATCTTTCCGTTCCGGCGATATGCATCTACAGCCCGTTTGTGAAACAGGCGAAAGAGCTTCTTAAAGGCAGCGGAATCCGTGTCGCGACGGTGGCATGCGCCTTTCCGTCGGGGCAGATGCCTTTTGAATTGAAGAAGAAAGAAGTGGAATATTGCGTTGAGCAAGGCGCCGACGAGGTTGATATGGTCATTTCGAGAGGCACGTTCCTCGAAGGCGACTACGACACGGTTTACAACGAGATACAAGGCATCCGCGACATCTGCAAGCCGCCTGTCCACCTGAAAGTGATTCTCGAGACCGGCGAGCTTAAGACAGTCGGTAACATCCGCAAGGCCAGCAAATTGGCAATCATGGCGGGGGCCGATTTCATCAAGACCTCAACGGGAAAGGTGCCTGTTGCGGCGACGCCGATGGCGGCCGTCGTGATGTGCGACACCATAAAGGAATACTACGAGGCGACGGGGCAGATGGTCGGGTTCAAGCCCGCAGGCGGGATGTCGGCGATAGAAGATGCGCTCACCTATTATTATATAGTGAAAGACATACTCGGCGACAAGTGGCTCAACAGCAGTTACTTCCGCGTCGGGACGAGTCGGCTGGCCGGAAAGGTAATGGAAGAGCTGATGAAATGATAGAGTTCCTCCAGAGTTGGGGTTATCTCGGGCTGTTCCTCGGTTCGTTTCTCGCCTCCACGGTGGTGCCTTTCTCCGCCGATGCGCTGATTGTCGGGATGTTGATGGCGGGCGGACGGCCTTGGCTGTGCTTCATCTTGGCCACGGCGGGCAACTGGCTTGGCGGCATGACGTCGTACGGCATCGGCTGGCTCGGCAAGTGGCAGTGGATTGAGAAATGGCTTCACGTAAAACGCGAGACGCTTGAAAAACAAAAAGTTAAAGTCGATAAGTACGGTCCGTACCTCGGACTCCTCGCGTGGCTTCCCATCGTGGGTGATGCCTTCGCCATCGCGCTCGGCTTCTACAAGACGAAGCCCTTCCAATGCGCCGTCTATATGCTCATCGGAAGAGCCGCGAGGTTTCTGGTGTGGATGTACGTCGTCCTCACCCTCGGATAGACATCATTTTTTACAAAAAAATCTCATTTCAATCTGACAAAATAGTCTTATCTTTGCAACTTCAATTTTACCGAAACATTTATCATAATGACCAACGAAGAAAAACTCAAAGAGTTACTGAAAAGCCGCGGCATCGACGCGTCAAACCTCACCGATGACGTCTCTACGCCGAAGCAGGCGGACGGCTGCGGCAAGCTGATTGACATATATTACACGCTGAAGAACACCGTTGACATGGAGTTTCCGTACTGGTACAACCGTGTCTGGCAGGAGAACGGCAGCGACGTCATCATGGTGCGCCGCGCCAAGGCGCTTGCAGCGGCGTTCGCGCATCTGACGCCGACGATACAGCCGTACGAGCGGCTGGTGATGAACAAGACCCGCCATGTGCGCGGCGCGTTCCCGTTCCCGTGGGTCACGGCCAGCTTCTTCAACGCCCAGGCCGAGGCTCTCATGAAAGAAGCCGACGCCCCGTCGGAGAGCGAGGCCGACTCCGTATCGATCATCGGTGCGGGCGGCGGCAACGTCACGAAGAGCTACGGCAACATCATCTCAATAGCCAAAAAGTTCGGGATGCGCAAGGAAGAGATACCCGTCTTGGTGAAGACCTGCAGCTACTGGGACGGTAACTCCGTCGAGGAGATGAGCAACCACTACGCCAAATACACCCCGCAATACGACATCGAACAGGCCATCATGGACTCGGTGCTCTGCATGTTCGACTCTTACTGCATCCCGCAAGGCCGCGAGGTGATAAACTATTACCTGCCTTTGCAATACGGCTGGGACGGCATCATCGAGCTGTGCGACAAACGCATCGCCGAGACGATGGGAGAGTCGGACGGCGACGGCCTCATGGGGATGGAACGCGGATATTACTACGTCGCCATGAAACACCTGGCCCAGGGTCTTAGCAAATGGTGCCAGAACTACGCCGACAGGGCATATTACCTCGCATCGGTGGAGACCGACGCCGCCCTGAAGAAGAACTACGAAGAGATCGCCGGCGTGATGGCGCACATCGCACACAAGGCACCCGTGACATTCCGTCAGGCATTGCAGCTCACACTCGCCTGCCATTACGCGGAGGTCAACGAAGACCCGCAGTCGGGACAGTCGATCGGACGTCTCGGACAGGTGCTTCAGCCGTTCTACGAGAAAGACATCGACGACGGCGTGACGACGGAGGAAGAGGTGATCGAGCTTTTAGAGTTCTACCGCATCAAGATAACATGCATCGAGTGCTTCGCGTCGGCGGGCGTGACGGGCGGCGTCCTGTCAGGAAACACATTCAACAACCTGTCGTTGGGCGGATTGAACCGCGACGGACTCAGCGCCGTGACGCCGTTGGAATACCACATCATCGAGGCCGGAATGCGCTGCCACACCACACAGCCTACATTGTCGATACTGTACGATGAGAAACTGCCGGAGTCGTTCCTGCTCAAGGCGGCTGCGTGCACGAAGCAGGGCATGGGCTATCCCGCATGGATGAACAACCAGGACGGCATGAATTTCATGATGATGAACTACGGACCCGAAGGCATGAACATCGAGGACGCGCGTGCGTGGTGCCTCGGCGGATGCCTCGAGTCGTCGCCGGGCTGCTTCCTGCCGCTCAACTACAACGGCAAGGTCACATGGATCCCGGGCGGCGCAGGGCCGACGGCAGGGTCAGGCGTGCATTTCGTGGGACTGCCCAAGATGCTCGAACTCGTGATGACCAACGGCTACGACCGCCGCATCAACAAACAGGTGCTGCCGGCGCACAACCGCAAACTCGACAGCATGGAGGCCATCCAGGAGGAATGGGTCAGATACATGAACCTCACCATCGACGTGCTCAACAAAGTCAACAACCTGCAGATGGACATCTGGCGCAAATACTGCCCGCCGGTCGTCTCCTCGCTGCTCAAGCCTGACTGTTTCGCCAAGGGGCGCGGCCTCGGCATGATGGGCGGACGCTACAACGCCACCATCAACTTCGAGTCGTGCGGCACCGTGACTTTCGTCAACTCCATGGCTTCATTATATAAGAATGTGTTCAAAGACAAGAAATACACCCTCGAGGAGATGCTCGACGCGATGATGCACAACTTCGGGTTCAAGACGTCATATGAGACGGGCGTGTTCTCGCCCGACTTCCGCGAGGCCACCGACGAGGCGCCGAGATACGCACAGATCTTCGCCGACTGCGTCAACGCACCGAAGTTCGGCAACGCCGACTGGGAGGCCGACCGCTTCCTGAAATGGTACGAAGATGTCATGTTCGGCTTGACGAGACAATACAAGTCATACTACGGCAAGCCGCTGTACATGTGTCAGATTTCCGTCTCGACGCACGGTCCGCAGGGCTTCATCACACTCGCCGACCCCGCAGGGCGTCTGGCAGGCACCACCTATTCTGACGGCTCCGTGTCGGCGGCGGCAGGCACCGACAAGAACGGCATCTACGCCATCTTCGAGTCGGCGACGATTTATGACCACAGCACGCAGCAGAACGCACAGATGAACCTCAAGCTGCACCCGTCGGCGGTGAAAGGGCCGCAGGGCACACGCAAGCTCCTCGACCTCGTCCGCGCCTACATGCGCAAAGGCGGGTTCCACGTCCAGTTCAACATCGTCGATTCAAAGACCCTGAAAAAGGCGCAGGCCAAACCCGAGAACTACCGCGACCTCATGGTCAGGGTGGCCGGATTCACACAGTATTGGTGCGAGATTGGCAAGCCGATACAGGATGAGGTCATCTACAGGACAGAGTACGACGATTAAGTTTTTTATCTATCTGAAAATTGATTATCAAGATGAAACACATAGACTGTAAGAATTACACATATTTAGACTGCGAGAAAGGCATGTGCGCCATCTCGAAGATGATGTTGCCGATTGACGGCAAGGGCAGCGAGGCTTGTCCGAGATTCGTCATGGCCGAGAAATGCGGCTGCTGCGCACACTTCATCAACAGCGACGAGCACGGCCTCGGCACATGCACCGGCTTCGAGAAACAGAACTGGGCATACGCCTCATGCGGCGCGGCGGGCTGCGAACATTTCAAGATGAAATAGTCTCACATGGACGCACCGCAAGCTGTCATCTTCGACATCCAGCCGTTCTCCGTCCACGACGGCCCGGGCTGCCGCACGACGATATTCATGTCGGGCTGCCCGCTCCATTGCCTTTGGTGTTCCAACCCAGAGAATCACGCAGGAAGGCCGCAGCTGATATTCGCAAGCAAGGTGTGCAAATGGGCCTCGGGCTGCCGCGCATGTGTCGGCACCTGCCCCAAAGGAGCACTGGCAGCCTCCGACAACGGGATTGAACTCGACCGCGCCGTCTGCCGCGAATGCACCACCTTCGAGTGCGTGCAGCCGTGCGCGACACATTCGCTGCGCATCTGCGGGAAGTATTATTCCGTCAAGGACGTGATGGACATCCTGCACCGCGATTCCAACAACTGGGGCACGGGCGGCGGCGTCACCTTCAGCGGCGGCGACCCGCTGCTGCACCACGACTTCCTCAAAGCCGTACTCGAAGAATGCAAGAAAGACAACATCCACACCGCTGTGGAGACATCAGCCTGCATCCCGACGGAGAAATTCATCGAGCTGATGCAACTCGTTGACTTCGCTTTCATCGATGTCAAAAACATGGACAACGACAGGCATATTGCAGGAACCGGAGTCCCCAACAACCTGATTCTTAAAAACATAAGCACTCTGGTCGCATCGGGATGGAACGGCAGGCTTGTACTCCGCTATCCTGTGATAGCCGGCTACAACGACTCCGACGAAAACGCCGTCAAAGTCATAGAGTTCATGAAAGACAACGGCTTGTTTGAAATCAACCTCTTGAAATTCCACAGATTAGGCCAGACCAAGTGGGAACAACTCGGTTTGTCCTATCCATATTCCACAGGCGGTGACGTCAGCAACGAGATGATGGAACACCTGCAGTCACTCTATCTGGAGCATGACATCATCTGTTACATAGGTGACAAGACTCCTTTCTAAGACGGTCGTCTTACATCAGTTTCTTATACCTGAACCTCTTCGGCTGCTGGTTGCCGAGACGTTTGATCTTGTTCTCCTCGTATTCCGAATAGCTTCCCTCGAAGAAATATACCTGCGAGTCGCCCTCGAAGGCGAGGATGTGCGTGGCGATCCTGTCTAAGAACCAGCGGTCGTGCGAGATGACGACGGCGCAACCGGCGAAGTTCTCGAGGCCTTCCTCCAAGGCGCGCAGCGTGTTGACGTCGATGTCGTTGGTCGGCTCGTCGAGGAGAAGGACGTTGGCTTCCTGTTTCAGTGTCAGGGCGAGGTGCATGCGGTTGCGTTCGCCGCCCGACAGCACGCCGGCTTTCTTCTGCTGCTGGTCGCCGCCGAAGTTGAAGCGCGACACGTAGGCGCGTGACGGCATGGTGCGTTTGCCCAACTGTATCAATTCGTTGCCGCCGGAGATGACTTCCCAGACGGTCTTCTCCGGGTCGATGTCGGCGTGTTGCTGGTCAACGTAACCGATTTTCACTGTCTCGCCGACCTCGAAGGTGCCGGAGTCGGGTTTCTCGAGGCCCATGATCATGCGGAAGAGCGTGGTCTTGCCCGCGCCGTTAGGTCCGATGACGCCGACTATTCCCGCAGGCGGCAGGCTGAAACTCAGATTTTCGAACAGCACTTTGTCGCCAAACGCCTTGCTGACGTTCTGAACCTCGATGACTTTGTTGCCGAGGCGGTCGCCGTTGGGGATGTATATCTCGAGTTTTTCTTCTTTCTCTTTCACGTCTTCGTTGAGCATCTTTTCGTATGACTCAAGACGCGCCTTGCCTTTGGCGTGACGTGCCTTCGGTGCCATCCTCACCCATTCGAGTTCGCGTTGGAGTGTCTTGCGGCGTTTGCTCTCTGTCTTCTCTTCCATCGCCATGCGGGCGGTTTTCTGGTCGAGCCAGGAGGAATAATTGCCTTTCCACGGGATGCCTTCGCCGCGGTCGAGTTCGAGGATCCAGCCGGCGACGTGGTCGAGGAAGTAACGGTCGTGCGTGACGGCGATGACGGTGCCTTTGTATTGCTGTAGATGTTTCTCGAGCCAGTCGATGGCCTCGGCGTCGAGGTGGTTGGTGGGTTCGTCGAGCAGGAGGATGTCAGGCTCCTGAAGGAGGAGACGCACCAAGGCCACGCGGCGACGCTCGCCACCGGATAGGTTTTTCACCAACGCGTCGCCGTCGGGACAGTTGAGGGCGTCCATGGCGCGCTCGAGCTTGCTGTCGAGGTCCCAGCCATCGTGCTGCTCAATCAACTCGGTCAGCTCGCCTTGACGTTCAATGAGCTTGTCGTAGTCGGCGTCAGGGTCGGCGAACTTGTTGTTCACCTCTTCGTATTCTTTCAGGAGGTCAACGACTTCCTGCACGCCTTCCTCCACGACCTCCCTCACGGTCTTGGTGTCGTCCAACTGCGGCTCCTGGTCGAGCATCCCGACGGAATAACCAGGGGAGAAGACGACCTCGCCGTTGTATGCCTTGTCTTTTCCTGCAATGATTTTCAGCAATGTTGACTTACCCGCGCCGTTCAGACCTATGATGCCTATCTTCGCGCCGTAGAAAAACGAGAGGTAGATGTCTTTCAATATCTGTCGTGACGGCGGGATGATCTTGCTCACGCCCACCATCGAGAAAATGATTTTCTTGTCGTCTGTCTGTGCCATATATAATAATCGTTTCGTTTATCTACGGATATGGAACCGCTACGCGGTTCTCTTATCTCTCCTCTTTACTCTTTACTCTTTAATCTCTACTCTTTTATCCAAAATCTGGTTCATTGCGTCTTCCATTATCTTTGTCGCCGCGCCCCAGTCGTAAACACGGCGCACGAAGTCGTAGCCGCGTTGCGCCATCTCGGCTGCCTTGTCTTGATTTTCAAGAAGGTAAATTATGTCGGCGGCGAGTTCGTCGGAGCGGTTACCCACCAAAAGGTCTTTGCCGTTGACGGCGTTGAGCGAGCCGTTGGCCAATGACGTGGTGATGCAGGGTAGTTTCATCGACATCGCCTCGAGCAGTTTGTTCTGCAAGCCTGTGCCGATGCGCATCGGGGCGATGAACACGCGGCTCTGCTTGTAGGCGTCGCGCATGTCGTCGATCCAGCCGCTGACTATGATGTTCTCGTTTGCAGCCAGCCTCACCCTGATGTCGGGTTTCGCGCCGGCGATGTACATCTTCACGTCGGGCAGTCTCTCCCACACTTTCGGCAGAATCTCGTACGCGAGGTATTCCACGGCGTTGACGTTGGGCGCGTACGACATGTTTCCGGTGAACACGACATCGTATTTCTTCTCGCAGTCGCACGGCTTATAGTATTCATGGTCAACGCCATTGGGTACGATGAGTATCTTTTTCCTGTCGGGATGGTCGATGTCGTTGCGGTCCTGCTCGCTGATGATTGTCTTGACATCGAACTCATCGAAGATCTTGCGTTCGTATTTCCTCAACCTGTTGTATTCCATGAAGAAAAACGGCTTGAGAATCAGTCTCGTCGCCTCAGCCCTGCGTTTCATGCCCATTGAGAAGACATCTTGGTAGTCAATCGTCTTGGGTGTCTTCTCCTTGTGAAGATACGGTGCGACGCGGAGCAGCTGCCCGAAGAGCATGTCGGGCTTGTGGTATTCGATGAGTGCGTGGACTTTCTTCTTCGCCTTGGAGTTGTAGAAATAGCCGCATTGCAGGGGCAGGCCGATGAAATAAGAACGTATCAGGTTGAAGATGATGCCGCATTTCGGCAGGTCGATGAAGTTCACCGAGGTGCAGAATGGTTGCAGGGCATGGAACGCCGCCTGCTTATCGACCTTCCTGTTGGTGTTCAGGGCGCAGAGCACAATCTCGTTGTTCTTCGCCAGCTGTCTTATCTGGTTGTACGCCCTCAGCTTGTCGCCTTTCTCTAACGGCCACGGGATTCTTGGCAAAAGTACAAATATCTTCATTCTTTCAGTTTGTCATTCGTAAGATTTGTCATCAGGCACACTGCGGCTTGTCTCTGCAATCTGTCCTTTTAACTCTGTTATCGTTCTCTTCGATTTCAATTCATTGTAGAACAGCAGCAGTCTGTTGATGATTTTCTTTTTGTCATAAAGTGCCTCGATGAGTTTCCGCGCGTTGCGTCCGATTTGTTCGGCCTCATCGGGATGTTGGAACATGCGGCACAGCGCCTCAACCATCTGTGCGGAGTTTTCAGCTATTATCACATCTTCCCATTCGGTGTATTGGATGCCTTCGGCGCCCACGATGGTCGTGATGACAGGTTTTCCCAGCGCCATCGACTCGATGATTTTTATGCGCATCCCGCTTCCTGAAAGCAACGGCACGACGGCTATGTCATGCTGTCGCACGAACTCCTTGGCGTCGGGCACCTCGCCGACCACCACCACGTTTTTCTTTTTCGTCTTGAGAAGCCATTTGGGCATGTTTCTTCCGGCGAGGTACAGCTTCGCGTCGGGGATCCTCGCAAGCACGGTGTCCCACACATTATCGAGGAACCACCTGATGGCCTCGTTGTTAGGCATCCAGTTCATCGAGCCGATGTGATAAAATGTCGGCGACGGTTTCACCACGGAGTCGGCTTCGAACTTGTCGATGTCAACGCCGAAGGGCACGTCGATGACGGGCGTCGCCGAGATGCCGCGGAAGAAAGCGGCGTCGTGGTATGTTATGGCGGCGATGCCGTCAACCTTGTCGATGACGCTCAGCTCATAGTTCTTCAGTGTACGAGCCAAGTGGTTGATATACCATCTCTTAAGGAAGAAACGTGTCTTCTTCGCTATCCTCTCCCAGATCTGGTGTTCGATGTTATGGGTGCGGAGCACTATCGTCGCATCGGAATGTTTACGGATGACGTCGATGTACGGCGCCATGTATATCATCTCGAGTTGCACGATGTCAAATGTCTCATTGTCAAGTATCTTTGTCAGTTTCTCGGCGTATGTCTGCGAGATGAAGCGTTGGACGTGATACGATTCATCCGAGAACAGGTTCTTGAAGGCGGCTGCCGGTGAGATCTTCAGGTTCACGTCAACGAACTCGATGCGGGTGGACTCTCTGTAACCCTTCGGGATGTCGTTGAGGTCCACATGATATTTCTCGCTGTTGAAAGCGAGGACCTTCACTTTATGACCTGCCTCAATCAGTCCCGTGATGATGCTGTTCATCGCCATCGGACCGCCTTCGCTTGGCGGGAAAGGGGACTTGTTGCAGAGTACTAATATATTCATCTCTAAAGTGTTAAGGGTTTACAATTGTGTTGTCGGCCTTGGTTTTCTTCATGAAGAACTTCTTCCACGACTCCATGTCGAGCAGTGCCGAGTCAGTGGTGGCCTTGAATGTCAGGAAGAACCCTATCGGGAAGAGCACTATCGAGGAGAGCCATGAGCCGAGGAACACCGGCATGTCGCCCGCTTCGGCGACACGTTGCGAGGTGATTGTGATGACGTAATATATCACGAAGAAGACGACGCTGACGACGACAGGCATCCCGAGCCCGCCCTTGCGGATGATGGCACCGAGCGGCGCGCCGATGAAGAAAAACAGCAGACACGCCACGCTGAGCGTGAATTTCTCATGCAAGACACGCTCGTGCTTCCTTATGTTGATGCTTTTTCTGGTGAAGTCTTTCACGCTGTACGTTATGTTATCCCTCGCGTTTGTCGCCGAGCTGACAGCCATCTCTATCATGGTGCCGCGCTCATGGTCTTTGAAGTTGCTCAGCAAAGGCCAGTTGAAGACCGCTATCGTGTCGGCTGACAGGGTGTCGTTCCGCCTTTTCGCCGCCTTCTTGTCGAGCCGTTGGTACGACTCCACCGGTGATGTCAGATTGCGGTATCTGTTGTAAGTGTTGTTGGTGAAGACCTCCTTGTCGTTGGCTAACATCTTGTTCAACGAGTCGATGGAGTAATTCAACTGCCTGATGTTCATCATGTCTTGATGCGACTTGAACGACTCCTCGTCGGTGTGGCCAAGGTCGAACTGCGACATGTCGAAGGTGAACAGCTGCCTCTTGAACGACATCTTCTGGAATGGTCGGCGGTCGCGGTAGTCCTTGTCTTCAATGACTTCGCTGTAGTTATAGCCGTCGTACAGCGTGAATATCATTTCGCGTTGGCTCATGCTCATCGCCATGTAGCCCGAGTCGGCGACGGTGACCATCGTGTTGCCTTTGTTGTCGGTATGGTCGTAAATCATGACGTCGTACAGCGTCTTGCCGTCATCGCCTTTCTTCCCGACACGTATCACGTATTTGTCGATGCCGCGGTAGAACACGCCTTCCGGAATCTCAAGGGTCATCTTCTTGTGTGAGACATCATAAAGCAGCGACGACATCTTCAGCTGTGCCACAGGCAGCACGTTGTTTGAGAAAAGAAACGCCATGAAGCTCATCACAATGGAGAAAAACAGCAACGGACGCATCACCTTCCACACCGAGATGCCGCTTGCCTTCATCGCCACGAGCTCGTAGTATTCACCCATGTTGCCGAAGCACATCAGCGAGGAAAGCAGAATTGCGAGAGGCAAGGCCATAGGCACAAACGTCACCGAGGTGTAAAACAACAGCTTCGCCATCACGCTGATTTCCAATCCCTTGCCAATGAAATCCTCAATCCATTGCCACAGAAACTGCATCAGCAGAATGAAAATCGCGACGACAAACGTGAAGATAAACGTGCCGATATACTGCTTAATGATATATTTGTATAGTCTCATCTCAAAAATAAGCTGCAAATATAACGCTTTTATCTTTATATAATTATCAAAAACGAAAAAAATCCTCGGAGAAGGCTGCGGATATGGAATTAATAGTATTTTTGCAAAAAAAATCAGAATGATGACAACGATATTGTTAAAATACGATGAAAATAACAGCCTGGCACAAAAGGCTATTGAACTTATTAAAGAAATGAAGATTTTTATGATTGAAGAATCCATGAACGAGTTAGATAAGGCAATGAAGGAAGCTAAAGAAGGAAAAACCACAAAATGCAAGGATTTTGATGACTTTTTGAACAAAATTAACGAATGATGTACGGAATCGAATACACCAATATTTTTAAGAAATCTTATAAACGAGCGATAAAACGAGGACTTCCAATCAATGAACTACTTGATGTCATCCATAAGTTGGCAAACGAAGAAAAACTTGAAGAAAAATTCAGGGACCATGCCTTGACAGGCAATTATGATGGATGCAGAGAATGTCATATCCGACCGGATTGGTTGCTGATATACGAAAAAAAAGAATCAATCAAGATTTTGGTCTTAATCAACACAGGCTCACATTCTGATTTCTTTTAAAAAAGTAAGACTGTGTCGCGCTGGTTCAGCGCATTTTTTTTGAAGTCTCATGTTTGATTTTTCCATATTTTTGCAAAAAAATAAAACTCTGAAAACATGAATTTCGACTATTACAAATCAATAAACGTCAGCATCACCATTTGCGATACTGAAGGAATCGTTGTCTATCAGAATGACAAGTCGCTCGCAACGTTCGGCGACAAGGTCGGGCAGAGCATGATGCCGTGCCATCAGCAGCGGTCGCAAGACATAATACATCATCTTTTGGACGATGCCGCAACGAATGTATATACCATTGACAAAAAAGGAGTTAAGAAAATGATTTACCAGACCCCGTGGTTCGACGGCGGCGTGGTGAAAGGTCTCATTGAGTTCTCGATGGTGCTGCCGGAAGAGATGCCGCACTACGTGAGGTGATAGTAAAGTTCAAAAGTTTATAAAGCGAAAAGTGCGCAAAGCGTCGTTGGCTTATTTCTAAAAATACCAAGAGTCGCGTCGCGCACTTTAAAAACTTTATGACTTTCTACTTTCTAACTAAATCGAAAGTGTCTTTGGCTATCATGTATTCCTCATCTGTAGGATACACTACGACTTTCACCTTTGAGTCGGGTGTCGAGATGACGGCTGCGTCGCCCATGATGGTCTGGTTGAGAGTCTTGTCGTATTTTATCCCGAGGAACTCCATGTTGTCGAGTATGGCTTCGCGCATGAACCATGCGTTCTCGCCGATGCCGCCTGTCATCACGAGGACGTCCATGCCGTTCATGATGGCGGCGTACGCGCCGATGTATTTCTTGACGCGGTGTGCGAACATGTTGAATGCGTAGGTGCAGCGTTCGTCGCCTGCGTCGCGGCCGGCGCGGACGTCACGCATGTCCTGCGAGTTGCCGGTGATGCCGATGAGACCCGATTTCTTGTTCACCAACGTGTTCATCTCCTTTGTGCTGTATCCGGTCTTGTCCATGATGTACATGAACGCGCCGAGGTCGAGGTCGCCGGTGCGGCTGCCCATCACGAGGCCTTCGACGGGTGTGAAGCCCATTGACGTCTCCACCGACTTGGCGTTTTCGACCGCCGCTATCGACGCGCCGCTGCCGAGGTGGCAGGTGACGATTTTGCAGTTGTTCCAGTCCATGCCGACGTATGCGGCGGCTTTCTCGGCCACGAACTTGTGGCTTGTGCCGTGGAATCCGTAGCGGCGGACGCGGTATTTCTCGTAGTATTCAAACGGCACTGCGTAGAGGTAAGCCTCCGGTGGCATTGTGGCGTGGAAAGAGGTATCGAACACTGCTGCCATCGGGATGCCCGGAAGAACCTCTTGCATCGCGGCGATGCCCTGCAAGCTGCCCGGATTGTGCAGCGGGGCGAGGTCGCAGAGGTCTTTGATGCCATGGATGACCTCGTCGTTGATGCGGACGCTCTTGGTGAACTTCTCGCCGCCGTGAGCCACGCGGTGACCGACAGCGTTGATCTCGTCCAACGACTTGATGACACCGTATTCGGCGTTCGTCAATGCCGCAAGTACGATCTTGATGCCTTCCGTGTGGTTCGGGATGGGAAGCTGTTCGTAGTGTTTCTGGCCGTTCCATTTGTGAGTGAACTCGCCCATCTCGAGGCCGATGCGCTCGAGAAGGCCTTTCGCCAATACTGAGTGATTCTTTTCGTCCATCTCAATCAGCTGGTATTTGATTGACGATGAACCGCAGTTTAAAACTAATATCTTCATGTTATGATAAATTATTGTTTCTGAGCTATTGCCTGGTTACATGTGATTGCGACGAGTTTATAGACATCGTCGATTGAGCAGCCGCGGCTGAGGTCGTTGCACGGCTTCGCGAGACCTTGGAGGACAGGGCCGACGGCTTCGGCGCCGGCGAGACGCTGGACGAGTTTGTAGGCGATGTTGCCGACTTCGAGGCACGGGAACACGAGGGTGTTGGCTTTGCCTGCGACCTTGCTGCCCGGGGCCTTGCTTGAGCCCACCGACGGCACGATGGCGGCGTCGGCCTGAAGCTCGCCGTCAAGAAGGAGGTCGGGACGGCGTTCCTGCGCGATGTTGGTGGCTTCGATGACTTTGTCAACGACTTCATGTTTCGCTGAGCCTTTTGTCGAGAAGCTGAGTATCGCCACTGCCGGGTCGATCTTGGCGATGTTCTTCGCGGTGTCGGCGGTGCAGATGGCTATCTCGGCGAGCTGTTCGGCTGTCGGCATCGGAGTGACGGCGCAGTCGGCGAACACCATCTTCCCGTCGGTGCCGTAAGGGCAGCCTTCCGGGAGGAACATGATGAACGCGCCGGAGACGCAGCTCACGCCCGGTACTGTCTTGATGATCTGGAGCGCGGGACGGAGCATGTCGCCCGTGGTGCTGCGCGCGCCGCTGACGAGGCCGTCGGCCTCACCCGCCTTGACGAGCAGGATGCCGAGGTACATGAAGTTCTCGGCGAGACCTTCCGCCTGTTCCATCGTCATGCCTTTGTTCTTGCGGATCTCGTAAAGCATCTCCGCGTATTTCTGTCTGTCGGGGTTGTTCTTCGGGTCGATGATGCGGGCCTTGCCGATGTTTTTCAGCCCGAACTCCGCCGTCATGTCGGCGATTTTCTGTGCCGGCCCGATGAGTATCACGTCGGCGATGCCGTCGGCGATGATGCGGTCGGCGGCCTTCAATGTTCTTGGTTCGTCGCCTTCAGGGAGGACGATGCGCTGTTTTTTAGCCTGCGCGTTGGCTATAATCTGTTCAATGAGTCCCATTATTTTAAAAATTTAAGTGTCTTTTTTAATTTTGCAAAAATACAAATCTTATCCGAATAATAAAAAAAAATTAGATATTTTTGCAAATCAAAAATGAAGATAAAAATGATTAACGACAGCATTGATTTTCAGCTTGTTACAGAAAACATCGCAAGCACGCTCGACGAGAAAGTCAGGCTTGCCGATGGCGTGTTGTCGTCATATAACTTCATTGTCATACTGTCGGTGATGGCAGTCTTGGCGTTGTGCAAGCAGTTCGTTCCAAGCCGCCTCGGTGCCATCATCTCGATGTTTTATCACAGTTCAGATACGGAGAAGATGACGCGCGAATGGAACCCGCTCACCAGCCTCACAGGTTTCTCGGTGGCGGTGTCGTACATCGCGCTGCTCGCACTCTTCGTCCAGAAGTCGGTGCTGATTCTCAACGGCAACGTGAGACTCTACGGCGGCGTTGACTTCTTCCTTGAGGCGTGTCTCTTCGCAAGCGCGTTCGTGTTGGTCAGATACCTTTTTATTAATACAGTCGGGTGGATGTTCTGCACACAGTCCGCGTCGCAGCATCACGCCATCATCCACATAGCGATGATGGCCTCAATGAACTTCGTGCTGCTGCCGCTCGTCCTTGTCTTAACATTCTATCAATCAAAGTTTTGGCTGTTTCTCGGCATTTCGATTATGATGATTTTTAACGTCTATAGGATAGTGAAAACTTTTATTGATTTCCAATTTTTAATAAAAAATGCAACATCGAAGATTTTTTTGTATCTTTGCACGCTCGAAATTATACCGATTTCAGTTGCCTTCACAATGGCGTTCCGACTTGTTGCAACTAATTCTGTATTATAGAGTTAATCATAAATTTGGTTTACAAAATGAAAGTTAAGAACATACTTGTCTCACAGCCTAAACCGGCTGACATCACGAAAACTCCATACGAAAACATCATAAAGAAGTTCAATGTCAACTTTGAATTTGAGAAGTTCATCAAGTTGGAAAGCGTTGAGCCGCTTGAGCTGAGGCAAGACCATGTGAAGCTGACCGACTACACCGCGGTGATACTGACGAGCCGCAACATGATTGACCACTTCTTCAGCATCGCGAAGGAGATGCGCTACACTGTGCCTGACAACCTCAAGTATTTCTGTCTCAATGAGTCAACGGCGTTGTACCTGCAACATTACATACAGTTCCGCAAGAGGAAGATATTCTTCGGCACACAGTCGTTCTCGGAGCTTGTCGAGCTGATGAAGAAACACAAGGAGGAGTATTTCTTCCTTCCGACCTCGAACATCACCACGACGGAGGACTACGGCGAGATGATGACGGAGGCCGAGTTGAAGTTCAAGAAGGCGATGATTTTCCGCACGGTGAGTGCCGATATCAAGGATGTCATCGACATCAACAAATACGATATGTTGGTGTTTTTCAGCCCTGCGGGGATAGAGTCGCTGAAGGCCAATTTCCCTGATTTCGAGCAGGGCAGCGTTGCCATCGGCGGGTTGGGACAATCGACATGCAAGGCCATCACCGACGCGGGCTTCAGCCTCAGTTTCGCCGCTCCGACGGAGACAGCCCCGTCAATCACCATGGCGATAGAGGAATATCTCACCGCCGAGTCGAAAAAAGCCAGGAAGAAATAGTGGAGCCTAAGGAAGGATTACCGAAGTCGCAGCGCCTCTACCTGAAAAACGACATCAACGCGTTGTTCGAAGAGGGGAAAGGATTCAACGCCTATCCTTTCCGGGTCGTTGTGCGCGTCCACGATGCCGTCGCGCGGGAGACGGCGATACCCCGCATCCTCGTCTCGGTGTCGAAGAAACGTTTCCACCACGCGGTGAAACGCAACAGGGTGAAACGCCTCGTCCGCGAGAGCTGGCGCCGTAACAGGGGAAACCTTATGAATATCTGCAACGAAAACAACAAAACCATCGATATCGCGTTTGTATATACCGCAACGTGCATCCTGACCTACAACGAGATAGAGTCGAAGATGTCGGGCATAGCCAAACGCCTGGGGGGGAAGATATGCTGAAATTCATCGTCAAACTGCCGGCCAACATCTTGATTCTGCTTATCAGAGTGTATCAATACACGCTGTCGCCGCTCATCGGGCGCAACTGCCGCTACACCCCGACATGCTCGAACTACGGCATACAGGCCATCAGGAAGTATGGCGCGATAAAAGGAGGATGGCTGACAATAAAAAGGATAGCCTCATGCAACCCGTGGGGCGGAAGCGGATACGACCCAGTGCCGTGAGAGTTAGAAAGTTTGAAAAGTTAAAAGGGAGACTGAAAATATGAAAAAAATCATGACATTTCTCATTCTGGCGTTCGTCGCTGTTTCGGTAAACGGCCAGACGAGACAGAACAACTTTGAGATTTCAAAAAGCATCGACATATATAATAATGTGTTGAGGGTGCTTAACATGTATTATGTTGACGAAATCAACCCGTCGGAGCTGAACCAGAACGCCATCGACGCGATGCTCGAAGACCTCGACCCTTATACCGTCTTCATTCCTGAGGAACACATCGAGGACGTGAAACTCATGACCACCGGCGAATACGGCGGCATCGGCTCGACGATACAGTATTTCGAAGGCAAGACGCAGATCGCCGACCCATACGAAGGCTTCCCTGCACAGAAAGCCGGTCTCTTGCCAGGCGACATCTTCCTCGAAGTCAACGGAGTGGACGTCACAGGCAAGAAGTCGGACGAGATCAGCGAGCTGTTGAAAGGCACGCCCGGGACGACCGTCAGACTCAAAATGCAACGCTACGGCGAGACAGAACCCGTGGTTAAAGAAGTGAAACGCGAGAAGATAAAAATCGACAACATCCCTTATTCCACGGTCTTCGACAACGGCATCGGCTACGCGATACTCTCACAGTTCACTAAAGACTGCGCGAAAGAACTCAAAGACGTGTTTCTCGACATGAAGAAAAACCACGACCTGAAAGGCTTCATCATCGACCTCAGAGGCAACGGCGGCGGACTACTCAACGAGGCCGTTGACATCGTGAACATGTTCGTGCCAAGAAACAAACTTGTCGTATATACAAAAGGCAAAGTGTCGCAGCAGAACAGCAATTATTTCACACAGAATGAACCTATTGACCTTGACATCCCGCTTGTCATCTTGGTCAACGGAAGCAGCGCGTCGGCATCGGAGATTCTCTCCGGCTCTATCCAAGACTTCGACAGAGGCGTCATCGTGGGGCAACGCACATTCGGGAAGGGGTTGGTGCAGAATATTTTGCCGATAAGCTACAACACGCAGATGAAGGTGACGGTGGCGCATTATTACATCCCGAGCAACCGTTGCATCCAGGAAATCGACTACGCGAAGAGACGCAAAGGCATCGCCAACGACACGCTGCCGAAGAACGACACCCTCGGCCCGCAGTTCCACACCGCCAACGGTCGCGTGGTGTATGAAGGCCACGGTATCACACCCGACGTCAAGATTGAACCGGAGATGATGTCAACAATCACGACACATCTCTTCGCCAAGAATCTGTTCTTCAAATACGCCAACAAATTCCGCAGCGAACACAAATCCATAAAAGGCCCACTTGAGTTCAAAATCAGTGATGAGGTGTATCAAGACTTCATGCAATTCGTTAAAGATGAAGGTTTTACATTTACCTCCGAGACAGAGAAAGCCATCAATGACATAAAAGAACTCGCGAAGCTGGAGGGCTATCTCGCCGAAATAGAACCTTATTTCAATGATGCGAAGACACGCATCGAGGCGGAGAAGGAGAAAGACCTCATCGATAACAGGGAGGAGATTGAAGACCTTCTGAGAGAGGAAATCGTCGCACGCTACTATTACCAGAAAGGACGCATTATCACTGCGTTACAGAAAGATCCAGAACTCGAACGCGCATTCCAGGTAATTCTCAACGGAGAGTATAAGAAAATCCTGAACGGCGAGGAATTTTAGTTGAGCGTCAAGATAGCCTGACGCATGACAACCGCCACGCCATTCGTGTCATTCGTGGTCTTACTTCACCCTTGTGTAAAGATACCTCGCGTATTCCCTCAACACCGCCTTGTTCTCTTCGGGCAGAGCTATCTCATCCAGTCGTCTCACCGCGCTCTCGTAATAGCTTGTCATCAGGTCGGTGACGATTTCGCGGACGTTGTATTTGGCGTAGATGTCGAGCACTGCCTTCATCTTGCTGTCGCTGCGTCCTTTCGGCATGGTGAAATATCTGTTGAGAAGAGCCTTGTCATCAGGTGAGGCGAGTTGTAACGCCTTGAGGTACAAGTATGTCTTCTTGTTGTCGGCGATGTCGCCGCCCGGCATCTTGCCGAAGACCTTCACGTCGCCGTAGCAGTCGAAGAGGTCGTCTTGCAGCTGGAACGCGATGCCGAGGTCGATGCCGAAGTCATAGACGGCCTGTTGGTTTTTCTCGGAGGTGTCGGCCACGATTGCGCCGATTTTCAGTACCGAGCCGAGAAGTACCGCGGTCTTGAGGCGTATCATCTCGATGTATTGCTCAAGTGTCACGTCATCGGTAGTCTCGAAGTTAAGGTCGTGCTGTTGTCCTTCGCAAACCTCAAGGGCGACTTTTATCAGCTCGCTTAAAATTTCAGAGGAGTGTCGTTTGTTGGTGTTCAGCGCATATTGGAACGCCTTGATGAGCATGGTGTCGCCCGACAGCAGCGCGATGTTGGAGTTCCATTTGTGATACACCGTCTCGAGTCCGCGGCGCAGCGGCGCCTCGTCCATGATGTCGTCGTGTATCAGCGTGAAGTTGTGGAATATCTCCGCGGCGACGGCGGGCGTGAGGCACTGCCTGATGTCACCGCCGAACATCTCGCAGGCGAGCAGGCACAGCGTCGGGCGCATGCGCTTGCCTTTCTGGTGCATTGTGTATTCGATAGGCGCATAAAGCTCGTCGGGTGTCCCCTTGAAATCCTGCGACTCAATAAATTTGGTGATGGTGTCTTGTATCTTTTCGACTGATGTCATGATTGTTTTCTTTTTTTGAAAAATGTCAATACTAATGTTGGTAAAACGATGATGTTGGTTATCAATGAGATGAGCAGTGTCGCCGGCACGAGGACGCCAACCACTTTGGTGCCGCCGAACGACGAGAAGGCGAAGATGAGGAACCCGCATATCAGGATGCTGGCGGAATAGACCATGCTCGGCCCCGTCTCCTTGATGGCTCCGGTGACCGACTTCTCCACGTCGTTGTCGTACAGCCTCATCTGCAAGCGGTATCTTGCGAGGTAATGGATGGTGTTATCGACGCTGATTCCTAATGCGATGCTGAACACCAACAGCGTTGACATCTTCAGCGGGATGCCTGTGAAACCCATGATGCCGGCGGTGAACAGCAGTGGTATGACGTTAGGTATAAGCGAGATGACGATCATCTTGAAGTTCTTGAATGTCAGTGCCATCAGAAGGGCGATGATGACGAAGGCGAGGATGAGCGAATACGCGAGGTTCTCGATGAGATAGTTGGTGCCTTCGAGTGTCACGACGCTGCTTCCCGTGAGGGTGACGTCGTATTTGTCGCAAGGGAAGATCTGTTCTATCTTCGGCTTCAGCGAGCTTATGATGCTGTCAACCTTCGGCGTCGTGATGTTGGCCATCTGCACGCTGATGCGTGTGCGTTGCAGGTCTTTGTCCATATACTGCGTGATGATGTCGGGCATCTCGCCGCCCTGCATGTCGGGGATGTATTTCATGATGAACCCGAACTCGTTGTTGCTCGGCACCTTGTAATGCCTGCTGTCGCCGTTGTAGAACGCCTGGCGGCCGAATTTCACCACCTCGGCTATCGACAGCGGCTGGCTGAACTCCGGATAGGTGGCGATGGTGTCCTGCAGTTGGCTTATCTTGTTGATAAAACGCGCGTTGAGAATGCCTTTGGGTTTCTTCGTGTCGATGGATATCTCAAAAGGCATCACGCCGCCGACGTTTTTCTCGAAGAACATCATATCCTGGTAAAGCTCGTCTTTCTCGGAGATGTCATCGACCACGCGGCCCGAGGTGGTCATCATCGAGGCACCGAGGAAACACAGCGCGATGAAACAACATAAGGCGGTGTAAGTCACCTTTTTGTGGCTGATGACGTAGCTCGCAAGCCGGTCCATGAAGGCGTGAATCCTGCTGTTGCCGATTTTGTCCATCGTCCTGACCGTCGGCTCGCGCTGGTAGCTGAAGAACGTCGGGAGGAGCACCATCGTGAGGACGTAAGTCAGCATGATGCAGACGCTTGCGAGGATGCCGAACGGCACGAGCAGCTCGTTGCGGGTGATGATGAACGAGGCGAAGCTGACGGCTGTGGTCATGTTCGTCAGGAAGTTCGCCGGCCCGATGAGCATGATGGTGTTATGCAGCGCGGTGTGTTTGTCGCGGCATCTCGCGAACTCCGTGTTGTATTTGTTGATCATGAAGATGGAGTTCTCCACGCCGATGATTATCAGGAGCGGAGGCAGCACGCCGGTGAGAATCGTTATCTCGAAGCCGAGCGACACCATGAGGCCGAACATGAACCCCACTGATGCTATCACGATAAGCAGCACCGAGAGAAGCATGCGCCATTCCTTGAAGAACATGAAAAGTATCACACCTGCGATTAATATCGACAGCAGGGTGAAGAGCACGATTTCGGAGACCATCTTCTCTGTGGTGACTTCCCTGATGTACGACATGCCGGAGAGGTGCATCTTCACGCCGGTCTCCGCTTCGTACTGCCGCGCCAAGGCTTGCAGCGAGTCGGTGAATGCCACGCGCATCGAGGTGTTCACGCACTCGTCGGTCTGCGTTATCATCATGAGGTAGGCGTCTGACTCGCTGTTGAACAGAAGCCCGTCGAACAGGTTGAGGCTGTAAACCTCCTCTCTTATCCTATCGACTTCCTCCTGTGTCTCGGGGCGCGTCGGGACGACCTCCTTGAGGTCGAACTGCTTGACGCTGTCGTCTTTCACGAGGTTGAAAATCCTCGTCACCGAGAGGCATTCCACCACGCCATCAAGACTTCTCACCTTCTCGTTGAAGTCGTAATATCTCTGGAAATTCTCAAGCTGAAAAAGGTCAGGGTCGTACATCCCGATGAAATCCACCATGCCGTCCTGTCCGTATTGGTCGAGGAACTTCTGGTATGTGACCATTGTCGGGTCGTCGTCGGGGAGGGTGTTCGCCATGACGTATGCCATCTTCGCGTGAGAGGCCTTGAAGGTCATGAAGGCGAGCAGGATGATGATTATCGAAAGGTTTAAGATTCTGTATTTTAAGATGTAGTTCGCTATCTTATTCCACATAGACGATTGTCTTGAAATTAAAAAATGTCTGAATGTCTGCCGGTGTTCAGCATCAGGAGAATCAGTTCCTCGTCATTCTGTTCCCAGACAAGAATCCAATCCGGTTGGATGTGGCATTCCCACGTGCGACCGCCATGGTAATTTGACAGTTTGTGTGATTTATATTCTGGCGGGAGACAGCCGTTTTCTGACAGTTTGCAGATGGCATCTTTGAGCTTCTGCATCTGAAAGTTGCGTTTCTGACACAACTTCATGGCTTTCTCAAAGCGGTTAGTGGTCAGGACTCTGTAACTCATTTTTCAAGTATTGTGTCAAACATTGCGTCAATGCTCTCCCATTCTGTCACTCTTCCAGCCTCAACGTCTTCAAGAGCCAGTTCGATGCCTGTTTTCTTCCGGCGTGTGTTGTTCCTGACTTTCACCCCGTCTAAATTCGACAATATCTTCTTCAAGCTTGCGAGGATGCTTTTGTCCTCAACTTCAATTACTAATTCTGTCATGACATGTCATTTTTAAGCTGCAAAGATACGCATTTTTCGGGAAAACATCGTGTCTTTCACGAAAAAATATCGCCGACAAGATGTTTTACGCAAGACGCTGTTTCTCGTAAGTCCTCTTGTAAACAAGATAGGCGAGGCAGAAATACACGGTGGTCTGAATCCACAGCGCGGTGAGTTCGGGTCGGACATCGGCGAGGTGCGCGCCCATCTCGGTGATCCTGACGTAGCCGTTGATGCCGAATGTCGAGGGGAATATCCACGAGACCACCTTCCAGAAATGCGGTATGTTGCTCACCGGCCATGAGATGCCGCTCATGAAAAGCAACGGTATCGAGAGGAACACGAACATGATTATGAACGACTCGCGGTCGTGCGACAGGGCCGACACCGTCATGCTGAAGAACACGCACGACAGGATGAACGGCACCATGAAGGCGAGCAGCGTCATCCAGTCCCAGATGTGGACGAGGTGGAACAACGGCGGCACGATGCACACAAGATACACCGCCACGATGAGATAGATGGCGAAATACACCATCGACTTCCCGATGAGTATCTCGTGCGGGCGTTTGCCCAAGAGATGCGGCTCGACGATGCCCTTGCGGTGTTTCTCGCGCTCCTCGCCGGCTATCATCCCGACGCCGAGCACCATGGTCTGCTGTATTATCATCATCAGCACGGCGGGGATGAGGAAGGTGGCGAAGCCGCTCTGCGTGTTGAACATCGGGACATACTCATATTCAATCGGATACTGGAATGTCGAGAGTTGTTCCTCCGTCGCGCCGGGCAGCCGCATGGCTTTTATCTCCTTGTTCATGTCGAGCGACACCTCGGTGCATCCGCCGAGGACGGCCTTGTAATAAAGCAGTCCGCTCATGTCGGAGTAAAGCTCCACCGTGGCCTGCCGCATCTGCGCGAGGTCGCTGTCGAACTCCTTCGGGATGTAGATGAGGCAATACGCCTCACGCTGGCGTATCAGCTCCTTCGCCTCCTCGAGGTCGGCGCAATGCCCCACAATCTTGATGTCGGCGGTGGCGTCGGCCCTGCGCAGGAACTCCCTGCTCGTCAGCGTGTTGCAGTTGTCAACGACAACCGTGGGCACCTCACGGACGACCTCATTGCCGTAGAGATAGGCGTAGAGAAGAGGATAGAGGAGCGGCACCACGATGAAAAACACCACGACGCCTTCATCGAAGAGCGAGTTCTTTATCTCATAGAACCAGACATTGATAATATTCTTCAGCCAATTCATTTTCAAGATGTTAACGAGTGTAATGATATTTCAGAAGGAAGGTCTTAAGCCTCCTGAGCACCAACAGCGGCAGCATCAGGAACGCAATCTGTATCGCGATGTCTTGCCATGAATATATCAGCGGCAGCCCGTTCAGCGCCTGATCGACGTATATCAGGAAATAATGACGCAGCGGGAAGAAGTACGCCAACGCCCTCAGCGGTTCGGGGAACGCCATCTGCGGGAATGAGAATCCGGAGATGGGGAACGACAGCACGCCCCACAGCGTGGCGAGGCTCAACGCCCAGCGCAGCGACGGCACGCATCCGCAGAAGAACACCGCGAAGGCGAACGACGCCATGATGAGCAGGAACATGTTCAGCGCCATAGGCCACACGCCGCTGTTGAGCGGGAAATGCCACAGCCCGTAGAGCCACATCAGACATAACGCGCCCATCACCATCCAGATGGCGAGATGCGGCAGCAGCTTGCCCGTCAGGGCTTTGACGACATCGTCGCCGGCCATCGACATCCATTCCTTCGATGTCTCTTCTTTTATTTCAACGTAAATGGCGTATATCGTCACCTGCATGATGAGCAGCATGATGATGCCGGGGAGGATGGTGTTGCTGAGATAGACCGAGTAGTTGAGCCGCGGGTTGTTGACGGCGTGCATCTCGCATCGTATTGGTTGCAGTACCGCCATGGCCTGCGCGTCGGTGTATCCTTTGGCGTACAGCGTGGCACGTGTGATGGCGGCGGAGGCGTACTCCGACATCATCTTCATGTCGCGGTATTCGAGTGATGCGGGCACGATGTACGACGGCGCGGTGTAGAACGACACCGTGGGCTGTTTGCTCGACAGCGCGAGCTGCGTGGTGCCCTCGGGGATGTAGTAGAAGGCGTATATCTCGCCTCGCTGCATGGCCTTTCGCGCCTCGGCGACGCTGCCATAATGCCTCACGATATGCGTCTGCTGCATCGCGTCGAGGTTGCGTATCACCTCGCGCGTGACGGAGGTGTTGTCGTCATCGACGACACCCGCCGGCAGCTCGCACGGCAGCCCCTCACGCATCAGCGTGGTGAAGAAGATGAAGCCTATCAGAGGCGCTATCACCATGCTGAAGATGTATATGGGCCGCGAGAGGATACGCCGTTGCTCGCGCCTTGCGATGTCTAATATCCTCCTGACGCTATTCATTCCCGTTGATTCTATACAGAACTGTCATGCCCGGACGCAGGCCATCCACCCGCTCCACAGGCTCCGCCCGCACCTCGAAAGTCTTGAGGTCGTACTGCCCTGTCTGCTTGGTGGCCTTCCACGCGGCGTAGTCGCCACGGTCTTTCATGTACGACACGCGCATTGTGGCGGTCTCGCCCAAGGCCGGGATCTCCGCCGTGAACAGCTGACCCACCGGCATTTTCGCGAGATAGTCCTCACGGACGTTGAATGTCGCCCACATCTTGTCCATCATGGCGATGTTCATGACAGGCGCGCCGGTGCCCACGAGCTCGCCGATATGTGGGAAGATCTCCGTCACCTCGCCGTCGGCGTAGGCCAACAGATACGTCTCGTTGATGTAAGAGTTGACTTCCTCCACGACGCCCTTGGCCTGCTCGTATTTCGCGGCGGCCATCTCCTTGTCTTCCTTCTGTGCGCCGTTCACCGCCATGTCGTACTGCGACTTGGCTGCGCGTTCGGTGGCCATGGCTGCGTCGTACTGCGCCTTCGTCTCGTCGTATTTCTGTTCGCTCACGACACCTTCTTTGTAAAGGTTGCTCACGCGTTTGAACGACTTCTCCATGATTTCGCGGCCCACCTTGGCTTTCTGCCATATCTCGTAGGCGCCCTGTATCTGTTCGGCGCGTGCGCCGGCCTCCGCCTTGTCGTTCAGGGCGCGGGCCTGTGTCTTGACGGCCTCGGCCTGTGCTCTCTTGGCCTCCACCTCCGGCGCCTCGATGATGGCAAGGGTGTCGCCCGCCATCACATGCTGGCCTTCCTTCACGCGGAACTCCATGATCCTGCCAGGAATCTTGCTCGAGACGCGGTACTCCGTGGCCTCCGCCTGCCCCTGCAAAATCTCGTCGGTCCTGCCGTACGTCAAAATACCTATTACGCATATCACCGCGATGACAATCGCCAAAACACCCAATGCGATGAAGGTGTTGATTCTCTGTGTTTTCTCTGATACCATATCTTATTTATTTTCTATGTTCTACGAATGTGAAACCGCCGTGCGGCTTATTTGTTAGTTTAAGTTTCCTGTCGCTTTCTTCAGGTATGTGTTCGACATGATGACATCTATTTTCGCGTCGATGAGGTCGGAATGCGCCTGTAGCCATGCCGTCTGTGCCGCGTTGAGCGTCGATGACGGGATGACGCCTTCGTCGAAGCCTATCGTCGCCATGCGGAGGTTCTCCTCGGCGTCCGACAGCTTCTCCGTCGTCATCACAAGCCGCGCCTCGGCCTCCTTGATTTTCGTCTCATACTGACTCACCTGAAGCATGATGAGTTCTTTCGTGTCGCTCAGCTTCAGACGTGTGACCTCGGCCTCCGACTTCGCCTTGCGGACTTTGTTCGCGCCTTCGCAGAAATGGAATATCGGAATCTTCGCCACCACGCCGACGTTGAACATCCCGCCGAATTTGTTCTGGAAGCCGTTGAAGCACGACGGGTTGGAGATGATGTAGTTGCCCACTAACGCCACCGTCGGGAGGTACTCGGAACGTGCTATGTTGATTTTCTTGTCGTATATCTTCGTGGCGAGCGTGAGGCTCTGAAGCTCGGGACGGTGCTGCATGATGAAGTCTTCGGTGTATTCCTGCTGGTAAGCCGGTATTTCGACATCTTCGAGCTTCTCGTCAGCGAGGCTGATCTGGCTGTCGAGCGGCAGCCCGCACTGCTGGCAGAGAAGCATCTTCGAGAGCATGAGGCCGTTCTGCACCTTGAGGAGCGTCAGCTCGCCCTCGTTGAGCTTCACCTTGACAGAGAGCTTGTCGGCGTTGGTGGCCATGCCCTCACTGACGAGCTTGTCGATGTTGTCCGACATCGTGCGGAGCAACGCGACGTAGTTCTCGGTGAGCTTCAGCTTGTTGGCCAAAGAGACAATCTGCCAGTACGCCTTGTCGGTCGTGACGATGATGTCCTGCTGCTCGGCGGTGAGCTTCGACAACGCGAGGTCTTGCGCATATCCCGCTATCTTGTTGTAGGCGCGGATCTTGCCGCCTACATAGATCGGTTCCTCGATGGAGACAATGCCTGCCGCGACATTGCGCGTGTCGAACACCAACGCGTCGGCGACCTCGCTGCCTATGGCGTCGAGCGACTGGAACACCCCGATGTTTGGGAGCGAATGTATCATGCTCTGGAACGCCTCGCTGTTGATGATCAGTTCCTGCAGCCACTGGCTCGATATGTTGCTGGTGATGGCCTGTGTGATGTCGTTGCCGAGCCCCTGAGCGGCAAGCGTCCCCGCATTCTCAAGCCTGTAAAGCTGGTCGTCAGACGCCAACTGCAGCTTCCTGCTGTTGTACATATACGTGCCAGCCGCCGACACCTTCGGGAAATAATTCGCCCTCGCAATCTTCTTGTCATAGCCGGCCATCTTCACGCCCTCCTGCGAAATCTGCAAGTTCTTGTTGCCCTCAAGAGCCATCTTGCGACAGTCGTCAAGCGTCAAGACCTGCTGAGCATCAACGGAATGAGCAACGGTGAAGAACATCACCGCAAAAACCGTTATCCTTAAAATCCTTTCCATTAAATACCTTGATTTTTAACTATTAATTTCCAACTGAATTGAGGCTGCAAAATAACATCAAATTTCAATGTCCGTGAATGTCTTTTTGTTTTTAAAAATTATCAAAAAGATGAATTTAAATGAATATATATATTTTATCAATGGAAATATATGTATTTTTGTTGAAAAATATTGCAAAATGGATAACAAGACGTATAACGATTTCACCTTGTCGAAGGTGAAGGAGCTTTTTCTGAAAGACGACATCATCAACCTTGGCGACGATTTCATTTTGGCGCGACAGAATAATAATATTGATTTACAGCTACTTAAATATCCGAGCAGAATCAACGGGTTTATCGCGGCATACTGCAAGCAGGGCAGGTTTCGCTGTAAGATTAATCTGACTGAATACGAGGTCCACGACGGAATGTTGGTCTTGAACATCCCCGACAACATCATACAGATGACGCCTGTGTCGGACGGGCTTGTGGAGATGACCATCCTCGCGGTGTCGCCGCAGTTTATGACGACATGGCGCTCCGACCTGAACAAGATTTTCATCGATGCGATAACGGTGCTCAAGAACCCGATCATCGAGATGTTTCCCGAGGAGGTGGAGCTCGCGTCGGGCTATTTCGCGCTCATCGACAAGATTGTGAACAGCGACACCTCTTATAAAATGGAGAGTATCGGCTATCTGCTGACATCGGTTTTCTACCTCATCGGCGGTTTCGTGAAGAGACGCATCTCCGACGGGTCGGTGGATAAGTCGTCAAACACACGCCACAAGAAAATGTTCGAGTCGTTCTTGGAACTCGTTGATAATTATCATATTACGGAACGCAAGGTGGGTTTCTACGCCGACAAGCTGTGCATCACGCCGAAGTATCTCTCAAAGATAATCAAAAACGTCAGCGGGATGTCGGCACCCGACATCATCGACAACTACGTCATCCTCGAGGCGCAGCATCTATTGCGTCATACCGACCTGACTGCCAAGGAGATAGCCGACAAGTTGAATTTCGCCAACCAGTCGTTTTTCCATAAATATTTCAAGTCGCACACAGGACAAACGCCTAACGAATACAGAGGAAAGTGAAAATTTCAATTTTTTTCGGATGAAAAATGAAAAAAGCACTACTTTTGCAAAAATTTTCATGACAATGTCAATAAGGAAGCACATCCCGAACACCATAACGTGTTGCAATCTGATAAGCGGTTGCATCTCTATCTATCTGACGCTCAACGGTTTTCATTTTGCCGCCGCCCTGATGATTTTCGCCGCCGCAATTTTCGATTTCTTTGACGGCTTTGCCGCCCGTGCGCTTGACGCGAAGTCGCCTATCGGTGGTGAGCTCGACTCGCTGTCGGATGTCGTGTCGTTCGGTGTCGCCCCGTCGTTCATCTTGGCTCATCACATGAAGCTGATGGATGTCGGCTGGATGGTCGGCGGCGTGGATGTGTTTGTGTTTCTTGCCTTTATCCTCGCGGCGTTCGCGGCGGTGCGTCTCGCCAAGTTCAACATCGACACGCGTCAGAGCAGCTCGTTCCTCGGGCTGCCGGTGCCGGCCGTGGGCCTGTTCATTGCGTCGTTGTCGATAATGATGATGCGGATAGACGAAAACGGACTGTTGATGAAGACCGTCAACAATCCGTACTTTTTTATCGTCATGATATTGTTATTCAGCTGGTTGATGACAAGCGAGGTGCCGTTCTTCTCGTTCAAGGTCAAGAACCTGAGGCTCGCTGAAAACAAGTTGCGTTATGTTCTTGTCATCTTCGCGGTGGTGTCGTTCGCCATATTCCTGTGGGTCGCGCTGCCGTTCATCTTCCTGTTTTACATCCTTCTCTCGGTCATCTTCTACCGAGGTTAATATTCTTTTTTGCGAAGCTCGAAGTTACTTCCGAGGTAGTGGCTTCTCACGACGGGGTCGCTTGCTAACTCTTCCGGTGTGCCGGCTTTGAGGAGGCTGCCCTCGAACACGAGGTATGCGCGGTCGGTGATTGACAGCGTCTCGTTGGCGTTGTGGTCGGTGATGAGCACCCCGATGTTCTTGTGTTTCAGTTTGGCGACGACGCGTTGGATGTCTTCCACGGCTATCGGGTCAACGCCGGCGAAGGGCTCGTCGAGGAGGATGAACTTCGGGTCGATGGCGAGGGCGCGGGCTATCTCGCAGCGACGGCGTTCGCCGCCCGACAGCTGTATGCCCTTGCTCTTGCGGATATGCTGGAGGCCGAACTCATCGAGCAGCGACTCGAGCTTGGCCGAACGCTGCTCCTTCGTCATGTCGTCCTTGAACTGCATCACAGAATAGATGTTGTCTTCGACCGACATCTGACGGAACACCGACGCCTCCTGCGCGAGGTATCCGATGCCGAGCTGAGCGCGTTTGTACATCGGGAAGGTCGTGATCTCCTGGTTGTCGAGATAGACATGACCCGAGAACGGCTTGATGAGCCCCACTATCATGTAGAACGTGGTGGTCTTGCCGGCGCCGTTAGGCCCCAGAAGCCCCACTATCTCGCCCTGGCTTACGTTAACGCTCACGCCTTTCACCACCGTGCGCTGCTTGTATTTCTTGACTAACTCTTCAGTTCTTAAAATCATTCTCTTCCACTTTTAACTTTATAAACTTTCAAACTTTCTACTAAATGATTCCTTCTTTTATTATATCGTGAATGTGAATCATCCCGACGTATTTCCCGTTGTCCATCACCGGCAGCACCGAGATCTCCTTGTGCTGCATGATGTTGAGTGCGTCGGCGACGAGTGAGGTGCGTTCCACCGTCGTCGGGTTCTTCGTCATGATGTCGGCCACTTTCACCGTCTCGATGTTAGGGTGTTTCATGAGCATGCGTCGCAGGTCGCCGTCGGTGACGATGCCTTTGAGCGTGTCGTTGTCGATGACGGCGGCGGCGCCGAGCATCTTCTCTGAAATCTCGATTATCGCTTGTGTCATGATGTCGTCGGGTCTCACCTGCGGCGTGCCGTTTTTCACGCATACGTCGCCGACGGTGAGGTAGAGGCGTTTGCCGAGTGCGCCGCCCGGGTGGAACCGTGCGAAGTCCTGCGCCGTGAAGCCGCGCATCTTGAGGAGGGCCACCGCCAGAGCATCGCCCATGACGAGCTGGGCCGTCGTGCTGCTGGTAGGCGCGAGGTTGTTAGGGCACGCCTCACGCGGCACGGTGGTGTCGAGCACGAAGTCGGCCTGACGCGCGAGATACGAGTCCCTGCTTCCGACAATCGCCACGAGCTTGTTCTTCCTTATTTTAATAAGCGGGGTGAGCACTTTTATCTCCGGTGTCTCGCCGCTTTTCGACACGACGATGACGATGTCGTTGTCACGGATGATGCCCAAATCGCCGTGGATGGCGTCGGCGGCGTGCATGAAGACAGCCGTCGTGCCGGTGGAATTCAGCGTGGCGACAATCTTCTGGGCGATGTTTGCGCTCTTCCCGATGCCCGAAACAATGACATTTCCACTCGAATTATATATCAAATCAACAACTTTTTCAAAATCTTCAGTCAGTAGATTTTTAAGTCCTAAGATAGAATTAGCCTCAGTATCAATGACTTGAAGTGCTATGTCCCGAATATTTTCCATTGTTGAAAATTTTTTTATTTTTTTCTTGCTTTGGTAAAATTAAAAGATATAACTTTGTAATTATTACGAATTGATAAAACGTCGTTGAAAAACGATGCAAAAATAATGAAAATTTTTTAAGTAAGTCATTATGGCGAAAATAGATGAAAAAAGTTTGTACGATTTGCTGAAGAACGTATTCGGATTCGAACAGTTCAAAGGAAACCAGAAAGCTATCATCAAGAGTATCCTCTCGGGGAACAACACGTTTGTGCTGATGCCCACGGGTGGCGGTAAGTCGTTGTGCTACCAGTTGCCCGCGTTGATGAGCGAAGGCACCACTATAGTCCTGTCGCCTCTCATCGCGCTGATGAAGAACCAGGTTGACATGATCCGCAATTTCGGCACCGACACCGGCGTGGCGCACGTGATGAACTCGTCGCTGTCGAAGGCGGAGCTGATGCAGGTGAGGGAAGACCTCGTGAAGAAAAAGACAAAGCTGCTATACGTCGCACCCGAGTCGCTGACGAAAGAGGAGACGGTGGAGTTCCTGCGCGGGTTGGACATCTCGTTCTTTGCCATCGATGAGGCGCACTGCATCTCCGAGTGGGGTCATGACTTCCGTCCGGAATACCGCCGTCTGCGCCCGATAATAAACGCGATAAACCCGAAGCTGCCGGTCATCGCGCTCACCGCCACTGCGACCGTGAAGGTGCAGCAGGACATATTGAAGAACCTCGAGATCACCGACGCGAAGGTGTTCAAGTCGTCGTTCGACAGACAGAACCTTTATTATGAGGTGAGGCCAAAGACCAAGGACGTCTTCAAAGACATCGTGAAATATATAAAGAGCAATCCGGGCAAGTCGGGCATCGTGTATTGCCTGAGCCGCAAGAAAGTGGAGGAGCTCGCAGAGGCGTTGCAGGTCAACGGCATCAAGGCGCTGCCTTACCACGCCGGCCTCGACAGCCAGACACGCCGCGAGAACCAGGACAAGTTCCTCATGGAGGAGGTCGATGTCATCGTGGCCACCATCGCCTTCGGGATGGGCATCGACAAGCCCGATGTGCGTTTCGTCATACACCACGACATGCCGAAGAGTCTTGAGGGCTATTATCAGGAGACGGGCCGCGCGGGCCGCGACGGAGGCGAAGGCAACTGCATAGCGTTCTACGACTACGAAGACATCCATAAGCTGGAGAAGTTCTGCAAGGGCAAGAACGTCGCCGAGTTGGAGATAGCACGCGAGCTGCTCAACGAGACGGTGACATACGCCGAGTCGCCGGTGTGCCGCCATAAACTTTTACTGCATTATTTCGGTGAGGAATACGAGAAAGAAAACTGCGGCGCGTGCGACAACTGCCTCAACCCGAAGGTGAGGTTCGACGGACAGGAAGACATCAAGTTAGCCATCGAAGCGGTGATAGCCACAAAACAGCTCTTCAAGACCAAACATATATCCGAACTGCTCGCCGGCAAGGAGACAGGCGACATCAAGACCGCCAAACACGACACCAACGAGTATTTCGGCGCAGGCGACGACCACGACGAGAAATATTGGACCTCCATCATCCGCCAGGCCATCGTCAACAAACTGCTTGTGAAAGACATCGATAACTACGGAATACTGAAGGTGCCGAAAGAAGGCAAGGACTTCGTGAAGAAGCCTTATCCCGTCATGGTGGCCATGGACCACGATTTCGACAAGAGCGACGACGATGAGTTCGACGAAGAGAGAGTGGCTCTATCCAAGGACTCAGGCACCGACAAGACACTCTTCTCGATGCTCAAGGACCTGCGGAAGACCATCGCCAAGAAGAAAGACCTGCCGCCATTCGTCATCTTCCAAGACCCGTCGCTCGAGGATATGGCCATACAATATCCCATCACGATGGACGAGCTGACGCAGATATCAGGCGTCGGCGCGGGCAAGGCACAGAAGTTCGGACAGCCGTTCATCGACCTCATCAAAGAATACGTCGAGGAAAACGACATCACACGCCCGAACGACATGGTCGTGAAGTCGGTGATTAACAAGTCGGCACTGAAAATAAGCATCATACAGAATATCGACAAGCAGATTCCTCTCGAGGACATCGCCTACGGCAAGAACCTCGACTTCGACGAACTGCTCACCGAAATAGAAAGCATCGTCTCAAGCGGTACACACCTCGACATCAGCTACTATACCCGCGACAACATCGACCAATACCATCAGGAGGAGATAATCGAATACTTCAAGGAAGCCGAATCCGACGACATCGACACCGCCATGAAGGCTCTCGGCGAAAACGAATACGAAGAGGAGGAAGTGCGACTCATGAGGATTCAGTTCCTGTCTGATATGGGGAATTAGATTAGAGTTAAAAGATTAGAGTTAAAAGATGATGGTGTATGAGGATTGTTAGGATCTTGATGGTTTTGACAACGTTGCTTTTCGTAGGTTGCGAGGGCGAGCCGGAAAAAGCGATGCCTGCGGTCTTGCTGTCGGAGCCTCAGATGGTCGATGTCATGGTTGACGTCCAGATAATAGAGAGTTCCATCAGCGTGAGGAAAAGCAGCGACTGTCAGACAGAATACCTGCGGACACGCGGGTTCGACACTGTCTTCTCGCATCACGGGATAACGGATTCCATCTTCGTTGAGAACTTCAAATATTACAGCGACGACCCTGAAGCGATGCTCAGGATCATGGACTCGGTCGTCGTTGAACTCAATCGGATGAAGGTTGAGCTTGACCATGAAAATGATCAAACACAATCTTCGCCTTCGCCGGCCCTATAATCTCACCAAGCCGTTGTAAATCAGCTTCTTTGATATTCTGGACTGACTTAAGCTCGAGGAGCAGTTTCTCGGCGGTCTGTTTTCCTATACCTTTTATATTGTTAAGTTCCGAGTGGATGAAGCCTTTCTGGAACTTCTTCCTGTGGAAACTGATTGCGAACCTGTGCACCTCGTCCTGAATGTACATCAGCAGGCGGAAAAGCTCGGAGGTTGGTTTCATCTGCACGACGCTCGGCGGGAAGCCGTAGAGCAGCTCGTTGGTGCGGTGACGGTCGTCTTTGGCCAGCCCCGCGATCGGAACCTTGATATGCAGCTCGTCTTCAATGACTTGCCTGACGATCTCCATCTGCCCTTTGCCGCCGTCGGTGATGATGAGGTCGGGCAGCCTCCCGCCTTCCTCCACGAGCCGCGTGTAGCGTCGGCGCACCACCTCTTTCATGGACGCGTAGTCGTCGGGGCCTTCCACCGTCTTGATGTTGAAATGACGGTATTCTTTCTTGTTGGGCTTCCCGTTGAGGAACTGCACCATGCCCGCCACGGCGTAGTCGCCCTGGAAGTTGGAGTTGTCGAAGCACTCGATGACCTCGGGCAGGGTCGGGAGATGCAGGTCGTTCTGCAACTCGGTCAGCACGCGCATGGCATGGCGTTCGGGGTCAACGAGGCTCCTGAGCTTCTCGGTCTCGGCGCGGTACTGCTTGGCGTTCCTTATCGAGAGGTTGAGCACCTCTGATTTCTCGCCTTTCTTCGGGACTGTTAAACGAACGTCGTCGAGCTCCATGTCAAGTTCAATGGGCACTATGACCTCTTTCACGCTGCTCTCGAAACGCTGCCGTAACTCTATGACTGCCAGCGACAGAAGCTCTTCGGGTGTCTCTTCGAGCCTTCTTTTCATCTCGATGGAGAAGGCCTGTATCACCGCGCCTTGCGTTATCCGCATGTAGTTGACGTAGAACGAGCTGTCGGCGTCGTCGAACGAGAACACCTCCATGTCGTGCAGCGTGTTGCTGCTCACGATGGAGCGGCTGTGGTAATTTTCGAGGAGGTCGTATTTCTGTTTCAGCAGGTGAGCCTGCTCGAACTCCATCTTGGCTGCATGGTCCATCATCTGTGCCTTCAGGTCTTTCAGCACGCCGGAGATGTTTCCTTTGATGACTTCTTTCATGCTGGAGATCATGGCGTTGTATCCGTCTTCGGAGATGATGCCGGCGCACGGGGCCTTGCAGTTGCCGATCTGGTATTCGAGGCACGGGCGGTAATGTCCCGTCCCGATGTCGTTTCGCTTGAAGTTGTGTTTGCAGGTGCGGACCGGGTAGAGCCGCCTGAGGATATCGAGCAGCGTCTTTGCCGTCATCACGGAGGGGTAGGGGCCGAAGTACAGCGAGCCGTCGCCGACTTTCTTCCTCGTGAGGAACACGCGCGGGAAGAGCTCCGCCTTGACGCATATCCACGGGTAGGTCTTGTCGTCCTTGAGCATGATGTTGTAGCGCGGCTTGTACTGCTTGATGAAGTTGTTCTCGAGCAGGAACGCCTCCGCCTCGCTGCCCACGACGGTGAACCGTATGTCGCGTATCTTGCTGACGAGCAGGCGCGTCTTGCCGGTCTGCTCCTTGTTGAAATAGCTCGACACGCGCCGTCTCAGGTTCTTCGCCTTGCCGACGTATATCAGCTCGCCCGTCTCGTCGAAATACTGATACACCCCCGGCGATGTCGGGAGCGTCTTCAGTATCGATGCTATCTTTTCACTTTTCACCTGAAACTACTCAAACTCCTAAACTCCTAAAAATGCTTGAACCCCTGCGCCTCCAACGGCACATGGCAGTTGTCGTTGGTGATGAGGTTGGTCTGTCCAGCATCGGCGGTCATGTAGCCGATGATGCGGACGTCGTCCATGTCTTTGACTTTCTCGTAGTCGCTTTGTGCCACGGTGAAGAGCAGTTCATAGTCTTCGCCGCCGTTGAGAGCCGCCACGCACGGCACGATGTTGAAGTCCTTGGCGGTCTGTATCGTCTTGTGGTTCATCGGGATGCGTTCTTCATAGACGTTGCATCCGACTTTCGACTCCTTGCAGAGATGAAGCACTTCGGAGGCGAGGCCGTCGGAGATGTCGATCATGGCGGTGGGTTTCACGCCGGCGTCTTTGAGGCGTTTCACGATGTCCCAGCGGGCTTCGGGTTTCAGCTGCCGTTCGAGGATGTAGTCGTAGCCCGCGAACTCCGGCTGCATGTTCGGGTCCTCCATGAAGGCGGCTTTCTCGCGTTCGAGGATGAGCAGTCCGGTGTATGCCGCGCCGAGGTCGCCGCTGACGCACAGGAGGTCGTTGGGCTTCGCGCCGTCGCGATACACTATGTCTTCTTTCTTGGCTTTCCCGATGACGGTGATGGAGAGGAACAGCCCCGACTTTGATGCTGTCGTGTCACCGCCGACGAGGTCAACGTGGTATTGGTCGCAGGCGAGGCGGATGCCACGGTATATCTCCTCTATCGCCTCGACGGAGTATTTGCTGCTGATGCCCATGCCCACGACGATCTGCGTCGGAGTGCCGTTCATGGCGTAGATGTCGGAGAAGTTCACCACGGCGGCCTTGTAGCCGAGGTGCTTCAGCGGACAATATGTCATGTCGAAATGGACGCCTTCGCACAGAATGTCAACAGACACCAAGGTCTCCTCGTCGCCGTGGTTGATGACAGCCGCGTCGTCGCCGATGCCTTTCTCCGTTGACTTGTTGTAAATCTTTATTTTAGATGCGAGCCGGTCTATCAGCCCGAATTCGCCGAGATCAGATAAGTTGGTGATTTTTTTCTCTTCTGACATTTCCTGAAAAATTTTTGCAAAGGTACGAATTTATTTGAAGAGCAGCTTGTGACGCGACTCATTATTTGCGTCTTCGTCTCTGATGCTGATGATGACGGGTGTGTTGATTTCGCAGTTGTTTGTCTCACAACGGTTTGAGCCGCCGAAACTGGCTTTCGCGATTTCGTTTCCGTAAAAGTCATACACCGACACTTTCGCGTTGGTTTCTTTTTTTGATGTTATAATGATTTTCCCGTTGGAACGGAAAAACTGAAAATCGTCATCGATGTCATTTGTTTCATGTAATCCTGAAGGTTCGAGCACTGTCTCCGTCGCGGTTCTTTGGAGGAAGGCTGCTGTCTTCTCGCTCATGCCGGCGGGGTGCCATAGTCCGGCGGGGCTTTCGTCCCACAGCAGTGCGTGGAACGTGCATGCGGCGAGGTAGCTGCCTTCGATGGTGGGGTGGCTGTCGTCGCTGCTGTGCAGCGCGATGTCCGACTCCGCGAGGGCTTTTCTCCACGCCTCTCCGACGGGGGCGGTCAGTCCGCCGAAGAGTTCGCGGCATTCGTTGTACGCGCTTGTCAGCGAGTCCTGCATGTGGTCGAAGTCGCGGAAGTCGGCGCTGCAATACAGTCCGAGGCCGTAGTTCTCGCATTGTTGTCCGCCGTGGCGCCGTCCCCATGTCATGTAGCCTACCACCTGTGCGTCGGGGTTGTGGAGCAGCACCGAGTCGCGCAGTTGCTGGTAGCCGGCGTGCATGAACTCATGGCGGTAGAAGTCGATGCTCGGCAGCTGGCTTTGTTCCTGAAGCACTACATAGTCCCATTTGCCGTCGCGTATGAGTTTGAGGCTCTGCGTGTTGACGGCATGTTGCGTGAGGAGGTAGCCTCCCGGTGTGTTGGCGGCGGTGTTCATGACTTTGCCGCTGCTCTCCGCGAGCGACGCGCACAGCTGCGGCAGGTTGTTGACGTTGGTGTACGAGTTCCCGAGAAACAGCACGTTGATGGTGTCTTGCGCCAATAATGCGTTGGTTGATAATAATATACAGATGAAGATACTGATGATGAAAACATTTCTTTGTCCCATAAAATCCCGATATGTTTTAAATTCGCCACAAAAGTAAAATAATTTTCAATAACGGCTGAAAAAATCACATTTTGTAGTGATTTTTGTCGTTCTTTTTTTTATTATGTTCGTGTCTTTCAATCTTTTAACAATTGCTTTTGAATCAACTTTTAATGCTATTGACAAGACTTTGCGCTGCCATGTGGGTCATCAGCCGTGCGGTTGACTTCTATAACAATGAGCGTCTGCACATGAGCCTATCAATAAGTAAAAAACTGAGATTTTTGTGTGGCCTTGCATTACCAAGAAATGGACGCTCCGGGTAATTCACTGTGCGAAAATAAGCAACTGACACGGTTCGGTTTACAGATTCCATTGTCGCAGGAATTTTCACACAATTTGCTGATGATTGATAAATTCAGTTTAAATAATCTTTGTGAGTATAACTATGTATTCGTTGCTCATTGTGGGCACGATTGCTCCGGTTTTATTTGTAGGACTGGATTTAGAAGGCATCCTTTTATTCGGAATTTCTCTAACTATAGTGATTTCATGCTTAAAACCACATTTTTCGAACATTTCTGCAGTAAAGTAGTCCAAGTCAATCTGAACATTTTTTACTCTTCTGTTTCCAACTACATAGCAAACTCTTCCTCCTTTTCTGACAACTTTTGCAACATTCTGTATAGAGTCCCAATAATCATTTAAGAACGATGTGACTTCAAAATACCTTTTTTCATCTTTTGACTTGATTTCCTCTAATTCATCTTTGATGCTATCAGTTTTGAACTTGATATTTTTTGAAATACAACCTCCCATTAGTACTCTATCAAGTTTTTTTGCATTTTCAAAATTAAACCATTCGTTGGCCCACCTGCTAAATTGTCCGTATGCCACTGTTGTATGACTGTCTCCATATGGTGGGGATGTAACAACCATATCTACACTACCTTCTGGTAATAACGCAACTGGAATTCCAGTAGATGTATTAAATTCATAGATGTTTGCCATTTTTTCATTGCCAGTTTTGTTAAATAACTCAAGTCCTTTAATGTTTCTTTGTATTTTTCTCTCAAACAAATTGAATACATCGGGATTGAAATTTGCCAATTGTTTTTCTGACATTCTAAAGCGCTTAAACTCGCCATTTCTGGTAAAGCTGACTTCCCTAACTGTTTCAGACAAACACAAAGAAAAAAAGTCTCTGACTTCCTCCTTCAATTGTGCTATTGTTTGTGTGAGATATGATAATTTGTAAAGACTGTCTTGAGTGTACCAAAACGTATAGTTTGATATTCTTGAAAAATCAGTGTCAATTACCATGCTTTTATCATATAACATGATTTGAGTTGCTTCTTGTGCTGCCGCTTCTTTTATGCACTCCATGTTGTAGTGCGTACTCTTGACGTTTGATATAAATCTTGCTAAAGGATTCAAATCGGTTCCAACAGAATTGATACACTTGATAGAAGCTTCAACTAAAGTTGTTCCACTGCCTACGTATGGGTCAAAAATTAATGATAATTTTCCATCTGGTGCATAGTCTTTTATCAGTTTTCTGGCTACTTGCGGAATCATCATTGCAGGATATGTATGATAGCAATGCGTATATTCCTTCGTATTGGCAGTTTTAAAACTCCAAATGTCATCAATTTCCCTTTTGTACATACTTACAATTAACGGTTGAAATTATTTTGCAAAATTATATATTATCACTTGAACTCAGACTATTATTTTGATTTCGGGTGCAAAGATAATAAATTCTCACATATTGTGATAAAAACATATTATAAAAAAACTAATTTTGCTTTTCATAAAAGTTATTGGCATGGACATATCAAAATCTAAATTTCAGCTTGAAGTAATTAATAGGGTTAAAGGTTTGCGTCTCAATGCTGGTATCGGACAAGCAAAACTTGCTAATGTTTTAAATGTTGTTACTGGTCAAATAGGTAACATTGAAAGTCCGAAGTTTAAACAAAAATACACATTGAAACAACTTTATGTAATTTCAAATTATTTCGATGTTTCATTGGATTATATATTAACTGGTGATAATAAACCATTAACAACAAACGAATTAATCAATCTTTTAATCAACTATGACGAATAAAGAAAAAATAATAGACGCATTTTATAAAGTTAAAGACATGAAATGGGTCGAAAGTCATCGAAGCAATAATACTGGTGTTGGAAAAACATTTGAAGATTATGTTGGCGTGGTGGAAAATAATTATGATAGGCCGGACTTGTTTGGATTTGAAATAAAATCGCACAGAGCAATGTCTGTTTCATACGTGACACTTTTTACTAAATCACCATCATATCCTTCCAATGCAAATGCTTATTTAAAAGATAAATTTGGCGAATGCTATGAGGGAACAACAATGAAAAAGATACACACATAAATGTTTGCAAATTCATTCAACAATTTTTTGGGGAAATATTCATTCAAACTTGAAAATGATGTAAATGAACAGAAAGTTTATGTCGTAGTTTACACTCATGGTGGTAAAGATTTAATTGATAAAAGCGTTTATTATACCTATGACGACATTGAAACAATTTTGCATAAAAAACTAAAAAATTTGTTTCTCGTATTGGCACAAAGCAGGTATAATTCAGTTGGCAATGAATGTTTCTACTTTAATTCAGCAGAAATATACACAAATCCGTCATTGCGAAATTTCCTAACATTGATGGACAATGGTGATATAATGTATGATATTAGAATGGGATGTTATCAAAGTGGAACAAAAATAGGCAAACCGCATGATCATGGTAGTGGCTTCCGAATCAAAGAATGTAATATATTCAAATTATATGAGTCAAAAGAAAAGGTATTATGAAATCTGATAGAACCATATAAATTTACTATACTTACCCATTGGCGGAATTGATTCAGGGCATATTTGAATTTTCCGATGGGTTTGCTGCTTGAAAGATTGCCGAATCGCAGCACAGTGAGTGCGCTGATTTTCCAATCATTATTATTGCTATCCGGCATCAAACTCGTCAACCCCGAGAAAGTGGAGTTCAAGAAAACAGAATGAGCAAGAAAAATCTGTGTAAAACCACAAAAATTTCCGTTAAAAGTACCTCATAATTCAAAAAAAGTTGTATTTTTGCGCCCGAAATGTGTGAAAGTCACAAAAAAATGACGTAAAACATGGTTTTTGAAAGAAAATCCTATCTGCAGCAACTCATTGACAGCCGTGGTAACGGCATGGTCAAAATCGTCACCGGCATTCGTCGGTGCGGCAAGTCGTATCTTTTATGCAACCTGTTCCATAATTGGTTGACCGAACACGGCACAGCAGAAGACCATATCATCCAACTGGGTTTGGATGCGCGAAAGAATAGAGCTCTTCTTAATCCCGACAAGCTGACGGATTATGTGGAAAGCAAAATTGTGAATGATGGTACTGCCACCTATGTCATATTAGACGAAATACAGTTGGTTGATGATTTTGTGGGAGTGATGCTTTCTTTTATGCAAATGCCAAATGTGGATGTTTACGTGTCGGGGAGTAACAGCAAATTCCTAAGCAGCGAAGTGGCGACCGAGTTCCGTGGCAGAGGCAAAGAAATACGACTGCACCCGCTCTCGTTTGCGGAATACTTTGAAGCCATAGGCGGCGATAGGGACAAAGCATTGGATACCTATTACAAATACGGGGGATTGCCACAGGTGGCGCTGATGAACGATGAACGTGACAAACGCGAATATCTTCTCAATATCTATGAAACGGTATATCTCCGTGATGTGATTGACCGCAACCATCTCCGCAATCCCGAAGGGCTGCGCCAGCTTATACAGGTTTTGGCTTCCGGCATTGGTTGCAGCAGCAATCCACAACGTATATCCAAGACATTCCAATCGGAACGTGGCTTGGCAATCGCCCCAAAAACCGTCGATGCTTATTTGCGTTTTTTGCAAGATGCCTTTATTGTATCGGAAGCACAACGTTACGATGTGAAAGGCCGGAAATACATCGGTTCGGAAAACAAATATTTCTTTGAGGATATGGGGTTACGTAATGCGATTCTGAATTTCAGACAAATAGAAGACACGCATATCATGGAGAATGTCATCTATAATGAATTGCGCATCAGACGTTATTCTGTAGATGTTGGGATGGTTGAAACTTGGAAGACAAAGGATAACGGAAGTAAAGAGCGTGTCCAATTGGAAATAGATTTTGTGGTCAATATCATTCCGGAAAAGGTTTATATACAATCGGCACTAACCCTGTCATCCATAGAGAAAAGAGATCAGGAGATGCGCTCTTTGTTGGCTGTTCACGACAACTTCCGCAAGATGGTTGTTGTCGCCAACGGACTTGTTTCCGGTGTGAACGAAGAAGGAGTGCAAATAAAGACCTTGTTTGATTTTTTGTTGAATCCTAACAGTGTGCAATAAATATCAACACATTACAAATAACAAATCATGAAAAATATATTTTATCATTTCTGGCCCTGACGCTGAGCGTGGGACTGTGGGCACAAGAAACGCCGGTACTGCCGACGCCTGAAAATAACCAGATTATGTACAGGTCATCTGACCACCTTTTTTTCAATTATTCGCATTTAGATTTAAAAATCTTTAAATCAAGGGCAAAGGACTAAAGACTAACGACTAACAACTAACGACTAAATTTTGCTGGTTTTTCGCAAGTATGCGGAAAAATGTAGTATCTTTGCAGCCGCTAAAAACGTGTATTTACACGGAATCAACGAATGCAATATGTTTTTGCAATGCAGATAAAAAGAGAAAGATACCTTCAAAAACTCATCAACGCGTGTGGAAATCAAATGATTAAGGTGATTACTGGTATGCGCCGATGCGGGAAGTCGTATTTGTTGTTCACCATCTTCCATGACTATCTTGTGGAGCATGGGACTCTCGAAGACCATATCATAATGGTCGATTTGGAAAACCGTCGAAACAAGGCA
>JAZRYG010000061.1:0-9481 GCA_045600605.1 Bacteroidales bacterium
TTTACCTTTCATTGAACCTCCGTTTTTTAGAATTTATTACTTCTTTTTTATTGATGCATTCACTGTATTGTCCGTATTTTGAGTTTGCTCCACTCTAAAGACTAAGAACTAAGAACTAAAAACTCGAAAAAAGGGCCCACCGGACGGCAGACCGATTTAGATGAGGCGGATGGCTCCGCCAGTGCGATGATATGTGATAGTGGAATATTTGTGCTAAACCTCGGACACGCAACAGCGGCGAGAACCACTGATTGCTGATCAATGGTCCTCACGCCATCCACAAATACAACCGTTTGATTATAATCCTTGTGTATCAATGCGATAATACACAAAAACAACAACGCACAATAGTGCGCCACTGACTTCAACAAGTCATATTTTGCAATACCCTTTATCATAGCGGCGGCAAAAATAAGACATTTTTTGATATAGTGAGAAAAAAAAAGAAAAAAAACATTTTTGTATTCGATTAATTATTTATCTTTGCACCCGAAAGCGGGAGCCGAACCGCTTGGTTTTTCGGCAATTTAATAATTCAAAATCATTTACATATGAAGAAAAAATCTTTACTTATCTTGGGCCTCGTTGCCGTGTTAGGCCTCGGTCTCGTATCATGCAAGAAAAACTGCAGTTGCAAAGCAAAGTATGTAAACTATGTTAATGCTGTTCCTTATCTTGACACGAACAAAACGACAAAGAAAAAAGATTGCAAAGACTATATGGACTACCAATATGACATATATGGTGACTATGAGCCTATCACTTACACATGCACATGGGGCAAGTAACAGAATGTCTTATGACATTAAGAAAATGGCGACTGTTTTTTCAGTCGCCATTTTTTTATTTCAGATACTCCCTTATCTCATTCTCCGCCAGGTCTCTGGAATCGCCGCTGTTTGCTATCGCCCCGCTGTCAGTCCACACGAAGACCGGAAATTTTCCAAATGTCACATCAAGCGACATTAATGGCGGAATGAACCAATATTCAAAATCTTCCGTATTGGTTTCCTTGACAAAGTCGATTATGTCAGCATCATAGCCCCATATCAGAAACTTCAAATGCCTTTCGCTGATATTATTGCGATTGAATATCATCGTCAGTTTCTCCGCACCCATCTTGCAGAACCTGCAACCAGCTGAGACATAACTGATTATATATCTGCCATCAGAGATGTCGAATCTCGCAAGACTGTCACGACGAATAATCATGGTGTCGTTTTCCTGAATAATGTCAAGTTTAATAATGTTAATCGAATCGTGCAGACTGTTTTCGAATGCAACTGTATTGATATTGTCGTCCTTCGACACAATTTTATTATACAACGAGTCCATCGGGAAAACGACAAACGGAAGTATCACCGCCACCGCGATTGAAATTACAGTCAACCATTTCCTGAATTTAAGTTTATAAACAGCGTCTTTTTCCTTTCTTATCAGAAGCAACAGCAATATCGATACGACATTCTTATATATTGATTCTGAAGGGTTCAGCTTTATCAGGTCGCCGAAACAATTGCAGTTATCATCATTTCTGAAAAGCATGACATAGATCAGGAACAGTGTGAAACCCGCCATCATCAGCATTGTGAGCCACCAGACCTCTTTGTAACGAACTTTGAAAATCAGGCCTAATCCCAGCAATATCTCAGCGGCTATCAGCAGTCGAGAAAATACTGTTGTCAGCGTGAAGCTGAAGATGTTGAAGCTATAGATGTAGATTTCAAAATTGTCGATTGACAAAAGTTTAAGCACCGCCGCCATGACGAACATCAAGCCTAAAAGCAGCCTCGCTGCAATCTTTGAATTTCTCACAAAATTTTTCTCTTCCATAAATGTTATTTTTTATTCACTCTTCAGACTCACCATCATCATCTTGATGTCATTCATATATTGTTCCATGTTCTGTTTTTTGACCGGTTCTGCGCTCGGCGACTTGAACTTGAGCGGGTCGATGTAGGTGCCGTTTTTCTGTAGGCGGAAGTCGAGGTGCGGTCCTGTCGATGCGCCGGTGCTTCCGACGTAGCCTATTGTCTGTCCCTGCTTCACCTTACAGCCCTGTGCGATGCCCTTGGCGAACCCTTTCAGGTGCATGTAAGTCGTTGTGTATGTGCTGTTATGTTTAATCTTGATATAGTTGCCGCCGCCTTTCTTGTCCCAGCCTTTGGCGATGACGGTGCCGTCGCCGATAGACTGTACTGGTGTTCCGGCTGGTGCGGCGTAGTCAACGCCGTGATGAGGTCTCACCACGTGATAGACCGGATGCATCCTTCCGTTTGAGAATTTCGAGCTGATGCGGCGGTAGTTGAGCGGTGCCTTCAGAAACGCCTTGCGCATGTTCTGTCCGTCCTGGTCGAAGTAGTCGCCGTCGCCATTCTGCTCAAAATAAAACGCGTAATTTCCTTCGCCTTTGTTTTTCAGGTATGAGGCGAGTACGCGGCCTGTCTTGTACGGGACGGTGTCGCCGTCGATATAGAACTCTTCATATACGGCCTTGCATGAGTCGCCGGGCTGGATGCCGAAGAAATCGACCGTCCACGCATAGACGTCCGAAAGCTCGAGTGTCAGCGTTGGGTCGCAGTCCGCCTCGCTGAGGGCGTTCCACAGGCTCGACCTGATCTCCACCGCGACGGTCGCCACCTTCGTGATGACGTCTTTTTCATAACGCCATGCCGGCAGCGAGTCGGTCAGCCCGAAAACAGCATAGTTCGTGCGGTCAATCTCGTAAATCCAGTATTTCGCTTCGGGGACGCTGTCGCGCGACATCAGAAAAGCGAAGTTATTCCCCACTTTTATCTTCCTCGTGTCGAAGATGTCACGCCTGCTCATGGCGATCTCATAGACGACATTGTAGCCGACGCCTTCCTTTTGCAGGATCTTCGAAAGGACGTCGTTCTTCTGCACCTTTCCCTCAACGACATCGAGCGAGTCGATGCAGATACCGCAGAAGTATTCATGTTCAACCTCATGACGGCTTTCCTTCGATGAGTTGTTGCCACATGAAAAAAGGGAAAACAACACTATTAATATATAAGGTATTGTATTTTTCATAAAGTGGAAGTCTTTTTATAGTTTGGAGAGTTGAGAGTTGAGAGTGAAATTAAAAAACTCCACTCTCAACTCTCCACTCTTCACTCTCAACACTAATAATTAGCGTTTCGTCGCCTGTTCGTAGCCGGCTTTGACGGCTTTGATGTTGGAATCGACGACATCCTGGCCTTTGCTGCCGAAGATGTTCACGATGGCGGCTTCGACCTTATCCATCTCGATGCCGAGGTAAGGCACTGTCGCGCCGAGGAGCACCATGTTCGAGCGTGCGCCGATCTTCTTGGCGATGTCATTGGCGTTGAAACTCACGACGTTGCCGAGTTTGTTGAGTTCGCCGTTGATGACATCCATGTCGGGGTAGTTCTTGATGTTGACGAATGGTTCGCTGTTGGTGATGACCCAGCCTTCTTTGTTGAGCCAGGGCAGGTAGCGCAGTGCTTCCATCGGTTCGCTGGAGAGGATGATGTCGGCCTGTCCTTCCGGGATGACATCGGCGTATATCTCGCCTGTTGAGATGCGGAGGTGTGAGAACACTGAGCCGCCGCGCTGCGACATGCCGTGTATCTCCGACTGTTTCAGGGTCATGCCCATATTCAGTGCGGCATCAGAGATGATTTTCGCGACAGAGACGATGCCGTCTCCGCCGACACCGCATAATACTATATCTTTCTTCATTTCGAGTATTTTTTAATTCGTTAATACATTATTTCTTGAGGTGTTTCTTGAGTTCCACGAGGCAGGTGCGGTGAGGTATGATGACCGACACGCCGTTGTAGTTGACTTCCTCTTCGATGATCCTGACGTTTTCCTCATGGTTCTTCGGAAGCGGCACGATGTCGCGGATGTGTTCTGGTTCTACGCCGAGGCCTTCGCAGATGCGGCGGATCTTGTTGTTGGCCGATGAAGGCTGACCGCCTGTCATGGCTGTGATGTCGTTGTCGAGAATCATGATGACGACGTTGGCTTTCTCGTTGACGCAGTCGAGCAGGCCTGTCATGCCGCTGTGCCCGAATGTGCCGTCGCCGATGACGCCCACTGCCGGGAAGATGCCCACTTCCGACGCGCCTTTCGCCATGGTGATCGACGCGCCCATGCACACTGTGGTATTGATGGCTTTCATGTTGAAGCCGAGGGTGTAGCAGCCGATGTCGCCGAACACCTTGCCGCCTTTGTGGTTGGCCATCACTGCGTTGAGGGCGTTGTAGCTGTCAACGTGCGGGCAGCCCTGACAGAGCGCGGGCGGGCGGTTGACTACGACTTCCGGAACCGTGTGTGTCGCGGCGGCCTTGATGCCAAGGGCCTTGGCGACCTTCTCGGCGTTCAGCTCACCGTCGCGGCGGATGGTCTCGTCGAGACGTCCCATGACTTTCTTGCCTTTGCCGAGGAAGCCTTTGACCTGCTCCTCAACGAACGGCTGGCCGTCTTCAAGGACGAGAATCTCGTCGCATTCGTCGTAAAGTTTATTAATCATGTTGAACGGCAGCGGATACTGTGTTATCTTGACGACCGGATGCGGGCATTTGCCGTCCTGGAAGTTCTCCATGAGATAGTTGTATGCTATGCCTGTGGTGATGATGCCGAGACGCTTGTCGGCGCCGTCGATGTATTTGTTGTAGCCCGACTCTTCTGATGCCTTGGTGAATCCGTCCTGTTTGTCGATGAGTTCACGGTAGAGGCGTTTTGCGTTGGCTGGGAGGAGCACGAACGATTTTGCGTCGGCCGGCTCAGTGATCTCGTTCTGTTTGCGCACCGGCTTACGGACGATACCTGCGCGGCTGTGTGCGAGACGTGTCGGGATGCGGTAAAGCACCGGCGTGCCGAGGGTCTCACTCAACTCGAAACCGTAATGCACCATGTCGTAGGCTTCCTGCTGGTTCGACGGCTCAAGCATCGGGATCATCGCCCAATGGCCGTAGAAACGGCTGTCCTGCTCGTCCTGCGATGAGAACATGCTCGGGTCGTCGGCCACGACGACAAGCACGCCCTTGGTACCGATGATGGCTGAGTTCATGAACGGGTCGCCGCAGACGTTGAGGCCCACGTGCTTCATACATGTCATGGCACGCTTGCCAGCATACGCGACACCGATGGATGCCTCCAAGGCCGTCTTCTCATTCGCACACCAATTGGCTCGGACGCCAAGCTCCTTGGCCTCCTTTGACTTCATTACGTATTCCGTAATCTGCGTCGATGGAGTGCCCGGATAACTGTTGATGGCACTTCCACCAGCATCGATGAAACCTTGTGCAATTGCTTCATCACCAAGTAATAATATTTTCTTCATGTTGGAATATTTTATGTGTTTGCTGTCTTTTTTTAATCCGCAAAGGTAATAAAATTTTGAATATTCCGAACAATCTTTTTGACAAAAATAAAAAACTACCTCCGGGCCGTCTGCGCCCATCTTTTCGGAGTCGTCTTGGTCACCTTCTTAAAAGCGTTGTAAAATGCCGTCGTGGTGCTGAATCCGCTGGCAATCGCAACCTCATAGTTGCTCGCCAACTTATTGTTAATCATGTATTCTTTCGAATAATCGACACGAAGCCTGCAAATATATTCGGAGAAAGAACAACCGCACATCTTGTTCACCATCTCCGAGACATATGTCCTGTTGGTGCCGAGTTCCGAAGCCACCTTGCTGGAAGTCAAGTCAGCGTCGAGGAACAGGTTGTTTTCTTCCATCAGCTTCTGCATCCTGTTGTACAGCAACTCATTACGTTCAAAACGATAATCATCACCATCATCATTGACATGGTCTTTCGCATCAATTCTGAACGTGTTTTTCGAGGAATAAAAATACCACAGGAGAAACAAGGCCGTCACCGCCGAAAGTTCAATTACTGTCATGACGTGATGCGACTTCCAGAAGCGCATTCCGGCAACGGCGAAGATGATATACAGGAAGCCGTCTATCGAAAGGATGATGTAAATGTTGCCCAGAAACCTGTATCTCTCATCGGCGTCGGAATAGTTGTCCAAGAGTATCTTCCTGTATCTCAGTCCTTTATAGATTCCGTAAACAAAAGAAAACACGATTTCCAACGCCAGAACATAATTGAAAAGCGTGTATGAGAAGAATTTATGTACGCGGAAAATTCTCTGCTGATGGAAAACGGCGAGGTCGGGGCTGTCGGCCAAGTACGCATTCAGGTAACTTATCGAGCTTTCGCGACCCATCATCATATAAATCAACAAATTAGATGTTCCGATGAGCAATGTCGGGAGGAAAACAATGTAATACTTAAGCCCAAACCTCGAACTGTCGGTCAACGATTTATAATACAGACAGATAAGCGGGAAGACGGCCAGTCCGACATAACTGTAAATGATGTCAAGGACATAATATGCACGAGGACTCACGCCCCCACGCATGAGAGTGGCCAAGATGAACAGCAACAGGCCCATCAGGAACATTATGCCGGCATGGATGTTCTGCGACCTCGTGTTGTTCGTGTGATCAAGCGCAAGCAAGACCCCGAAAATGAGGCTCGCGGCAAAAGGAAGATAGATTATGATTTCAAACATTTTGTGATTTTCATTTTCAAAAATCAAACAAAAAACACGGCGTAAATGTTTAGCATACCCGAAAGCAACAGATTTTGACATTTCGTTATGTCGATTTTTACAAAACGCCGACTTGTAATTGACAAAACAGATACCATAATCCAAGTTGCAGACGATATTTTTGCAAAACAAATTTTAAGACTATGAACAAAATGAATTTCTTGAAAACAGCAATCGTATTCATTATGATGCTGACCGTTTCGACGGCGATGTCACAGAGTGACAACTTCTTCTTCATTGACGAATCAGAGATGTTTCGCAGCAATGACAACGACTACAACTATTCCGGGATCTGGGAGGAGGAGTTTATCATCACCGACTACCAAACCGGCGACGAGCTTCCTGTCGGCGACGGAGTCATCATCCTGATGGTTCTGGCGGCGGCGTACCTTGTAGTGAGAACCGCAAGTAAAAACAGATTGCGTAACAAGTACGGCGCATTTACACTTATTATGTTGACGGCATTGACCTTCACGCAATGCAAGAAGCCGGTGCTGGAATTGCCGGAGGAGCAAACTCACGAAAGTGAGGCCATAAGCATCAGCATACGTGCCGGCGGCATCGACAAGACCGACATCAACATGGACAACGGCAGGATCACATGGAACGCCGGCGACAAGGTCTATGTCGTGAACAACGGCACTCTGCTGTCGGGCCACCTCACCGCCAGTAGCGGCTCATCCGTCATTTCGGAGATCAGCGGCACGGTGACGGGAGACATCGACGACACGAAGCCGTTCTATTTCTATTATGTGGGCGACGGCGTCAGCATGGGAGGCGGCGTCGGCAGCATCAGCTTCAACATCAGCTCGCAGACCAACGGCAGCTATGATGTCGGGGAGTACCAGATAGGGAAAACCGCCGGAATAATCCTCACCGATGAAGGCGGGCAATATGTGCCGTCCGATGTGAACCCCAACCCCATCCCGTTCAAGTCGATGACAGCCGTGCTGCGGCTCAACACCGAAGTAGGTTTCGGCAGCGGCTCCATCACCATGAGCGGCCACAACGTCAAAAACATCATGACCGTGAATCTGTCAAGCCAGAATGTCTCATACACCAAGGGCGATGTGACTTTCACGAGCGGCACCGACATGCGGGTGTCGGCGTTCCCGACAGGCACATCGGACGGCAAGGAAGAGAAGATAAAATTCTCCAACAACCTGAAGTCGGGGAAGATCAGGATTCTGAACGGCATCAAGGAGGCGAAGATTTACGCGAAAATCATTGAGGACAAGCCGTATCCGATACCTGTCATGACATATCCGAAAGGCGCGCTGCCGGGGAAATTCAGCGTCGGCGACGGAAGACGTGTGTATTTCTCGCAGGGCAACCTGCAATATATCGGCAGTGCCGCCACCCCGTACTGGCATTTCCATGATCATCAGTGGGAGTTCTACGGCTCCGCGACAGGGCAAGGCTCCAACAAGCAGTATATCAACAGAGACCTTTTCGGCTACGGCACAAGCGGTTACAACGGCAAGACCCCTTACATGACATCGACGACCGACAGCAACTACCCGCACGTCTCGTTCACAGATGCTAACGCCGACTACGACTGGGGCGTTCACAACGCCATCTCCAACGGAGGCAACGTGGCGGGGTTGTGGAGGACGCTCAACAACACCATGCCTTCCGACATCGGCACCGGCGGCGACTGGCACTGTCACGGCGGCGAGTGGGACTATCTGGTTTATGACCGCGACAACAACAGCGCGTATCACTCCGAAGGGAAATATCTCTCCGGCACGGGCAACCTGACGCTCAGCGACATGACGACGGTGTTCGGCGCGTTCATCCTGCCCGACAACTACTACGACATGCCTGGGGCGAAGCAGCAGACCGCCGGCAAATTCGGCTGGAGCTACACGCAAGACGAGATCTCCGACTTTGACATCGTGTTCCTGCCAGGGGCCGGCAGCAGAAACGGCTCCACCATCAACACCGGCGACGGCAACTACTGGACGAGTTCCGTCAATCCGAACGACAACCGCCGCGCGTGCAACGTATGGTTCAACGCGACGACTTTCCTGCAAACCGCAAGCACGCCGTCGTTCTACATGCACAACGGCTATTCAGTCCGGCTCGTCATAGACGCGGATTAAAAACAAAAATACGAACTGAACCCCAAAGGCTGAAAAAACCTTTGGGGTTCAGTTCATTTATCTGAGAAAAACTCTTAACGCTTAACTAAACCACCTCCCACTCCGTGATGTTCCGTTTCTCCGATGAGAACGCGACTCCTACTTTGAACAGTTTCCTCGAATCCGCGGCGTACGGCTCGGCATAGCCTTTGTCTTCGATTTGTTTCAATGCCTCCGCTGATGTCCCGTCGAGCTTGAACTCAAAGATATAAACGTAGTCATTCGTTTCAACAATCATATCGGCTCTGCCGCGCGAGTTCGCCTTTTCGGTCAGGACCGTATAGCACGACAAAAGCGTGAATATCAGATACATTGTATAGTGGTAGTGGCTCTCGTAGCTCCAAGCGCGTTCCTGATAGTTCGCGTTGTACGGGATATTTGCGAAGAAGCTTGTCAATGCGTCGCGCATGTCGTCCAAGCGGCACTGCTTCAGCATTTTGTTGAGTGACAGCACGCACGAGAACGTCTCCCCGTTATGATGGAAGTAGTCGTTGGCCAGCAGGTCGATGAAGCCGTTGCGCACCTCGTTGTTCGGGAAGTCGAGGGCGTAGGTAAAGTCTTCGCTATCATAGCCCGTTATCGTCAGGTAGCCGCTCTGGTATATCATCGCCAAAGGGTCTTCGGTGTCGGCCTTGTAGTCCATGAAGTATTTCTTCGCATACGATTTGCTGAGAATCTCCTGAATATTTGTCTTGTTGCGGTCCAAAAGTTTTATGAGGTAAGTA
>JAZRYG010000062.1:0-36194 GCA_045600605.1 Bacteroidales bacterium
ATTGATGAATACTTCGCGAAAACCTCTAACACCTTGTAACGGCAACCGTTACAAGGTGTTAGAGGTTTGTTTTATCACCAAAAATGACCATTAGTGATTTTTCTTAGATGATTTATCACCAAATTTGACCATTAAGCCAAAGTTTATAAAGTTTGGAGTGTGGGGTTATTTTCTGTTAAGAGAGGAGAGAGGAGCGTTAAGAGAGTTTGAAGTTTGGAGAGTTGAGAGTGAAGTTAGGTTTTGGTTTGGGTTAAAAAAAGCCCCACTATGACAGTGAGGCTTCCGTATGAAGTATAGTGCTTTTCACCCCTCAGCGCGTCGCCTCTCTGCGGCGCTTGAAGGGTAATGTCCTGCAAACGGGCGGCTAACGCACCAGACGCACGGCGTAACCGCCGTACCGATTGTCGTAGCCCACGTCCACGTAGCCCGAATAGAAGCCCATGCCGTACGCGCCGTCCTCGAGGTCCTCGCTGGGAGTACTCGACCAGAAGTTGCCGTTGGAACCTGCGTTGTTGAGACTGCCACATTATTGTCGTCCATATATGTCACCTCGCCTCCATCCGGCGTGTATTTTTGCAGGCTCGTGACCGGGAAGCCGATGAAGACAATACTGTCGGCTGAATCTTTCAGCAGGCGGTGTGTCGGCTTGAATTGCTTGATGTACCTGAAGCACAGCCACGCGCTCCATTCGTAGGCACGGTAGAACGTGCCTTCCTGGTACAGGTATATCGTGCGGAGCATTCCCGACTCGCTCCGATTCTTCTCTTTTTCGAGTATGTCGCCTAATTTTGCCATTCATTTGGATTTTTTGGAATCATTTTCAGAGATTTTCGCCGCCTTAGGGCGGCGTTTTTTCTGCTGCAAAGTGGCTGCCGGACGACGGCTTGGTAGCCCGCCTGAGGGCGGGCACCGTCGCCCCGCTGCCACTTTTACGCACGTCTGCACGTCTCCCGCCGACACAAGTCATTTCTGGGAGGGGCAGACTGGCCGTACCGATTGCCCATAGCTGCGGTAGTTGCTGCCCACGCTCACGAGACCGGAATAGAAGTACAAGCCGCACGAGCGACTCGGGTAGTCGGCGCCGAGCGAACTCGACCAGTAGAAGCCGAAGGAACCTGCGACGTCGAGGCTGCCATCGTGGAAGTAGCCGGCGGCCGGCAGGAAGATGCTGTTACCGTTGGAACCTGTGAATTTTCTTCCGTTCACGCCGTTCTGCGTAGTCCATTCACTTGTGCAGTTGTTCTTAAGTTCCTGCATCTCGTCGTATGTGGGCATGCGCCACGCGCCACCCCAGTTCACATGGGCAGCATCGTCCTCAGGTTCGAGAAGCGTCTTGTTGTCAACGGTGCCGTAATACGAATCCGTATTGTATTTGGTGAGGTTGTCCCAATTGCCGTTGCACCACTTGTAGGTACTCCACTTGTAGGTGCTCTTTGTCTCCGTTTCGCCCCAGGCGAAGTAGTCGCCGTAGTCCTCGGGCGAGTCCGCACCGACGTTGCATGTAGCCCACAGAAGACCGCTCGGGAGGCCGAGGTCAACGTATGCGTGGCCGGTAATTATGCCGTTGCCATCGCCGGTGACACCTGTGCCGCCAGATTCGTTGTCGTTGTCTTTATCTTTCTTGCACGATACGCACAGCGCCATTGCCATGCAGGTCATAAGCATCATTAATGTCTTGAAATGTATTTTCATTTTCATGAACCCTAAATCCGTGCCGGGCGCAACTTCTTGTTTTTGATTTTGCCTTATTGTGAATTGCGGACTGGCCGGACCGTGCGTCCAAAACTGCGGTTGGCGTTGTCCATGTACACGCTGCCGGAATATGAGTACAGGGTGCATGCGAGGTCCGGGCCGCCGGTGTAGAGCGAACTCGACCAGTAGATGCAGTAGTAATCGTCGTCGTAGAGGCTTCCATTGTAGTAGCAGCCGGCGGCAGGCAGGAATATGTTGTTGCCGTTAGAGCCTGTGACGAGGTAACCTTTCTTTCCGTCCTGTGTAATCCACTTCCATGTGCAGTTGTTCTTCAATTCCACCATCTCATCGTATGTCGGCATGCGCCACGCACCGTCCCAGTTCGCGCGGGCAGCATCGTCCTCGAGTTCGAGAACCGTCTTGTCATCAACAGTGCCATAACTCGATTTCGTGTTGTACTTGGTGAGCTTGTGATGATCGCCGCCGTTGCACCACTTGTAGGTGCTCCAGTCGTACGTACTCTTGGTAGTGGTCTCACCCCATGCGAAGTAGTCGCCATAGTCTTCGGGGCTGTCCGCGCCGACGTTGCATGTCGCCCACAGAAGACCGCTCGGAAGGCCGAGGTCAACGTATTCGTGGGGATAAATTGTACCGTTGCCATCGCCGGTGACACCTGTGCCGCCGCCCGGCTCGTTGTCATTGTCTTTCTTGCACGACATGCACAGCGCCATCGCCATGCAAACCATCAATGTCGCAAATAATCTGATACCCTTTTTCATCTTTTGTGTGATTTTTAATTTTTAAATTGACTTCTGTTCTTTCTAAACTCACGCCGCCCTTCGGGATTTCGCGAAGTCCGTTGAACGAAACCCCAAAAGGAAACGACGCCGCAAAGATAAGAACTTTCACTCTTCAACGGCACGGACGCACCGATTATTTTCATGTAATATTTTTATACACTTTTCACGGAAGTTCACACGGATGCTCACACGCTGCCAGGCACGCGTGCCGCGTACCCGGTTACTGAAATACTGCCCTCCGGGCAGCCCGCAAGGTTTTGGTTCGCGTTAAAAAGTTTTACTCCACCCTTTACCCTTTCACCTTTACCCTTTCACCTTTCACCTTTCACCTCTTAACCACCTTCTCCACCTTATCATTAATCCTGACAAAGTACATCCCTTCATTCAAATCGGAGACGTTAATCTGCACCGTGCCGGTCATTCCGGCAAGGCGGCGGACCGTCTGTCCGAGGCAGTTGAAAATCACCACGTCCGACGTCGCATCGCCAAGGTTGATGTTAATCACATCATTGACAGGATTGGGAAACAACACGATTTGATTTTCAGCAAATTCATCAACGTCAGCTGGTCCTTGATATTCGGCGGCGCCGAGGTCTATCTGTCCACCTACGACACGCTGGTTGCCAATAATGTCGGGTCCCGTGACGCCCGACACGGTTTTGTCGCCTTTATTAATCAAAGGTGAATCGGCCGCGAGGCTGTAGTTGCCGCTCGCAGCATCTATGAAACGCGGGTCGTCGGTTGTCACCATGTGTTCTCCGTCGAAGCCGCCCTGCACGGCGCAGTAGAAGAACTTGGAGTCGCCGTCGATCTGGTTGTAATCGCCGTTGGCTTTGTTGCCCCAGAAGACGCTGTTGTAAATCCTGCTGTAGTGGTTGTCGTTATGCAGTCCGCCGCAGGTCTCAATGGCTTCATTGTCAACGACGTCGCAGTTAATCATGGTAAATTTGCCTCGGTTGTAGATTGCGCCGGCTTCCTTGGCGGAGTTCTTCGCGAAGATGCAGTTCGTCATTTTCGGCTGTTTGTTTGTATAGACATAATATGCGCCGCCTTTGGTGTTCGCCGAGTTGTTGCGGAAGTCGCAGTTGAGCAGGGTGATGCCGAGCATGTCGCAGATGCCGCCGCCCATGGAGCCGTTGTTGTTTTCAAAGCTGCAGTTCTCGAATTTGACCGTTGCGTTCTCATAATAGGCCGAGATGACATAGACGCCGCCGCCGAAGCCTGTAGCGGTGTTATTCTGGAATTTACAGTTCACGAAGCGGCTGTTCGAGCAGAGATACGCTCCCGCTCCCGCGCCGCAGTTTCCGTTCTGGATTGTGAATCCGTCCCAGATGGAATAGGCGGCGTTCTGGAAGTGGTCCGACTGGAACACGACGCGGCGTTGGTTCATGCCGTCGAGGATGGTGGGGTTAGCTTCGAGGTCACGGTCATCGAGGTCGAAGTCGGCCGGCTCGTCGCCGGTGAAACCGCCGTAGATCCTGTTGTTGTCGTAGATGGTGAACGCGCCGTTGTTGTTCTCCAGGTCGCCGTAGTACGTGCCGCTTTTCACCCAGATCTGGTTGGAGACCTCGGTGGCGACAGATGACGCGAACTCGAGGTGTTTCGTGGCGTTCGTCCATGAAGAGCCGTCGCCGGTGCCGTCGGCGGAGACGTAGATGATGCCGTTGGCGTCGGCGTTTATCGGAAGCGGGACGATGTTCATCACGACAGCCTCGTTCTGGTTGAAGCCCGCCACGTCGTTGATGTCGTAGAAGCCGTTTCCGGAGCCGCTCCATCCGAGGTTGAAGCTGAAGTAGTCGCGGTCGTCGTAGCCGTCGCACACTATGGCGTGACCGCCCGGCTCACCGGAGCCTGAGAAATACATCGGATGTCCCTTGTCGAGGTCGCCCTTCAGCATCGCGATCCATTCGTCCTCCTCGTATTGGGTGCGTTCCTTGTACGTCGCCGAGCAATATCCGAAATACTTGCGCATTGCCGTCTCCACGTCATGCGACTGCGCCCCGCTGCCGTCAGGGCCGAAGTCCATGTTGACGCTCACGCCGCAGTGGTACATCAACGTCGCGATGGCGATGTTGTCGTTCCATATCTCGTTGGGCATGTTGTCCCAGTCGTATGTGGTGGCGCCGAAGTTCGCCGACTGTGTGCCGTATTCGTGGTGGACATACGAGTGCGAGCCTCTGCCCTGCGCCGGGTGGTTCCAGAATTTCATCACCTGCGACATGGCGCACGCCACGCAGCCAGCATAGCAGTGTCCGCACGGGCCGCCGCCCCACCAGCCGCCGCCCGTCGAAGGCGCCAGCGCGTTGTAATAACAGTCCTGATTCCATCTCGTCTGGATGAGCGGATCGACGACATTGGTGTTTTTCGCCGCCGGCAACACTTTGTCTTCCAACGATTTCCACATCACAGCCACATTATCGTCAGCCGCACGGTTCACCTTATTATAATATTCCACGTTCTCGCGGTAGTTGTCGATGAAATATCTCGCCGTCTCCGGGATCTCACCCTCATAAGAGTTCTCGTCGGAATAAGCCATGATAGGATTCAGGTTCTTGGAAGCCGAGACGATGACGAAGCCGCCGCCTTCCACGTTGAAGATGTACAGCGCCGGATTGCCGTCCGAGCCGTTCTCGACATGAAAAACATCAAGTTGGACATCGGATTTACCGGTCTTCAATTCAATGAAATTCTTTCCGATTTTATTTGCAAATGATTCATTCACAAATGATTGAGCATTTAACTTTCCTAATGAAAATATGGCTATCAACAAAGCCAAGGCGAGTTTGAAAAAATTATTTTTCTTCATTTTGAAATAAATAAGGCTGCAAAATTAGAAAATTATTAACTTTGCAGGTCAAAAAAACGAAAAAAAATATTACAAAATATATGCAAATGAATGATTTTCAGAAAGAAATACTTGCAGGCATTCCCGAGCAGCTGCCTGAAGTGAAAGAGTACGACAAGAACATCAATCATGCGCCGAAACGCAAAGACATTTTGACGAAAGAACAGAAGAGATTGGCGTTGAAGAACGCGCTCCGTTATTTTCCGGAGAGGCTTCATGCGCAACTCGCCCCTGAGTTTTACGAGGAATTGGAGAAATACGGCCGCATCTACATGTACCGTTTCCGTCCTTCATACGCGATGTACGCCCGTCCGATCGACGAATATCCGGCGAAATGCCGTCAGGCTGCAGCCATCATGCTGATGATTCAGAATAACTTAGACCCGGCAGTGGCACAGCATCCGCACGAGCTCATCATCTACGGCGGCAATGGTGCCATCTTCCAGAACTGGGCGCAGTACCGTCTCGTGATGCAGTATTTGGCCAACATGACCGACGAGCAGACCCTCGTCATGTATTCGGGCCACCCGATGGGGCTGTTCCCGTCGCACAAGGAGGCGCCGCGTGTCATCGTGACGAACGGCATGATGATTCCGAACTACTCGAAACCGGACGACTGGGAGCGTTTCAACGCACTCGGCGTGACACAATACGGACAGATGACGGCAGGCTCATACATGTACATCGGGCCACAGGGCATCGTCCACGGCACGACAATCACGGTGCTGAACGCCTCGCGCAAGCAGGGCGGCACACCGGCGGGCAAGCTGTTCATCACGGCGGGTCTCGGCGGAATGTCGGGCGCACAGCCCAAGGCCGGCAACATCGCGGGTGTCGTCTCCATCACGGCGGAAATCAACCCGTCGGCGGCACTGAAACGCTACAACCAGGGCTGGGTCGATGAGATCCATGAGAACTTAGACGAGCTGTTCGTGAAAGTGAACGAAGCCATCGGAAAGAAGATCGCCCGCTCGTTCGCCTATCAGGGCAACGTCGTTGACCTCTGGGAATATGCCGCGGCGAAAGGCATACACGTCGATCTCGGCTCCGACCAGACCTCGTTGCACAACCCGTTCGCGGGCGGCTACTACCCTGTCGGATATTCATTCGAGGAGTCGAAACGCATGATGGCTGAAGAGCCGGAGAAGTTCAAGGAGGCGGTCTATGCGTCACTGCGCCGTCACGTGGCGGCGGTCAACAAACTCACCGCCAAAGGCATGTACTTCTTCGACTACGGCAACGCGTTCCTGCTTGAGAGCAGCCGCGCCGGCGCCGACATCATGAAAGACGGCAAGTTCCGCTATCCGTCATACGTCCAGGACATCATGGGGCCAATGTATTTCGACTACGGCTTCGGCCCGTTCAGATGGGTCTGCACGTCAGGCAAGCCAGAAGACCTCGCCGTCACCGACGAGATAGCGTGCAAGGTTCTTGAAGACATCGCGAAGTCGTCACCGAAGGAGATTCAGCAGCAGATGCACGACAACATACAGTGGATCAAGGGCGCACAAGCCAACCATTTGGTCGTCGGCTCGCAGGCGCGCATCCTCTACGCCGACTGCGAAGGGCGCACGAAGATCGCGGCGGAGTTCAACAAGGCCATCGCCGACGGCAGGCTGAGCGCGCCGGTGGTGCTGGGCCGCGACCACCACGACGTGTCGGGCACCGACTCGCCGTTTCGTGAGACATCGAACATCTACGATGGTTCGAGCTTCACCGCCGACATGGCGATACAGAACGTCATCGGCGACGGATTCCGCGGCGCCACATGGGTCAGCATCCACAACGGCGGCGGCGTGGGCTGGGGCGAAGTCATCAACGGAGGCTTCGGCATGGTCCTCGACGGAACGCCGGAAGCCGACAGACGCCTGCACTGCATGCTTCACTGGGACGTCAACAACGGCATCGCGAGAAGAAGCTGGGCACGCAACGAGCCCGCGATGTTCGCCATCAGACGCGCCATGGAAGTCGAGCCGCGCCTCAAGGTCACGATGCCAAACATCGCAAGCGACGAGATGATCGCAAACATCGTGAAATAAAAAATGAAATAACAATTTTAAATTCAAATACTTATGAAGAAACTTTTACTTTCATTGACAATGGTGCTCGCGATGTTCGCGGCATCAGCACAAAACATCACAATTACAGAAAAAGAGACAGGCAATGTCGTTGAAAACGGCGCAAGCTACTACATCTATGGCGACGTTGACCCTTCCTTGATGGAAATTGCCATGGAGTTCGATGTCACAAACACGACAGGAGAGGTCTTGAATGTGGTCTGCGAGAAGGTGGAGAACAACCTCGTTGAAGGCACACTCAACTACATCTGCTTTGGTCTGTGCCTCTCGCCGGAGGTCTATTCGACAGCCGTTGACCTCAACCCTGGCGAGCCGACGCTTTTCAGCGTGCACTACATGCCACTTGAGCAGTTCGGCGAACAGAGCATGACGTACCTCTTCTACGAGAGGAACAACCCTGACGCGAAATTCGTCATCAACATCACCTTCAAATATTCACTTGATGATGTGGCGGAAGTCGCGGCACAGAACGTCATCAACGCCTATCCGACACCGGCGACCGATGTCATCAACTTCGACTACGACCTCAACGGCAGCGTGAACAGCGCGGCGGTTGTCGTCTATAACATGGCAGGTCAGGAAGTGATGAGAAACGACCTCAACGGCATGAGCGGCAAGCTCAGCATGAACGTCAGCGACCTCAGCAGCGGCGTTTATTTCTACAGCCTTGTCATCAACGGCAAGACAGAGAAATCGAGTAAAATCGTCATCAAATAATTTTGATTTTTTTTTCATTTTTCCCGTCAGGAAGCGATTCCTGACGGTTTTTTTTGCATGAAATCATGATTTCCAGCACAGACCCGCACCTGTGACATATACCGGCGCGCCCTCAAGCGGAGAACCTTTCTGAACTTGTTTGTCTTTCAGAATTTCAGAGAGATCGATTTCCCTTGACGACAGCTGAGCCGTCAACGCATAAAGCAGATATTTCTCGCCTTTGGGAGAAAGATAACCCAATCTTTCCATATCTTCTTTTTTATAAACCCACTGTCTGTTTTCCAAACGATAAAGAGAATATGTTGACGGATTTTCAAAATCGTAAAGGATTAAAAATCTTGCTGTAACAACTTGCTCGTCGTTTTCCTTCACGGCACCACGGCGGTCGCCAAGACGGACATTGTATTTATGCTTATCTTCAATCCATTGCAAATGTTTTTTGCTCTTGTAACATCCGATGAGGAAAACCGAATCCTTGAAATCCTCAAGTTTGAATTTTGATTCGTACAAAGACTGTTCTTCGGCGGCGGCGGAAATCACACCATATTGATTCTGATAAAAATCGTACGAATGTTTTTCAACACGTTTTCTCTTCATCTCATTCAATGTTTCCTGCGGGTCGTCGCCTAATTTTGGCAGCCTGTAAACATCAAAATCCTCCTCCAATGCCGCAACCAGGGCGAGGTCATCGGCTTTTGTTGCACGGAACATCATGAAATCAGCCGACCGTCCTGCCGTATCTGCTTTCTCTTTTTCCAACGCCAGATAAAGCAAGGGCGGCTCCTGTTCCGGATACGGGCAGAACACCTTGCCGTTGATTTTGCGGAAATGTTTGTCTATAGCGGCTTGCAAGTTGTTTTTATCCGTTGTGAGAATCCAGAAATCATACAACAAGTTAAACCGATTCAGCAGATCATCTCTGAATTTCTTTCGGATGTGTTCCTGTATGCCCTTGTCGGCCCCTTGCACATAATGCGCCAACACGTATAGGAAATTGATGTTGTAGGTTTGCAGCACGAAGGTGTCGCGGTCGAAAAGGCGGTTGGGGAAATGATAATTGACGAGCTTATTCTGCTTGTCTTTCACATCGTCATCATATTCATTTTTCAAACCATCTTCGGTGTAACCATACAAGCTATTGTCTTTTTTAATCGCGCTTGCGCGGATAAAGAAATTGGGCGTGATATTATAACCTTCTGTCAGTTCATCGCGATACTGAAGTTCGTCAGGATATTGTTTATTTTCATTAAAAATATCAATATGATACTGAATGATGTTTTTGGCGTAGGTAAACTGTTTATAAACAGCCGTTTCTCCCAAATCGGTGCTTTCCTTGTAGTATTTGCTGTCGCCGATGAAATAGATTTCACCGCCATTGTTGATGAGCGAAGGTTCTTTGTACAAATGGTCGAGGCGCTTGCCGTCTTTCTGATGTTTGAGTTTTAGCAAATCATCATTCCCATCGTTTCCGCCGATGAGCTGGTCGATCATATCTTCGAAAATGATGTTGAATTTGATGGCCAGCAACTTTTCTTCGTGATATTTGCCGGAAGCGATTTTCTCTGCTTTCTCAAAGAAAACATAGAGCAGATTCCAGAGCTTGACGAGTTCGTCGGTGAAATACTTTTTGCGGATGGCACGCAAACGACGGGTTCCCTGCCCTTGCGCAATCATCGATTCTGTTTTCCGCACCGAGATGAGGTCGTAGCGCAAATCGCACACCGTTTTGAAACGCATTTTCTCCTGCAAGTAGCGAAGCACGGAATAGAACAGCACAATCAATTCCTCATCGAAATTGATGGATTTGGTCTTGTTGTAGAAATCCATATATACGGGCGTGCCGTCTTGCAGAAACGGCTGCGTTTTCCGCACGGTCCTGTTTCAGTTGATTTTGTGCGTGCCGCTGCGGTTGACGATGGAGATAAAGGTAAACAGGTGGCGGTGTTCTTTCTGGAATTTCTGAAGTTGGAGAATGATGTCAATGTAAGTTTCGCATTTCTCGCCTTTGGAAGAAGCCACCTCCTGCACGTTCGACATCTTGACGATTTCGGTTCCGGGGTTGCGCTCCACGAAGTGTGCGATGGCCTGATACAGCCAGGCGGAAAGTTCAAAAACCGTTTCCTTTTCGTCATTAAGACTCTTGTCTGATAACGAATCAAGCTTGATGATTTCTTCGGGCTTGTATTTCCCGAAAGCCGTGCCGTCTTCTTTGATGAAAACCTTGGGCAGCACGAAAACCACGTCATTCACTTGCGGATTCGTGCAATAGAAATAGCCCACGCAGCCCACCTTCACGCCGTTGGCGGTTTCGATGAGATAGGCCTGAGCCACGCACTGCTTTACCAGCGCAATGTCATCGGCATTTTTATATTGGTATTCTTCAAAGAGGAGGATCATAATGAACTAATCATTTTTTTCGTTACCCATCTGTATCTCTTTCAGTTGTTTCACGGCTTTATCGAAATCGCTTTCCAACAGACGCATTTCACGTTCACGATAGATTTCAAATTCACGCTCGGCTTTTTCTATGGCTTCTTGATGAGAAATACTTCCATTGCCTTCGATGATGTTCTTGCGCAACCGCAAAATCTGTTCGTCGAGAGCGGCGATCCAATCGGCCATAGTCATCGGATTTTGTTCTAAAGCTTGAAATTCAGCATAATCCAAAAATTGTGACGTAAGCAGATTAAGTCGTTGGAGTTCCAGTTCGGAAAGATAGTTCTTCGCAATTTTCACATCATCACGAGTGACATAATTCCCCTTGAAGTTCGTCATTCCGACAAAGGGTTTCTCATTATCAACTCTTTCGTAGATAAGTTCCGCTGCTGTATGTTCGTGTACGGCGTAATGCATTTTATTTTGGACGGTGGCAAAAAAACCTTTCGTCACCGCAGCACGCGGATCGTAATCGGTTGATGTGGCATAAATATCCGTCACCTGCTGGTAGAAGTTCCGTTCGCTGCTGCGAATATCCCGAATGCGTTGAAGCAGTTCCTTGAAATATCGGTTTCCACCTTGCTTCAGCCGTTCGTCGTCCATCGTGAAGCCTTTTTGGATATATTCATGCAGCCGTTGCGTTGCCCAGCGGCGAAAACGCACTGCCACAGGCGACTGCACACGATAGCCAAGTGCGATAATCATATCCAAGTTGTAATGGTCGATTTCTCTTTGCACCTGACGATTTCCTTCTTGGCGAACCAACAAGAATTTCTTGTGAGTTGAAATATCTTCAAGTTCTCCATCAGCATATATTCCTTTTTGGTGAAGGCTGATATTCTGTTGAGTTGTATTATAAATCGCGGCCAACTGAGTTTGGGTCAGCCACACGTCGTCTTCGGCGAAGCGAACGGTCACATTCACATTGCCTTCTTCATCCTTGTAGAGTATCAGTTTGTTCTCTTTGTCCATAGTTTCTTTTATTTGTTTTGTCGGCGCAAAAACTCCATCATCTTGTTCTTAGTTGGTATCAATCTGACGTTGCAGTTCCCGCACACTCCAAGTGCCGCGGATGGCCATGGTTGCGTAAAAGTCGCGAGCTAAAGAATCTTCCACGGGCAGCAAAGCCGCCAAGTGTGTAAACGAAAGCTTATTGAACAGTTTTGAGGACGGCACTATGGAATCACCGGCTGTCTTAGAGGGAATTGCAAGGTCACAAGATTTGGCAATCAGTGATTGGCTTTTTTCACACGATTGATATACAGGCAATTGCAATTGGCTAATCGGTGATTGTCCAATTACAGGAAGTGTCTTAACAAAACCAAGAATTTCGTATGCCAGCATCGGATAGACTTGGTAGAATTGACGATATAATTTTAGTGTACTGACACTATACTTGTTTTTCCCAAGTCTTTTCGACAATTCAGGGATGAGTCTTTCCCCATACTTGGCTCGGTCGGCCCCGTGCTGCTCGTACTCCACAATGTAGTAGCCAGTAAGCCACGCTTTGGCGGTTACGTGCCGGTTGATTACCACACGGGCGTTGTTCTGCAAAACCTGATTTGCCGACTCGATTCGTCCCACCAATATGTCAAAATCGTTTGCCATAATCACATTCGTTTTTTCAATTATTATTCAGCAATGCCTTACAAGAAATATTTATTCTTTCTCATCCTCCGTCGGCAACAGATAATCGCTTGCCTTGGATGTCGAAATGGCGGATTTCCCCGTTTTGCTCTCCAACTGTTTTCGTGCGGCTTTCGCAACGCTGCCGCCCTCCTTGGCCACCTGCGCACTCTCTTGAAAACCTTGTGGATTTTTCTGTTTAGATATTTCCGTTGTAGATGCTTCCGCCAGCATATTCAAAGCAAGTTCCACATTGCTCATATTGTCGCGGAGATTCTCTTTTTTCAGACCTTTGTGCTGCTTGTATTGACGAGTGGTCATACCGCTCCATTCCTTGGTGATAATGTCGGTCAGAGAAGCAAACTGCTGCCCTGACTGTACGCCGGCGCGTTCCCATTCGTCAGTCAGTTCTTTCCTGACCTCGATGCCTTTGATGCGGTTGTTTATCCATTTGTCGCTATACCCCAATCGTTTATAATCGGCAATAGCTTGATTTATATTCAATTCCGGGTCTTGCATCTGGTCGAGACGTTGTGAGGCCACCTGCGCCATCCAGATTTTGAACGGTTCAGCTTTGGGTGACGGAATGGACTGGATAAGGCGGAAAAGACCTTGTGGTGAAGCACAGTTAACTCTTTGTTTGCCTCCTTGGGTCTGCACAGAAAGGGGGGTGACAATTTGTCCCCACCCTTCTGCGAGGGAAGGGTCACGTTTCTTCATCTTTTTAATGTAATCGCTTGGGTTCACACTATCCGTGAGGGCTTCCACAACATCTACCACACAAAAGTACCATTGTTCGGTTTCAGAATCCCAAACTGTGCGGACTTTCTTCTCTTCAAAAAGTTGTATTTCCTGTTTTTTCGTCATTGCTAATATCGGACATTATATTACAATCTATATTTCTTCCAACCCTATTGATTTCAAATACTCATACGTTGAATCATAGAATTTTGGTTGTCGTGTGTGGTCTTTAATATCACCTTTAGGTACACAAATTACCATTCCTTGTCGTGCGCGTGTAAGCAAAACACGATAAGCATTGAGCTGATATGCTTGATTGATCTCTTGGCGGTTGTGAGACCAATTATTTGTCCTGAAATTGTAAAAATCCCAACCTTGTGGTGTATATCGCAAATCTCCATCCCATGCCACGCATGTCCAATCGAGTTCCAAACCTTGCACATCAAATTCTGTAGCAACATCTTCCAAAAACATGGAGGAACCTAAATCTTTTTTATCATCCAAAAACCAACGTACAACATCGCATTTCCGTTTCACATCGATGGCCAATGGACGCAAGCGTTCAGCCTTAGAAGATACAACTATTCCATAGCGTTCCGTTCCACGAGCTTTTTCTCGCAGCCATTCTTTTGCTTTTTCTGTGTCACGAGTCAAAACAATGGGATAATTTGCTTTGATTTCATCATATACTTCTTTTGCATTATTTGTATTCAGTTCCAATAAATGATGAACAAACAACGACAATTTCTCAGCTCGGAAAGAACGCATCGAAACGCCTAAATGAAGATTCGTTGCATAACTAACATTATTATTTTCAGAAAGTAATGATTTAACGTTACCTTCCGCATACTCTTTATCGGTCAAATGGTCGGAAATGTAAACTTTCCAATCCTTGAATAAAACATTGCATGCCTTTATCCATTCTGCTATACCAGCCTCGCCACTATGAATTTCTTGTCCTCCACCTACTAAACAAACAACTACAGCCCAATCTTTTCTCAAATTCATTGACCAAATTAAAAATTCAGCTTCTGACATTGGAAAATTGGGGATTTTCTTTTTGTTGCCGTAACTGCCACCTCGTTTCAGCCAGTCCGCCAACTTTTCGTGGTTCCAAGAACGTTGCGCCTCATCAAAAATAGCGATATGCTCGATTTCTGCATGTCCGGCATTGTTGTCTGCCATTGAAACACTTTCGTCGATTTCCAATTGACCATTTTCTATGGGCGTTTTAATCTTATTGAGCATTTGCTCGCGATAGTTGTATATTTCTTGAATAAAACGACTCACTTCACGGCGTGCATCTGTAATATTACCTCCATTACGTTTCTTTTTATCACGAGCTAAAGCTTCTGTCAATACTTTAACTAAAGGTCCATTCCCAGAAAGATACACAGCCAAATCATTGTGTGCGCTCTCCGTATCCGACTGTTCAATAGCTACATTCAGACCCACCAAAGTTTTTCCTGCACCAGGTACACCCGTTACAAAACAGATGCTTTTTTCGTTTTTTTCTCTACTCTGTTTGATAACGTTTAAAATGTAATCCGTCGTTTTACGCAAACTCTCTCCAGAAGCCTCTGAACGAGTGATATTTTCTACAGAATGAGAATCATACAGTGCTTTTGCCGCTTCAATAATTGTCGGGGTAGGCTCATAACGACTCCTACACCAATTATTTACATCTAATTCATGAGAATCTGAAGATTCTTTTTCTCTCTCAATAACCTTTTCAATGACTGTCTTCAATCCTGCTTTATTAACCAAAAACGGATTGTATATTTGGTCATGATAGACGGATGAAAGCAATATATTAGAGCATTCATTCGCTTCTGTAGCTACTAGAATCGGAACAATTGGAAAGTCATGACTTTCTTTGTGAAAATTCTTCAAATCGAGGGCATAATCCATTACTTGTTCCATATCTTGTTGAAGATAAGAAGTTTGCCCATCCTTGAATTCAATGCAAAAAATGATGTTCTTCAACAAAAGAACAATGTCAACACGTTTGTTTAAACGTGGAATTGTATATTCGAAAATGACTTCTGCAGCTTCATTTTCCCATTCCTTCAAAATAGTTTTTAACAGATCTATTTCCGTTTCCCATGCGCTGACTTGATTCGGGTCATTACCTCCTGCCAGGGTTAATTGACCAAGTATAACTGAACGGTCTGCAATCAAAAAGTTAGTAATATTTTTATGATAATAACAGTTCATTTGTACTTTTTTACTATCTGATTCAATTAGTTAAAAATCATTTCCATTACCGTACCCCGCGAACAAATCGATGAATGTATATTTTTTCTTTTTCATAACTATTTCAATTTTCAATCCGCAATTCAACAAGTTCTTCTTTTGAGTTGGCCGTCTCTTTAAATGGTACCATAATTATTGGAATTCAGTTTTGTACAGACTTCCTCATACGATGGGTATAGCAAATAGAATTTACGCATATTGTTTAAGTTCGGACGACTATACCCTTTTCCGAGTTTGATGCGCAATATTTTGGCCAGATTGACCAACATTGAACTTCCATATGTTGCCCTTGCGTTTCCTTGTTGTTCAAACTCAACGATATGCTGACCTATTTTCCAATAGGAAATGGTCATTGTCATATTTACACGAGTTGATATTTCTGCAATAGCATTCTTTACTATCTCAACAATCGTGTCAGCCAATCGCAATAGTTCCGGATCATCGAGTTCCGCCGGAACATTTGGATATGTTATTTTTACTATTTCGTTTTTGCTCATACTTTTTTCTAATTTGTCAGTCAAACTGACATTTTGTTAATACACCCAATTTGTCAGTCGAACTGACATTTTTATTGTGTTAGGATGATTTCGAATATACGTGGTACGACAATGTGGCTCGGACTCGTTAGCCCAAATCACACGGAATCCTGCTTGTTCAAAGCCTAAATCGAGACCTCCACATCCAGCAAAAAATGAAGCAACAGTATATTTATCATCATCTTTTTACTTTTCAAACACTCTCTCCCTGTGCCACTCCAAAAACCGCTTGTTCGGCAGGTGTTCTTCAGGCAGGGAGATTTTTTATTCAATTATTATTCTTGCGTCATCATTTCCCATTTTCGCACTTCCGCGAACAAATCGATGAAAGTATATTTTTTCTTTTTCATAACTTATCCTTCCTTTATTTTTTCTTTTTCCATCCTATCGGCAAGTTTATCTTCAATCTCCTCGATGGTAGGTATCATACCTTCCACTTGAGTTGGATAGAGTTTTTCCAACTCAAACTCCGAAATGCCAATCGGTTGATTGCTCGATTCAAGTGCATATTGCGCCAAGAGATTGTCTTTGTTTTTGCAAATAAGCAGTCCGATAGTTGGATTATGGCATTCCTGCTTTAAAATATGGTTGCAAGCCACAACGTACGTTCCCAATTGTCCAACATCTGGTGCGTCAAATTCGCCAATCTTAACTTCTATCACCACATAGCAATTCAGTGGGATGTGAAAAAAGAGCAAATCTATGAATTTTTCCTTTGTACCAATCTGCAAACGATATTCCTTGCCCACATACGCAAATCCAGTTCCAAGTTCCACAAGAAATTCGGTGATGTTCTTGAGGAGGGCTTTCTTGAGCAAACGTTCATTGTGTTCACCCGTGATGCCGGCAAAAGCAAAGTTGTAGGGATCCTTGGTTATCTCCTTGGCAAGGTCGCTCATAGATTCGGGCAAAGTATGCTGGAAGTTGTTCTGTGCCTTGCTGTCGCGCTCGTAGAGGTCGGTGTCGATGAAGTTGAGTAGCATGGCACGGCTCCAACCGTTTTCTATCGTCTTGCGAACGAAGAACAACGCCTTTTCAGGGTGATTCTTGTACTTGTCAATCAAGAGTTTGTGGTGTCCCCATGGAATTGAGAAGATGTTCACGACTATTTGCTCCCCAACTTGGGGAGTTATTTGGCGCGACTCAACTAATTGTTCCTCAAGTTGGGGAGTAATTGGCTGATAAAGGAGATAGAAGTTCTTCATGTAGAGAAGATTCGTCTCAGAGAAGCATCCCACATCCGGCAACGCCTTCTTCAGGTCTTCGCTAAGGTTTTTGAGCAACTTGCTGCCCCATTTGCTTTCTGCCTGAAGGTTGACGATGTCACGTCCGAGGCTCCAATAGAAAATCAAAGCTTCCTGGTTAACCTTCACCGCCGCCTTGATCTGGCTGTTTCTGTACCGTACAGACAGGTCGCGAATCCACTCCTTGTAATCCGCGTCCGTTATGGTGATATTCTTTAAACCCTGTTCAGCCATTGTTTGTTGTTTCCTTTATGGTCTAATTTATTCTGAATTTTCCTTTCTTGTATTATGCGAACAAATCAATAAATGTATATTTTTTCTTTTTCATAACTCATCCTATTCCATTTCCGTCACTTTCAAAATCTCACTTGCCGAAGTTTGCGGATTGTCAGCAAACAATTCAACCATTCTATTTTTGCCTGTCAAACTTGATAACCAAGCATTTACAACATATCAATCATCACAAACATCTTCTTCACCGAACTTGCAAAGATAACAACTTTTTCGAGCGAGCGACAATTTTTTTTACAGATTTTTTACGCACAATTCACATCAAAACTATGATGAAAAAACGCTGTGAAGTGCCATGACACTTCCGTGGTGCTTCCTTGCGGAGACAGAGAGATTCGATCCCGATTAAAAAATGCGTCCATCTTGCAAGGAGAACTTTTGACATACAAAAAAGCCCGACTACCAAGAGCCGGGCTTCGATGTTTGAAAAAAATCATTTCGCGAACTGCACCGACCTTGTCTCCCTGATGACGGTGATCTTTATCTGTCCCGGATACGTCATCTCGGTCTGAATCTGACGTGAGAGGTCGTATGCGATGCTGTCGGCCTCCTTGTCGCTGACCTTGTCGGCCCCAACGATGACGCGTAGCTCGCGGCCCGCCTGGATTGCGTAAGTCTTAACGACACCAGAATATGACATTGCCATCTCTTCGAGCTTGTTAAGACGCTGGATGTATGCCTCGACGACCTCGCGACGTGCACCCGGACGTGCGCCGGAGATGGCGTCGCAGACCTGGACGATAGGCGCGATGAGCGATTCCATTTCTATCTCATCGTGGTGGGCGCCGATAGCGTTGCACACATCGGCTTTCTCCTTGTATTTCTCGGCGACCTTCATGCCCAAGATTGCGTGCGGAAGCTCTTCCTCATTCTCGGCCACCTTGCCGATATCGTGGAGCAGACCTGCGCGTTTTGCCACCTTCGGGTTGAGTCCGAGTTCGGCCGACATCGTGGCGCTGAGTTTTGCCACCTCTATCGAGTGCTGAAGCAGGTTCTGCCCGTATGACGAACGGTATTTCATTCTGCCTATCATCCTGATAAGCTCTGGTGCGAGGTTGTGGATGCCGAGGTCGATGACGGTGCGTTTACCCGTCTCAATGATTTCCTGTTCAACCTGTTTCTCGACTTTCTTCACGACTTCCTCGATACGTGCCGGATGGATACGGCCGTCGGTGACGAGTTTCTGAAGTGACAGACGAGCTATCTCGCGGCGGATCGGGTCGAAGCCGGAGAGGAGTATCGCGTCAGGGCTGTCGTCGATGATGATCTCAACGCCGGTGAGTGACTCAAGGGCGCGGATGTTACGACCTTCACGGCCGATGATACGGCCTTTAATCTCGTCATTCTCAATGTTAAACACCGAAACGGTATTTTCGATTGCGTGTTCCGCCGCCGTTCTCTGGATTGTCTCAAGAATGATTTTCTTCGCATCCTGGTTGGCCGACATCTTTGCTTCTTCGACGATTTCCTTGGCCAGTACCATTGCTTCGGCCTTGGCTTCGTCTTTGACGGCTTCTTTGAGTTGTTCCTTAGCCTCGGAGACGGTCATGCCAGAGATGGTCTCAAGGATTTTTTTCTGGTCCTCGTGCATCTTGTCGAGTTCGGCCTGACGTTTTGCGAGGCTTTCCTGCTGCGCCGCGAGTTTGTCCTGTTGATTCTTAAGGTCATTTGCCTTGTGCTGAAGTTCTTCCGCGCGTTGGTTGGCCTGCTGTTGCATCTGCTGGACGCGCGCCTCAACCTTCTGGAACTCACGTTTCTTCTCGTTAGTCTCCTTGTCGTAATCCTGCTTCATCTGGAGGAATTTCTCCTTCGCCTGCAAGATTTTGTCTTTCTTGATTACTTCGCCTTTTTCCTTTGCTTCTTCAAGCAGTTGGTTGCTTTTTTTTGTTAATGCGGCACGCATGACTGTCGTGGCAAGCAGCACGCCGATGCCACCGCCCACTACGACGGCTCCCGCTGTGATAAGAATGTTTGTTGTTGCTAATAGTAAAACCATTTTTTAATAATTTTACTCTTCGACGAGAAATAAAAAAGACCTGCCTGCTCAAAGGGATCGTAAACCCTTGTAAATCACGCTTATGGCTGCCACGATACGCAAACTTCCACTGGCGTATAAGCTCCCCTCACGGGGCTGAGGCCTGTTTTTGTACCCATGAGTCAACCGAAATATTTTGTTTTAGTTGTATAGGTTACGAATCATGCGTCAAACAGACAGATCTATGTTTTCAGTCAGCAGTGCATTGATGGTGTCAAGCTGTTTGTCGAGATACTGTTCCTTGTATGCGGAATCGTTTTCGTTTTTGACAACGGTTGTCGCGAGTTGTATGCAAACCATCGAAACCAACGACAGATAATCCTTATCTGAATATATCCGCTTGTATTCCTCCACTCGCTCGTTTATCATCCCAACAGCTCTCCGCACATTGTCCTCTTCAGTCTTGTCAACATTCAAGCGGTAGCTGCGACCAGCTATGACGACATTCACCTTTACATCATTACTCTCGCTCATATCCGCTTAATATTACTGTTCAGCATTCAATATCGACACACACTGGTCTATTTCCTTGACCAACGTCTTTATCAACTGCCTGCTTTCTTCAATTTCGTTCTCGTTTCCGAGTGCGTTAACAATTGTAATTTTATTTATTTTATCCTTCAATTCCGTGTTCTCAGACTGGAGCGCGTCGATGGTCTCCATCAGCTCCCCATTCTTCCGAACAAGCTCACTGTTCTCTTCAACCAACTGACTTTTCACTGCAATCAGCTTTCTTAATTTCAATTCGATTTCCGAAAGTCTTACACTTAAATCAGCCATTTTACGTTAACAGTTTTGCCTTAGAATTTCGGCGCAAAGATAAACATAATTATCTCACAACGCATCATTTTTTTATATTTTTTTCTGACAATCCGAAACATTCTGTGAAAACATTCAATAGCCTTTGATTATCGCATTGAAGACACGACATTCCAAGCATCGTCGCCGACGGCAGTAGCGGGTGTAAAGATGTATCAGTGCCTGCGACTGCTGGGCGTTGCGCACGCTTACACCGAGCTCCGTGAAATTCCTGATTATCAGGTTGTCTTCTGGCTTCAGCTCCTCAAGGAAAGCAAGGCTTCTGTCCTTAATCGTCTGGTTGTCATGACATGCGCCGTAGCAAAACAGCACCGGCACTATGGCATTAATCAGCACGACATCAACCGCGGTCGAGCCGAGCGACTTCTTCTGCCTTTTCGATGGCTTGTCGAAAAGGAAATGTGTCGTCCAGTAATCATTTATCTCGACATCGAAGAAGCTCCTGATTTCGTTTATGTCGTTCATTGACAACATCTTCGACAGGAGATTGTCGCATGACCGCACTATGGCGGCCATCTGCGCGAGACGTATCGTCGGGAAGTTCGGCGGCCTCAGCCTCAGGAATTTCCAATACGAAGCCGGCATTGTTATCAGGTCGAACTTCGATTTCAGCACCTTGAACTCCCTTTGGAGCAGAAGCGGATACTCGTCGGCAAACTCCTGCTCCAAGAATCCGGCGCAGCCGAAAAACATCGCCTCTATCTGCAACGGGTTGTCGAGATGCTTCCGCAGGATCTTCAGCGGAAGGAGACGCGACAGCCACTCGAACGCCTCGTTGTTGACCTTAAGCCCGAGACTACGCATAATGCGCTGATAGACAGTCTCCTCCCAATCATGATTGTTTGCGGCAAGTTTCTTGTTGACATCGGCCACCTCCTCCTCAAGGCGTTCGATTATCACGCGCTCAAGCCACGAAAGCCATGTAAACTGCTGTATGCCCGAGATGAGCCTGCCGCACGACACCCACTGCTGCGAGTTCATGAATGCCTTGTATTTGCTGTAAATCGACTCGTCAAAACGCCCCATCACTTCTATCGTCGGAACGCCAAACAACTCACTGTCATTGACATACACCACATGAAGTATCACATTTTCATACGCCTCATCGTTCTGATGACCATGCCTGAACCAGTCGCTGGCATTGACGTGCATCTCCACATGCCCCGCCCACAATGTATCGCCAATCCTGATTTTCGCGTCAAGATAGTCAGGCCCCGCGTCATGGTTGCGCATCCCGACACTCACAATCTTTATCTCATCCCCGTCAACAGTGGCGAGGTCTTTGTCCAAAAGCCGGTTTTCCCAAAGGTAATACAAAAAATCTTCTCTCATATCAAGGTAATTTATGCGCAAAATTACCTATAACATTTCACTCGTGTCAAGTAAAATGACGAGAATTTTTCAATTTTTACACTTTTTTAACACAATTTTCACGATTATGAAAAAAAATGTAAAAAAAGTTAACTTTATTCGTGCTTGAAGTCGCGGCACATATACACGAAGACGTATTTTGCCGGCGTTCCACAGCGGTCAACAACGATGGTGTCGCACGGAATTATCTCTTCAAAACTGTCAACAAGATACCTTTTCGGCTCGTAATAATCGGAACTTTCGGTCAGGAACCAACAATCCGAGCCTTTCTGAATGCCGCCGCGATACTCGTTAATCCACCAATATTTATGAAGACTTTGCATGTCGCCAATTCCAAACATATTGATTCCTAATGGATTAGCAACATAATAATCAAGATTCGCAAGTGGGTACCAAAACAGATTGACCATTCCGTCCGTTTCTTTCATAAGTCCTTGATTCACTTTATCTTGGCGGATTTTCTCAAACTCAGGCCTGATTTTCCTCCAGCCGTAAATCGTCGTCGTGAAATCGCCTTCGTTCCAACGTTGTAACGAGCATGATTTTTCGGTGAACCTCAACGGAACAACGCCCGTTTTTATCTCAACGACACCAAAAACTAAAACGACAATCATGACACACATCGAAGCAACAATTGACTTTGGAACCATTGTTTTTCCATCTTTAACTGACTGTTTTTCAGACAAATAAGCTGCAGGGAAAAGCAGCATAAGCGAAAACGCAGGGGCCGACCAATGAGGCAGAATCGGACGTGTGAGCGAGAACAGCCAAAACAATGCGACAAAAGGCAGTCCGAAACAGAGCAAGAAACGCCGCGGCATCTCCGCGAGATATTTGTTTCCTTTAAAAATAGCAACTATCGCAATGATTATCAGCACATAATTGACTGGATTGTTATACGCAAGCTCACCAACAATTTCAGTGACAAAATCCATCGGCTCAAGTTTCCCAAAGAGACCGACCCTGTCGCCATGGAATGTGAAACTAATGAAATCGTTCTGCATATTCCAAATCAAAACGGGCAACATACATACGACAGAAATCAAAATAGACAGATATAAATATTTGTTTTTCAGATGCTTACGGTCAAAAATCAAGATATAAAGTCCGGCACCGACCCAGATGAAAACAGCGGAATACTTGGAAAGCAAGGCAAGTCCGGCGAAAACTCCGGCAAGCACCAAATATTTCGACGGTTGCTTCTCGTCTTTGAAATATTTTACGAAGCAATAGATTGACAGTAACATAAAGATACTCAATGGAGTATCCGGCATTATGAAGATTCCCGTAATCACGAAGGAATATATCGAAGCGGTGTAAAGCAGCGCCGCGTAAAATCCTGCAAGCCGATTTTTTATCTCACAGCCGAGCCTATATATAATATATGTGTCGATTGTCATGAATATCACCGATGACAATCGCAACGCGAACTCGCTGTCAAACAATAAGTTAAGGCTGAAAAGTTGCATCAACCAACCCACCATGCCGGGATGGTCGAAGTGACTCCAGTCGGGGTAAAGAGCGTAAGTCCAATAATAGACCTCATCGTTGCCAAATTCGATGAAAGCAGCAAGAAATCCGCGGATTATCGCACTGATAATCAACAGATAAGTGATATATTTCGGAATTTTATTTTCGGTTATTGACATCATGTTGCGTTAGAATAGATTAACAAGATTTTTTATTTTTGTCCTTAATTTTGACGACCAAGAAACGAATATAAGCGACGACCACGATGATATAAACCGCCCACATCAGATAGGTGCGGCCCTTCATCACGAAAGCGTGGTCAGGGTCGAAGAAATATTGATATTGATGACGTACTATCGGATTGAGATACAGCGTGTTGCCATTTTCAAACTCAACCTCAGTCCTGATGTAAGAATCATCATCTCTGAAAAAATAACACGCTTGATTGGAGTTTTTCACCGTTTCCTTTGTCACCGCATTCTGCCCGATAAAGCGTATTTCCTTTGCCTTGTCGGAGACAGAAACGTAAATCGTGTCATCTCTCAATGTAACATATTCTAACACAGGCACTTCGTTTAGATTTTCCTTATAACGAACGCCATACGAATTTCCTGTTTCCAACGATTTGTAAATGTCTTCAGGTTCGTTTTCCGACAAACAAGCCGTTGTGAAACCAGCTTTTTCACCACTGGCGATTATATTTGCACGATGCCCATTCGACAACGCTATATCCCAGTAATACAATGAGTTATCGTTTTCACTCAATGCCTCAATCACACGATAATGGTCAAGATTTGCGAACTCGCCTTTCTTAAATCCTTTTGATGGATGCGCCGGAGCAACCAAACGAGCGGTTTTATTAAGTTTGTCGAGGTTATATTGCTTATAATGAACGCTTTGCAAAAAAGGATAATCCATTTTCCGAACCTCTCTGTAACCCAAGCAAAGAAAACGCGTGCCTGTCATCGCAAATCCATATTCACACGCATTAACTCCATGATTTTCAATTGATTCGGAACGAAAATCAATGTAAATAGGATTTGCGAATTGATTTGAATCAACTTCCTGATACGGATTGAAGACAAACTCGCCGTGAAAAGGCTCCGACTCATCGAAACGATACGACGGGACTGCGAGATATAGCACCAAAAAGAAAAGCAACACCGCACCTATAATTCCTGTAATTACAAGATATACAGGATTTTGCATTATTTTCTTAACAAACTTTCTTTCAGTCATACAGTTATTTTTCAAGGCGCAAAGATAACGTTTTTTCTCAAATTTTTGATGTTGAAATTATTCAAAACAATTTAACTTTTTCGTGTGTTTATATGATAAAAATTAGTATTTTTGCAGCCTTATTTAAAATCATTCTTAATAAGAAGAAAATGGAGTCGAATCAGAAAGAAAACATCATTGAAGAGGTGACGAAAAAGGACTACGAGTTTGGTTTTGTGACCGACATCGAGACCGATTTCATTCCGAAGGGGCTGAACGAAGACATCATCCGATTGATTTCCAAGAAGAAAGAGGAACCGGAATGGCTGTTGGAGTTCCGTCTGAAGGCTTTCCGTCACTGGCTTACGCTGAAGCAGCCGACATGGGCGCACTTAGATATTCCACCTATTGATTATCAAAGTATTATATATTACGCAGCACCAAAAAAACGCAAGGAGAAACAAAGTCTCGACGAGGTTGACCCTGAGCTTTTGGCGACCTTCGACAAACTCGGCATCTCGCTCGACGAGCAGAAAAAACTCTCCGGCGTGGCTGTCGATGCCGTCATGGACTCGACCTCGGTGAAGACCACGTTTCAGGAGACCTTGACGAAGCACGGCATCATCTTCATGTCGTTCAGCGAGGCGGTGAAGCAGCATCCCGACCTCGTGAAGAAATATCTCGGGAGCGTCGTGCCTTACACCGACAACTTCTTTGCGGCGTTGAACTCGGCGGTTTTCAGCGATGGCTCGTTCTGCTACATCCCGAAAGGCATCCGCTGCCCTATCGAGCTCTCGACGTATTTCCGCATCAACGCAGCGAACACCGGACAGTTCGAGCGCACACTGATAGTCGCCGACGAAGGCGCATACGTGAGTTATATGGAAGGCTGCACAGCACCGCAACGCGATGAAAATCAGTTACATGCAGCAATCGTTGAAATCATTTCTGAAAAAGACGCCGAAGTGAAATACTCGACAGTTCAGAACTGGTATCCGGGCGACAAGGACGGCAAGGGCGGCATCTACAATTTCGTGACGAAACGCGGCATCTGCCGTGGCGAACGCGCCAAGATTTCGTGGACGCAGGTCGAGACAGGCTCCGCGATAACATGGAAATATCCGAGCTGTATATTAAAAGGTGACGACTCCGTCGCGGAGTTCTATTCGGTGGCGGTCACGAACAATTACCAGCAGGCCGACACCGGCACAAAGATGATTCACGTCGGGAAGAACAGCCGCAGCACCATCATCTCGAAAGGCATCTCCGCCGGCCACAGCCAGAACGGCTACCGCGGATTAGTGAAGGTGGTGCCGGCTGCCACCAACTGCCGCAACTTCTCGCAGTGCGACTCGTTACTCCTTGGCAGTCAATGCGGTGCGCACACGTGGCCTTACGTCGAATGCGGCAACGACAGCAGCATCCTGGAGCACGAGGCCACGACATCGAAGATTTCCGAAGACCAGCTCTTCTACTGCAATCAACGCGGCATCCCCACGGAAAAAGCCATCGGCTTGATTGTCAACGGCTACGCGAAAGACGTACTGAACAAACTGCCGATGGAATTTGCGGTTGAGGCGCAGAAACTGCTGTCAATCACATTGGAGGGCAGCGTCGGATGATTTTAGTTAAAAGTTAAAAGAGCAAAGTTAAAAGATTAAAGGTATGTTATTCAATATCAAGAATTTACACGTCTCAATAGGAGGCAAGGAGATATTAAAAGGATTCAATCTCGGAGTGAACGCCGGCGAAGTTCACGCCATCATGGGGCCCAACGGGACAGGCAAAAGCACTTTGGCGGCTGCCATCACCGGACGCGAGGGTTATGAGATCACCGAAGGCGAGATCTGGTACAAAGGCAAGAACATCGTCGGGCTTCCGGCGGAGGAACGCGCCAACATGGGCATTTTCCTCAGCTTCCAGTATCCGGTCGAGATTCCGGGTGTCAGCATCCAGAACTTCATGAGGACGGCTCTCAACTCAAAGCGTGAATTTCAAGGACTTCCGCTGATGTCGGTGCTTGAGTTCAACAAACTCATGAAACAGAAACAGGCGATGGTCGAGATCACAGAAAAGCTTCAGAACCGTTATGTCAACGTCGGTTATTCAGGCGGTGAGAAGAAGAAAAACGAAATCTTCCAGATGGCGATGCTCGAGCCGCAGCTCGCAATCCTCGACGAGACCGACTCCGGCCTCGACATCGACGCACTGAGAATCGTCGCCAACGGCGTGAACCAGCTTCACAATGAAGACAACGCATTCATCGTAATCACTCACTATCAACGACTTCTCGACTATATCGTCCCCGACTTCGTGCATGTGATGTACGACGGCAGAATCGTCAAGTCGGGCGACAAGAAACTCGCGCTCGAACTTGAGGACAAAGGTTACGAATGGGTCAAGGATTTAGCAATTTAAGCCTTTCTATCATGGAGACAATGAAAAAAATGCTTTTGGATTACGCCGCCGCCGAGATGAAAAACATCTCCGCCCACGACACCGCGAAGGTCGCCGCGATGCGTGCCGAAGCACTGAAACGCTTCGCCGAATCGGGATTCCCAAATCGCAAGATGGAACACTGGCGTAACTCAAAAATCGTTGAAAACCAAGAATATAACTTCAGCATCGGGAAGGAAGCCACTTGCAAGTCGTGCCATGACTTCAGCTGCGTCATCAAGGATTTCGACACCGAAGTCATCAAGATGAAAAACGGCGTCTGGGACGAAGACGAGAGCCTAAAAACCTTGAAAAACGGCGTCATCATCGGAAGCACCATGGCAGCGATGCAGAAGTATCCGGAGATTTTTGACAGATATTTCGGCACATGCAAACTCGACGAGACAAACGGATTCTACGACATCAACACGGCTCTATGGCAGGACGGATTTTTCATCTTCGTGCCAAAGAACGTCGTCGGAGAGAAACCAATTCAAATCATCAAACTCATTGATAATAAAGAGAATCCGTTCATTCAAACACGCAACATCATCATCCTTGAAGAGAACTCACAGCTCACCATCGTTGACTGCGACGACACGAAATGTCATCAAGCGAGCATGATAAACTCATACACGGAGATGATTCTCGGCGAGAACGCTCATCTTGAAAACTACAAGATGCAGAACCTCAACGACAACACTACGTTGCTCAACACAAACACAGCCAAACAGTTGAGCAACAGCACGTTGCAGTCGTGCATCATCAGTTTCAACGGCGGAAAAATCCGCAACAACATCCACGTTGACCTTGACGGCGAAGGTGCAGACCTTCAGATTTATGGTCTTTACCTCATGGACAAGAAGCAACACGTTGACAATCAATTGAAAATAAATCATAACGTTCCGAACTGCACGAGCAACGAGAAGTTCAAGGGCATCTTGGACAACGAGGCGACCGCGGTGTTCAACGGGCACGTTCTCGTCGCACCTAACGCACAGAAAACCAACGCGTATCAGAACAACAGCAATATCATTTTGACCGACAAGGCCAAGGTGAACACGATGCCGTTCCTCGAGATTTACGCCGACGACGTGAAATGCTCGCACGGCACCTCGACGGGCCAGCTCGACCAGGAGGCGATGTTTTACATGCGTCAGCGCGGCATCAGTAAGGAAGACGCGAGGATGCTTCTGATGTACGCCTTCGCCGCCGAGATAAGCAACCACGTGAACATCAGTGCGTTACGCGAGAGAATTGATGACATGATACAACGCCGCTTGAGAGGCGAACTCTCGAGCTGCGACACCTGCGCGTTCCAGTGCGGACAGAAAGAATACGACTTCAAACTCGATTTGAGCAAGATTTAGTTAAAAGTTAAAAGAGTAAAGTTAAAAGAAGAAAAAAACTTGTGTAACTTGCGTTAAGAACACTTGTGCAACTTGTGTTAAAAAGACAATTTATAAATGAAACATTTTGATATAGAGGAAGTTCGGAAGCAGTTTCCGGTTTTGAATCAGAAAGTCTATGGCAGGCAGCTCGTTTATTTCGACAACGCCGCCACGACACAGAAGCCGCTTTGCGTCATCGAGCGCGAACGCGACTACTACCTGAACGAGAACTGCAACATACACCGCGGCGTGCATTACCTCAGCCAGATGGCGACGGAGGCCTACGAGAACGCGAGAAAGACCGTCGCCGCTTTCGTAAACGCCAGAAAATCAGAGGAAATCGTGTTCACGAGAGGCACAACGGAGTCGCTGAACCTTCTCGCCACATCGCTCGGAGAACTATTAATTAATAAAGGTGACAAAGTCGTGGTCAGCGCGATGGAACACCACTCGAACATGGTGCCGTGGCAGCAGATGCTCATCCGCGAAGGCGGCGAGCTACTCGTCATCAAGATGGATGAAAACGGCGTCCTCGACCTGAATCATTACGCCGAACTTCTCAAACAAAGACCGAAAGTCGTGTCTATCGCGCACATTTCCAACACTTTGGCAACCGTAAATCCCGTCAAGGAGATGATCAAGATGGCGCACGAATACGACATCCCCGTAATCATCGACGGAGCGCAGTCGATGGCGCATCAAGTCATTGACGTTCAAGACCTTGACTGCGATTTCTACGTCTTTTCCGGGCATAAGATGTACGCGCCGATGGGCATCGGCGGACTCTACGGCAAGATGGAGTGGCTTGAGAAGATGCCTCCGTATCAGTTCGGCGGCGAGATGGTTGACAAGGTCAGCTTTGAAAAAACAACGTTCAACAAAGTGCCGTTCAAGTTTGAGGCCGGCACGCCGAATGTCGGAGCAGCATTAGGACTCGAAGCCGCTGTGAAATTTATCCAAAGCTTTGACAGACAGGAAGTTGAAAGACATGAAGACATGCTTCTGAGCTATGCGACAGAACAACTCGCCAAGATTGAAGGAATCCGTTTCATCGGGCAGGCGCCGAAGCGCAACGGCCTGGTCTCGTTTCTGGTTGACGGCATTCATCCCTACGACCTCGGGACCATCATCGACAAGATGGGCGTGGCTGTCAGGACCGGACATCATTGCGCCGAGCCGGTGATGACGTTCTTCGGAATCCCCGGAACCGTAAGAGCCTCATTTGCAATGTATAACACAAAAGAAGAAATAGACATTTTCATCAAAGCCGTTGAAAAAGCCGCGATGATGCTGAGATGACAAGTTTTTATTTTAAGACAAAATCAACAGGATATTAATTACTAATTACCTAAAACACCTCAAACTCCTTAAACACCTAAATATGACAATAAGAGAAATACAAGATTCGATAGTCGAGGATTTTTCGATGCTTGACGACTGGATGGACCGTTACTCGATGTTGATTGAGATGGGCAAGGAATGCCCGATGATCGACACACAGTACAGAAACGACGAACATCTCATAAACGGCTGTCAATCAAGGGTTTGGCTGCACGCCGAACTAAAAGACGGGAAGATTTACTTCACCGCCGACAGCGATGCCGTCATCACCAAAGGCATCATTTATTTATTGATAAAGGTGTTTTCGGGACAGACGCCGTCCGACATCCTCGCCGCCGACATGGGTTTCCTCGACGAGATCGGGCTGAAGGAGCATCTCTCCCCCACCCGCTCCAACGGTCTGCTCTCGATGATAAAACAGATGTTAATATACGCAGAAAACATGAATAGGTAATTAGGAATTTTAGGATATTAGGTAATTAGGTATTTAGGTATTTGGACTCCTCAAACTCCTCAAACTCCTCAAACAACTAAAAACAACTAAACTCTATGACGACAGAAGAGAAAAACATATTACGCGAGCGCGTCATTGCCGTTTTGGGCGGCATCTACGACCCTGAGATTCCGGTTGATATCTACAGGTTGGGACTCATTTATGAAATAAACATCGACGACGACGGCAACGTGAAGATCGTGATGACGGTGACGGCGCCGAACTGCCCTGTCGCCGACCAGATGCCGCTTTATGTCAAGGAGAAGGTCGGGGCGGTCATGGGCGTGAAGTCGTGCGAGATCGAGATGACGTTCGAGCCGGCGTGGGACCCGAGAAACCTCTCCGACGAAGTGAAGGAAGAACTCGGTCTCGACGACGGCTTCAGCCTCGGAGACTTGATGTACTGATTAGTAGAAAGTTATAAAGTAGAAAGTTATAAAGGGCGCGAAGCGACGTAGTTCTGCACACGTCGCCTCGCGCCCTCTTAACTCTTAACTTTCCTCTCTACTCTCTTAACTATTTCTCCAGCAAGTCCTTGGCCATTCCGAGGAACATCAGGGCGATGGCGTTGAAGTCGAGGTTGAGGTCTTCGCTGAGTCCGACTCTGTCTTTGAAAATCGCGACGTTATACCATTGCAGGCACTGGAAGGCGCGGTGGAAGCAGAGGCGACGGAGTTCTTCCTCGGTCGGCTTATGTCCGACGTAAGCCTCTAATAATGAGAGTGCTTTGTCGAAGCCGGCGTTGCCGTAGCAGGCGATGTCGTAGAACGGGTCGTTCATTCCGGCAAACTCCCAATCCAAGACATAAAACTTATCTTTGCTTATGACCAAGTTCGTCGGCTGGTAGTCGCAGTGGCACGGCACCATCTTCACCTTTTTATATTCCTTGTGCATCTCGTCGAGTTTGTGACGGAGGTCGAGATATTCCTGCGGATGCGTGAATCCCGTCTCACGACAGAAACGCTCGTCGTCGTCGAGGCGGCCGAAAGCGTTGTAGTCGGAGAATTTCAGGTCGCTGCCGTGAAGTTTCTTCAGCGCCTTCACCGACATCTCGTTGTAAGAAACGACGTCGGTCGTTGACATGATCGTGCCATCGACGTATTTCGCGAGCTTCTCGCCCGACTGTATTTCGATATAAACCGTCTCGTTGTTAAGGCCGAGGCGTTCCACTTCGCGGATGTTTGCGTATTCCTCATCGCGGTTCACGAATTTCTCGGCGAACTTGCCAGGCACGCGGTACGTATATTTTTCACCTTGACATTCAACGACATACGTATAGTTACTCATTCCACCTTCGAGGCGTTTCACGATTCTGGCGTCTGTTGCATGCAGCAAGGCGTTGACTCTTCTCAAGATATAAAGTTCTATTTCCATCTCCTTAAAATTTAGCGTGCAAAAATACTAATAATTTTAATAAAAAAAATGTTTGGCGTTATCAAAAATTTTGTATTTTTGCCGCGTGAAAAAAGCGGGGGTTTAGCTCATCTGGTAGAGCGTAAGGTTCGCAATCTTAAGGTGGCCGGTTCGAGTCCGGTAACCTCCACAAACACTGATAATCAATAATCTGCGTCGGGTTTTCTTGAAAAAACTCGGCGCAAATTTATTGTATGTATCCAGGTAGAAAATCATCAGATCGGACTTTTCAACAGGATGTTTGCCGTGAAATTCATGGAACATTGTTTCCACAAGCGGAATCTGCACGGTCGCTCATGGAACAATCAATTGAAGGCGGTCCGGGCTTTCTTCTCGTGGGCCGTCGAAAAACGTCATGCCGACCACGCCGACCCGCATTTTGTTGAGACGATAAAGGAAAGGACGCCGCGGTTCTGCCCGGATTTTATGAAAGAAAACATGTCGTTTCGGATAATGTGAAACAACATGTGTTATGTTTGCTCGATGAGACTTTCTGGTGCGAAAAAAGCGGGCTTCGCGGTGCGACGTCCGACTATTTGAAGAGGTCTGAATGTGTGCCTGTCCTAATCAATGACAGCAGACGGATTTCATCATCTTTTGAATAGACCAACAGCCAGTCAGGTTTAATGTGGCATTCGCGCGTCCCCTCGAAGTTGCCGTGAAGCGGGTGGTCTTTATGCTTCCGCTCAAGTTTCTCGCCTTTTTGGAGTTTCTCAACGACAGAAATAAGGTCGTCAATGTCAAGGCCGCGCTTCTTTGCCAGTGCGACATCCTTTTCATACCTCGGAGACGCAAACAGGTTATAGAGCATACATTCTCTCCTTAAATTCATCGAGGTTTTTGTAGCGTCTGCCTTTTCCGGCTTTCACGTCCTTGACAGCCTGAAGTGTCTCTTCACTGCCGTTCTTTTCCTTTGCCGGTTTCGGATTCACCACCCCAAGTGACAGAAGATAATTGAGTAACGCCTTTCCGTCGTTAGTTCTTTCGTTTAATGTTACTGTGTAGGTTGCCATTGTGTTATTTCATGAATTTTTCCGCCGCAAAGATACACATTATTTCGGAAACGTGCGGCAATGAGATTGTTTTTTCCGTCCTTGACGAATTTTTTCACTTCGTTGTTGATTTTGGAAGAAGAGAATCAACAGGAAAAACAGCTTACTGGCACCGCAGGAACAGCTTTACAAGTGTTGTGAATTGCTTTCAAATTTTGACTGTTTTTGCAGTCGCGGACAACAAACTTGAATGGGTGAGGAAGTAAGAGGCAAAAAGATGTGGTTAATGCCAGAGATTCCAGTGGTTTAGAGGCGAAGGATATGACAGAAAATGAAATGAACCGCCATCTTTAGACTGTTTGCGTCTGCGCTTGTTATCTTTCTTTCGTCTGTCGGCTTCAAGGATGCATTCCTGTTCTTCCTTTGAGATTTTGCCAGCCGCAAGACGGTAAAATGTGACGACGGCCACACCAACGATGAAGACGAGCACTACAGCAACCATCGCAAGTATTATGTAAATCAGAATTTTCATGCGGCAAAATTAAAACTTTATTTATTTCAACATGCAAGAAAAAACTGAATTTTTTCAGATTTTGGTTGTTTTTTACTTGCTGACAGTTTGGATAAAATGTTAATGAATGCACTCCATGATGATGATAAAGGCAAGCAGGGCGTAAAGTATTAAAGCGAGGATAATCAGTGTCCACCCCAGAAAAGGACGTGTCTTTATTGTCTCGGCACCACACAAGAAAGGGGCGAACGGGAGCAACAGCAGCACCGGCAGCTTTTTGAGCAGCACTCCGGCAATGAAAATAGCCAAGTAAAAAAACACTATGACTTCAAGCAGTACCATATCAGTTTTTTAACAGGCTGCAAAGATAAATAAAAAAAACAAATGGCGGATAATATTCTTACATATATTCTGGAGCTTCAGGATAAAATCTCACCGAAACTCAAGGTCATCAATATCAGCAATGACAAGATGCTTGAGAAATGGTCGGAGGTTCAGGTGAAGATGAACGCTGCGCGGAAAAGCATTCCCGACACCGGCGACACCACGAAATTGTCACCACGAAATTGTCACCACGAATTGGACGAATCGGACGAATGGGTTGTAAGTTGCTTTTGGAACGTGACTGCTTTTGCAGTCGCCAACAACAGTTACTGTTCTATTACATAGCTCCGAAATAAAACGAAGACGCTCTGATACAGGACCCAGCTGATCCATCAGTATCAAAGCGTTTCGGCTGCAAAAATACAAACTTTTTTTAACATACAACAAAAAAAATCAAAAAAAATGAAAAACAACGCTAGTTGTGAATTGCTTTCAAATTTTGGCTGCTTTTGCGGACGCTAACAACCAAACAACATGAAAACATAGATTAGTCAATCAAAGGACTTTTCGAATGTCTCTTGGAAATTTGCCGGTGCAGGGGTCTTCTTTCCCAAGAACCCATTTGACAAGGGAAGATATAAGGCCGACGCATAAAGCCAGCAGCCCGAAACCGATGACAACGTATAATATGATGGCCAATATCTTTATCATTTGAATGAATTTTTCGCAAAGATATAAAAAAAAATAAATCTCAAAAAAATGTCAGAAACAGTAAAAATTACCATAAAAAAATCCCACACAAGGGCATCCAACGACGCTAACCGAGCATGAGATTCGGCTGCAAAAATACATCTTTTTTAACACACAACAAAAAAAATAATAAAATTAGGTTGTGAATCGTTTTCAAATTTTGATTGCTTTTGTAGTTGCTCACAACCAAGTTCCGCGTCAGAATACCAGACAACCCGTTGTGAATTGCTTTCAAATTTTGACTACTTTTGCAGGCGCTGGCAACTTCAGTTTGTGGCGATGCAGGCGATGTCGGAAACCATAGTTCTCCTGCACGAAAGGATGAAGAGGTTTGAGGGAATTATCGAAAAAAGACAAGACGATAGAAATCAAATGCGGGATGGATATGGAAAAGTGTTTTTTACAACCAAAATACTGATAAAAATTTTAAGATATGTTGATTTTTGTCCTCTCGTAGGCTTTGGCTGTCCGAAAAAATGTTATCCGTACAATCAATGAACCCTGAAAAAAACTTTCAACTCCAAACTCGTAGCTTCAAACTATTTTGTAACTTTGCAGCCAAATTTTGTTAAACGTGTCAGACATCCTCGAAAAACTAAACGCCCCACAGCGTGAAGCCGTTACGACGATTGAAGGTCCGGTGATGGTCATCGCCGGCGCAGGTTCCGGCAAGACCCGCGCCCTCACCCACCGTATCGCATATATGATCCAGCAAGGCATCAACCCGTTCTCCATCATGGCTTTGACGTTCACTAACAAGGCCGCGAAGGAGATGAAGGAGCGTATCATGCAGCTCGTGGAGACGGGAGTGGCACGCAACGTGTGGATGGGTACGTTCCACTCCATCTTCGCGAGGATTCTGCGCATCGAGGCGGCGAGCCTCGGCTACACGCCCGACTTCACCATCTACGACACCGACGACTCGAAGACCCTCGTCAACAACATTCTGAAAGAGATGCAGCTCGACGCGAAGGCCTATCCGACGAAATATGTGCTTCACCGCATCTCGATGGCGAAGTCGGCACTCTACACGCCGGAAGACTACTGCGACAACGCCGACATCCAGGAGCAGGACCGCCGCGCACAGAAGCCCATGACAGGCGAGATATTCAAGCTCTACAACGCCCGCCTGAAACGCGCCAACGCGATGGACTTCGACGACATACTCTTCAACACCAACGTGCTGCTGCGCGACTTCCCAGAGATACTCTTCAAATACCAGAGACATTTCGAATACATCCTCGTCGATGAGTATCAGGACACAAACTATGCCCAGCACATGATCGTCTCGCAACTCACCCGAGAGAACCACCACATCTGCGTCGTAGGCGATGACGCCCAAAGCATCTACAGTTTCCGAGGCGCCAACATCGACAACATTCTCCACTTCACCCGCCAATATAGCGAAGCCATCACAGTAAAGTTGGAACGCAACTATCGTTCCACCCAGAGCATCGTAGAAGCCGCCAATAGCATCATAGCCCACAATCGCAACCAGATTCGCAAGACGGTCTATAGCAAGAAAGAGACGGGGGCGCCCCTTACCGTCCTTCCCGCTGCCAGCGATAAGGAAGAGGCCAACAAAGTCACATCTACCATCAGACGTCTGCATCGTGAAGAAAAACTGGACTATAATGAGATTGCCGTCCTCTACCGTACCAATGCGCAAAGCCGTCAGTTTGAGGAAGCCTTTCGCACCAAAGGCATCCCCTACCGCATCTATGGCGGACTGTCTTTCTATCAGCGAAAGGAAATCAAGGACATCCTTGCCTACTTCCGTCTCCTCATCAACCTCGATGACGAAGAGGCTTTCAAGCGCATCGTCAACTACCCTACCCGAGGCATTGGAGCCACCACCATACAGAAAATCGTATCTGCCTGCCATGAACACAACGCCTCATTATGGGCTGTCACGGAACGACCCACAGAATATGGCGTACAACTTAACAAAGGAATTCTCGCAAAATTAGAGTCCTTCTGTGCCCTGATATTGGAGTATCGTGCAAAAGCGGTCAATGTCAGCGCCTATGATCTGGCTCGCGACCTCATTGTCAATGCACGAATCAAGGAGGATCTTGCACATGAAGACGGACCGGAGGGAGAATCGAAACGTGAAAATGTCGAAGAACTCCTAAACAGTATCCGCCAATACGAAAAGGACGTTTACACCGAAACCGGTCACAACTTCGCTCCCCTCAACGAATACCTCTCTCAAGTCGCCCTGCTCACCGATGCCGACCAAAAGGACGATGAGTCACCCAAAGTGACACTCATGACGGTACATGCAGCAAAGGGTCTGGAGTTTGAAGCCGTATTCGTGACAGGACTCGAACAGGAACTTTTTCCCGCCGGCACAGCCATACTCTTC
>JAZRYG010000063.1:0-51150 GCA_045600605.1 Bacteroidales bacterium
GAAGGCGAACTCCCGCGGAAGAGCCGACATGGTCGTTGAGACCGCCGACTACGTCTATATCTTCGAGTTCAAGCTCGACGGGACAGCCGCCGAAGCACTGAAACAGATTGAAGATAAAGGCTATGCGGAACCTTACGCCGCAGATAGCAGGAAACTGTTCAAGGTCGGAGTGGCGTTCTCGTCGGAGAAGCGGAACATCGCGGAGTGGAGCGTTGTTTTTTAGTTAAAAGAGTAGAGAGTAGAGTTAAGAGAGGCTGGCGCACAACACAGCCATGCTGTTCGTGTCATTCGTGAAATTCGAGGTGGAGCGTGGTTTAAGTGTGAAGTTTGGAGAGTTTTTAGTCTTTAGTTTTTAGTCTTTAGTCTTTAGTTTTTTAGAGTGGAGAGTGGAGTTGGCTGGCGTACAACACCGCCACGCTGTTCGTGTTATTCGTGAAATTCGTGGTGAAGATTTTCGTGGTGAAAAGAAATATCGCGGAGTGGGAGATGGTTTGAGTTATTTTCCAAGCGTGATCCTGAATGTGGTGCCTTGCCCGACGACGCTGTTTTTGACGAAGATTTTGCCTTTGTGGTAGTCTTCGATGATGCGTTTCGCGAGCGAGAGGCCGAGTCCCCAGCCGCGTTTTTTCGACGTGTAGCCGGGCTTGAACACCTGCGTGAACATCGAACGCGGCATTCCCTTGCCGGTGTCGGTCACGTCGATGAAGATGTTTGTGTCGTCTTCCGTCATCTCCACGGTGATGCTCCCGTGGTCGGTCATCGCGTCGATGGCGTTTTTCGTGAGGTTCTCGAGGACCCAGCCGAACAATGCGGCGTTGAGCGGCGTGACAATCTCGCGCTCTGGCAATAATATCTGGAAATCGAACTTCGACGAGAAACGTTTCTCAAGGTAACGCATCGTCTTTCTTGTCACATCGACGACATTGGTTGGCTCGAGCGTCGGTATTGAGCCGATTTTAGAGAAACGCTCCGTGATGGTCTTCAGCCTCTCGATGTCGCTCTCCATGTCGGACGTCCCGATGAACGGCTTCTCCTCGAGTTTCAGCAGCTCGACCCACCCCATCAGCGAACTCAGCGGCGTCCCGATCTGATGCGCCGTCTCCTTGGCCATGCCCGCCCACACTTGGTTTTGCTCCGAACGCCGCGCGTAGCTGAACAGCAGATACGCTATCACAAAGAAAAATGCGAAGATAAGTATCTGAATGATAGGGAAATAACGCATCTTCTGCAGCAGGTCGGAACCTCTGTAATAGATATACGCCTTGTTGTTGTCGAGATAATTAACCTTTATCGGGAAATGCTCCTCTTGCATGATTCTCAACTGGTTGGTGACATAGTCTTTGTCCTGCATGTCGAGGCTGTCGAGCCTGCCGTATGCCAAGACCTTGTTGTCGATGCTGTCAACGATGATGACCGGCGCGCCTACTGCGTTGTCGGTGACATCGGAGATGAAAATGTTGAACATGTCATCGAGGACTCCTTTCAACTCGGTGTAAATCAATGATTCATTGTAATACAGCCACGATGTCTTTCCGTAGATGTCGATTTTTATAGGCGGGTAAATGCTGAAGGCGGCGAGCATCTCTTTGTCGAAAAACTTCTTGTCCCTGAACCGCTCGGGCAGGTTTATCGCGTTCCTGATGTTGCCGTTGTTGTCGGCTATCACAACGGGCACGCTGATGTTGCTTCGCACTATCTCAAGATATATCGACGTGTTCTCCTCCGGCCCGGCCTCCAGAAAACTCTTGTATGCCAGTGCCAAAAGCTCCACGCGTCGCTGTTCCTGCTCGCTGACCTCCTCGAAAAAGGTCTTCGTGTAGTTCATCAACTCGACGTGACTCTGCACCGCCTCCGCCCACATCTCAACCTGCTTCGTCTCCTGATTGGCGAATTTTTTGACTATGGTATTGGTATAATATATTGATGCACAAACGATTATCACTGCGAGAATCGCCAACGCGATCTTCCATCTTTTGTTTTGAGTGTAGAAATTTGCCTTCATAAGAATTTCAAAGCCACAAAATTAGTGTTTTTATGAAAATGTACGCAGATACTTCGGAAAAATATTGTAATTTTGTACGTTTTTTCAAACGTGAAAAAACTTGAAATATTACAATTTCAAATACGATAAATTTAAAACAAAAAACGGTTAGACATTTCATTAAATAACATACAATGGATTACAATTTTGAAGAAATTGAAAAGAAATGGCAGGAGTTCTGGCGTGAGAACAAGACTTATCAGGTCGAGATAGACCATTCAAAACCAAAGTTTTACGTGCTTGACATGTTCCCGTATCCGTCGGGCGCAGGTCTTCATGTCGGGCATCCGCTCGGTTACATTGCATCTGACATCTACGCGCGTTACAAACGTCTGAAAGGCTTCAACGTGCTTCATCCGATGGGCTATGACGCCTACGGGCTTCCGGCGGAGCAGTACGCCATCCAGACCGGCACGCATCCGGCTGTCACGACGGAGAAGAACATCAGACGTTACCGCGAACAGATGGACAAGATCGGCTTCTGCTACGACTGGAACCGCGAGGTGCGCACCAGCGACCCGCATTACTACAAATGGACGCAGTGGACGTTCATCCAGCTTTTCAATTCATATTATTGCAACAAGGCAAAACAGGCGCGGCCGATTGCCGAACTCGTCAAGATATTTGAAAAACAGGGCATCGAAGGCCTCGACGCGGCCTGCACAAAGCCGTTGATTTTCACAGCGGAACAGTGGAACGCGATGAGCGAGAGGGAACAGCAGGAGACGCTGATGAACTACCGCCTCGCTTACCTCGCCGACACTATGGTGAACTGGTGCCCGGAACTCGGCACGGTGCTCGCCAACGATGAGGTGCAGGACGGCCTCTCGGTACGCGGCGGATTCCCAGTGGAGCGTAAGTCGATGAGACAGTGGCTGCTGCGTATCACCGCATACGCCGAACGCCTCCTCGAAGGCCTCGAGACCGTCGATTGGAACGAGTCGATAAAAGACGTTCAGCGCAACTGGATAGGCAAGTCGATGGGCGCATCAGTGTTCTTCAAGGTTGCCGATAAAGATATTGATTTTGAAGTGTTTACAACGCGTGCCGACACCTTGTTTGGCGTGACGTTCATGGTGCTCGCACCTGAGCATGAGCTTATCTCGGCTCTCACCACCAAAGAACAGCGTGCCGCCGTGGAGGAATATATCTCATGGGCGAAGAACCGCTCCGAACGCGAGCGTATGTCGGAGGTGAAGAAGGTGAGCGGCGTGTTCACAGGCTCTTACGCCGTCAACCCGTTCAACGGCAAACGCATCCCGATCTGGGTCTCAGACTACGTGCTGATGGGCTATGGTACCGGCGCAATCATGGCGGTGCCGGCTCACGACAGCCGTGACTTCGCCTTCGCGAGACATTTCCAACTGCCTATCATTCAAGTTGTTGCGAAACCAAATGAGGAACCTACCGCCCCCTCAACATGGACCGAGTCGTTCGACGCGAAAGAAGGAGTGCTTGTCAATTCCGAGTTCCTCGACGGCCTCACCGTGAAACAAGGCATCATGCGCATGATCCAGGAGCTTGAGAAACTCGGCATCGGCAAGGGCAAGACGAACTACCGCCTCCGCGACGCCATCTTCAGCCGTCAGCGTTATTGGGGCGAACCGTTCCCGATATATTACAAAGACGGGATGCCTTACCCGATGGATGTCAATAAGTTACCACTCGAGCTGCCGTCGATTGACGCGTACAAGCCGACTGAGACAGGCGAGCCACCGTTAGCGCGTGCCAAGAACTGGGTCACCGCCGACGGCTGCCCGATTGAGACGAACACCATGCCGGGCTTCGCGGGGTCGAGCGGCTATTACCTGCGTTACATGGACCCGCACAACGAGAACGAATATTTCAGCAAGGAAGCCAACGACTACTGGCAGCAGGTTGACCTTTACATCGGCGGCGCCGAACACGGGACAGGTCACCTCATCTACAGCCGTTTCTGGAACAAGTTCCTCTACGACCTCGGCATCGCTTGCAAGGATGAGCCGTTCAAGAAGATGGTCAACCAAGGCATGATACAGGGAAGGACAAGTTTCGTCTATCGCGCCAATTTGGAGAAGATGGCCGAGTGGATGCTTTGGCAGGAGCTGAAAAACAATAAGTTAGGTGTAGAGTTTATCAGAAACTACAAGATGGGGCGTCGTCAGTTCGACTTCTATTGCCCGTCGAAGAACATCATCATCGAGACAAAGAAGATGAGTGGCTTGGCCAAGGTCGCCGAGTCGTATGAGGAGATAGCCAAGCAGCTCGGCTGCAAGCTGTTCCTGCCTCCGTTGATAGACGTGCTCGTTGAGGACAGGTTCCCGCTGACGGTCCAGAAAATCAAAGACCTTGTCGCCGGCAAGGAGGTGGTGCCTTTTGAAGAAGGTGAAGGCCTGCCGTTCATCAACCTCTTCGTCTCGAAGAACGTGGCGGGCCGCGAGGAATACACCGACGGTATCCGCGTTGACATCAATATGGTTCATAACGATATTCTTGATACTGAGGCGTTTAAAGTGTGGCGTGATGACCTCAGAGACGCGCAGTTCATCTTCGAGAAAGACAAGGACGGCAACGACATCATGGTGTGCGGCTGGGAGATCGAGAAGATGTCGAAGTCGAAGTTCAACGTCCAGAACCCCGACGACCTCGTGGTGAAATACGGCGCCGACACGCTGCGTCTCTACGAGATGTTCCTCGGCCCGCTCGAACAGTCGAAGCCGTGGGACACACAAGGCATCGAAGGCGTGTTCCGCTTCATCCGCAAGTTCTGGAAACTCTACAACGGCGAGAACAACGAGCTGACAATCAGCGAGGAGCCGGCGACAAAAGCAGAGCTTAAGTCATTGCATAAACTCATCAAGAAGGAAGAGGACGACATCGAACGTATCTCGTTCAACACCGTCGTATCCGCCTTCATGATATGTGTCAACGAACTCGCCGACATGAAGTGCAACAAGCGCGAAATCCTTGAGCCTCTTGCCATTATGATTTCACCGTATGCACCGCATATCGCCGAAGAACTCTGGCATCAGATGGGGCACAACGACAGCGTCGTCAACCAGAAGTTCCCCGAGTTTGATGAGAAACATGTCGTTGAAGACTCATTCCTCTATCCTGTCTCGTTCAACGGGAAGAAACGTTTCGACATCGAGCTGCCTCTCGGCATGAGCCAGGACGAGATGCGTGATGTGGTGCTCGCAGCACCTGAATCGAGGAAATGGATCGAGGGAATGGTGGTCCGCAAAGCCATCATCATTCCGAAGAAAATCATCAACATTGTGGTGGGATAAAGTTGAAAAGGTCAGTACAAAAACTCGTGCAACTTGTGTTACTAACTCGTGCAACTTGTGTTAAAATAAATATGAAGAAACTTTTAAGTGCAGTACTATTAATAATAAGTGTCTCCGCTTTCGCGCAAGATTTGACGAAGCCGGAGGACAACCCTGTCATCACCGCCCGCATCGCCGAGTGGCAAGACCTGAAGTTCGGCTTCATGATGCACTGGGGAATGTATTCGCAGTGGGGCGTCGTGGAGTCGTGGTCAATCTGCAACGAAGACTGGATTGACAGGAGAGGAGCCGATTATATCAAGTATAAAAATGATTATCAGGCACTTAACAAGACATTCAATCCGACCAAGTTCAATCCCGATGAATGGGCTGCACTCGCCAAGGAAGCCGGAATGAAATATGTGGTCTTCACCACGAAACATCACGACGGTTTCTGCATGTATGACACAAAGGAGACGACATATTCAACCGTCGATGCCTCGTGCCCTTTTTCGGAAAACGAGAAAGCCGACATCACAGGTGAGATAGTGAAAGCCTTCAGAAACCAAGGCTTCTGGACGGGGCTGTATTTCTCGAAGGCCGACTGGCATCATGAGGACTATTGGGCGGCGCAGTGGGCGACACCCGACCGTAATGTCAACTACGACCCGCAGAAATATCCCGAGAGGTGGCAGCGTTTCAGCGATTTCACGTACAACCAAATAAAGGAGTTGACGCACAACTACGGCGACATCGACATCCTGTGGCTCGACGGCGGCTGGATCCGTCCGGAATATAGTATCGACGACGAGACGCGCCCGTGGCTCGGCTGCAGATGCTTCATCCAGGACATCGACATGCCGAAGATCGCGGCGATGGCGCGTGAGAACAACCCCGACCTGCTGATCGTTGACCGCTCGGTGCACGGAAAATACGAGAACTACCAGACCCCCGAGCAGCAGGTGCCCGACACGCTGCTGCCGTTCCCTTGGGAGACGTGCATGTCGATGGGCAACTCATGGTCGTATGTCGAGACAGACAACTACAAGACAGCCAACAAGATAATATATCTTTTAGTTGACATCGTGGCGAAAGGCGGCAACTACCTGCTCAACGTGGGTCCGTCGCCGGAGGGCGAGCTGCCTCCAACAGCTGTTTCAAGGATGCACGAAATCGGCAAGTGGATGAAAATCAATGGAGAGGCTATTTACAAGACGAGGCCGATTTATCCGTATTGCGCAGGGAAATGGCGTTTTACGCAGGTTCAGGCATCTGAAAACGGAAAGCAGAAGATTTATGCTTTCTATCTTTTGGAAGAAGGCGAGACGCTTCCGCAAAGCATTGAGGTTAAATGCGATATGAAGTGGCTCGACAAGAAACATCCGAAGATTCTTGGTTTCAAGAACAAGGTCTCGGTGAAAAAATCCGCCGACGGATACCTTATTAATATTAATGGCGATGTGAAGGCGGAACATGCAGTGGTATTTGAATTTTAGAATTTTAATATATGAAAGAAGAACTTAAAAAACGTGAACTCCCGAACCTCGTGGCTGACATGAGCCTCGCGGAGTGGGGGAGGAAAGACATCGAGATTTCGGAACATGAGATGCCGGGCCTTATGGCTTTGCGCAGTAAATATGGTGAGGAGAAGCCGCTCAAGGGCGCGAAGGTCAGCGGCTCGTTGCACATGACGGTGCAGACCGCCTGTCTCATCGAGACGCTGAAGGCTCTCGGCGCCGAGGTGCGCTGGGCGAGCTGCAACATCTTCTCGACACAGGACCACGCCGCCGCCGCGATAGCCGCGACAGGCACTCCCGTCTTCGCTTGGAAAGGCGAGACACTCGAAGACTACTGGTGGTGCACCATGCGCGCACTCACCTTCCCCGACGGCAGCGGCCCGGACCTCATCGTCGATGACGGCGGTGACGCCACCTTGCTGATCCACAAGGGCTATGACTGCGAGAACGACCCGAAACTCATGGACGTCAAGCCGTCAAACGAAGAAGAGAAAGCCCTGATGAGCGTCATCATCGCCACTTATAAGGAAGACCCGACGCACTGGCACAAGGTCGTCGCAAACTGGAAGGGCGTCTCCGAAGAGACGACGACAGGCGTCCACCGTCTCTACCAGATGAAAGAAGCCGGCAAGCTCCTCGTCCCGGCGATAAATGTCAACGACAGCGTCACTAAGTCGAAGTTCGACAACCTCTACGGCTGCCGCGAGTCGCTGGCCGACGGCATCAAACGCGCCACCGACGTGATGCTCGCCGGAAAGGTCGTCGTCGTCCTCGGCTACGGCGATGTCGGCAAGGGCTGCGCACAGTCGATGCGTTCTTACGGCGCACGCGTGCTCGTCACCGAGATCGACCCGATATGCGCACTTCAGGCCGCGATGGAAGGCTATGAGGTCACCACGATGGAAGAGGCCGTCAAGGAAGGCAACGTCTTCGTCACATGCACCGGCAACTGCGACGTCGTCACGCTCGAACACATGCTCGAGATGAAGAACCAGGCCATCGTCTGCAACATCGGGCACTTCGACAACGAGATACAGGTGAGCCGTCTCGAGAACCTCGAAGGAATAAAGAGAGTGAACATCAAGCCGCAGGTCGATAAGTTCATCTTCCCCGACGGACACGAGATCTTCCTCCTCGCCGAAGGCCGCCTCGTGAACCTCGGCTGCGCCACAGGACACGCCAGCTTCGTGATGAGCAACTCGTTCACCAACCAGACTTTGGCGCAGATGGACCTCTGGAAAAACCGCGGCAAATACCCGATTGACGTCTATTGCCTTCCGAAATACCTCGATGAGGAAGTGGCACGCCTTCACCTCGAGAAAATCGGCGTGAAACTCACTAAGCTCACGCAGAAACAGGCCGACTACATCGGCGTCCCTGTCGAAGGCCCGTACAAGGCTGATATTTACAGATATTAGTAGAAAGTTTGTAAAGTTTGTAAAGTTGAAAGGGGCTGGCGCATGAGGATTTTCTTCCTTGTGTGCCAGTCATTTTTTCGTTGTCACTAATTATAGACTCTCAAGTTGGTTCCGTCGTATTGAGTGTAATATTGAATCACCGGATAGCCATCGCCGCCTTCGACGATGCTGCCGTCTAAGATGTTGTATTTGTAGTCGGTGCAGCCATCGTAAATAAACGGATAATCAACATATAACCTGTTTGCCACGCCGCAGGCGTCGGGGTCGTTCGGCGGGGTGCGCTCGTATGCCTTGAACTCATCTTCCGAGTATCTGTATATGATTATTCCACGGCTTGGCTCACGGGCCGAGACGTACATCCAACCGCTCACCACGTTGAGGTCGAAGTATTCCATCGAGTTCGGATTTATGGTGAAGTTTATATCAATCTGTGGCTCATTGGGGTTCTTCGGGCGGCTGTTGCACGACGCAAACAGCCACGTTGCCAAGGCAAAAACCCATAATGACATAAAAATTCTCTTCATTTTTTAAAAAATTTGAACAAAAATACTAAAATTTTGTTTGATGATTTTAGAATAATTGAAAAAAGTGTAAATTTGTCCGATTTTTTTTAGTTATGAGAAAACATCTGACAATATTGATTTTGTTATTTGCAAGCTTGCTGATTTCTTCATGCAAGGCGAAGCATGATGTGATTATTCCCGACAAGGACAACTCGCAGAAGTGGGAAAAGACAGAGAAGCAGATGACATACGAACAAGCGGTGAAAAAACATTGGGCGATGCAGTCAAAAGAGGTGAAACGCAACGCAAAGGATAACAGAAAGAAGAGCTCGGCGTTCAATGTTAGATTGAAAAGAAAAGGTAAATCAAAGAGTTGCAACAGCTGTAGTGACACAGATCCTGTCATCATGGATGGAGTGAGAGATACGAAATAATGAAAAGAGTAGCATATATATTATTTTTGTTTTTAGCAGCCTTCAATGCGCAGTTTGCATTGGGGCAGGGAGATGATGACGCGTACGCCATCCTGCGTAACTCTTCGCGTCGAACCGTAATTCCTTCATCAATAAGCTCTTATACCGTCTATGCAATGGCGGAAGACGACAGGGGGATGCTGTGGTTCGGGACAAACAACGGACTGTTTTATTTCGACAACTACAATTTTGTGGAGTTTAGCTATGAAAACGACCAAAATGCCCAGATAACCAGTCTGTTATGTGTCGGTGACAGCCTCTTTGTCGGAACCGAAAACGGACTCACTATCTTCGACTTAAAAAACAAGAAAAACAGTAACTTGTTGACCGACAGGAAAATAAACTGTTTTTACGAGCCGGTGCGCGGTAAGGTGTCAATTGGCACCAATGCTGGTCTTTTCGATTTCGATTTGAAATCTGGAGTAATAACGCAAATTGATGATATTAAGCTGAATGTCAATGATATAGAGCTTGATTCGGAGAAATGGTGGATTGCCACGGACAGCGGAATATTCAACAGAGCCATCGATGGCACGGTAAGCATATTCAATGAGATGTGCGCCAAAAGCATTTGTGTCTTTGACAGCGAAAAGATTTATATTGGAACTGAAAAGGGAATGTATCTTGTTGAAAATGAATCATATAAATTACAACAGATGCCTTTTAGCAATGGAGCCGGCGGAATCTTGAACCCGAATGTGACCGACATTATCGCCTTTGATGATGACGAGCTTCTTGTAGGTACCAACGGCAATGGAGTTTTCAGGTTTGACGTCAAAAACCACTCGTTGATTAACATAACGCGTTATGGCTCAGTGTCGCTGAGCTTGTCAGACGATTATATCATAAAACTTTTCAGAGACAGTTCCGACAGGCTTTGGATTGCCACTGCATTGGGAATCAACAAGATGATTAAAGAATACGAGAATTTCACGTCGTTCAGCCTTTCCAATGGAAGCACACATAACCTGCCAGTGAGAAGTATTGCACAAGTCACTGATAATGAGCTGTTTCTTGGAACCGACTACGGTGTCTTCGTCTTTAACAAAACAAAAAACTCATTTACAAGTTTCGAGGATTATTACGGCATTGACGACAGAATCATTGCCACAAGCCGGGTCAGCAAGGTGTTTTACGACAGAGACCGCTACCTTTGGATCGGGACGAGATATAACGGGATATTCTGTTATGACACAAAGGACAAACGTTTTTTGAACTGGCTTCCTAACTTTTCCAATCAGGTAATCAATGACATAGAGAACGACAATCGTGGCGGGATCTGGATCGCCTCCGACAACGGGCTGTCGCGTGTAAACATCAGGGAAAGGTCTTGCGAACCTATCTACAAAGGTTGTTCGCGTGGCATCCTTTGTGACGGCGATTTTCTGTATATCACGACCAATAAGGGCCTGATGCGCAGAAACCTTGAAGATGGGAAGACGGAGACTTTTAACGTTGGAGAGAAAAACATACTTTACAACATCACGAAGGGGAATGACGGTAACCTTTATCTCGGCTCTTACCTTGACGGTGCCTTGATTTTTGATGTTAAGACAAACACATTCAGCGTGTTGGCAAATGAGGAAGACGGAGTCAGTCCGATTGCTTATTCTGTCCTGTTCGACGCTCATGGCAATGCATGGGTATCCACGAACAGGGGAATATGGGAATATGACATGACGACAAAGGCAATCTCGGTTTACACTTATTACGATGGTCTTCAAGGCAATGATTTCACGATGGATGGTGCATTCCGCGCCAACTCAGGCATGATGTATTTCGGCGGATTCAATGGCTTCAGCGTGTTTAACCCGTTGATTATCAAACAGGAAAAGACCGTTCCGAAAGTCATGGTGTCGAATGTGAACACATCATCGGGCAAAGACATGATGAACATACGTGGCGGCGACACAATCAGGCTGAAAAACGACGACAATTCGTTTGTTATTGATTTCTCCGCTTATAATCTCAATAAAATCAACAAGATAAGATACAAATACATTCTTGACGGCTACGACAGGCAATGGAGTTCGGTCGGCTCGGCTAACCATCGGGCGGAGTACAGGAACATTCCGGCTGGCACATACACCTTTATATTAATAGCGGCTAACGAGGCCGATGTGCAGAGCGACCCGTACAAGCTCACCATCATCGTGAAACCGAAGTGGTATGACACGGTTTATTTCAAAGTCGGGGTCTCGTTGCTGTTCGTGCTGATGATTCTTGTGATTGTTTATTTGATAATCAGAAAAGAACGCCGGAAGATCGCCCATGTGAGAGAGATTGATGAGCTTGAGCGCAAGATGTTCATGCTCAAGGGTAAAGCGTTGCAGATGCAGATGAACCCCCATTTCCTTTACAACACGTTGAACAGTATCCAGAGTTTCATCCTGACCAACGACTCGTTGAAAGCGTCGCTGTACCTCTCGAGTTTCGCGCGGCTGATGAGGAAGATCCTGAATAACGCAAGCCGCGAGAAGATCAGTTTATCGGAGGAACTTGAATCGATACGTTTATATCTTGATTTAGAGAAACTTAGACTGAATGACAGGTTTGTGTATGAGATAAATATCGATCCTGAGATTGACGTGACGAAAGTCGGGATAGCATCGATGCTTCTGCAACCGTTCGCGGAAAACGCTGTCATTCACGGACTTGCCAACAAAGCTGAGAATGGTGTCTTGAAAATTGAAGTGAAGCCTTTGAACAAAACAGAGATTTTGGTTGTTGTTGAAGACAATGGCATAGGGCGTGTGAAGGCGGCGCAGAAGAGGCGTGAGCTTGGAAAGACGGAGGAATCGCACGCCACGAGCATAACCAAACAAAGACTTGAAATATTAAATGAAGTTTCAAAAGGTGAATATTCGGTGAAAATCATCGACTTGTATGATGACCACGGTGAGGCCTGCGGAACTCGGGTTGAAATAAAAATGTGTTGTCATGATTAGAAGCATAATTATTGAAGACGAGAAGCTGTCGAGAGACCTCCTGCGCACGGTCGTTGAGAAATTCACTCCGGATGTGACTGTCTGCGCCGAATGTGCAGACGCGAAATCCGGCATCGCGGCGATACGCAACTATAAGCCCGACTTGGTGTTTCTCGACATCGAGATGCCCGACGGCACCGGCCTTGACGTGATAAAGGAGTTCAAGGGCGAAGACTTCTGCGTGATAATCATCACAGCCTACGAACATTATGCGATTGACGCATTCCATCTCTCGGTCGTTGATTATCTTCTCAAACCATTGGATATCAATTATTTCATAAATGCGATTGAAAAGGTTAAAGAAGAGTTGGGGCGACGTGAAGCGGAACGGAAATACAATGATTTCGTGAAAAACCTGGAACCAAAAGATACGACACCCAACAAGAAGATTGTGCTGTCAACATCCGATAACATGGTTGTGGTGGATGAAGAAGACATCGTGCATTGCGAGTCGGACAATTATTACACTGTCTTTCATTTCAGGGATGGCAGTAATCTGATGATTACCAAGACTTTGAAAGATGTTGAGGAGATGTTGGCGGGGCGAGGTTTCACAAGGACGCACAAGTCGCATCTGGTAAACAACAGATACATTGCAGGTTTTGCTAAGGACAGCATGGAGCTTGTGCTGTCTGACGGCACGAAGATTCCTGTTTCCCGTCGGAAAAAAGAGAAAATTGTAGAATTAATTCGCAATTTGTGATAAAAGTGCGCCATTAATAAAAGGTGTAGTTTGTAAAACAGACGGCTAAAACCCTTAAAAAACTTCCTAAAACCCTAAAATTGATGTTTTAAAAGGAGAGTATAGCTAAAAAATAATTCTTTTAAATACCTTATTTTTAGTGAGTTACAAACAAATTATCAACTTTGTTGAAAAATATTTTCCCCATTGTTAAAAAATTTCGTTGTGAGATTTGAAAAATTGTCGTAATTTTGAACCCTGTTTATTATGCACTTAAAAGGTAGTATAACATAAAATTTCAAGGTATGTTAAAAAAGTTACTATTTACCCTCTGCATTGTGCTGACGTCGTGGTCGTTGGCATTTGCACAACAAGGTCGACTCAAGGGTGTCATCACTGACAAAGCGACCGGCGAGACAATTCCATTTGCGAACGTTGTTCTTGAGAACGGCGGCACGCAGGCTGGAGGTGCTTCATCCGATTTCGATGGCAATTTTGACATCAACCCTATCCCACCGGGAACGTACGACCTCAAAGCAACCTTCGTTGGCTACAACACCTTCATCATGAAGGGCATTGTCATCTCGGCCAACAAGATTACATTCCAGGACATTCAATTGAGCATGCAGTCAGAAGTGCTGGATGCCGTTGAGATTGTCGATTACAAGGTGCCTTTGATTTCAAAGGACCAGACTTCTTCGGGTGCGACCATCACCGCTGAGGAAATCGCCAAGATGCCGAGCCGTTCAGCTGACGCTGTCGCGGCCACGGTCGGCGGCGTGTTCCAGTCGAGCGATGGTGACATGAACATGCGTGGCGCCCGTTCAGAAGGTACAGTCTATTATGTTGACGGTGTCCGTGTCATCGGCTCGGCATCAGTCCCGCAATCAGCCATCGACCAGGTCGAAGTCATGCTTTCAGGTACTCCGGCCATGTACGGTGACGTCACAGGCGGTATCATCAACATGACGACAAAAGGCCCTTCGAGAACTTTCGGCGCAGGTGTCGAGTTGGAACAGTCAGTTGACGGCTATGGCCATAGCAGAGCTGGTATCAACTTGCAGGGACCACTCATCAAGGGCAAGAAAGCGGAGACAGCTCTCCTCGGTTTCTTCTTGGCCGGCGAGTTCAACTACGACAAAGACGGTGCCATTTCAGCGATAGGCCACTATAAGGCATCGGACGAATGGCTGGATTTCATCAAACAGAATCCTCTCCGCGTCTCAAGCGACGGCAATGGTGTCTATCCGAACGGTGAATACACCAGAATGGGTTCGATGGAATACATGAAGAACTCAAAGAACACCGCAAAATGGGAAACTTCCGTGACCGGTAACATCAACATCCGTACAACCGAAACCATCAACCTTTCGGTGGGCGGCAGTTACTACAAGAAAAAAAGTCACGAGTTTTCACGCTCACAGGAATATTTCAATTTCGACAAGAACTATATCTATGAAGAGCAGACATGGCGCGTCTTCGGGCGTTTCTCCCAGAGATTCCCGACAGCCCCTGAGAGCACATCACTCATCAAGAACTTCTACTACAGCTTGCAGGTTGACTACACACGCGTGAACAAGAAGAACTATGACCCTGACCATAAAGATGACATCTGGAAATATGGTTACCTTGGTAAATACTCCATTTACAAGTCTCCTTCATACGAACTCGGTACAGTAACAGATTCAACAACAGGGCACACATATAAGAATGTATGGTTCACTAACAGCTGGGACTATGACACATTGGTGACATTCCAGCCAGGTTCTTATAACCCGTTGCTTTCGAACTACACGTCACAGATTTACAACCTCTACGATGACCCGTTCCTGCATTACGACAACTTCGACAACCTCCAGCTCAGCAGGGGCCTTTTGAACTCAAGCTCACCAAGTTCATTCTATGGACTCTATGGCGCTCCGGGTTCAATACAGGCCAACTATGCATACAGCGAAAGCGACCTGTTCAACGTCAACCTCGCGACGGCTATGACAATCGGCAACCACGAGCTGAAGATAGGTTTCCAGTACGAACAGCGTAACAGCAGATCCTACGGCGTCTCTGGATACAACCTCTGGTATCTGATGAGAAACACAGCCAACTTCCACATCGAACAGTTGGATTTGAGCCATCCTCAAATCGTCTCTCACAACGAGTTCGTCGATACAGTCATGTATTACAGAAAATATAACGAATCTGAGCAGCGTGTCTTCGACGCAAACCTCCGTCGGGCATTAGGTCTTCCAGTCGATGGCGTTGACTGGATCAACGTTGACTCATACGACTTCAACGACAATTCAATTGAATACTATGACAGAGAAGGCGTCATGCACAAGGCGACACTCGAAAACGGCTTTGACATCAGCATGTTCACGCCCGACGAGTTGACGCAGGATGGTACTTCTTATGTTTCATACTATGGCTATGACTATAAAGGTAACAAGCTCAAAGGCCAGCCGAGCTTTGACGACTTTTTCACTGCGGTTGATGACAATGGCAACTATACCCGTCCTGTTGGATCATTCAGACCTATCTATATTGCAGGTTACATTCAGGATAAGTTCGCATTCAAAGACCTCATCTTCAACGTCGGTGTCCGTGTTGACCGTTTCGATGCCAACCAGAAAGTCTTGAAAGACCCGTATGTGCTTTATGATTACTACACAGTCGGTAACAAGATTGAGAATGGTCAGATCAGGCTTGACGATGGTTCATATCAGGATGTCCCGTCGAACATCGGTGATGATTATGCAGTCTATGTTAACAAGGCCGAAAATGTCACATCAATCGTTGGTTACCGTAACGGGAACACATGGTACAACGCGGATGGTGCTGAGATCAGCGACCCTACCACACTTGACGCAGGTTTCGGTGTCAATGCATGGGTGAAGGATAGCAAACAGCAGCATGTTGACCAGAAGTCGTTCAAGGACTACAGCCCGCAGTGGAGTGTGATGCCACGTATCTCATTCTCATTCCCGATTTCAGACGAGGCTTTGTTCTATGCACACTACGATGTGTTGACACAGCGTCCTTCAAACAACTTCACCAATATTTACAACTACTATTACTTCTCACAGATCAGCGGTACCATCAACAACCCTGCATTGAAGCCTCAGCAGACCATCAACTACGAGCTCGGCTTCCAGCAGAAACTCACCAACACATCTTCAATGAAGATTACGGCGTTCTACAACGAACTCCGTGACAACATCCAGATGTACCGTTACACAGGTGCTTACCCGAAGGATTACTCATCATACAGCAACTTAGACTTTGGTACGACCAAGGGCCTCACCGCTGAATATGACCTTCGTAGAACAAGGAATCTCCGTTTGCGTGCATCATACACCTTGCAGTTCGCAAATGCAACAGGTGCATCAGCAACGACAATGAGCGCTCTGATAGCGGCTGGCGTTCCGAATTTGCGTTCAACATTCGCAATGCCTTGGGACCGTCGTCACCAGTTCAACATCTCATTGGACTACCGTTTCGCTGATGGCAAAGACTATAACGGACCGGTTTCAAAACGTGAGAAATCAGGCAAGAAGCCTATCCAGTGGCTCGCCAACACAGGTGCTTCAATCACCATGCAGGGTGGTTCAGGTATTCCTTACACGGCATCATCGAATGTCAGTTCGCCTATCTCAGGAAACGCGAACAACGTTCTTAAGGGTTCGTACTATGGTTCACGCCTCCCGTGGGCTTTCCGTTTCGACCTCCGTGTTGACAAGGACATCTATTTCAAGTTGAAAAAGAAAAAGGAGAATAGCCGTGACGCTTATCTCAACGTCTATCTCCAGATCCTCAACGTGCTCAATTCCAAGAACGTGGTAGGCGTATATTCATCAACAGGTAACCCTAACGATGACGGATACCTCTCAGCTCCGGAATGGCAGCGTGAAATCAACGCTCAGACAGATGCTGACTCATATCGTGAATTGTACAGCTTGCTTGTCAACAATTTCTACAATTACTCATCACCACGTCAGATAAGAATTGGTGTTATCTTTAACTTCTAAACAGAAAAATAAATACTGGTAATATGAAGACAATAATTCGTTTATTAACTGTTGCATTTCTTATTGCAAGTGTAACTGAAGCAAGAGCCGAGAAGGTACAGTATAGCGGATCTACACCGACTCGGAATCTGAAACAAACTACTGCCGGATGTACACCTTCTTCAACGTTTGCGTGGTTGAACATCAACAATGCGAGAGTACGTGTCAACGCCGGTGGCGATATGTGGTGGGATCTCCCAGGCGGATCAGGTGCCAAGTACTACATCCCTGCAAACGGTTCGGCGACATCATTATATGCCGGCTCGCTCTGGATTGCCGGTATGGACGTCAACAACCAGTTGAAGTGCGCCGCAGTCCGTTTCCGTCAAGGTATGAACTTCAATGGTGGTAACGACTTCTGGACAGGTCCTCTTACTGTCGATGGAACAGCATCTATCGATGCACAGACATGTATGATGTACGACAAGATGTACAACATCACACGCGCTGAAGTCGATGAGTTCCTCGCGAACTGTGACCCTGCCACGGGCATCCCGTATCCGGAATACATCCCAAATATTCCTGCAAATATCATGAACTGGCCTGCTCATGGCGAAGTTGCCGGCATCAGCCACTACCTCGCACCGTTCTATGACAACGATGGCGATGGCGAATACAACCCGGCAGTCGGTGATTACCCGTTCTACGACATCACCAACAAGTATTGCCATACGAAAGTCCCTACAATGGAAGAGGAATACAATGGGACGGTGTCTGGCTCAATTCTTGCCGACCAACTCATCAAAGGTGACCAGACAATATGGTGGGTGTTCAACGATAAAGGTAATGCACACACTGAGACAGGTGGTTCCGCAATCGGCATGGAAATCAGAGCTCAAGCCTTTGCTTTCTCGACCAACGATGAAATCAACAACATGACTTTCTACAGCTATGAGATTATCAACCGTTCAACCTACAAGTTGACCAATACATACTTCTCACCATGGACGGACGTTGACCTTGGTTATGCAAAGGACGACTATGTCGGTTGTGACGTGTCGCGTGGTCTCGGTTATGGTTATAACGGTGCTCCTATAGACGGTAACGGTGAACCTGAGTCTTACGGTCCAAATCCTCCTGCGGTCGGCGTTGACTTCTTCCAGGGACCATATCTCGACCCTGACGGAATTGACAACCCTAAGTACACATACACTACAATAGGCGGCGTGACAGACAGCGTTCAGATTTGCGACGAGAGTATCAATGGTGTCAACTTCGGCAACGGCATCGTTGATGACGAACGTTTCGGTATGCGTCGTTTCGTTTATCACGACAACACAGGCTCGAGCGTCAACGGTGACCCGAGTGAGGCGGCTGAATACTACCTCCTCCTCCGTGGTATCTGGAAGAATGGTGCTAAGATGGAATTCGGCGGCACAGCAGTCCCTGGCGCAGCCGGCACAGTCGGCCCTGCCTGTGACTTCATGTTCCCGTTCGACTCCGACCCATGTAACTGGGGTACCGGCGGTTTGACACCAGGCGGCATCTTCGCACAGGAAGGTGTGTATTGGAGTGAAGAGACCGGTAACAACGGTAATCCTAACCCCGCCAATGACCGTCGTTTCATGCAGTCAGCAGGTCCTTTCACCTTGGAAGCCGGCGCTGTCAACTACATCACATTCGGTGTGCCGTGGGCTCGTGCAAACACAGGCGAGGCATGGGCATCAGTGGAACTCCTCCGCAAGGTTGACGATAAATGTCAGTCGATGTTCGACAGATGCTTCAAGGTCCTTGACGGACCAGACGCACCAGACCTCACAATCCGTGAGCTCGACAGACAACTCATCGTCTATATCTCCAACTCACCGTCATCGAACAATGCCAACGAAGACTATATAGAAGAAGACCAGAACATCAAAGGTCTTAACCCTGATGGTTCAGAAAAGGATCCTTATTACCGCTTTGAAGGCTACCAGATCTATCAGCTCGCCAACAACACCGTCAGTGTCGATGAACTTACCGACGATACAAAGGCTCGTCTGATTTTCCAGTGCGACGTTGACAATAATGTCGGACAAATCATCAACTGGGTTCAGGATGAAGACCTCAAGGTCAGCGTCCCGACATTGATGGTACAAGGTGCAGATAACGGCATCACTCACTCATTCGTGGTGACACAGGATGCCTTCACGACAAACACAGACCCGACACTCGTCAACCATAAGTCATACTACTTCATGGCAATTGCGTACGCTTACAACAATTACTTTGAGTACAAGGTTGATGAAACCGAGCCTGAACATCTCTTCGGACAGAAGACACCTTACCTCGCTGGTCGTAAGAACATCAAGATGTACACAGCAGTGCCTCACAAGATTGTCAATGGTACTGTCGTCAATTCGTCTTACCAGTCACAGCCCGCTATCAAGCGTTGGGCAGGTCTTGGCAACGGCGGCAACCGTATCGAATTGGAAAAAGGTGTCGAGGAGACTATCCTGTCGAAAGGCCTTGCAGTACAGTTTGATGGAGAACGTTTCTACAAGATTCCGTTTGGATCAGAAGAGTATCCGATCGAATATCATCCGAGCTACAAGGCTGGATACGGCCCTCTCGATGTGAAGGTTGTTGACCCGCTTAACGTCGTCCCGACCGACTACTCGCTCTTCTTGGGCGATTTCTTCGACGTCACGATGCAAAAGGTGACGGGCAACGCTTCAATCGTTGGTGATACAGCAGTTAAGAAGACCACCAAGTGGTACTTGCATGACATGCAGGAAGATGGTGTTTACTATGAATCAAACAAGACCATCGAGAATGCAAACGAAATGTTGTTCCTCGAGAGAGGTCTGTCAATCACAATCACTCAGCCTTATAACATCGGACCTATAAAGGTTGGCACACAAGGTCAGGATTCAAACGGCTCGCCAATTCCGGCGTATCAAGTGCTTGCTCCAAAGAATGGCATGTTGGCTACTTCTGTAACATACGCCGACAGCTCCAACCGTTGGTTGGGAGGCATCATGGATGAAGACGATTATGTCGGCACACCGTTGAACTGGATCCGTTCAGGTACTTATGGCGACCAGGATAACGCAGCCAACAATGACTATAAGGTGAAGTCAGGCGCCAATGATAAAGGCTCGCAGCCATTCGACCCGAATGAGGACTACGAACATATCGCTGACGGAACATGGGCACCATACGTTTTGACATACGTTTCAGGAACAGTCGAGAAAAACTTCCCAGGCCCGATGTATGAATTGTATGATCAGTCGTTCGCCGAAAAGACATTCTTTAATACCACAAGGTCAATTGACATTGTCCTCACGGCAGATAAATCAAAATGGACTCGTTGTCCTGTTATCGAGATGTGCATGGATAAAAAATTGTCAGATGGCAATGTTGAGAAATTCAACCTCCGTGCCGCCGCCTCTGTTGACAAGAACGGCGTCCATGCGACACAGGTCGGTCCGAGTGACAACCCGGATGATCCAAATTACATCTCCGACCATGGCATGGGTTGGTTCCCGGGCTATGCAATAGATGTTGAAACAGGTATTCGCCTTAACATGATGTTCGGCGAAGATTCATTCCTGAAGAACATGAATGGAGACGACATGCAGTTCAACCCAGTCGCACTCAAGGAAAACACAGTCCTCGGTCTCGAATCACAGTATTCAGATCCGGCCTTGTTCGACCCGGTTGATAAGACACCTCTTATGGGAGGTAAGCACTATGTTTACATTCTTCCTATGTCTGAATGGGATGTTATGGGAGGCCATGGTTACGAAATCAATTTTGCAATCCCTGCATACGATGGCGGTGCTACGACAATCAACATTTTAGATTCTATCGCAGGTGCGCCATCATCATTGCAGAAGAACTTCATGAAGGCCTTCTGGCGTCTGCCAGGTTGGGTCGGAATGCCGATGGCAATCGAAGGAAGACAGTGGCTGCAGCCAGGTAACCCTGTGCGTATCTCGGTGCGTATCAGCAAACCGTACGAACCAGGCTTCGGTGACTTCCCGCTACAGGCAGAGTCAGACAAATTGAAGGAATACATCGATGAGTCAGACACAACATTGATGAAGCTGTACAACTTCCCGAATCCGTACTACACCTTCTCGACAAAGAATATGGTTCCTACGAAGTACGATGCCAATAAGATGAAGAGCGACCTCGACCTCATCAGAGTGGTACCGAACCCGTACTACGCATGGTCAGGCTATGAGGCGTACGCCCTTACACACAAAGTCAAGATCACCAATGTTCCTGACAAGTGCGTTGTGACAATCTACACCGTCAACGGAACGAAGATTCGTCAGTTCAAGAAGGACGACTCATCAACGACATCAATCGATTGGGATTTGACAAACCACGCCAACACCCCTATCGCGAGCGGTATATACATTATCCATGTTAAAGACCAGGCAGCAGGCGGCGGTGAAAAGACCCTCAAGTTCTACTGCGCGATGCGTCAGGTTGACTTAAATACATTCTAAAATTATTTGCGAACAAATTAAAATTGAACGATCATGAAAAAGTTATTTAAAACTATCGTAATATTAAGCTTGACAATCATCATTGGATTTACGAGCACTGAGGCATTCGCAGGTAATAAAGACAGAACAGGTCAGGCTGGAGCAAATGAGCTGCTGATCAACCCATGGGCGGCGTCATCAGGCTGGTCGAATGCCGGCATGGCATCTGTCAAAGGCGTTGACGCTATGTGGGGTAACGTCGCAGGTATCTCATTTGTCAATACAATGGACATCAACTTCTCATACACCAACTGGCTCGCAGGCTCAGGCACCAAGGTCGCCTCTTTCGGCGCCATAGTCCGCGTCTCAGAGTCATTGGTGTTAGGTCTCGACTTCATGTCAATGAACTTCGGCGAGATCGATAGAACGACCAACGATAACCCTGATGGCGGTATCGGTACATACAAACCGAGCTTGATGAACATCAACCTCGCCGTCGCGAAGTCATTCTCAAACAGTATCCACGGCGGTATCTTGATCAAGATCATCAGCGAGTCAATAGCTGATATGAAATGCTCGGGTGTCGCTATCGACGCTGGTATCCAGTACGTGACAGGTATTACCGACAATATCCACTTCGGTATCACATTGAAGAACATCGGACCAACCATGAAATATTCAGGCGACGGTCTCGTGTTGAAGATGGACCCGCTCTGGATGAACAACACGTCAATGACGGTGGTCGGTCGTGCCGACGAATTCGAACTCCCGACACAGCTGTGCATCGCTGCTGCCTACGACTTCAACTTCAAGAACAGCAGCCGTTTGTCACTCGCATTCAACTTCAATTCAAACGCATTCTCAAAGGACCAGTTCATCTTCGGTCTTGAAGGCTCGTTCAGAGACATCCTTCTCCTCCGTGGCGGCTACACCTTCGAGAAAGGCATCTTCAAAAACATTGAAGACTCAGAATGCACAAACGTTCACAAAGGTCTGTCACTCGGCGCCTCTGTCCAAGCCCCTCTCAACAAGAAAGGTCTGAAGATATGCATCGACTACGCATACCGCAACACAGCCCACTGGAACGGGATACACTCAATCGGTGCAAGAATTTTATTCTAAAAAAGTCTTGCATTTGAAAAAATAGTTGTATCTTTGCATACAATTTCAAGGTAAAAAAGGGCCCTTATTTAGGTAAGGGTCTCTTTTTTACATAAATATAAAATTTTATATAATATGGCAGATATTGAATACTTTACCCAGGCGGGATTGCAGAAGCTCAAGGATGAATTGGAAGACCTCTGCGTGAACGAACGCCCGAAGATTGCTGCGGCTATAGCTGAGGCACGTGACAAAGGTGACCTGTCGGAAAACGCCGAATACGATGCAGCAAAAGAAGCACAACAGCTTCTCGAAATGAAAATAGTAAACCTCCAACTCACCATCGCCAACGCACGCGTCATCGATGAGTCGAAGATGGATACCTCAAAGGTGCTCATCCTTTCAACAGTCAAGATCAAGAACCTCAAGACCAAGGCTGTCATGACATACACTGTCGTGCCGGAGAAGGAAGCTAACCTCAAGGCGGGGAAAATCTCCATCACATCACCGATAGCCAAAGGCCTCCTCGGAAGAGCCGTCGGCGACCAGGTCGAGATACAGGTGCCAGCCGGTAAGATGACTTTCGAAATCATAGAAATAACAAGAGAATAACCATGGCCTCAATATTTTCTAGAATAGTGGCAGGCGAGATACCATGCTACAAAATCGCCGAAAACGAGAAGTTCTTCGCGTTCTTCGACATCAACCCGCTCGCACCCGGACACACACTCGTGATACCGAAGAAAGAGACGGACTATATTTTCGACATTGAAGATGAAGACCTTGCGGAGATGATTGTCTTCGCCAAAGATGTCGCGGTAGCTATCAAGAAAGCATTTTCGTGCCTGAAGGTAGGAATGGCGGTGCTCGGTCTCGAAGTGCCTCATGCGCACATCCACCTCGTGCCGATGCAGTGCGAAGGCGACCTCGACTTCAAGAAAACGAAGCTGCAGCCGACAAAGGAACAGTTCCTCGAATGGCAGAAAAAAATAGTTGAGTCATTTTAATCCGTCGTGGAGGAGATTGAAGTGGAAGAGAAATTTATGATGGTCGCCAAGACTATGGCAGGCCTTGAGGATTTGTTGATAGAAGAATTGACGGCACTCGGTGCCCAGAACGTCGAGAAGCTTTACAGGGCTGTCTCCTTTGAAGGTGATAACGCGCTGATGTACAAGGCCAATTACCTGTGCCGCACGGCTCTGCGTATCCTGAAGCCTGTTGCGAATTTCGTGGCCCGCAATGAGATGGCTCTCTATAAAAACGTCAATAAGATAGAATGGCATAAGGTCTTCAATATCAACCAGACCTTCGCCATCGACGCTGTCGTGAGCGGCCCTTACTTCACCCATTCGCAATATGCAAGCCTCAGGGTGAAAGACGCCATCGCCGATGAGTTCCGCCAGCATTGCGGCGCACGCCCGTCGGTGGATACCGACAACCCGAACCTCCGAATCAACGTGTATATTGAAAACGAGAAAGTCACACTGTCGTACGACAGCTCCGGTGACTCCCTCCATAAACGCGGCTACAGGAAGACCGTCGATAAAGCCCCTATCAATGAGGTGCTTGCGGCAGGCCTCATCAAACTCACAGGATGGAACTACGACTGTAACTTCTACGACTGCATGTGTGGCTCGGGCACCATCCCGATTGAGGCGGCGATGGCGGCGATGAACATCCCGGCAGGCTACTTCCGCGAAAGATACGGCTTCATGTCGTGGCGCGATTTCGATGAGGACACGTGGAACGCGGTGAAAGCCGAGGCAGACGACGCGATACGCGACTTCGACTTCGAGATATTCGCCTCCGACCACTCGGCCAAGGCGGTGGAGATAGCACGACAGAACATCGCCTGCGCACATCTCAGCCACGACATCAACCTCAGCAGACAAGACATGTTCGAGCTGAAACCGGAAGGCGGCGGCATCATGGTCATCAACCCGCCGTACGGCGAACGCCTCGAAGAAGACGACATTGCCGACCTTTACAAGAAAATCGGCGACACACTCAAACATAACTTCACCGGCTTCACGGCGTGGATCATAAGCTCGAACAACGATGTGTTGAAACTCATCGGTCTCAAGCCTTCGAAGAAAATAGAGCTTTTCAACGGCCCGCTTGAATGCAGGTTCGAGAGATTCGATGTCTTCGACGGGAGCTTCAAAGACCGCAAGTCGGGGATTTCGTACGAGATTTTCGACCCGGATAACGACGAGGCGCGTCAGGCACTGCTTTCGATGAAAGACGAAGATGACGACATCCAGCTTGAGGCGTATCCCGTTGAGGACGCGGAGAGCGAGGAGTAGGGCTAAGAGAGTAAAGTTAAAAGAGTAAAGTTAAAAGAGGCTGGCGCACGAGAAATGTGAGTGTCAGCCTTTTTTGTACAGTTTTGTGACCATCCAGCTGTAGATTGGCTTTGCGGCGAGTGCAACGATAACCGCCTCCATGAAAAACAACAGCGCAAAGACGATTGTGACAAGTGGATGGTTGTAGTTCTTCGCAAGGCAAACAAACTGCCATCTGAACATACCGTGGGTCGCGAAAAGCAACATTGAGATGTTCCCGATATGTACCAAACCTTTCCCGAAAATGTTTGGCTTCGATTTACGCCTGAATGCGGCGATGAATATGCAGAAGAAAATGTACGTTACGCTCAAATTTGTCAGGGGGAAGAATGCGGAATAGAAGTTGCCGAGAACAAAGGTAACTAACGCAGTGATGAAAAACCAGAGGTTACCGCTGACAGTGTCATTTCTCGCCATCAGAATGCCGAGGCAGAATTCAGGGAAGTGACCGAAGCAATGCTGCATGATGGTGACACCTCCTTGAAATTGTATTTTGTTAAGTACGTAATAAATAATGATATACGAAACAAATGAGATGATTAAAAATACCTTGGTTCCGTATTTTGAAATGAGTTTGTAAAGCAGAGGGAAGAAGATATAAAGTTGAATGATGAGGCCGAAAAACCACCACGGACCGTTGAGCGTTATCGCCTCACCAGGAATAAAAATGTGAACGAAGAGTAGTTTGTATAAGGCACTCTTGAGATCATCGTTAGAAGGAAGAGCATAACTCATTGATATTCTCGCTAAAAAACAGAACAGCAAACCGATAAAAAGCAATGGATAGATCTTTTTGATGCGGTCGAGCATAAACGCGCCCCAAGGCTTTTGAGTCTTGTTGAATGACTTTGCAAGGCCGTAACCGCTTATGAAGATGAAAATCTCCACGCCGTAATGTCCGAGATAACTGAATAAAATATTGACGAATTCCAATGGTGAGTCGGCAAATGACTTGAAAAACTCATGCACGTAACTGGCATTAAAGCAAAACTCATTTTCCATGCTGTCCATCGGTGCTATCCAATGGAAGAAATTATGAAACAAAATCAATAAAATAGCTGCGCCTTTGATTATAGAGCTTTGTTTTTTCGAGAATGAGTCGGTCGTTATGTTACAATTCATTTTCTTTCAAATTTCAGCGCAAAAATATGAAATTTTCCACTTTATTTCATTGAAAAATGACTATTTTTGCAAAAATTTTGAAAATGAAAAAATCGCTTATTCTGAATAATACGCTACGTTTCTCCTTGACGATAATGCTGATTTCGGTATTTGTGATGACAAGCTGCAAATCGTGGCAACATGATGATTCAGAATGCGTTGGCGAAGGCTTCGTTTATCTTGATGAAGGTGTTTTCAAAGTTGATGGCAAGGAGTTTTTCGCATTGATGCTCAATTATAAAGTCGGGATGATGGATTTTGACGGCGACCTCGTGTTTTCGGCGGCAAAATATTATGACAACCCCGATGTCTATGAACCTGCGACAAAAGAGGAGGCCCGTGACCAGTTCGACGGTCACATACAACTCATCAAGGAACTCGGCTTTAACACGGTCCGGCTTTGCATCGACGTGATTTTCTCCGATGAAAACGGCAAGCATTACAGGACGCAGAATGGCCGAGTCTATCTGAAAAAAAATACCGATAAAATCGTTGATGCTGTGGAGAGTATGATTTCCATCGTGGCCGCTCACGACCTGAAGGTGATGCTTCTGCTCAAACCGTCGTGGGACGCTGAACTTGCTGATTTCAACTCCGCCGTGATGGACCGGCTTTCAAAGAATCCGGCTATCTTCGCCTTCGACCTGATGAACGAACCTCTGTATTTCGACATCGAGAAGAACCGCACGAAATGCGATGCGGTGAGAGTCGCCACCGAATGGGTGAAAAACGCTAAGACACACGCACCAAATCACTTGATGACCATCGGATTCGCCGAACCAATTGAGGTCTTCAGCTGGGATCCGTCGGTGCTGCCTGTCGATTTCGTAGAGATTCACACCTACCACCCCTTAAGCATCACCAACGAAACATGGTGGTACAGCCATTATATCGGCAAACCGTGGATGATTGGCGAGACATCGCTTCCCGCTGATAATGATTCGGTTACATACAGACAACAGATGCTTTTCGCGGAACAAGCCTGCCAGTATGTTGTTGACTGCGGCGGCATCGGCTTCGGCTGGTGGGAGTTTCAGGACGTTCCCGTTACATACAACATGAATTATGAAGGCACCTTCTCCGGAATCTTGAACCATGAAGGGACGACAATGACAGAAGACGGTCATGTCATTCAGGGAACGCTGAAACCTGTCGCACAGACTTTCTCGAAAATGAAGGATTTGAAGAAAGGGAAACCGAAAAAATCTGTCAATTATTACAACAATTTCGGCTATTACAACGCGGTCATCAAAGGTCATATCGTTGATGATGAGACAGATGAACCTGTTGAAGGCGCGGCCGTCAGAGGCTGGAACTATTGGTGGAGCACGGGGCTGAACACCTGCACCGACAAAAACGGCGATTTTACATTATTCAGCAACGATGAGTGCGTTCATTTCGCAATATCAGCACCGGGGAAAGATACGCAGCGCTTTGATATGAACCTCGAATATTTCGATGAAAATAACGCACCAGCCGACTTCTCCAACCTGCCCGACAGGAAAAGAAAGTCGAGTTATGTGTCGTTCGGACCATTCTTGGAAAATGAAGACAGCCTGTTTGTCTTTAAAAATGATAAGTTCGGCAATTCAGTAATTCATGCTGACATGGGTGAGATTAGACTGAAAAACTTGGTTGTAAATAGATAAGTAATCCTGAAAATGACTGGTTTTGAAAACAAAAAACTCGTGAAATCTGTTTTCGGCGGCCTGAAGGTCTGGACGAATTTCAGCCTTATGTGGCTTTTGCTCACTTTTGCACTTCGCCTCGGATTCTTTTTCGTCATGTTGTCGAAAGGCTTGATACAAGGTCGGGCTTTCCTCACGATTCTCTCGGGCGTTTACTTCGATTTTGTCGTGGTTCTTGAAATAAGCGCGATAGCCCTGTTGCCATTGCTGATAATCAATTGGTTGATGCCGAAAGCGACGAAAACTGTGTCTGTCGCTTTCATCACCCTGTATGTGGTTGTATATGGCTGTCTGATAGGTTATTACTCGAATGTAAACCTCCCGCTCGACCGCGTGTTTCTGGTTTACGGCCTCGGCGAGATATACAACATCGTTGTCTCATCTGTCAATTTCTCGCTGCTGCCACTCATAGGCGTGCTCGTTATCATCGCGCTTTACGTTGTGTTTGTCCGTTTTTGGGTCAGAAAAATCAATGTCAGACGACCTTTGGCGACCGCATATTTCATCGTTGCAGCCGTTTTTGTCATCTTTTTTGACCACAAAGAATTGATTACCAATGATAAAAACTATAAGTCGTATCAAGATTACTGCCTTGCCGTAAACCAACTGGCATATACGCTCAACGATTTTGGTGAATACTGGAAAGAGAAGTCGGCAGCTGAGGATTTCACATCCTACGATAAAAATGTCATCGAAGACGCACGGAATTACCAGAGTTTATTTCCGGATTTCAGTTATGTTGACATCCATTATCCGTTCATGCGAAAATCCAATGACGCGGATGTCTTAGGCGGTCTGATGAACGTGACGACCGATGGCAAAGCCCCTGATTTTGTGTTTGTCATTGTTGAAAGCCTCGGGCAAAGGCTGTCGTCAACGCGGCCAAAGATGTCGTTCACACCTTTCCTTGACAGCTTGAAAAACGAGTCGTTGTATTGGCCCAACTGTCTCGCTTTGGCGGAGCGCACTTTCGGGGCGGTGCCGAATATCTTCTCATCTGCGCCCTACGACAAGACCGGTTTTGCACGCGTCTGGTTCCCGATGCCGGATCATAACTCGATATTGAAGGAGATGTCGCTCAATGGCTATTCACTGTCATTCTATTACGGCGGCAACGCATCGTTCGACGGGCAGGATGAATACATGAGAGGCAACGGCGTAGGTTTTATCATGAAACCCGACGAGCAGGACTTCGACGCGGAGCAGAAGGAGAGGATGCAGAAGGAAAACTGCTGGGGGATGTACGACAGAGACATGTTCAATGCCGCTATACGTCATCGTGACGCGACGGAGCGAAACCGCCCCAACACCGATATCTATATCACGCTCTCCACCCACGAACCGTACATCTTCAGCGAAAGCGAGGAATACGTCAGAAAAGTGGAGGAGATGGTCGCCGAAACGACATCGTTCGGCCCGAACGAGAAAAACACCGTGCTGACAAACAAGGATAATTACGCGAGTTTCCTGTATATGGACGACTGCGTGAGGATGCTTTTTGAGTACTACAAGAGTCAGCCGGAGTTCGAGAACACCGTTTTCGTTATCCTTGGCGACCACCGCATGGGACGCGTTTATGTCAATTCCAGCCCGTTGCTGAAATATAACGTGCCGCTTCTCATTTATTCGCCTCTGCTGAAAGAACCGAAAACTTTCAAAGCAGTGGTGACACATCATGACATCGCACCGACCGTTACAGCTTATCTTTCAAATAATTACGATTATGTCTCGGCTGATGAATGCCATTGGCTCGGTGCCTCGCTCGACACGTCAGCCGACTACCGTTGCCGTCAGTCGGTGGCCTTCATGCGCAACAGCCGCGAGGAAATAGAATATCTTCATGGCGATTATATGATTGAACGCGACAGGCTTTTTAAGGTCTCTGACTCACTTATCGTCGATGAAATAAATGATGACAAGGTAAAAGACAGCCTCACAGAGTACCTGCGCCGCTATAAAAATGTCGATTGGTTCGTCACACAAAACGACTACCTTTGGAAGAAAACCGGCAACGTGGTTGAATTATACAGCGAAACCCGCGACTCGTTCACAAAGAACTTCGTTGAGAATGAGTACTTTGACATAATGGAACCTCTAAAATTCAAGCAGGGTCTGGAGAAGATATATCTTGATGTTGAATTTGATTACAAGAACAGCGGCGCCGACTTGGATAAGGTTTTCAGTGAGTTCAGGATAAAGGGTTCAGAGGTTGATTTCTTCAGGGGGTTCAAGTTCTCAAATCTATCGACCGACAATGGCGATGGCTATTCGCATTACAAGGCTAAAACCACGTTTTTCCTTGCCGGAAATGACGTGAGAAACGCCAAATTAGCAATAGACATTTTCTCCAAAACGGCATTTGGCTTTGAGTGCAGAGACTTGAAAATCAAAATTGAAGGTCTGCCGTTAAATCTCAACTATTAAACGTCGGTTGCCAACAGTCAGGACACTGCCTCCAACCCATTGGTCGTCATATCTCACCGATGATATATAGACGGAAATAACGATGTCACAGCCGTCTTTGACAGCAAATTCTTTTGACACAGACAAGTCATACCATCTGTCTTTTCTTATGATTTCTGTTTTTAGGAATTTGGAGACTTTATCAATGTAATTGATTTTGGCATTGGTTTTTCTATCGACACATTCAAAGACAAGATCCATGAAATCGTCCTGCAAAAGTGAATCGTTGATAAACACCTCGGCGTTGAGCGTCACCTTGATCTTTTTTGCTTTTTCATCAACGGCTATGTCATCGAACAACTTAAATGTCTGCGTCCCGACTTCACTTGGTTTTTTGTCAGGAGTTGTGCAGATTATTTTTGATTTTTCATGTAACTTATTTAAAATATGGTAGTTGTGCGATTTGATAATTGGATGGTTTGTCACTTTATTGTTATAATAAGTGTAGCGGCAGATGTATTTATAAAGTTCAAGTTTCCTGTGCAGACTTGATTTTAATGAATCGTCGCAAGTGATTTTTAAGTTGGAAAGGTCAGTAATATCTTCTACTCCTTCATCTTCCAATTTGTCTTTTGTCCAATAGATATAGTTGTCATAAATAATCTCGCGCATTTCTCTGTTGTAGTTGACATGTAACATCTTTTTGTTGAAATTGGTATTGTTGGAAGTGTCGAGTCCGTCGCTTATCCAATGAATTAGTTTCGGCGTATTGAGTTTGTATTTTTCACGCAACAGAGCGTTGATGGAAGGAGCTATGTCGTTGTGTGTCACAAGAGAGCTGAATGTTCCGGTTTTTTCAAGCATTGGCGACCAGATTATGAGCGGAACCCTGAAGTAAGACAGTCTGTTGTCTAATATCAATCCAGATGAATGGTCGCCGGTTATAATGAAAATTGTGTTGTCGAAGTTTGGCAGCTGTTTGTATTTGTTGATGAAGTTGCGTATGCAGTCATCGGTGTAAAGCATTGAGCAGAAGCGATTTTTGTTTTTGCTGTAGATATCGGCGTTTTCTGTATCCATATTTGCTATAACGGCGTCTGTCTTAATAGTAAATTCGCGTTGGCGTTGTTCGTCTTTAATATTCAAAGCCTCATGATTTGTGATTGTTATCAACAAGTTAAACATCGGCGACTCCATCTTGCTGATTTCTTCAATACTTCTGTTGAACATGACATGGTCGAAGAATCCCCACCAGCTGCCGAGATTCTTGTTGGCTTTGCATTCGTTGTAAAAATCAGACATATAGTCGATATCCTGCGCGATAAGATACTCCGAAATGCAGTCGAAGCTGAAATCGCCGCCATAAAAAGCATTGGCCCTGTAGCCGTTTGCTTTCAAAATCTTGATAAGAGAATTGTGTTCTGGCATCACTCCGAATTGGAAGCCTTTAGGACCAATGACTGATGATGTGATTGCTGGCACGGCACCATAGCTTCTGGTAGTCGTGGACATGCAGTTTTTCCAGTAAAGACCGTGGCTTGCGAGCGAATCGATAAAAGGCGAGAGTCCGTTCCCCATCATTTCATTGCCAAGTGATTCAACAACAATCAGCACAATGTTTGGCTTCTTGTCGCTTTCGCGAAAATATGAACCCAAAACATCAGTGGTGTTGTCGATTCTTTCAAGAGGATAATGCTTGTCAGGTACTGAATAATTTGGATTTTCGGCCAAAAACTCGTCAATGCGCTGCTCATTGTAGGTTACATCAGTGCCGATAGACTCGCTGTCGCCGCTGAAGTTTGAAAGAGCCATAAACCACATCTTGCTGGTTTCACGGTTTCGTGCACCAAGATTGTCGGTATTATCTAATACATTGTCGATGAAGAAGATAGACGGGATGGAAAGAAATGCTAATGTTGATACAAATATGGTTGTCCATCTCGCTTGAAATTTTCTCCTTGCGAAAAAAGTCAACAAGGCAAAGCCTCCAATGACGGCCAGAGTTATTGTGATGACAGAGAAAAGGCTCATGGCAGCCATAACAGTCTGCATCGTTTCAGCAAGAGGCCTGATAAATAGCTCTTTGCCCATCAGCTGGCCGCTTTCATTGGCGTAGATAGTGAGACCGATCTCACCAAAGACAATGATTCCAAATAAAATAGATGATGTCCAGTCGGCAATTTTCTTCGAGAAATAACACAACAAACAATAAATTGTGAATACGATTAAGGACATGAATCCTGAGGTCACCAAACAATGGATTGCTGCCTTTAGAAATATTTCAAACGTTTCAAAATCACATAACTTGATTGCTAACATTGTGCAGATGAAACACAACGCCGTTACGGAAAAGCTCCTCAATAATTCTCTCTTGTTATGTTTCATTCTAATAATCAATAGGTTCATCGTAATCCACCAAGACAACTTTCACGCTTTTGTTTTCGCATAACTTTTCAGTGAATAACGCATTTTGTTCAGTATATTTTTTCGGTGTATCCCAGTAATGTATGTTTTGCTCTGGAAAAGTGTCGCACAAAATCGGGTACATCAGGTATGAGCCGCTTATTGCATCAGGATGTAAGCTGTTGATTTTATTGCGGATAGTGTTACAGACCTCAATGCTGTCTTCTCTCTCATGTCTGCGCCAGTAGAGGTCATCGACCCAAAGAATGATGTAAAAACCATTTTTGCGAGCATATTGCAGAGGCTCTAATTCCTGACTTTCAACCATTACTTTGTTTTTTATATGGTATTTTGTGGTGATTATATCAAGAATCTGGATGGCTTTTTCACAATTATCCGCCGAAAGGTTCTTGAAATCAATCCAATATCTTAACTTTGAAGGTTTTTCAAGCATGGCAAGCCATTCGTCGAAGGAACTGTTTTTGTTTTCATCACCCTCAACGCGACCGATGTATATGTCGTCTCTCGCTGGTGAATAAATGAGGTCAACCTCCATCCCGTCAAATATCTTTTCAAACTTTGCAGCATCGTACTTTGAATAGACACCATGTCTCCAAATCTTTGATTTCGAATATTTGAACCCTTTGTTTTGACAAGATGACAATCCAAAAATTAATAACAATGCCGACAAAATGCAAATAAATCTGATAAAGTTCCGAATCCTCATTAAACCGTGACATTTAATTTTTGCAAAATTATAAAAAAATAAAACAGATTTCTTAAAAATTCGTATTTTTGCACGTTTCTGCTCTCCGTTTCGATTGGAACGAAGTGAAGTGGAAATTTCTTTTTTAAACAATAAAAATCAGTTTCGATGAAAGAAGACTTCGTAGAAGAATTGCGCTGGCGCGGGATGTTGAACAACATGACCCCCGGCACGGAAGAACAGCTAAAGAAAGAAATGACAACGGCTTACCTCGGCATCGACCCGACCGCCGACTCATTGCATATCGGACACCTCTGCGGCATCATGATGCTCCGCCATTTCCAGGCCGCAGGCCACAAACCGCTCGCTCTGCTCGGCGGCGCAACAGGCATGATTGGCGACCCGTCGGGCAAGTCGGCGGAACGTAACCTGCTGAACGACGAGACTTTACAACATAACCAAGCCTGCATCAAGAAGCAGCTCGCGAAGTTCCTCGACTTCGACAGCGACCAGCCTAACCGCGCCGAACTCGTCAACAATTACGACTGGATGAAAGACTACACCTTCCTGCATTTCATCCGCGACATCGGCAAGCACATCACCGTCAACTACATGATGGCGAAGGATTCGGTGAAGAAACGCTTCAACGGCGAAGGCGACGGCATGTCGTTCACCGAGTTCAGCTACCAGCTCGTCCAGGGTTACGACTTCCTGTATCTGTTCGAGCATAAAGGCTGCAAGTTGCAGATGGGCGGCTCCGACCAATGGGGCAACATCACCACGGGCACAGAACTCATCCGCCGCAAACTCGGCGCCGACAAGGAGGCCTTCGCACTCACATGCAACCTCATCACCAAGGCCGACGGCGGCAAGTTCGGCAAGACCGAGAAAGGCAACATCTGGCTCGACCGGGAAAAGACATCGCCGTATGCTTTCTATCAGTTCTGGATGAACTGCACCGACGAGGACGCAGCAAGATACATCAAGATTTTCACGTTGTTGAGCAAAGAGGAGATCGACGCGTTGATTGAACGTCACGCCGCCGAACCGCATCTCCGCGAGCTGCAACGCACCCTCGCACGCGAACTTACAACAATCGTCCACTCGAAGGAAGACCTTGAGATGGCGGAAGAGGCGACACAGATTCTCTTCGGAAAGGGAACCGCCGAGGCACTTCATAAGTTCGATGAACAGACGCTGCTGAGCATCTTCGAAGGTGTCCCGCAGGCATCGTTCCCGAAAGACGCTGTCGCTCAAGGCGTTAATATCATTGATTTTCTCGTGCAGACGAACGTCTTCCCGTCGAAAGGCGAGGCACGCAAGATGCTTCAGGGCAACGGCGTCTCCATCAACAAGGAGAAAGTCACCGACCAGAAAGTCATCAACAACGACGACCTCCTGAACGGGAAATATATTCTTGTCCAAAAAGGAAAGAAGAATTATTATCTGATTACGTTAGAATAGGAGATTAGATTGCTCGACTTCGCTCGCAATGACGGGATTGGTTGGGATATAAATAGCGCGGCTACGCCGCGCCTTGTCCTTTCTAAAAGTGCCGTCATTGCGACCGACCGCAGGGAGTGGAGCAATCTTGATAACACATTTAAACCATGAACTACTGGGCGTTTCTGCTTCCGACATTGTTTCTTGTGCTTCTGGCGTTTGCGTCGATAGGCATCAAGATGATTGTGAAAAAAGACGGCGAATTTGAGCGCAAGTGCGCCCATTCGCTTGACCCCGACGCGAAGTGCGTGTGCGGTGGCGGGAAATGCCGCAACCAGGCGAGAGAGGAAGAGAAGAAAGAGGAGACTACGGTTTCAAGCAACCGATAGGCACCACAAACACGCCGTCGTCACGTCTGTAAGGATAGTCGCCGATTCCTGTCAGAACCATCATGAAAGCGGGGCTTTTCATCCGTGTCGTGTCGATGATGTTAGCGAGCGACAGCAGTGATTTCGCACCTTTGTCAATCCAGATGTCTCCGCCAATCTTGATTTCTATGAGACCGTATTGCCCGTTTCTTAAATGTATCACAGCGTCGCATTCAAGTCTGTTGCTGTCGCGATAGTGATAGACGTTGCCGCCCAAGGCATCGGCGTAAACCCGCAAGTCTCTCACTGCCAATGTCTCAAACAAAAATCCGAAACTTTCCATGTCGTTTATAAGATCGTCAGGGCCGAGTCCCAAGGCGGCTGTCGCGATGCTCGGATCTGCGAAATAACGTGTCTCGCCTGTCCTGATTGCGGCTTTGCTGCGAAGATTCGGGTTCCATGCGGGCATGTCTTCTTCCACAAAAATCTTCTTTAAAATCTTGATGTATTCAGCAACTGTCTCGTCAGTCATGCTTGACTGCGAATTGGCGGTGAGGTCGGAATATATCGTCGTTATCGTTGTCTGTCCGCCTTGATGACGGCTCAGGCTTCTCACGATTCGTCGCATGAAATCGGCATCGCGCTGGATGTCATCGACTCTTGAAATATCGCTGTTCAGTACGCCGTCCAAATAGTTTTGAGCAACTTTCAAAGAGGCGTTCTGCTTCATTTTCAATGTCTCCGGCCATCCGCCGCGGCAGGTCAGATATGCCAAACGGTCAAGGTTTATCGACGACATCCCGTCGGGAATTGCGCCATTGAACAATTGCTGGAGACTCACATCGCCGCAGCTGTCGCCCGATTCCCACAACGACATCGGGCGCATGGTGAGCCACGCGAAACGTCCGGTGCCGGAATGCCAGATTTTGCTTTTTTCTTTCTCTTTTGGAACAGCAGAACCCGTGAAAATAAACTGCCCTTGGTGGCAAGAACGATGGTCAATTTCATAACGGGCGGTGTCCCATAGTTCAGGTACGAGTTCCCATTCGTCTATCAGACGGGGCGTTTCGCCTTCGAGAAGACGCTGCGGATTCGTTTTCCCAAGCTGGATGTTCTGCCCGATCGTGGCGGGATTGTCCATGTATAAGACGCTTTTTGCATGGTGCGCCGCCGTGGTGGTTTTGCCGCACCACTTGGCTCCCTGAATGACTACGGCACCTGATGCTTCAAGCTGTTCTTCTAAAATTTTGTCCGCTATTCTTGACCTATATTCTTCCATTGCAATTGATTTTTATTTCGGCTGCAAAAGTACTAATATTTAATGATATACGCAAGAAAAATTTTTATTAGTCGGTGAGTTGAGGTGTTTTTAGTCGGTGAGTTGAGGTGTTTTCAGTCGGTGAGTTGAGGTTTTTATTTCGCCGTTTTCGACGTAGATGAAATAGGCTTCGACATTTTTTTCTTTTTCAAGAAGTTCGATTGCTTTTTCTCTTCCGACGAGCATGCAGATAGAGGCAAGGCAGTCGGCCCATGCCGCGTTTTCGGCAATCACCGTCGCGCTCAGAAGGTCTTGCGGCACCGGATAGCCGCTCTTCGGGTCGATGCTGTGCGAATAGCGAACCCCGTCTTTTTCGATGTATTTCCTGTAATTCCCGGAAGTCACGATACCTCTGTCTCTTAGATTAATCTTGATTTGGACTGAACGCTCCGAGTCGAAGTTCTCGGCGGGTTTCTCAATCCCGATGATCCATTCCTCGCCGTTTGGCTTTGTGCCGCGTGCCATGATTTCTCCGCCGACATCAATGAGATAATTGTCAATGCCGTTGGTTTCCAACAACTTGCCGACCAAGTCGGCGGTGTAACCCTGCGCCACGGCATTGAAGTCGAGTGTCATGTTGGGATTCGCTTTCACGACTTTATCGCCAGTGATTTCAATTTTCCGGTAATCAACGAGTTGGCGGATGGAATCGACCATTTCTGGTGTCATTTTGAGTTCTTTCTTGTAATGAAAACCCCATGCTGAGACCAATGGCCCTATCGTCGCGTCAAATGCACCGCCGGAAAACTCCGATGCCTTGCGCGACCACTCGAAATTGTCTTTAAATATCTGATCCACAACGACATCTTCGTTGCGGTTCACTCTTCTGATGATTGAGTTCTCGTTCCAAAGCGAGACGGAGTTGTCAACGGCCTCGAAGATTGAGTCTATTTCATTTTCAAAGTTTCGTCCGTTTTCGTCAAAGTAAGTGATTGAGAAATAGCTTCCCTGCGTCACGCCGGAGTAATTGACTTTCTGTTGCTTTTGGCACGATGCGAAAAGCATGAATATAAGTGTGACGGCGAAAATTTTCCTCATAGAAATCTATTTGTCGTGCGACTTGATTGTTTTGCAGCCGATTAACATATCATAGTTCATCATCGGGTCGTGCATATACACATAAATGGTGTAGTTGTTGTTGGTCTCCCAGAAGCTGCCGTTTATCGGCTCCAACGTGGAAATGCCTGTGTTTCTGTCTTTTATGACGTACATATAATCGTAATAGCCTTGTTTAAGCATGAGGCTTTTCTTATAGCAATTCTCGTTGAAGTCGTATTCCATCTTTGAGTTGTCATCAAGCCGCCAGTCGGTTATCGCGCCGAGGATATAGATATCCTGATCGGTCATGTAAGGCCATTCGAGTGAGAAATCGACACGCGCGTAGTCGGCTTCCTTGCGCGGGTCGAGGTTGGTGCGCTCGAGGTAAATGCTCATTCCGCCGTGGATGTCGTCTTCCTCAGTCCATGTGACAGTGTTGCGTCTCTTGTCTTTGTAAAGCGTCACCACATACCAGTCTTCTTCGCGATATACGGTCTTCGTCCTTTCCGGTCGGTTGTTGAACTCACTCGTGTTTATCCTGACAAACTGGTTGCCCGGCTCAAACACAAGTCGCTCATTCTCAGTGTAAATGAGTTTGTCGGGATAGATGTATGTAGGCTTAAGCCCGACGACGGCGTTGTCCCATCGGCCGTTTTGCTGTATCGTGACGTTTGAATACTCGTCTGGACGGTTGTTGAAGAGATTTGAGCAGCTTATCTCAAGGTCAATCTCCTGCTTGTTCTTGCCGAGACTCATGTCGTATGGATAGCGTGGCATCTTTGTCTGAACCGCGCATCGTTCGTCAACGACAAAAAACCTTCTCGTGAAATAGACATCGTTTTCGTCATCGCCTGTGACCACAAGCAGATAGTTGCCCGAGAGCGTCGGCATCATGTCTTCCGTCGGGAAAACAAGGTCGAAATGCACGTAGTCGATGAAGGTGTTCAGCGAGAACTCAAAATTCATGATTTCGTTCTGCGAGAAACCGTTTATGTACTCATGTTTCTGTAAATCAGAAGGTTGCCAGCTGTTGTCGCAATGAACGAAAGTGTAATGCAGATATGGCGCCTCGCTCGCGAGGATGTCAAATTCGAGATGAAGCGCGTTCTCAAGGTTGTTCAATGAGATTATAGGCTTGTCGAGTTCAAATCCGGTGGGGTAAAGCTGTACTGTCATCACGTCGTCGCGGTAGTTTTTGTCGGCATCAACGACGAAATCTTGGGCAAAGGCATTTGAGCACATTGCTAATATTAAGACAATCAATAGTTTATGTTTCATCTGACTGATATTTTATTAGGTCCAAAAATAATAAAAATCTCTAAAATGAAAGAATGAAATCTGAAATCTTTCCGTTGTTTTTGGAAAGTTATATTCATTTCAAAATTATTCCTCTGACTTTTTTCAAAAACAGCCGATTATTCCTCTGACTTTTTTGAAAACTGAAAATGTTTCCTCTTTTTCAGGAAAAAATTCGGAAATCTTTCCTTTATTTTAGGAAAAAGTGTATTTTTGCATCATGATAATTTTGGTTTTATGTTGAAAGATATTCTTAAACAATTGATTTTGTTGAAACAAAATGGAATTCCATATCCAGTCATCGAACGTGATGAATCTTTGCCGGTTTCTCCGAACAAGATTATCACAATCCCAGGTGTACGAAGATCAGGAAAGTCGTCTCGTATGCAGTTGATAATTAACAAGTTGGTTGCTTCTGGCTTGGACAAGAAAAAAATTCTTTGGATGGGTTTCGATGATGAACGTCTTGCAAATATGGGCGTTGAGAATCTTGATCTGGTCATAGAAGCATACCGAGAATTGTACCCGATTGTGGATTTGAGGGAGGTTTATATGTTTTTCGATGAGATACAAATCATTGATGGCTGGGAGTTTTTTGTGGTAAGGGTTTTCAAAAGTTATTGTAAGAACTTGTATATCAGTGGTAGTAATGCAAAAATGCTCAGTCAGGAAATATCGACGACTTTACGCGGCTGGGGACTCGAATATCGTACTTATCCATTGAGTTTTTCTGAATACTGCTCTTTTTTGAGGATAAAAACTGATTTTCTCACGGAAGATGAAACTATAAAAGTTCGTTTGGCATGGGATTCTTACAATCGATGCGGTGCTTTCCCTGAGATTGTTTTGAATAGCGAACAGATGCTGCGTGACAAGATACTGCAAAGTTATTATAATACAATGCTTTTCCGCGATTTGGTTGAAAGATACAGTATCACAAACATTGGTGTGCTTCGCTATTTCATCAAGCGACTGATGAATAATCTGACGAAACCGACATCTATAAATTCAATTTATAATGATATTCGTTCTCAAGGACTTAAGATTTCAAAAGATGATTTGTATTGTTGGGCGGATTATGTTTGCGAGTGTTTCATGTTCCTGCGTGTGCCGAAATTCACCGCTTCTTTGATTGACGAACAGCATTCGTTGATGAAATACTATTTCATTGACAACGGAATGCGGCAGGCGATATTGCTCCCTCAAAGTCAAGATGACGGCAAATTACTTGAAAACGGCGTGTTGTTGCATTTGTTGAGAAACGCTGGCGAACTCACAAAAGTCACATATTATCAAGGGAAAAAAGAATGTGATTTTATTGTTCAGCATGAGGATTCTGTGATGGCAGCCATTCAGGTGTCGTGGAATTTGTCGGATGCCGAGACGTGCGAACGTGAAATAGACGGGCTTGTTGAGGCTTCGATTCAAACTGGGACATCTAATTTATTGATAATCACACATGATGAAGAGAACGTTATAGAAAAGGATGGATATAAAATCAATGTTGTTCCTGCATGGAAATTTATGTTGAAAAAATGTGATTTTTTAATTTGATGGAATTAAAAAGTATTACTTTTGCATAAATTATGGAAAGAAAAACATATTTCGCTTCGATAATCCTGCCGATACCGGTGCCGGGGACGTTCTCGTATCGCGTGCCGTTCGAGCTGAACGATGCCGTGCGCGTCGGGCAACGCGCCGTCGTGCAGTTCGGAAAAGCTAAGATTATGTCGGGCCTGATAAGTGAGATAACAGAACAAGTGCCTGGTTGTGAGCAGATTAAATATATCACCGACATCATCGACGGCTTTCCGGTCGTGAACGACATCCAGCTGAAATTCTGGCAGTGGATATGCGACTATTACCTTTGCGAAATAGGAGAGGTGATGCAGGCCGCCCTGCCATCGGCCATGAAACTGTCGAGCGAATCGAAAATCATGCTCTCTGATGAGTTTGAACTCGACTCGCAACCACTCAACGATTTTGAATACCTGATAGTCGAAGCCTTGCAGATACAGCCCAAACTCACAATCAGCGAGGTGAGTAAAATCATTGGTTATAAGAAAGTTATGCCTCTCATCAAGACGATGATTGATAAGAAAATCATCGTGATGGAGGAGGAGCTCGACAACAAGTTCAAGGCGAAATACGAGCGGTTTGTCGCGCTTGCACCCCAATACCGCGACGACTCCGCCATGCATCAGCTCATGGACGACCTCACGAAACGCGCCTACAAACAGCTCGAAGTGTTGATGTCATTCTTCGTCCTCGGCGGAACTGCCGAAAACGACATCCTCGCGTCCGAACTGCTGAAAAAAGCCGAAGCAAACAGCTCCGTCCTCAAGGCCCTCGCAGAAAAAGGCGTCTTCAACGTCTATGAGAAAAAAGTCAGCCGGCTGAAAAGCTTTAAGGCTCTTGATGATGTCGCTTCAATACAATTGACTGAAAAACAACAACTTGCGTTCGATGAGATTCATCAGGGCTTTGAAAAGAAACTCCCCGTGCTGCTTCATGGCGTCACTTCATCCGGAAAGACCGAGATTTACATAAAACTCATCCAAGAGGCGATAGATAAAGGCAAGCAGGTGCTTTATCTCTTGCCGGAAATCGCACTTACAGAACAGATAATCAACAGGTTGAAGAAATATTTCGGCGACAAGGTCGGCGTTTATCATTCGCGCTACAGCGATATGGAACGTGTCGAGATCTGGAATCAGGTCCTTGACTTTGAGAAGACGAAATCGTCGAAATATCAGGTGGTGATCGGTTCGCGCTCTTCGATTCTTCTGCCGTTCTCCGACCTCGGGCTTGTCATCATCGATGAGGAACACGACTCTTCCTTTAAGCAGGTCGATCCCGCCCCGCGCTACAACGCCCGCGACATGGCCATCATCCTCGCCAAGATGCATGACGCCGCCGTGCTCCTCGGCTCCGCCACGCCTTCCTTTGAAAGCTATTTCAACGCGCGTCAGGGACGTTACCAACTCGTGACATTGTCAGAGCGTTATGGCGGTGTGCAGATGCCTGAAATCGTCATTGACGACATGCGTGTCGAGCGACGGCGCAAGTTAGTCAAGGCTAATTTCGGCAGCGTCCTCGTCGATGCCATAAATAACACGCTTGCTGACAAGAACCAGGTCATCCTTTTCCAGAACCGCCGCGGCTTCTCGCTGAGGCTTGAGTGCGGCGTCTGCAACTGGATTCCGCAATGCATAAACTGCGATGTGTCAATGACTTACCATAAGGCGCAGAATGTCTTGAAATGCCATTACTGCGGCTATACGATGAGCGTCCCGAGCGAATGCCCGTCGTGCCACAGCACCGACGTGAAGATGAAAGGCTTCGGCACCGAGAGGGTGGAGGAGGACCTTAACATAATATTCCCCGCGGCTCGGTGCGCTCGTCTCGACCTCGACACCACACGCTCGAAGAACAGCTACCAGATGATCCTCGAACAGTTCAAGAACCGCGCGACCGACATCCTCGTCGGCACGCAGATGGTGACGAAAGGCCTTGACTTCGACTGCGTTAAGACCGTCGGGATCCTTGATGCCGACAGCATGTTGTCGTTCCCCGATTTCCGCGCGTTTGAACGCGGCTTCCAGCTAATGGAGCAGGTCAGCGGACGGGCCGGACGAAAAGGTGAGCGCGGGAAAGTCGTCATCCAGACCATGCAGCCCACGCATCCTGTCATCTTGAACGTCATAAGGCACGATTACGTGAGGTTTTACGAGGAACAAATGCCGATAAGGCGTCAGTTCTGCTATCCGCCGTATTTCAGACTAATCCTGATAAGGTTGAAGCATGTCGACTACGACAAGCTCAACGTGGCAGCCGACAGTTTTGTGAAGCAGCTGCGTCCCATTTTCAAGCAGAATCTTCTCGGCCCGGAATATCCCGTTGTCTCGAGAATCAAGAATCAGTATATAAAACAGGTTCTTATTAAAATCGACAGAAACTCGAACACGTTGAAAGTCAAGGAAATTATCAAGAAAAATATTGATATTTTCAAGCATATCCCCGATTTCAAGTCGGTTACCGTGAATGTTGATGTTGACCCGATGTAATCCAAATCTTCGGAGCAAAGCTGCATGGATTTAATTTGGCTCGGCAGCCTGAAACCATAAAAAAGGGAAACCTCTCGGCTTCCCTTTCTCTTTTTTATAACTTAATGTTATTATTCGCCTTTACGTACTGAGTAGTTGATACGGAACGCGCCGCATTTACGCAGCTCCTGCTTGACGTCGGTGACGAGACCCATTCTCACTTCCTCATGGATTTTGAGTGATGTGGTGAGAAGAGGACGGTCGGCCTCGGCGCGGTCGAGACGCTCCTGTTCGATGAACGGGATGATGTCGTCAATACGTGCGTACTGGTCGTTGAGCTGGATACGTGATTCAGTACCATACAGTTTCGTGTTTGTCGGAGGGCCGATGTAGATGAAGCTGACGAGAGATTTCTTCTCGAGCTTCTGCACTTCTGTCGCTTCCGGCAATTTCATCTTGACTTTCAATGATGTCTCGCGCATTGAGGTTGTCACCATGAAGAAGAATATCAGCATGAAGATGATGTCAGGCATGGAGCCGGTAGAGATTGCCGGGACTTCCTTAGCTTCGTTTTTTCTGAATTTTGCCATAGTTTTTCTCTCCTATTATTTGATTTCTTCAGGTTCGGCCTCCGAGATACGCACCGGCACTGCCTTGTTCACGGCATCGAGCTTGTCTTTGTCTGTGATGTCGGCATAATGCTGCTGGAAGTATCTCATTGCGACTTCTTCTCTGAGTTCATTGAAAGCTTTCGCTAATTCATTCTGAACGGCGATGTACATCATATAAGAAGTACCGCGGTCATTCTTAAGTGATACGACACCTTTGTTGGTCATAAAGCTGCCGATAAGCTCGATCTCCTTCGTCTCCACTTCCGGAGCTTTCTCATCGTTCGGTCTCGGTGTGATGAATTCCTTGGTGATGTCCTTGAGTGTTGACACGTCGCCAGGTTTTCCGTTCACCATGAGCTTGTCGTACTTGTTGATCATGACGTTCAAAATGTTTCTTTCTTTCACTTTGACATCCATGTCAGGGTTTTCTATCGGTGGGGGCAGACGACGGGTGATACCGCTGTCAGTGTCCATCGTAGTGGTAACGAGGAAGAATATCAACAGCAAGAAAGAGATATCGGCCATTGAACTGGCGTTGATTTCCGGTACTTTCTTTTTCTTACGAGCCATGATAATTTCCTTCCTTATTATTTGTTAATGAGTTTCGAAACGGCTGAATAGATTACAGCTGCGATTGTTGCACCGACAACAATATAGACGAACACCATGAAGAAGTCAACGAATGCCTCGACACCTTCTGTGATGCCCATTGATTCAAGATATTCCTTGGGGAGTGTTGAACCTTTCGCAAGCAACCATGCGAGGAGTGCCACGACGGCTGCTATGGCGACGTAAAGGCCAATCGACTTGATGCTCTTCGGATTGATGATGGTTCCGTAGATAGGTGCAAACAAAATCGCAACCACAGTCAATCCAAGCATGCAATATGCAAAGACCATCGCCGTGCCAACGCTTTCCTGACCAGATGCCATGACGATGATGGCGAAGATGACGTTGAGGGCCATGAGGCCTATGAGACCATATTTGCAGTATTTTGATAATTTATCGACCATGATTCTTCTCTTTTGTTAGATTAGTTTTTCTTTGAATAAGCGTGGAGCATGTCCATGAAAGTGATTGATGAGTCTTCCATGTCATTGACGATGCCCTCGATCTTGTTGAGGATGAAGTTGTAGCAGATCTGAAGGATGACAGCGACGATAAGACCGAACACTGTTGTCAAAAGAGCGACCTTCATACCGCCTGCGACGACTGTAGGGCTGATGTCACCTGCTGCTGCGATGGCGTCGAATGCCGCGATCATACCGATAACTGTTCCCATGAATCCCAACATAGGTCCCAAGGCGATGAACAATGAAATCCAGCTCGCGCCGCTTTCAAGGTTGCCTGTCATGACTGAACCGTAGGAAACGATTGATTTCTCGACTTCTTCAAGACCGTCGTTGTAGCGCATGAGGCCCTGATAGAAGATGCTCGCGACCGGACCGCGTGTGTCACGGCAGAGGTCTTTGGCTTTCTCGATGCCGCCCTTGTTGAGCGTGGCCTCAAGGTCGGTGAGAAGCTTCTTCGTGTTTGTCGTGCTTAATGTCAGGTAAATGATTCTCTCGATTGACACTGCCAAACCGAGGACCAAGATTAACAAAATGACGCTCATGAAGCCCCAGCCACCATCGATGAACTGTTTCTTCAAGACTTCGTGGAATGTGGCATCTGTCTCAGGTGCTGCCAATGGGTTTGACTGAACCGGCGCGACTTCCTGCGCAGGCGCTGCGACTTGTTCTGTCTGAGCTTCAACCGGTTGTGTGTTCTCTTCTTGTGCGAGAAGTGTGTTGCTGATTCCGAATGTCAAGAATCCTGCAACTGTGAGCAAAGCAAATAACTTTTTCATGATTTGAAATGTTGATTACTACTTTTTTGTTGTTGATTTAATTGATTTTCTTTTATTTAACTTTAATTTAATTTCGTTTCTCCGCGGAGAGAGCGGGATTCGAACCCGCGATACCCTTTTGAAGTATACACACTTTCCAGGCGTGCTCCTTAAACCACTCGGACATCTCTCCAGATGCCTCCTTCCAACCCGTAAAAAAATCGGGTCAAAATTACACATTTTTTCTTTTGCGGCGACATTTATTTTTCATCTTTGCCGCTTTTTTTTGTAAAAATTTTTCACCATTCCCTTAAATGTTGCATTATCAACGGAATAAACTTCGCCTTATTGCATGTCTCCCATTTTAAAAATCTTTCCTTCTTAAACTTTCAACTTTCAGACCTTATAACTTTTGAACTTTCAAACTGTCATCTCTCCCCTCAGCGGCGTCTGAAGGTAATGCTCGATGCTCTTCCTGTCGAGCCCTTCGCCGAGCAGATACATCATCTTCGCCAGTGCCGACTCTGTCGTGATGTCGTGTCCGCTGATGACGCCGATCCTGTTGAGGTCGAGGCTCGTCTCATAACGCCCCATCTCGACCGACCCCGACTTGCACTGCGTCACGTTGAAGATGATGAGTCCGCCGTCGATGGCGTCCTTCAGGCTGTCGATGAACCACTCCGTCGTCGGCGCGTTGCCCGAGCCGAAGGTCTCCATGATCAGGCCTTTCAGCCCCGGCGTCTGCAACGTGTGCCGCACGAACTCCGGCGTGATGCCCGGGAACAGCTTCAGGATGCCGACGTTGGTGTCGAACCGCCTGTGGACGATGAGCCGTCCGTCGCTTTTTTTCGCGATGTATTCCTTGTTGAATTTTATCTTGATGCCGACATCGGCGAGCGTCGGGTAGTTGCCCGTGGTGAACGCGTTGAAATGTTCGGCGTTGTGCTTCGTTGACCTGTTGCCCCTGAGCAGCTCGTTCTCGAAGAAGATGCAAACCTCCGGCACGCACGGCTCGCCGTTCTGGTCCTTGGCCGCCGCTATCTCAATGGCCGCGATGAAGTTCTCGCGCCCGTCGCTCCTCACCATCCCCATCGGCAGCTGCGAGCCGGTGAACACTACCGGCTTGCTGAGGTTCTCGAGCATGAAACTCAACGCCGACGCGCTGTATGCCATCGTGTCGGAACCATGCAGCACGACGAAACCGTCGTATTTCTCGTAGTTCTCTTCAATCTTCTCGGCCAACGAGACCCAGAAGTCGGGAGTCATGTTCGACGAGTCGATGAGATGCTCGAACGGATAGAAATCGATGCCATAGTCAAGGTTGCGCAACACCGGCAGATGCTCGTAGATGTTGCCGAAGTCGAAAGGCACGAGACTCCCCGTCGCCGGATCCTTCATCATCCCAATCGTGCCGCCCGTATATAAAACCAAAATCGAATTTCTCATATCTGTTTATTTTTCCTCAATCTTAAATTATTGAATCTTTGAATTTTTAAATTTTTGAATCTTTAAATCAAATAAGGTTGATGCGTCCTCCGCCGTCTTCGCGATGACTTCCTCAACCGCTATCCCGTAAATCTCCGCCACTTTCTCCGCCGTCTTCACGATGTAAGCGGGTTCGTTGCGCTTGCCGCGATACGGCACTGGCGGCAGATACGGGTCGTCGGTCTCAAGAACGATTGATTCCAACGGTATCTCGTTCAGGAAGTCTCTCACGAAACAGTTTTTATATGTTATGACGCCGCCGATGCCGAGCGCGAACCCGTACGACAACGCCGTCTTTGCCTCGTCGAGCGTGCCGTTGAAACAGTGCATCACGCCTCTCAAGCGTCCGTCCTGTTCGTTGTCAATGACTTTGAACATCTCCGGAAACGCGTTTCTCGTGTGGATGGAAACCGGAAGATTGAGATCCTTCGCCCATTTCAACTGTTCATGCAGAACGTCAATCTGCTGTTTCTCAAAGGTTCTGTCCCAATAGAAATCCAGGCCGATCTCGCCGATACCGACCAAATCAGATTTGAGTGTTGAGAGTTGGGAGTTGAGAGTGTCCTCAATAACGCCGAGATGCCTCACATAATCTTCTTTCACCGATTCTGGATGAAGCCCCATCATCACCTTCACGTTGTCCGGATGCTTCCCGTAGAAATCCATCAAAGGTCTTATCGAAAGCTCGTCGGTGTTGGGAAGCAGCAGCATCTCCACACCGGCGTCGAGCGCGCGACGGAACGCTTCCTCGCGGTCGGCGTCGAAGGCCTCGTCGTAGATGTGGCAATGCGTGTTGATAATCATATCTTTAACTTAATAAAGGAAGTTGTCGAAAGGATACTTCAGGGCGTGCATGTCTTTGATTTCATGATAAAGCAGCTCCCTGAACTCCTGGTAATTCTCTTTGTCTTTCGCCGAGATGAAGATGCAAGGGCTGCCCTTCGCCATCCATGTCTTCTTCCAGTCATCGAGCGTGTAGTTACGTTTCGTTGCGGGCGTGAGGTCGTCTTCTTCCTTCATCTCGTACTGATAAGCGTCTATCTTGTTGAAAATCATGATGACTTTCTTGTCGCCCGCGCCTATCTCGCTCAGCGTCTGGCTCACCGTCTCAATCTGCGACTCGAAGTCGGGATGTGAGATGTCAACGACGTGGAGCAGGATATCCGACTCTCTCACCTCGTCGAGCGTTGATTTGAACGACTCGATGAGCTGTGTCGGCAGCTTGCGGATGAATCCGACGGTGTCTGACAGCAGGAACGGGAGGTTGTCGATGACGACTTTCCGCACTGTGGTGTCCAATGTCGCGAAGAGTTTGTTCTCGGCGAAGACGTCGCTCTTGCTTAACATGTTCATTATCGTTGACTTGCCTACGTTGGTGTAGCCCACGAGGGCGACGCGCACGAGTTGCTGGCGGTTCTTGCGTTGCACCGACTTCTGCATGTCTATTTCCTGCAGTTTCTCTTTCAGCGAGGCGATTTTGTCGCGGATTATCTTACGGTCGGTCTCTATCTGTGTCTCGCCCGGGCCGCGCATCCCGATGCCGCCGCGCTGACGCTCGAGGTGCGTCCACATCCGCGTGAGGCGGGGAAGCATGTATTGATATTGTGCGAGTTCCACCTGCGTCTTGGCGTAGGCTGTCTTCGCGTTCTTTGCGAAGATGTCAAGGATGAGGTTGGTTCTGTCTAAGATGCGGCATTCGAGTTCTTTCTCAAGGTTGCGTATCTGCGTCGCGCTCAACTCATCGTCGAAGATGGCCATGTCGATGTTCTCCGCCTTGACGTATTGATGCAGTTCCTCGAGTTTCCCGGAGCCGAGATATGTCACGCTGTTGGGCCGGTCGAGCGGCTGCACGAAACGCCCCACGGTGACTCCGCCCGCCGTCTCAAGGAGGAACTCAAGCTCGTCGAGGTATTCCTCGGTCCTCTCTCTGTTCTGCTCGTAGGTGCTGACGGCGACGAGCACCGCACGCTCCGGGACCTTTTCGTGACTTATCATGGAGTTGGAAAGTTTGTAAAGTTTATAAAGTTTGTAAAGTTTATAAAGTTTAAAAGTCAGAATGGTTTGAAGCCGATTATCTCCCTGACTTCCTTCACTGTCTTGGCGGCGCTTTCGCGGGCTTTCTCGGCGCCCATGCGTGCCACCTTATTAATATAGTCGTCGTCGGCGTCGATTTCGCGGATGCGTTCGCGTATCGGCGTGACGAATTTGATCATGTCTTCGGCGAGTTGTTTCTTCATGTCGCCGTAGCGTACCGTCATGTTGTTATATGCGTCGTCGAAGAACTTCACCGTGTCGGGTGTCGAGACGATGCTCATGAGCTGGAAGAGGTTCTGTATGGCTTCCGGCTTCTCTTGGTTCATCTCAGTCGGGCCGCTGTCGGTCTTGGCGCGCATCACTTTCTTGCGGATCGAGGCGTCGTCTTCGGCCAAGAAGATGGCGTTGCCTTCGCCTTCGCTCTTGCCCATCTTGCCGTTTCCGTCGAGCCCCGGCACCTTAACCAATTGGTTTCCGAAGTTGAACGCCTGCGGAATCGGGAAATACTCCACGCCATAGATGTTATTGAAACGTCCGGCGAAGTCGCGGGCTTTCTCGAGGTTCTGCTCCTGGTCTTTGCCCACGGGCACGTAATTAGAGCGGTGGATGAGGATGTCGGCGGCCATGAGGGTCGGGTAGGTGAGGAGTCCGGCGTTGACGTTGTCGGGCTGCTTGCGAACCTTCTCCTTGAACGTCGTAACGCGTTCAAGCTCACCGATATAAGCGTTCATGTTAAGGAAGAGATAAAGCTCCAGCACTTCCGGCACGTCGCTCTGCACGTACAGCGTCGCCTTCTCGGGGTCAACGCCCGCCGCGAGGTATTCGACCAAGATCTGACGAACCCTGCCATGAAGGTCATCGGGATGCGGATGCGTCGTAAGTGAATGATAGTCAGCTATGAAAAAATAGCAGTTGTAATTATCCTGAAGGCGGATGAAGTTCTTTACCGCACCGAAATAGTTGCCAAGGTGCAAATTTCCTGTCGGCCTGATGCCGCTGAGTACTGTCTCTTTCATTTTTCGATTTTAAACACGCAAAAATACAAAAAACTTTAAAGTCGGAGGAGCCTGCTGCCGAGATTTTTTTTATTGTTGATAACTTTTGAAAATTCAGACGTTCATTTCCTGAAAAAATATTACCTTTGCATCGTTTTTGAATATTATTAAAACGATGAAATACAAAGAGATACTGAAGAAATTGTCAAATAAATACCTCATCGCGACGCTTATTTTCGCCGCCGTGATTGTTTTTTTCGACCAATACAACGTCTTCGAGCAGGGCAGGAGTTTCAAGAAGCTGCACAAGGTGAAGAAACAGATTGAGTATTACGACACCGAGATTGAGAAGCAGGAGCAGACCATCCACAAACTCAAGACCGACACCGCATATCTCGAGAAAGTGGCGCGTGAGCAGCATAAGATGAAACGCGACGATGAGGTGATTTATATCTTGGATAAGAAGTGAGGTTTTCCGGCACGCCTTCGTTATATTTTAAATCAGATTTTTCTTCAAGAGTTTGCATCTCCGTACCCAACTTTACTGTTTCTTTGCGACGTGAGTTTATCCGTCCCGAACTGCAAGGCAACATGCGCGACTACGCCGAAATAAACCAGCTCATCTGCATGTCGAACCTCGAGAACATCAACTCGGTGCTGATAAACGACGGCCTCCCGCAAAGCGAACGCCTCGAAAAACTGAACCAAATCGCAATACAACAAATGAAAATACTCCAGATCAAGAGTTGAGAGTGAAAAGTTGAGAGTGAAGTTAGCTGTCGCATCAAAAGCAACTCCACTCTCAACTCTTAACTCTCCACACTAAAAACTAAAGACTAAAGACTATAGACTTAAACCACTCTCCACTCAGTGATGTTCCGCTTCTCCGACGAGAACACGACTCCGACCTTGAACAGCTTCCTCGAATCCGCGGCGTACGGCTCGGCGTAGCCTTTGTCGTCAATCTGCTTCAACGCCTCTGCCACTGTGCCGTCGAGCTTGAACTCGAAGATATAGACGTAATCATCCGTTTCAACAATCATGTCGGCACGACCGCGGGAGTTCGCCTTTTCGGTCAGGACCGTGTAGCATGACAACAGTGTGAATATCAGATACATCGTGTAATGGTAGTGGCTCTCGTAGCTCCATGCGCGTTCCTGATAGTTCGCGTTGTAAGGGATTGAGGCGAAGAAGCCCGTGAGTGCGTCGCGCATGTCGTCCAAGCGGCACTGCTTCAGCATTTTGTTGAGTGACAGCACGCACGAGAACGTCTCACCGTTATGGTGGAAGTAGTCGTTGGCCAGCAGGTCGATGAAGCCGTTGCGCACCTCGTTGTTCGGGAAGTCGAGGGCGTAGGTAAAGTCCTCGCTATCATAGCCCTTTATCGTAAGGTAGCCGCTCTGGTATATCATCGCCAAAGGGTCTTCGGTGTCGGCCTTGTAGTCCATGAAGTATTTCTTCGCATACGATTTGCTGAGAATCTCCTGAATATTTGTCTTGTTGCGGTCCAAAAGTTTTATGAGGTAAGTA
>JAZRYG010000064.1:0-73783 GCA_045600605.1 Bacteroidales bacterium
TTGAATCACAACAATTGTACGGAACACAATTGTGGTTTCATTCCTGTCTCGTCCGCGGATATTTCAGTGTCATCCATTTGTCAATTGCTTTTTAGTAAATCGTTTATAATCAATGTTATGTTTTCATCGAACTCACGTTAATTACGTTGACGAAAGCGTACTGAACGTTCTTTCAAAAAGAAACGAAAATGTCAGTGTCACAATTTACACTTCTAAAATCTCAAATCAGTTAAAACTCGATTTGGATAAGTATAATTCTCAATATCAACCGATTACAATTAAAAATTTCAACAAGTCACACGATCGGTTTCTGATAATCGACGATGAGGTCTATCACATCGGGGCGTCACTGAAAGACCTTGGCAAAAAATGGTTCGCGTTTTCAATCCTGAATTTCCCGAAGGAGGAAATCATCGGGAAATTGGAATAATCATGTCATCACGAATCGCACGAATAAGACAAAATTTCTTTCCATTCTTTTAAAGCACCGCGTTGAACAGCCATCCGCTGAGGATGAACATGACGGCGATGGTGCCGAAGAAGATGCCGATGAGCTTCCAGTTCATCACCTTCTTCAGCATCGTCATCTCGGGCAGCGAAAGGCCCACGATGCCCATCATGAAGGCGATGGCGGTGCCGATGGCGACTCCCTTGCGCACGAAGACCTCGACGACGGGGACGATGCCGGCGGCGTTGCTGTACATCGGGATGCCGAGAAGCACGGCGACAGGGACGCTCCACCATTGCTCCGCACCGAGGTATCTGGTGAAGAACCCCTCCGGCACAAAGCCGTGGATGGCCGAACCGATGCCTATCCCGATGAGGACATAGACCAACACGCCTCTGACAATGCCCCAGCTCTCACTGACGATCTTCGGCAGCCTCCCGAAGAAACTGATGCGCTCCGACTCCCATTTTTCGGTCTGCTCAATGCTGTCTCTCTGAATCTGCAACACCCACTGACTGAGGTGACGCTCTAACTTGAACTGCCCTAAGATAATGCCGCCGATGGTGCCTAAAACGATGCCGCTCACCACATAGATGACCGTGGTCTTCACCCCGAAAGCACCAAGAAACATTGCGACTGCCACCTCGTTGACCAAAGGCGAAGTGATTAGAAATGAGAATGTCACGCCAAGCGGAATGCCGCCTTTCACGAAACCGATGAACAACGGAATCGACGAACACGAACAGAAAGGCGTGATGGCTCCGAACACCGATGCCATGAAATATTGCAGGCCGTAGAGCTTGTGCGTCTGCAAGTAGTTCTTCAGCCGGTCGATGGGGAAATATGCGTTGATGACGCCCATGATCGCGCTGATGACAAACAAAAGCATCAGCACCTTGATGGTCTCGAAGACAAAGAAATTCAAGGCGATGGCGAAGTGCGTGCCTGCATCTAACCCGACGACGTTGAAAATCAGCCAATCGGCGAATTTCTGAATCATAATGAATTGATTTTTAAATTTTTATGAAAAAGCGATGATACAATAATAAATGCCGATGATGACGAAAAGCACGCCGACGATCCAGTTCATCCATCTTTGCAGCGTCTGCATCTTCCCATAGAATCTGCCGATGCTCTCCACGCTGAACGCGATGATGATGGCGACGATGAGAACGGGCAGTGCGGTCGCTATGGCGAAGACCACAGGCAGGAAATAACCGCCCGACGACGCTACCGACAGCGGGATGAGGCCGCCGAAATATAGTACGCCGCTCGTCGGGCAGAACGCCAGGGCGAACAGCACGCCTAACAACAGGGCACCCCAGCCGCCTTTCTTCGCGAGGTTCTCGCCGTCGGAACGAAAACCGAATTTCGGCAGGTTCAGACGGCTTCCGAACAACATGAACAGACCGACAACTAACATGATTGGGCCGATGAACATCTCACCGTAGCTGGCGAAGAATTTCTGTATGCCGAAGATGCCCGCGCCTTGCCGCAAGATGCCGATGAGCGCAACGCCTAAGATGCTGTAACCCAATGTCCTTCCCAAGGTGTAGAGCAGTCCTTTTCGCAATGCGCCCCACTTGCTGCCGATGTTCTTGCCGATGAAACCCACGGCGGCGATGTTGGTCGCCAAAGGGCAGGGGCTGGTGGCGGTCAGCAAGCCTAACAGAAACGCCGTGATGACGGGCGCGGTGCTGCTGCCCAAAAGCTGTTGCAGGGTTTCCATTATTGAAGCATTTTGTCGATCTCGGCTTTCAGTCGCGCCTTGAACTCGTCAGGGTTGTTGCGGGCGTATTTGAAGCCCATGTCGGTCAGATTGCAGATGTTGCCGCTTCTGTCGATGATGAGCGACGACCATGCGACTTCGTACTTGCCGGCCAAAGCCTCGTTCTCGTCGATGCTGACGGGCTGGAATCTCACCTTGCCCGATTTCGCTTCGTTGGCGTATTGCTGCACAACGAGTTCCTGCGTGAATTTTTCGATGGCCAAGCATGTGGGGCAGCGTTGTTTCCCATAGAAACAATAGACGTGAACCGCATCGTCCAACGGGTTGCTATCGGCATTCTGATTTGTCGTGTTGCCGCAGCCAATCAATGAAATAAACAAGCATAAAGCTGATAACAATTTGATTTTCATTGCTTTGAATTTTTTAATCAAACATTATAAAGAATAATTCTGAAGCAGTTTCTTCACTTCGTCAACGGAGATTTTCCCTTTCGCCACCACTTTTTCATCGATGACAAGGGCTGGAAGTTGCATCACGTTGTAAGCCATGATTTTCATCATATCTTCTTCCTTGGTGATGTTGGCGTTGAGTTTGAGTTCGGCGGCGACTTGCTGCACGTTGGTGAACAAGGTCTTGCAGTTCGAGCAGCCTGTTCCTAAGATTTTGATTTCCATAGTTAAATGTTGTTTAGTGTTTATATTATTGTTTGTATTTCGTAAAACTACGAACATGATTTTCAAAAAAATATCAGCCGCAGCACTTGTCGTTTTTGCAAACGCAATGTTCAAAGAACTCGCCGAACAAGACCTTGGCTTCCAACCAATTCTCTTTATTGATGCAATATTTCACTTTCGGTGGCATGATTTCGCCTTGAATCAGTCCGGCATCTTTCAGTTCCGCCAAATGCTGCGATGCTGTGGCTTTTGCAATTGGCAGCTGTTCGTGGATGTCGCCGAAAAAACAGGTTTCCTGCCGAAGCAAAAACTCCATTATTGCAACACGGGTAGGGTTGCCCAAGGCTTTTGCATAACGTGCCAATTTCTGTTGTTTATCGGTGTAATCAGAATTCATTTCATCAGAATTTCGCGGCAAAGATAATACTTTTTTCTTTTCTTGTTCGTAAAAATACGAATTATTTTTAAAAAATTTTGATTAACCGTAAAAAACATTCAAACATTTACAATTTCTTGACATTGTTCATCCAATGAACAATCCGTTGGCTTTGTTGTTATGCTTCCGAAACAACGGATTTATAAATTAAAACAAACAGTTATGAAAAAGAAAATCATCCCTTTTTTGAGCGGCATCATGCTCTTCAGCTTGTTCTCATGCAAGCACACTGAAATTGTCACGACCACGGTCAAGGAACTCGACATCGAGCGTTACATGGGGCCGTGGTACGAAATCGCACGCTTCGACCACAGCTTCGAGCGCGGACTCGTTGGCTGCATGGCTCACTACGAGCTTCAACCCGACGGCAAGGTCAAAGTGACCAACACGGGCTACAAGAAAAACCTCGACGGGAAATTCAAGGAGTCGGTGGGTAAGGCCTATCGCCCGGACGACAATGTGCCGGGCAAACTGAAGGTGTCGTTCTTCCTGAGTTTCTACTCCGATTACAATGTCCTTGAGCTTGCGCCCGATTATCGTTACGCACTGATAGGCAGCAAGACTGACAGTTATCTGTGGATCTTGAGCCGTTCGCCTGAATTGTCGCAGAACGATTTGGATTTCCTGCTTGGCAGCGCAAGAGCACGCGGCTACGACACGAGCAAACTTATCTGGGTGGAGCAAAGATAGCTTTTCTTCATTTATTCATTGGATGTGATGTGGCATGGGGAGACGCTGCGACTCTCCATGCCAATAATGTGCTATAGGAACATTGTCATGTACAACGGCAGATATTTGATACCATTCTCAAACTCGACGTTTGAATTGCATAAAACAACGGCTTCACTGATGTTTTCGCCTTCATTTGACATGGTATAATTCAACGACGCATGACGCTTGAAATCACGCCCTGATTTCACTTCAATGATTTTTATTCCTTTCGGCGTGGCAATGATGAAATCGAGTTCGTGCTTGCTTTTCTTGTCATGATAGTGAAGCGAAACACCTTTTTTGGCAAGTTCGGCAGCTACAAAATTCTCCGTCAAAGCCCCTTTGTTTATGCCGATTTCACCATTCATGACCTCAAACTGCCGTCCATTCAAGCTCATGTTGCAGACCAGTCCCGTGTCAAGCATATAAAGTTTATACAATTTACGGTTTTCATAGTTTGAAAAAGGAAGTGTGAGTGCGTTCACATTTGTGGCATAATAAGCCATTCCTGCATCTATCAGCCATTGCGTCGGGTCGGCGAATTTGCGTCGTGATGCATTCGCCTCGAGATTTGCGATAATGAAACGCTTGTCTTGCTTGGCAAGTTGCGAGGGAATGGCATCGAATATTCTTTTTACAATATCTTTGTCTTTTCCGGCATATTTTGAAATGTCATGACGGTAGCCTTTTATCAGGTCAATTTGTGTTGAAACCGTGTGTGAGAAATCTTCATTTCTGACAAAATTATCAACAACTTCGGGCAAACCTCCGACGACAAGATATTTCCTGTAAAATTCCATAATCCTGTCATGTACAAAACCAGTGACAGGTTTCATGCTGTCAAACGACTCCTTTAATATTTCTATCACGTCATTGTTTATCCCACAAGCCCATAGAAATTCCTCAAAATCAAGAGGATACATTTCAAGATGCTCTTCATATCCGACAGGGATGGAAGCTATTTCATCAATGGTGTCTCCGTCTGGATGATTTTCACCTTTGTAATTAATACCGAGCAGCGACCCTGATTCTATAATTGCATACGCTCCGTCTTCGACAAGGAATTTTACTGCTGTCCTTGCCTGTGGACATTCTTGTATTTCATCGAGAAATATCACGGTCTCATGCGGGACAAATGTTCCAAAACCCATCATGGAAAGGTTCATCACTATGGTTTGTGTGTCCAAATCACCGTCAAAGGCCTTTTTTGCCAAAGGTTTTTTTATGAAATTGATCTCAATATAATGTTTGAATCTTGATTTTGAAAACTCCCGGATGGATGTCGTTTTCCCGACCTGTCTCGCACCTTCAACAAACAAAGCCTTTTTATGACCTCTAACAACCCAATTATCAAATGATTCAACTATTTTCCGCCTTAACATATTTCAACTTTTTTCCAATGAATTTGCTGCAAAATTACAACTTTTTTCCAGTGTTATTAATTTTTTTTTGCAACTTTTTTCCAGAACAATAAACCGTAAAACTACAATACCACGCTGAAAACTCAACGTGGTATTGTAGTTTTTATGAAAAATGTCTGTCCTGCTTATTTGATGATGACTTTCTGTGTCTTCATCGTTCCGCCTAAAGTCTGGACGAAATAAACGCCTGGTGCCCAGCCGCTCACGTCGATGGTTCTGCTTCCGCTGAAGGCGAAGTTCGCCATGATTTGACCTTGCGCGTTGAGAATCAGCACGCAGAGGTTGCCGTGCTCGTAGTCGGTGTTGAGGTTGAGCTGGTTCTGTGCCGGATTCGGGAAGATGTCAACATTGAATGCTTCCGGCGTGACTTGTTCGTTGACGTCGGAAAGCACCTCGATTTCATTGCTGTAGGTGACGACTTTTCCGGCGAGTTTCAGTATCGGGTTGTCGGGGGCGTCGCACAGCGGGCAGCCGTTCTGTCCGTTCACGCAGTCGGGGTAGTTCGGGTGACACTCGTCGATGTAGTTCGGGTCGAACTGATAGAACAGGTTGACGGAGCCTTTGTTGATGTAGCTTGTGATGTCGAAGTCCCACACCATGGCGATGCTGCCCGGGCACCAACCCGAACGCGGGTATGTCCATGTGCCGTTCTGTGGCTGGCATCCGTATGGGTTAGGGTTGCAGTTCTCCCAGTTGTGCTGGTCGTATTCCTTGTTGTTGTTGACAAAGAGGTGATGTGTCGCCTCGAGGAACTCGGCGGCGTTGCCAGTGTTATATGTCCCGTTTTGGCCGCTGCTCCAGTTGTGGCCTGTCGTCGTCACCTTGACGGATGCCTTTTCAGCGTTGCTGTCGAAGAAATAATCTACTGGCGGGACCGGCTGCTGGTTGGCGTAGTCGCCGAACGAGAACGTGCCGTACCATATTTCATCGACGTTGGCGTATTTGTATTCAGGTGTGCCTTTTGTCATCTCGAAGTTCAGCGTCGGGTTGTAGCCGTCGCCGTTCCATGTCTCGAAAAAGAGTTCAAACTCCACGATGCCTTGCAGCACGGAGGTGTAGTCGGTGACATCGAGGTCGGCCTCACACTCCACCCCGAACGGCGTGATGTAGCGGAACAGCTCCATCCATTCTCCGCGGTAGTTGCGGACTCTCACGCCTCCGACGCGGTCGTATGTGTCGCACGAACCGACGCAGTTGTGCTGGTAGTTCGCGGCGATGTCGTCAAACGCACCTACGTGCATCGGCATGGCGTAATCTTTAATGTTTGACATGACAGATGGTGAGACCACAAGGTCGCCGTTCATCGTGGTGACGGTCATATTGTCGTAAGTATCTGTCACGTTGAATGTTATATGGTCTGTCGTGACCTTCCCGCCGCTTGTTGTGATGCTGATGTCCATGTCGTGGCTGCCGAACGATGCTGGTTTCCAGTAGCCGTAGAAGTAGCCGTTGTCATGGTCGTCGGGGTATTTAGTGCCGAGGATGACATCGCTGCCGTCGATGACGGCCTTGACCTCCTCAAACTCGATGGCGTCGTCGTGTTCGATGTATGCACTGAGGCATATCACCATTTCCGAGAGTTCGGGCATATACACAATGCTTTCGTCGTAAGGACGGCGGATGGTGTAGGTTGGCGTGTAGTCCATCGGGTCGATGACCAAGAATGTCTTTATGACTTCGGGCGCGGGCAGCCATGTGTCGTCGCCGCCCTGTGTCGCCTTGACCTTCACTTCGCCGGTCTCGCCGGTGAGTGTGAGGATGTTGCCGTTGAGTGTCGCCGGTCCGGAGACGTATTCAAACGAGACAGGAAGCCCCGACGTGGCTGTGGCCTGAAGCGTTATCGGTCCGTTGATTGTAAGTTGTTTCGGGATGTCGGGCATGTTGATGTACTGCACGTTTCCGTCGGGCATCTGGCGCACGAGGATGTTGTCGAAACCGCCTGTACCGCCTTGTGAGTGGAAATAGATGCCGTCCCAGACCTTGTAGTCGTTCTTGTCGCCTGAGCCTGGCGTGAGGCCCATGTTGAGCTCGGTCATGTCGGCAATCTGCTGCCATTCGCCCCAGCCTTCACCGTCGATGTATTCTTTCACGAAAACGGTCACGGAGCCGGCTCCGTCGAAGGCGTTGAAGTCGAACGACAGTTTGTAACGCGCCCAGTTCGGAGTCTGCTGGTACGACGCTGATGTCACGCTCGTCGCCGTCGGGAAGTTGATGATGGGGTGATTTTCGTTGTTGTCGGCGCCTTTGACGCAGAGGCTCACGCCGCCGTCGCCGTCGGTCATCCCGCCGAGGATGTTACCGTCGCCGTCGGCATCGAAGCCCACGCCGGCGAACGCGCCCCACCAGTTACGGCAGAGGTCAAACTCAAGGTCGATGATGCCGCCGTTCTGGAAGTTGAAGTCGAAGCTGTCGCTTGCCTTGTGTGTGGCTGTCCTGCCCACGCCCGGGCCGCCGTATGGATAGAACACCGCGATGGATTCGTCAGGTGACATGAGTCCGTCGCTGGTGTATGCCACGTTGAAGTCCTGCGACGAGGCGGCTGTCTGGTAATGTGTCACCCAGCCGTCCTGTCCGTTGAGGTTCTGCGTGCCTTCCGTGAGGCTGTTGAAATCGTATAAATGTTCGACTTGAGAGAATCCTGTCATCGCCGCCATTATCATGACTATTGTCAATAACGTCTTTTTCATCTTTTGAATTTTTGAATTGAATCTTTGAATTTTGAATCTTTGAATCTCGATTACTTCATCCACCACACTTTAGTGTATTTGGTGTCGCCGTTCGACATCTTGCTGATCTGTTCGGCGTAATTTTCGTAGTTGTATGTTATCTCTGTCGGAGGGTACGGCAGACGGTAATATGTGAGTTTCTGGTGGTTGGTTGTCGTCGGGGTGTCCATGGCGCGGCGTGCGAGGCACCATGCCTCACCTGGCTGACGGAACAGGTCGAGCCAACGCTGCTGATGTATGACTTCGATATAAGCTTCAGGTGTGTAATCAAATTCCAGATTCATGTAAATGACATGATTCAGGATCTGTGAGGCGTACGAGCTGGCGACTGAATAGAAATCTCCGGATTGGAGTGCGTCGGCAAGTGCCGGATAGGTGTATTTCCAAACGGGATTATACTGGACTGTCGCATCTGAATGCAGCTGCAGCCAGATGTAATATGAGTTTGTGATGCCTGACACTATAAGTTGTTCTGATTCCATTGCTGAAATAGAAACAATTCCTCTGAATGCTATTTCTGCTTTGATGAAAGAGACTTCGGCTGCGCTCATCAATATTCTCGGGATGAAGCCTATTTGGTCGCTGTTGTCTCTGATGAGGTAATAGTTGAAAGGTGAATAGAGGCATGACGGGCCTTTGAAGGCGTAGTTCTGGTCGCGTGTGCGTTCGTATGGAGTGCCGCCTTCTGTCGGTGTCGAAGCGTCTTTCATCTGCGGGAAGCCTCTCCATGCTCCTTGCGGGAACTCGTCGGTCTTGTGGTTGGTGTCGAAGAAGATGTACGTGCGGAGGTCGAATATGTCGGCGCCTGTCGGGTCGTCGGAATCCGACATCTGTGCGAAGACGGTCTCGCCCATGCGGAGGTTGCGGTGTTCGCGGAAGCTCCAGTTCACATCGCCGACGCCGTTTGTCAATGTCGCGGGCCAGAGCATGAAACCGCCGCTGCCACACCAGTAGTCATCGATGACGGGCTTGTTGAAAGCGTCCTTCAGTAACGGGTCGGCAAACGCTGAGTTTTTGTCATACATTCTCAGGCCATGCTTCAGTATCAACGAGTTGGCTATCTTAGCCCATTTTTCATAATTATTGGCATAAAGCACGTCGTAAACTCCAAGGCTGAAGAAGTCATTGCCGAGGTCGGTCTGGGCCTTGTTTTCGAGGAGTATCTCGCGTGCCCAGACAAGTTCGTTGAGAAGGCTCTCGTAAATATCCTTCTGACTGTCGAATTTCGGTTTCTTGTTGCTTGCCTCGGTGGTGTTATACCAGATTTTGCCGGCTTCCGAGTAAGGGATGTCGCCGAAGTAGTCTGTCACCTTGAATGTCTTGAATGCTTTAAGTACGATGAGTTGTGCTTTCACCTTGTTGCAGATTTCCGGGTCGGTGCTTGATTTTTCCTCAAGGCGTTTCTCGATGTCGCGGATGTTGGCGAGCGCGTAATAGTAGTTGTCCCATACGGCCTGTGTGCCAATCTGGAAGTTTCCCCACGCGTCTGACGTCAGAGCGCCGAGTTCTGTCTCCGGATAGAAAATCTCGTTGTCGAGGTAGAACATCTCATTGCCGTTGTAGGCCAGCGACGAGACCACGCCGTTGAAAAGCGGTCCTATCTCTGTTCCTGTTGGACTTATCGGGTTCACGTTCATGTCGCCGAATTTCTTGCACGAAGTCACCAACAACCCCCAAGCCATTATTATCAAAATGTATCTTTTCATATTTCTAAATCTTTAAATCTTTGAATTTTGAATTTTTAAATCTTTGAATACGCAATCAAATTCCGAATTTGAGTGTGAAAAGGAACGACCGTGTCATCGGGTAAGAGCCGTATTCGAGGCCTTGTGCGTTGCCGGTGCCGAGAGTTCCCTCAGGGTTGATGTTGTCCGGAAGGTTCTTGTAGATGTAGAACAGGTCGCGGCCTGTGACGGAGACTGACGCTGTCTGGAAGAATTTCGTTTTCTCGAGCCATTTCTTAGGCAGTGTGTAAGATATTGTAAGCTCTCTGAGTTTCACCCATGTGTTATCCACGATGCCTGGTGTGGTGAGGTAGTTGCCCCATCCGCCGAAGTTCGGCATATATTTGTAATAGTAATGCACCACTTGGTCGTTGACGGCTGTCTCGCCTGTCTCCGTGTTTACCGCCACGCCTGGGAGCACCACTCCGTAGTTTCCGAGGAAGTTGCCTTCGGCGTCGTAAAGAGGAAGGCCGTTGCCTTCGCGCTCGTACATCGTCTCGGGGCTTTGTCCTGTCTGCATCCCGATGACGTATGAGCCGCAGTAGATCTGTCCGCCTATCTTCGCGTCGATGAGGGCATAGACCTGGAGTCCTTTCCAGTTGTATGTGAGGTTGAAGCCGCCTGTGAACAACGGTGCGCTGTTGCCGACAGGCACGCGGTCTGCTGTCTTCATGTATTCCGTGCCTTCCGCGTTGAGGAGCGGGAGAGGGTTGCCGTTGGAGTCGTAGAACGGCCCGACATGTGTGCCGTTGGGCAGGTCTGTCTCATAGACGTAGTCCCAGCCGTAGATGGTGCCGTATTCGTCGCCTTCCCTGACTGCGATGGCAGGGCCGTTCGAGCCCCACACCTCGGAGAGGATGTACATGTCGGCGCCGCCGAGACTCACGATTCTGTTGGTGTTACGCGCGAAGTTGAGGCCGGCCTGCATGTAGCTGTTGGCATTCTGGAAGATGTTGTAATGGACAATCAACTCGACACCTTTGTTGGTGACGACACCTGTGTTGATACGAGCGCTGCTTGAACCTGACGACGGGGCGAGAGGTGCCGAGAGGATCTGGTCCCATGAGTAGATGTCGTAATATGTCAGGTCGAAGTTGAGCTTGTCCCAGAGACCCATGTCGAGGCCTATCTCAAACGAACGCTGACGCTGCGGCTTCAGCTGGAGTGGCGGCACCTGACCCGGCAGTGAAGCCGTGAGTTGTCCGCCGAAAGAGCCGGTGTTATAGGTGAAGTCGAGCTGGTAAGGCAGGTCATCGCTCGCTGTCATGGCAGCCGAGCCTCTGACTTTCAGGAATGAGATGATGCCCCAGTTTATCTTGAAGGCCTCTGTCGCGACGAAGCTCAAGGTCGCCGACGGATAGAAGTAGCTGTTGTTGTCGGCAGGCAATGTCGATGACCAGTCGTTTCTTCCCGTGACGTCGAGGAACAGCCATTTCGCGTATGAGACGTTGAGGAATCCGTAGAGCGAGTTGACTTGTTTCTCGTATCTCGACTCACCCGGAATCATGGAGGTCTGTGTCGTGCCGCTTATGTAGTTGTAGAATGTGTAGAGGTTTGAGTAGGCCCATGTGCCTGTGCCTGCCCACATCGAGTATTTGTTGCGGTAGTAACGCTCGCCGCCGAACGAGCCTCTGATGTTCCATTGTGAATGGAAGATGTTGTCTTTGTATGCAGTGATTAAGAAGTCGGCGTCAAGGGTGTAGTCGGTGCCCATGTCTTGTTTGTAGAAGCCGCTTGTCATGCCGTCGCTCAACGTCGGCTTGTTCTTGGTCTCGAACCTGTCATTGGTGTAGTCCATGGCGACCTTTCCGGAGAGCATCAGCCAGTCGGTCGGGTCGATGACGAGACGTGCCGAACCGAAGAATTTGTCGCGGTTGAGTTCTGTGTTATGATTGTAGAAGTCCCAGAATGTCGTCTGGTACATATATTTGTACGGGTAGTTCTCCCATACTGTCTGCGTGCCGTCGGGCTGTTCGTATTGCTGCGACTCGAGGCCCTGCCAGCTTCTCGGCCAGCTGTAGAGCAGGCCTTTGTTGAAGTTGGAGTACGACTCGCCGAGGGTCGGGGAGTTGAGTCGGTAGTAATCGACATACGACAGTGCCACCTCGGCCTTCACTTTCTTTGAGATGTTCAACATCGAGCCGAAGTTGATGGTGGTCTGGTTGAGTTTGCAGTTGTCGATGATGGCGTCGCTGCGTTCGTTGGTGGCCGACACTCTGACAGAGCCGAAGTCGCCGGCGTTCTGGAACGACAGTGAGTTGACGAATGAGTTGGCGTTATGATAGAGCATCGAGAGGTTGTCGGGCTGTGGCGAGTAGTCACGCAGCGAGCCGTCCCACCATTTCATCTGTGTGCCGTCCATGACCGGTCCCCACGACACGGCGCCGCCGTAGTATCCGAATGTGGTGTTTGTTGACTCACCTTCGGGGCCGTTGTCGGAGCTGTAGGTGTCGTTGAACACGTAGTTGCCGTTCTCGTCCTGTGTCAGTGCCGGCGTGGAGAGCGAGACGGGGCCGCCGTAGCCGTATTTGTTTTGCACGTCGCGGTAGCCGTAAGGTGTCGTGAGTTTGTATGATGTGGAGAAATTCAGCCCGAGTCCGCTTTGTTTCTTACCTTTCTTGGTGGTGATGAGCATCACGCCGTTGCCGCCTCTCGAGCCGTAGAGCGCCGCCGCGGTAGGTCCTTTCAGGATGTTGATGTCTTCGATGTCCTCCTGGTTGATGTTGTTCAAGGCTGTTCCCCAGTCCTGACCGCCGCTCCAGTCGGTGACGCCGCCTTCGTTGGTCATCGGCACTCCGTCAACGATGATGAGCGGCTGGTTGTCGCCGAAGATGCTGTTGTTGCCTCGGATGACGATACGTGAGGAACCGCCCGTCACGCCGTCGGCGTTGATGATCTGCACGCCCGCCGAACGTCCGCTCAAGGCACTCACGATGTTGTCGCTTCCCGACCTCGACAGCAGCTCGCCGCTGAAGTCCTCAGTGGCGTAGCCGAGCTCTCTCTTCTGTCGCTTGATGCCGAGAGCCGTCACCACGACGTCGCCGAGCACCTGCGAGTCGGGACTCATCACTATGTCTATTTTCTTTCTGTTGTTGACAGCCACCTTCATCGTTTTCATTCCAACAAATGAAAATTCAAGCGTGTCGTTGGCCGCCGTCCCGACGGAGTAGTCGCCGTCAAGACCTGTCACGGTGCCCGTGTTGTTGCTCAAGACGCGGACTGCCACTCCGGGGATACCTTCGTTATCCTCGCTCGAAGTGACGATACCTGTTACGATTAATTCCTGTCCGAAGGCCTGCAACGACAGGATACAGCATAAGATTAAAATGTAAAATCTCCTCATGAACGTAAAAAATTTTCAAACCACAAAAATAAACATTTTTTCAAACGACCTGAAAAATAAAAAACATTATTTTTGCGCCATTCAAATTTTGGATTTTTTAAAATTTTAAATGGTCATGGCAAAGACGAAAACGGTTTTTTTCTGTAAGGAATGCGGCAATGAGTCGCCGAAATGGATAGGACACTGCCCCGGATGCGGTGCGTGGAACAGTTATGTCGAAGAGACGGTGGTGACCGGCAAAGACAGCAAGTCGGTCGCCAAAGATGTTGATTTAGCGCATTTTAAGTCAAAACCGATTCCGATAAAAGACGTGGTGAGCGCAGATGAGCGACGCATCGACATGATGTGCGGTGAGTTCAACCGCGTGCTCGGCGGCGGCCTCGTCCCAGGCTCCTTGGTGCTTCTCGGCGGCGAGCCCGGAATAGGGAAATCGACGCTTCTTCTTCAGGTTGCGCTTAATCTGAAAGACAAGAAAATCCTTTACGTCTCCGGCGAGGAGAGCCAGCAACAGATAAAAATGCGCGCCGACCGCATCGGGATAAAGAACGAAAACTGCCTTCTGCTCACCGAGACCGACACGCAGGAAATCCTGAGACATTTCAAGGATGTGATGCCCGACATCATGGTCATCGACTCGGTGCAGACGCTTGAGTCGCCGAGTGTGGAGGCCACGGCCGGAAGCATCAGCCAGATACGCGAGACGGCGGCGGAGATGAACAAGATAGCCAAGACGTTCCAGGTGCCGGTGTTCCTCATCGGACATATCACCAAAGACGGCACCATCGCCGGCCCTAAGATTCTCGAGCATATCGTTGACACGGTGCTTCAGTTCGAGGGCGACCGTCATTATGGTTTCCGTATCCTGCGCACGGTGAAGAACCGTTTCGGCTCGTCGTCGGAACTCGGCATCTTCGAGATGAACGCCGGCGGGCTGCGTGAGGTGACGAACCCGAGCGAGATTCTGCTCTCACAGCGCGACTCCGATGTCAGCGGCATCGCCATCGCCGCGATGGTGGAGGGGATGCGCCCGATGCTCATAGAGACGCAGGCGTTGGTGAGCACGGCGGCTTACGGCACGCCGCAACGCTCATGCACCGGCTTCGACATCAGGAGGCTTAACATGCTTTTGGCGGTTTTGGAGAAACGCGCCGGATTCCGTCTCGGTGCCAAAGACGTGTTCCTTAACATCGCGGGCGGCCTGCGTGTTGACGACCCTGCCATCGACCTCGCGGTCATGGCGGCGGTGCTGTCGTCGAGCGAAGACATCCCGCTTGACGGACGCACGGCGTTTGCGGCAGAGGTGGGGCTGTCGGGCGAAGTACGCGCCGTGAACCGCGTCGAGGCACGCATCGCGGAAGCCGACAAACTCGGTTTCAACAGAATCTTCATCTCAAAATACAGCGCAAAAGGCCTCGACATTAACAAATACAACGTTGAAGTCGTGCCGGTTGCGACGATAGGAGAGTTGTATAAAAAGTTGTTTTAAAAATTACAAAATAACAAAAGTATGATATTAGAAACTCTCGTAGCGGATATTTCAAAGATAAATTCAGCTCTACGTGAAAATGCTTCCAAAGCTATCAACAAATGTGTGACAGCCCGCAATTGGCTTATTGGATGTTCAATAATGATTTATGAGCAGCAAGGCGAAGACCGCGCCCGTTATGGCGAACGAATATTACAGTCTTTGGCAGAGCGACTGAACGAAGATGGATTATCATACAGAAATTTGAAATTGTTCAGGCAATTCTATCAGTCGTTTCCAGAATTAGAAGAATGTGTCTGTGAATTTATAACACATTCGTTTTCAATAGGTCAACAAGCGACAGACCAATTTCAATTTGGCATTAATATGCAAAAAATGATTGGGCAACCACTGGATGCCCAATCCAACATTCGGCAAAACAACAGCAATAAGTACGATGACATTATTAATCCTAAATGCGTTTTTGAATCATTGTCATATTCGCATTTGGTGCAGCTGATGAATATTGCCGATCCAGCCGAGAAAGTTTTTTATGAAGTTCAAGCGATAAAAGGAATATGGAGCAAACGAGAACTGAAGCGTCAAATTGACAGCAATCTATACTTAAGAACTGGATTGAGCCAAAAAAAGGATGCTGTTATAGTTAATGTAAACAGCAAGGCGGAAATGTCAAATATTACGGATATCATACGTTCACCATATACTTTTGAATTTCTTGGATTAAAAGGTAAGGATGTGGTTGAAGAAGATGATTTAGAAAGTGCATTGATAGATCATCTTCAGGAGTTTATTCTTGAACTTGGCAATGGATTCTGTTTCGAGGCGCGGCAAAAAGGAATCACTGCTTCAATGGTTGAGACAAAATAGTTTTTTAAGTACAAAATTAAATGATGGCGATTCTTAATCAATAACTATCCAACTTGAAACCACTCGCGCAATTTGTATTATAAAACCACCGCCCTGTTGTCATCGATATGCCCTGCCGGGAAATCCCAGATGACTTGATAGTCATACTCTTTGACTTTCTCTGAAATGATTTCCTTCGCGGTCATGCCGAACGGAATGGCGTTGTCGTGCATCTGCGTGAACGCCCCGACAATCAGTCCCTTGAGATGAGCGAGTTTTCCGGCGCGTTTCAATGCCGTCATCATGCGGTCGATGTGGTAGAGGTATTCGTCCAAGTCCTCGATAAACAGCCACTTGCCGTCGGTGTCGGGAAACAGTTCAGAACCCAACATCGAGTACAGAACCGAGAGGTTTCCGCCGACAATCTCTCCATTTATACAATCTGTCTTGCGCTTTTTACCAGTCAAGGCATCGTATAATGAATCAAGCGATTCTTTGGTGTTATTCGGGAAATTTATTGGCATTGTGGCGTGAATACTTTGATAGCCAAGTTGTTGCATCTTCGCATGAAGCACCGTCACGTCGCTGTAGCCGACAATCCATTTCGGATGTTTTTCAAATTCCGTGAAGTCGAGTCTGTCGATTATTCTTATCGTCCCGTAGCCGCCGCGGACGCAGAAAATGGCATCAATGTCACTGCGGTCGAGATAGTCCTGAAGCACCGATGCGCGAAAGTCGTCATCGCCCGCAAGTTGATGATATTCAGCAAATAACCTGTCGTCGTAAACAGGGATGAAGCCTTTTTCTTTTATCCAATCGACGGCACATTTTATCTCTTCGCGGCTGATTTTCCGTGCCGGCGCGACGAGTGCGATTTTTAAATTTTCTGATAGATATTCCGGTGAAATCATGTTCAAATTTTTCCCAAAAATAGATAAAATTTGAAAAATGACATTTAATTTCAAACAAATTTTCCAAAAATGTGTTATTGTGCCGAGAATGTTTATAACTTTGCAAATCGAATTTTGAAATGAAAAAACATCTTGTACATATCGTTGTCGCTATAGCCACTTGCTTGACTATCAATATGATGTATCCGTATTTGGCACAAAATGAAGTGTCGTCGGACATCAGTGGCGAGGTGCGTGATATGATGGAGATGTCGTTCAACACGCCGCGTGGTGAGATGACAGCCCCGCATTTTCAGAATTCAATTCCTGCGCCGCATGTCCAGTTCACGTCGCTGAAAAAAGTCCAAAATCCGACCAACAACACCGTGATTCCAAAACGGTTGCCAACCAATTTCAAGTTTTTCGGACCAAAGACCTCACCGCAGTCGTTGTGCTGCTTCGCCTCGCCGAATGATTTCTTCGTCGTGATGCTGAGGCATTTCAGGATTTGATGTTTTAGTCTTTAGTTATTAGCCATTAGCCATTAGATATTAGCCATTAGAGGTTTTTCGCGAAGGGAAATCTCGCGGGTTATTTTCAAACATCAAATTTTAATTTTACAACATGAATACAATTGCAATATTATCAGAAAACATAAACAGTTGCCAGCTCCCGGATGTGGAGAGAAAAACAAACATCAGTTCGTTAATTTTAAGTTTCGTACTCGTTGCACTTGCCGGCGTTCTGTTCGTCATGTCGGGAAATGTCGAGAGTAACTTAGGCTCTTCGACGGAGGTCTTTTTTGGTGTCGTTGCCATCGGCGTGGCACTTTACCTTATTTTCGGACAGAGAAACAAACTGATTGACACGTCAACAGGCTCTGTTGTTTCAAAAGACCATATATATTTCAGTGCCAATGATTTACACGGCATAAAAGTGGCTTTGGCAAACAAGGACTTTGACGGCTTTGACAACGTCCGGCGGCAGCCCGACGGAAATGTCCAAGTCATATTCTTTTTCTCAAGCGACAACAGATACATCGCAATACAAGTGCAGAAATATGAGCCGTTCGAGTACAAACCGTCCTCCGAGGTTTACGTCTTCCGCGGCGACGATGCCGAACGGCTCATCGGGAAACTGAAGTCGAGCAAGTAATTGTTAATTCACAGAGGTTAGTTATTCGAGAAAGTGTCGTCGCAAAGGCGGCACTTTTTCACAATGTGTCTGATGTGTTGGATTTTCGATGCGCCTTTAGGTTTGTCGGCTTATTTCTCAACGGGAAATCCGAAGCAGACCCGATGCTTTTTCCATTTTCAGATGATGATTTGTAACACGTTGTTTCGTCTTTGTAAAGTTCTTGAAATTTTAAGTCGGACGTTGGATTATTTTTTGTAATTTTGCAGATTAATAAAATTAAGAGAATAAATCAACGTTAATAACAAAACCGGTTTCGGAACATATCTATTAGACTATGATGAAAGACGAAAAATTTGTCGAAGAAGGCTTGACCTACGACGACGTTCTGTTAATTCCAGCTTATAGCGACATCATTCCCCGTGATGCCGATTTGAGAACCAATTTCTCACGCCACATCATGCTTAACATCCCTATCGTGACAGCCGGCATGGACACTGTCACGGAGGCTCCGATGGCCATCGCCATCGCGCAGGAAGGCGGCATCGGCGTGCTTCACAAAAACATGACGATAGAGCAGCAGGCCGCTGAGGTGACCAAGGTGAAACGCGCCGAGAACGGCATGATTATCAATCCCGTCACCATCAGGGAAGGCGCTCTCGTGTGCGACGCCCTGAAAATCATGAATGAATATCACATCGGCGGCATCCCGGTGGTCAACGACGACAACAAACTCGTCGGCATCGTCACAAACCGCGACCTCCGCTTTGAACGCCGCACCGACCGCCCGATTTCGGAAGTCATGACAAAGGAAAACCTCGTCACCACAACGGAGTTCACCGACTTCGCCACGGCAGCCGAGATTCTTCAGGAGCACAAGATTGAGAAACTTCCTGTCGTTGACAAACAGAACCATCTCGTCGGACTCATCACATACAAGGACATCATCAAGATCAAGACCAAGCCCAACGGTGCGAAGGACTCCCTCGGGCGTCTGCGTGTCGCCGCCGCGGTGGGTATCACATACAACACCATGGAGCGTGCCCACGCTCTCGTCGATGCCGGCGTCGATGCCATCGTCGTTGACACCGCCCACGGACATTCGCAGAACGTGTTCAACGTGACGAGACAGCTCCGCAAGGAGTTCCCGAACATCGACTTGGTCATCGGCAACATCGCGACAGCCGAAGCCGCACGCGACCTCGCCAAACTCGAAGTCGACGCCATCAAGGTCGGAATAGGGCCTGGCTCCATCTGCACCACACGTATCATCGCGGGCATCGGCGTGCCGCAGCTCACGGCGGTCTATAACGTTGCGCAGGCTCTTCAAGGCTCCGGCATCCCGGTCATCGCCGACGGCGGCATCCGTTACACGGGCGACATCGTCAAGGCCATAGCAGCCGGTGCCTCCACAATCATGGCTGGCTCGCTGTTCGCAGGCGTCAACGAATCACCGGGCGAGACAATCATCTTCGAGGGCAGGAAATACAAGACATACCGCGGCATGGGTTCGCTCGAAGCGATGCAGAAAGGCTCCAAGGACCGTTACTTCCAGGACATGGAAGACGACATCAAGAAGCTCGTCCCGGAAGGCATCGTAGGCCGCGTGCCGTACAAAGGCAGCCTCTCGGAAGTGGTGTATCAGCTCGTGGGCGGTCTCCGCGCCGGAATGGGTTATACAGGCTCACACACCATCGAGGAACTGCATAACGCACGCTTCATCAAGATTACGGCGTCAGGGATGCGCGAGAGCCACCCGCACGACATCACCATCACCCGCGAGTCGCCTAACTACAGCACCAAGGCGTGATCAGTAGAAAGTAGAAAGTAAAAAGTAAAAAGTAAAAAGAACCGCAAGTGGTTTCACATCCATAACAGAAATATGAACAGAATAAAAATTTTAGCATTAGTGTTTGCGATGTTGCCGATGGCTGTTTCGGCACAGAGCTGGAAATCAAAGACCATGATGACAGTCGGCGACAAGAACATCACCGCCGGTGAGTTCATGGGAATCTATGAGAAGAACAACGTCATGGGCGAGGTTCTCGATAAGAAAACCGTCGATGAATACCTCGACCTCTTCGTTGATTTCAAACTGAAAGTCATTGAGGCTGAAAGTCTTGGCATGGACACCCTCACAAAATTCAAGAAAGAGTTCAAGAGCTATCGCAACCAATTGGCGAAACCGTATTTCTCGAATGATGAGATCAACGAGAAGCTCATGGAAGAGGCTTACGAACGCATGCAGTGGGACATCAACGCGGCTCACATCCTCGTGAAATGCGACGCCCACGCTGTTCCGGCCGATACGCTGAAGGCTTATCATAAGGCGATGAAAATCCGCGAGCGCATCATGAAAGGCGAAGACTTCAACGCCGTGGCTATGGAAGTCTCCGACGACCCGTCGGCACGCGACATGAAAGAGATACCAGGCAAACGCCGCGCAATAAAAGGCAACGGCGGCGAACTCGGTTATTTCTCGGCCTTCGACATGGTTTATCCATTTGAGTCAGGCGCGTACAACACCAAAGAAGGCGAGATCTCGATGCCGGTGCGTTCAAGCTTCGGCTACCATATCATCAAGGTGAACAGCAAGACACCGGCCTGCGGCATCATCAATGCTGCACACATCTTCCTGCAAGTCGATGAGAATGACCCGACTAAGACAGACTCGCTCGTCGCTGAAAAGGCAAGAAACGTGTATAAGGAGATTGAGGCAGACGGTAAAAACTGGAATGTCATGGTCAACAAATACACCGACGACAGAGGCACCGTCGTGAACAACGGCAAACTCTCCCCGTTCCGCGTGAGCCAGATAGTGCCTGAGTTCATCACGGCGGTGAAAGCCCTCCAACCCCGCGAGTTCTCGGAACCGGTGAAGACAAGCTACGGATACCATATCATCCGCCTCATCAGCTGCAACGGCGCGAAAGACTACACCGAAGAGAAAGAGAATATCAAGAAACGTATCGAGAAAGACATGCGCGCCAGCGTCAGCGAAGAGATTGTCATGAAGAGACTCATGAGAGACAACAACTTCAAGGAATACACAAAGGTGAAAGACGCATTCATCGCATCTATCGACAGCACGCTCACACAAGGCGCTTTCGTCGTGTCACCCGCGGTTGATGTTAACAAAGTCATCTTCAAAATCGGCAAAGACAAATACACAGTCCAGAATTTCATCGATTATATCGTTGATAACCAGAGAAGTGAACCTTTCCTGCAGCCGGCTGAATACGCATACGAACTCTATAACGAATTTAAGAAAAAATCGGTGTTCGACTATGAAGACGCACATCTCGAGGCCAAATACCCTGAGTTTAATATGCTCGTCAGTGAGTATCATGACGGCATTCTTCTGTTCGATCTCATGGAAAAGGAAGTCTGGAACAAAGCCGTGAAAGACACGTTGGGCATCCAACAATACTATGAAGAGCACAAAGGCGAGTATGTGTGGGGCGACCGCGTGAATACGATGGTCATCACCACAATGAAACCGGCGTTGGTTGATACTTTGGAAATCATTGCCAATCAAGAACTTGCCTTTGATTCCGTCAGGGCGATAGTGAAGGGCGACAGCAAATTCAACAACGTGTCGGTGAAGAGAATATTCTTCCAGAAAGGCGACAACGTTGATGTCGATGCCATGCCTTGGGAGACAGGCAAGGTGGCGGTCGTGCCTTCGACGGTTGACAAGACCACCAAGATATACAAGATTCTCGAGGTGCGTCAGCCGGAGCCGAAGACTTTCAAGGAGACGAGAGGCACCGTGACGTCAGCATATCAGGCACAGATGGAAAAAGAATGGCTGAAAATGCTCCGCGGAAAGTACTCGGTGACCGTCAACGAGAAAGTCTTGGAGAAGGTAAAAGCATACTACGAGTAATATCTGTTGAGCTTTGACAGCTGTTTGTGTAGTTCTGAAGCATTTTTGTTTTTCAAAATTTAAAAGATGAAAATTAAAGGGATTATTATTGCCATTGCGTTGTTAATATTTTGTAAGACAACAATTTACGCGCAAGAAGAACAGATTATCGACAAGGTCGTGGCTGTTGTCGGACAGAACATCATATTGCAGTCAGACATTGAAGAGCAATACAAGCAATACCGGCTTCAGGGCGGCATCAAGGGAAGCGCAAAGAGCATCAGATGCCAGATTTTGGAGGATCTGCTTTTCCAGAAACTGCTGTTGAATCAGGCGGAACTCGACAGTATCGAGATCACTCCCGAACAGATTGAGAGCGAGATGACCCAGCGAATCAGATATTTCGTCGCACAGCTCGGCTCGGAGGAGAATCTCGAAAAGATGTATAACAAGACCATGGTTGAAATCAAGGATGAGATGCGTAAGTTCTTGAAAGAGAAATATTTGTCGGAACAGGTTCAGGCAAAGATCGTGGAAGGCGCATCAGCGACTCCCGCCGATGTGCGCGACTTCTTCCGCAGCATCCCGCAGGATTCCATCCCGATGGTCAATTCTGAATACGAGATAGCGGAACTCGTCAAGAAACCGCCAATCACCCTCGATGAGAAACTCGCCGTGAAAGACAGGCTTTACCAGCTTCGCAGCAGGATCCTGAAAGGCGACAGGTTCTCGACGCTGGCGTTGCTTTACTCCGAAGACCCCGGCTCGGCCAAGAAAGGCGGTGAGCTGGGTTTCCACGGAAGAGGCGAGTTCGCACCTGAGTTTGAAGCCACGGCATTCACACTAAAAGAAGGCGAAATATCGGAAGTCATTGAGACTGAGTTCGGTTTTCATATCCTTCAGCTCATCGAACGCCGCGGCGATTATGTCAATGTGCGCCATATCCTGCTGACAGCGAAAGTCGCGCCCGAGGCACTCCAGAAAGCCTACGACGAACTCGACTCCATCGCCAACCTCATCAGAAACGACAGCATGACATTCGACGAGGCGGTCAGACGTTTCAGCGATGAAGACAACAAAGTCAGCGGCGGCGTGCTCGTCAACGAAATGACAGGCAGCACACTGTTCGCGCCCGAAGACCTCGATCAACAGGTGGCAGGCGTGATCAATTACCTTCAGGTCGGTGAGGTCAGCGACCCGGTGCCGATGAAGACAAAAAAAGACAAAGACGCCTACAGATTGTTGATTATCAAGAGGAAAACAACAGCTCATAAGGCAAATCTCAAAGACGACTATGCACTTATCCAGAACTGGACAATGCAGAAAAAACGCGAGGAAGCTATCAATAAATGGATAAAATCCAAGTCGAACAAATCGTATGTGAAGATATGTGACGATTTCTGCACGTGCGATTTCCAATTTGACTGGTCAGTTACCGAATAGAATCATGTATAATTCAGACGTTGAAGGCGCAAAAGCCTTGGTTGAGAAATATCAGTTGCTGAAAAAGGAAATCGGCAAGGTCATTGTCGGACAGAACGAAGTGATTCACGACACCATACTATCGATTTTCTGTCAGGGACATGTACTCTTGGTTGGAGTCCCTGGTCTTGCGAAGACATTGTTAATCAACACAATAGGGCAGGCACTCGGGTTGAGTTTCAGCCGTATCCAGTTCACCCCCGACCTCATGCCGTCGGACATCGTCGGGACGGAGATTCTCGATGAGTCGCGGCAGTTCAAGTTCGTGAAAGGCCCTGTCTTCGCGAACATCGTCCTTGCCGATGAGATAAACCGCACGCCGCCGAAGACACAGGCCGCGCTTCTCGAGGCGATGCAGGAGAAGAATGTCACTGTTTCAGGCAAGACCTACAGGCTTGACGCGCCGTTTTTCGTGCTCGCCACGCAGAACCCGATAGAGCAGGAGGGCACATATCCGTTGCCGGAGGCGCAGCTCGACCGTTTCATGTTTAACCTCAATCTTGATTATCCGACCTACGAGGAGGAAATTGCGGTGGTGAAAAACACCACAGCCGCTATTAATAATAAGGTGTCGGCGGTGATGAACGCCGAGGAGATTCTTTATTTCCAGCAGCTTGTGCGTCGCGTGCCGGTTCCGGATAACGTGTATGAATACGCGGTGGCGTTGGTCTCAAAGACCCGTCCAGGCACCGAACGCGCTCATGAGTGGGCCGACAGGTATCTCAGCTGGGGCGCGGGTCCGCGTGCATCGCAGTATCTCATCATCGGGGCGAAAGCCAACGCGCTGTTGTGCGGCAAATACTCGCCCGACATCGAGGATGTGAAAAAGGTCGCAGTGCCGGTGTTGCGTCATCGTTTGGTCAGAAATTATACCGCACAGGCCGAAGGAATAGGCATCGAAGAGATAATTTCGAGGCTGTTTTAGAGAGTGAGCAACCACCATCGGAAAAGACGGTCGGAAATCAGATAACAGTCTTTGTCTTTATTTACTAATCGCTTGTCAATCAGGCCTTTGAGTGATGCTTGCGACGAACTCGCCGACTTGAGGTTGTATTTCTTTATGAAATTTCCCGAGGTAAATTCGGTCGTCCTTCCTTCCTTTGCAATTGCGAAAAGAAGCTCTTTCTGACGAATTGAAATGTCAGACAAGATGTTGACATACATGAACGACTGCTTTTTAAGCAAAGTGTCGAAAGACATGTCGAAAAGCTCTTGGGTAACACATCCGTTCTTTGGTGTTATTGAATATAACTCATTCATAATCATCTGAATGTACAATGTCACTCCGTCTGCTTTTGAGTATGCAAGTTTCACAAAATCTTCCGAGATGTTTTTCTTGTTCTCTTCAAACAGCCCGATTGCAAAGGTTTTGTATTTCTCAAAATCAATTTTGTCGAGCTGCATGAATGTCGCACTTTGATAGAACGGCTTGGCCGCAGAGTTAAACATGTTGATTAGCATATCCTTTTCACTGCCGGCAAAGATGAATGTGCAGTTCGGACAATGTTGGATTTTTGTTCTCAACAAAGCTTCAACATTTGATTCTGAATACTTTCCGATTTGCTGAAACTCATCAATCGCCACAATGCACGGTTTTTCCGAATTGTCGATATACGAGAAAATCTCGTCAAGTGTTGTCTCTGGAGAAACGATGTCGCCAATCGACAATTCGAACGATGGTTCACCCGTATTTGCGTCTATTTTGAAGTTTCCTCTTAAAGAAGTGAAAATATTCAGGAATTTTTCTATTATTTTTTTGCCTTTTGGCTTTAATTTTTTTATTATTTCCTTACCAAAAACATACACAAATTCTTGAAAAGAGTTGGTCGCATATATATCAAATGAAAAAATATTGTAGTTTTTGGCTATGTTTTTTTGCCCTAAACAATGACAAATAAGTCCTGTCTTGCCTAATCTTCTTTCTGATACAAGAACAGTATTTCTGCTGTTTAATAAATTATCAATCAGTTCATTACTTTCAATTTCCCTGTCACAAAAATAATGCTCACCTGCATATTTCCCTATAACAAATGGGTTGTATAACTCTTTCATTTTTTATCATATTTATAATAATTGCAAAAATAATAATTGTTTTTATAATAATATAAAATTTTTTCACTTTTTTCGCTCCATGTGAAAAATTAATACTATTTTTGCGGTGTATTAGTTTAATAGTACAGTATGATAAAACTCGAGGGAATAAACAAGACATATTTCGGGGCGCAGCCGTTGCATGTGCTGAAAGGGATAGATTTGAACGTGGAGGAAGGCGAGCTTGTCTCCATCATGGGGGCGTCGGGCTCCGGCAAATCGACATTGCTCAACATCCTTGGCATTCTCGACAACTACGACGATGGCAATTATTATCTCGCCGGCAAGTTAGTGAAGAACCTGTCGGAAAACCAAGCCGCGGAATATCGCAACAAAATGATTGGTTTCATTTTCCAGTCATTCAACCTGATACCTTTTAAGACGGCGGTGGAGAACGTGGCGTTACCGCTTTATTATAAAGGTGTTCCGCGAAAAAAACGCAACATGATGGCGATGGAGTATCTCGACCGTTTCGGCTTGAAAGATTGGGCTGAGCATTATCCCAACGAGCTTTCCGGCGGACAGAAACAACGCGTCTCGATAGCACGCGCCTTGGTGACATCGCCGAAAATCATCCTCGCCGACGAGCCGACGGGCGCATTGGACAGCAAGACCTCCATCGAGGTGATGAAGATTCTTCACGAAGTGAACGCGTCGGGAATCACAATGATTATTGTGACACATGAGAGAGGAATTGCGAATCTGACAAACAAGATTGTCCATCTAAAAGACGGAATCATTGAAAATATTGTGGAAAACAATTTTGAAAACATTGATTTAGAACGAGATATTAAATAGGAGAGAATGGATTTTTGGTCGGAGATATTCATGGCGTTGCGGCGCAACAAGCTGCGGACGATTCTCACGGGGTTTGCAATCTCGTGGGGCATCTTCATGCTCATCATCCTGCTGTCGGTCGGCAACGGCCTGAAAAACGGCGTGAACACGAATTTCGCCGACCGCGCCAAAAACACATATACCATCTGGTCGAGCGAGACGGAGCTGCCGTACAAAGGCCACAAGGCGAACCGCTGGATCGCTTTGTCGGACAAAGACATCGAATACCTTGAAAATCATTTATATCACGTTGACGAGGTGTCGCCTGTCTTCTCGAAAGGCGGCACCCTTATCTTTGAAGACAAGTCGAAGGCGGTGCAGGTTGAAGGCGTGCGGCCTATTTACAAAAACATCCAGGGCATCAAGACAATGGAAGGCCGTTTCATCAATGATAACGACATGAAAACCAAGGCGAAGGTGGTTGTCATCGACAAGACCACCGCCGAGCTTATCAGTGAGAAAATCAATCCTGACAAAGAGCGAGAAAAAACTGTAAATGTCAGGAAAACAAGGAAATCCAAGAAAAAAGACGTTTCCATTTTGGGACAGCTCGTGATGATAAACGATATCAATTACACCATCATCGGAGTCTTTGAAGGTCAGATGTGGGGCAACATGGGTCAGTGTTATGCGCCGTTCTCGACGATGCAGCAAATTTATAATGAGAACAACAGATATTACCAGCTTTCGTTCACCACCAAAGGCCTCGACACCAAGGAGGAAAATGAGAGTTTCCGCAAGGAGCTGAAACGCAACATGGCTCTGCTGCACGAGTTTTCGCCCGATGACCAGCGCGGCGTTTGGATTGACAGTCAGATGCTTAACGCATTGGAGACGAATAAGATTTTCAACACGATAAATATTTTCATCTGGGTCATCGGCATCGCCATGCTGATATCAGGTGTCGTCGGCGTGACGAACATCATGCGCATCACCGTCAAGGAAAGAACGTTTGAGATAGGAATCAGGAAGGCACTCGGCGCAAAGCCGCGGTCGATACTCCTTTCCATCGTGATGGAAGCGCTTCTCATCACCACCATTTTCGGTTATCTGGGGATGTTCGTCGGTATGGGCTTGATGGAGGTTGTGAACAAGGTCATAGAGGCCGTCAATGCCGGAAAAGGTGCGAACGAGGTGGCGGTTTTCCTAGATTTGAGCGTTGACATAAAAATCGTGCTGATGGCGACTGTGGTGTTGATAATCAGCGGAGTAATCGCCGGTATCGCGCCGGCGTGGAAGGCCGTGAACGTAAAACCGGTTGAGGCGATGAACAATAGGAGTTAGGAGTTAAGAGATAAAAGATAAAAGAGGAGAGTTAAGAGTGGAGTTTTGAGAGTGGAGTGTTGAGAGTGAAGAGAAAAAGAAAGAATATGATGGACATAGACAACATAAACGAAATCTGGCAGACAATCGCCCGTAACAAGACGCGGAGTATCTTGACGGCATTCGGTGTGTTCTGGGGGATTTTCATCCTCGTGATACTGCTGTCGTGCGGCAACGGCTTCAAGAACGGCATCATGCAGCAAGTCGAGGGGTTCGCCGCCAACTCATCGTTTGTGATACCACAGCCGACATCGGAAGCGTATAAAGGTTATCAGAAAGGTCGTTACTGGAAGTTAGATGTATCTGACATTCAAGCGATTAAAAATAAAGTCAATGGCGTTGACATCGTATCGCCTGTCGTCAGCGATTATTCGTATGGTGGCGATAACAACGTGTTTTACGGCGTGAAAGGCGGTAATTTCAGTCTGAAAGGCGTCCTTCCGAATTACAACGAGATCGACCGCTCGAAGATTGTCCACGGACGTTTCATCAACGAGACCGACATCGCGGAAGCCCGTAAAGTGTGTGTGATCGGGACAAAGGTTTACGAAGACCTGATAGGTGCCGACAAGGACCCCATCGGCGAGATGATAAAGGCGAATGGCATTTATTATCAAGTGGTTGGAGTGATAAAGCCTTATTCCGAAAACGTCAATATCTCAGGCAGCAACGATGAGACGGTGTTACTCCCAATCAACACGATGCAGAGAGCGTATAATCTTGGCGACAAACTTGATTTTATCATCTTTTCTGCTGTCAAAGGTCAGAAAATCAGTGTGTTACAAGATGATGTAAGGGCTTTGCTGTGCGAACTTCATTGCATCTCGCCAACCGACAACGAAGCCATTTTCATGGTTGACTTCGAACAGCTTTTCAAAATGTTTGAAGCTCTTTTCACCGGCATTGCCGTGCTGATATGGATTGTCGGCATCGGCACTTTGATGTCGGGTGTCGTCGGCGTGAGTAACATCATGCTCGTCACCATCAAGGAACGCACGCGCGAGATCGGTATTCGCCGTGCGCTCGGCGCGAAACCGTCATTGATAATCAAGCAGGTGATGGAAGAGAGTCTGCTTCTGACGGTGCTTGCCGGTGTCGTCGGGCTTGTGATCGGCGTCGCGATAATGGCCGTTGTCGCCAATATCACCGATATCTCAAGCGAAGATGCCGTGATGTTCCTTGATCCCGGCATCAGTTTCGTGACGGCCGTTTCGGCGACGGTGATCATAGTGCTGTCAGGTCTGCTGGCGGGTGTCCTGCCGGCGAAAAGAGCGATACAGATCAAGGCTATTGACGCGATCAGGGAGGAGTGATTTTAGAGGAGAGTTAAGAGAGTAAAGTTAAAAGAGTGGAGAGGAACGTGTAGCGGTTCCATATCCATAAAAAAACGAAAATAAATTAAATAAAACATGAAGAAATTTTTTAAGATTTTGTTTGTCATTGCGTTAGTCGCAGCAGTAGTATGGACATTCGTTTATTTGTTCAAGAAGTCGAAGCCGAAGGAAAAGTCGTATGAGACGATAGAGGCGGTCGTTGGCACCATCGAGAAAAAGACCGTCGTGACGGGTCAGATCAACCCGCGTGACGAAGTGGCGGTGAAGCCGCAGGTGTCAGGCATCATTTCCGAGATTTACAAGGAGGCCGGCCAGACCGTCAGAAAAGGTGATGTCATAGCCATGGTCAAGATCATCCCCGACGTGAGCAGCCTCGCAAGTTGTGAGTCGCAGGTGAAGGTGGCGAAGCTGAATCTCGACAATGTGGAGAAGGCGTATGAACGTCAGAAGACATTGAAAGACAAAGGTTTGATTTCCGCCGAGGCGTTCGACAACTCGTTGCTCGAATACGAGAAGGCGAAGGAGAGCTACAGCAACGCCCTCGACCAGCTCAACATCGTGAAGGAAGGCATCTCGAAAAACGCCTCGGAGTACAGCAACACCAACATCAAATCGACCATCGACGGGATGATCCTCGACGTGCCGGTGAAGGTGGGCAACAGCGTCATCAACTCCAACACCTTCAACGACGGCACGACCATCGCCACCGTCGCCGACATGAGCGACATGATTTTTGAAGGCAAGATGGACGAGACGGAGGTTGGGCGCATCAGTGAAGGGATGCCGATGGTGATCACCATCGGGGCGATGAACGACAAAAAGTTTGATGCCGTACTCGAATACATCGCGCCGAAAGGCACACAGGAAAACGGCGCCGTCTTCTTCAATATGAAAGCTAAGATGTATGTACCTGAAGACGTGCAACTTAGAGCCGGTTTCAGCGCCAACGCCGAAATCATCATCGAGAGCGAGAAAGACGCCGTCACCATCCCCGAACGCTGCGTGATCTACAAAAACGACAGCACCTTTGTGTATAAGGACAATGTGAAAACCCCAGTCGTCGTCGGCCTCTCCGACGGCGTCAACATCGTGGTGAAAGAAGGACTTGAGGTGGGCGACAAAATACGTGGAAACGAGACCGTGAAGTAGAAAGTGGAAAGTTTGTAAAGTAGAAAGTGGAAAGTAGTGGTAACATGAAAAGATACCTTATATTAATAGCGATTCTCGCGCTTTCGTTCTCGATGAAGGCGCAGCAGAAAGTGTGGACTCTTGAGCAGTGCATCGACTATGCCATGGAGCATAATGTGGCGGTCTTGCAGAGTAAGATGAATCAGGAGACAGCTGAATATCAATACAAAATGGCGAAAAACGCGTGGCTTCCGTCGCTCAATGCTAATGCGGCGGAGGGCTTCGGCTTCGGGATGTCGCCCTCGGCGAACGGAGTGTATGTCTCTGACAACTCGTCATCGACGTCGTTCGGCATCTCGATGGATATGCCTGTCTTCAGCGGACTGAACATCTATAACCGTCAGAAATCCAACGAGTTGAATCTTCAGGCCTCGGAGAAAGACCTCGAGTCGGTGAAGTTCGACCTCGAACTTGCCATCATGGGATATTACATGCAAGTGGTTTATAACAAGGAACTTAAGACTATTGCCGAGAAACAGCTCGCCCTGACGCAGGAGCAGCACAGCAAGACGCAGGAACTCTATGCCGTCGGGATGGTGGCAGAGTCGGACGTCTATGAGAGCGCGGCGCAGGTGGCGACGGCGAAGTCATCACTCGTTCAGGCTGACAACACCTTGATGCTCAGCCTCCTTGACTTGGCGCAGGCTCTCGACATTGACGATGTCGCCGGTTTCGATGTCGTGTCGCCGGAGAGTTTCAACGAGAAACAAAATATAGTTCTGCCGTCACAGGATGACACATATAACCACGCCATCGTCAGCATTCCGAGGATGCAGGCGGAGAACCTTCGGCTCGAAAAGACTTATTACGACCTGAAATCGGTGAAGTCGGCGTGGTATCCGCAGCTGAGCTTCTACGCGGGCTTCTCCGATAATTACTACCGTTATTTCAACAGCGACATCACAAACGAGCCGTTCGGCGAACAGCTGAAAAACAACGGACGCACGAGTGTAGGACTGCAACTCAGCATCCCTATCTTCAACAGGATGCAGACGAAATATAATGTCGCGGCGGCGAAGATTTCCATTAAGAATCAGGAACTTGCAATCGACAACGAAGAGTTGAAACTGAAGAAGGAGATACAGCAGGCTTATTACAACGCCCTCGCCGCCGAACAGAAATACGACGCCTCACGTGAGAGCTTCAACGCCGCAGAGATGGCTTACCGCTTCTCGAGCGAGAGCTACACCGCCGGAAAAGCCACGTTGCTCGAACTCAACGAGAGCAAAAACCGCCTCTTCAAGTCGGAAAGCGAAATGCTCCAGGCAAAGTACGAATACCTATATAGAGTGAAAGTCTTGGAGAAATACAATGAGTAGTTTGGAGAGTTAAGAGTGGAGAGACTTATTCGTGTTATTCGTGAAATTCGTGGTGATTAATTCGTGGTGAAATATGAAGGTTTTATTGACAGGTAGTACCGGTTTGTTGGGTCATAACATTTTGAAAGTGTTGATTGACAGACATTTTCAGGTTAATGTCATCGTGAGGGATGAAAATAAATTGCTTATCAAAGGTGGTGATGTACGTGTTTTTGAAGGCAGTTTCCTTTCGTTCGGCGACTTGTGCGCCGCCGCCGATGGCTGTGATGCGATAATACACGCTGCTGCCGCCACCGACATGAGTCTCGGCTTCAAGGAGTTTGAGCGCGTCATCGTCGGCGGCGCGAGAAACGTCATCGAGGTGGCAAAGACAAAGAATATCAACAATATTGTCTTCATTAGCAGTGCTAACACGATAGGTCATGGCGCGGAGGGCCGTCTTGCCGATGAGACCGCCCCGATGGAGTATCCGTTTTCGGAGTCGTATTACGCCCAGACGAAGAAAATGGCAGAAGAATTGTTCGTTGAATTTTCAAACTCAACACTTCACACTTCAAACTCCACACTAAATAACAATCACATCGTGATTTTAAACCCTGGCTTCATGCTCGGCGCGTACGACACCAAGCCGAGTTCGGGGCAGATGGTGCTTGCAGCCTATCGTAAACCGCTGATGGTCACGCCGAAAGGCGGGAAGTCGTTCATACACGTCCGTGACGTCGCGATGGCGGCGGTCAACGCCCTTGAGATGGGACGCAACGGCGAGCGTTACCTCTGCGCCAACTTCAACATGACAATAAAAGAGTTCTACCGGCTGCTCTCAAAGACGTGCGACTACCGACAGATGTTGATAACAGTCCCGAATTTCCTGATGAGCGTCATCGGCATCATCGGCGATTTTTTAAAGATATTCGGAATAAAAACACAAGTTACATTGTTGAATGTCAGACAGTTGTGCGTGACAGAGCATTACGATTCCGGCAAGGCGAGGAAAGAGCTGCAGCTGCCCGAGACACCGCTTGAGACCGCCATTGAAGACTGTGTGAATTTTTTGACAAAATGATGCATCTTTTTTGCATTTCAAACGTTTAACGGTGGACAAATTTATAAAATATGAAAAGACATTTACTTACCGCAGCGATTATGCTGCTTTCGATGACAAGCGTCTTCGCGCAGAGTCTCGACACCACGTTGGTGATCAAGAATCACGAAATCAAGATTTACGATAACAACAACAAAATTGATGTGAAGGTCTATGAGGTGCGCGACAGCGTGCGAGTCTCCATGGAACCCGTCTATGAGAGCCGGTACTACGTCAAGAGCGGCGACAACGAACGCACCATGACAATCAAGATGCCGTTCGGAGGCAAAGAGACTTATACTTACGACGGTATGACAGTTAAGAAATCAAGCCGCAAACACCGTCGTCACCTTGAGCAGCAGCTGCCAATTTTGTATTTCAACTACATGAACATCAGCAACGGTGACATTGCAGTCGCATCGCCTTACATCAAACAACGTCCCGTCTCTTTTGAATGGGGGATGTACTTCCCGATGACGATATTCAGCACCGGCAACCGCACCGTCTTCGGCATGGCCACGGGTTTCGGGTTCAGCAACAGCTACAACCAGTTCGACACGAAATACGTGATGGCGAAGAATGAAAACGGCGATATGGCTATGAAGACTTTGGCTGAACATACCGCCGGTCAGTTTGACGATGCGAGCAAGAGTTATCTGCGTTATTGGAGTTTCCGCCTGCCACTGACGATGCAGCTCCAGTGGAAAGTCGGCGGCGAACCGTTGACGGTGTCGGCGGGCGCAGAGGTGGAATGGCGCGTGGGGATGAGGTCGTTCGCGAAATATGACGGCGCGAAACGCACGATATGCGATAAGGTGAACTACAACCCGTTCGGCTGCAACGCGATAGTGCAGGTAGGCTACGCCGGCGTCATCATCTTCAGCAGAATGGGACTCACCGACATGTTCGACAGCCCGAATCTCGGCAGCGCATACCAATTCACCGCGGGGATAGGATTTAATTTCTAATCTGAAAGAAATATCCAGACACGAAAACCTGTGTTAAAATACGTCAATAGGTGAAAGGAACACACCCTTCCACCTATTGACTTTTTACTTTCAAACTTTCTACTTTCTACTTTATAAACTTTCTAACTTTTTCGTATCTTTGCGGCATGGAAAACACAGAACATTTCGAGAATCAGCAGCATGAGTGGGAGTCGGCCTTGCAGGTCACCGGCTCTGACCAGCCCGCGGTGCAGGTCAACCCTAATGCTTTGGAGCGTCTGAAGGCAAGCCGTCAGGCGCTTCTGCCGTTGAAGACGTACGTTGACGGGATCCTCGCCGGCGACATCACGATATTAAGCAAGGCGATAACGTTGGTCGAGAGTTCGCTGCCGGCTCATCAGAGGCTGGCGCAGGACATCATCGCCGAGTGCATCCCGCACAGCGGCAAGGCGTTACGTCTCGGCATCACAGGCGTGCCGGGCGCAGGAAAGAGCACCTTCATCGAGGCGTTGGGCATGGAGCTGGTGCGTCGTGACAAGAAAGTGGCGGTGCTCGCCATCGACCCGAGCAGCCAACGCTCCAAAGGCAGCATCCTCGGCGACAAGACACGCATGGAAGAGCTGTCGCAGCAACGAAACGCCTACATCCGCCCGTCGGCGTCGGCAGGGACACTCGGCGGCGTGGCACGCAAGACACGCGAGGCGATAATACTGTGCGAGGCCGCAGGCTTCGACACCATCATCGTCGAGACCGTCGGCGTCGGACAGAGCGAGACAGCCGTCTATTCCATGGTCGATTACTTCCTATTAATATTAATAGGTGGAGCGGGCGATGAGCTTCAAGGCATAAAACGCGGCATCATGGAGATGGCCGACGGCATCGTGGTGAACAAAGCCGACGGCGACAACGTGAACCGCGCCAACCGCGCCGCCGCTGAGATAAAAAACGCAGTGCACCTCTTCCCGCCGACAGAGTCGGGACAGGAAGTGAAAGTCAACACATGCTCCGCATTGACAAACTTTAACGTGCCGGAAGTGTGGGAGATGGTTGAAAATCACGTGAATAACATCAGGCAATCGGGCTACCTCGACGCGAAACGCTCAAGACAAGACGTGCAGATGATGCTCGACACCATCGAAAACACCTTGAAGTCAGACTTCTACGAAAACACTCTTGTCAAAGACCTGCTCAGGCTCGTTGAAAATGACGTCGAAAACAAACGTGTCAGCGCGTACGAAGGGGCGAGGAGGCTGCTTGAGGCGTTTAAAAGTTAAGAGAGTAAAGTTTTGATATTTTATTTTTCGCTATAACTATCCAAAAAAACATAGTTGCAGCGAAAAATAAATTTATTTTTCGCTATAAGTGGTATTTTTTATATATTTGCAGCGAAAAATAAATTTAATATCATGACAGAAATCATCGGTAGAATTAAGGAAATCAAACTGTTGAAAGAATTGTATGATTCTGATAATCCGTGCTTTGCGGTTATTTACGGCCGACGGCGTGTTGGAAAGACTTTTCTCGTGAGAGAGACTTTCGGAAACAGTTTCACATTCTATTCAACAGGAATCAACGACAAAGACAGAAACAAACAACTCGCGGCGTTTTTCATGTCGCTGACAAGGTATTCAAAAGACGAAAACCTTCCAATGCCCAAAAACTGGCTTGAGGCTTTTGGCCTCCTCATAAAAATTCTCGAAAAGTCGGACGACAAAAAGAAACTCATCTTTTTGGATGAGCTGTCGTGGATGGACACACAGAAGTCGGACTTCGTCACTGGCTTGGAGTGGTTTTGGAACAGTTGGGCGTCGGCACGCAAAGATGTCATGCTCATCGGCTGCAGCTCGGCGACATCGTGGATAGTGAAAAAAATATTCAGAAACCACGGCGGACTGTACGGACGCGTGACAAACAAAATACACCTCAATCCTTTCACGTTGGCTGAGTGCGAACAATACTTCTCGGCCAACGGGATGAAAATGAGCCGCGCCGAACAGCTGCAATGCTACATGGTGATGGGCGGCATACCTTATTATATAAGTCTCCTCGACAAAAAACTAAGCGTCGCGCAGAACATCGACAGCCTGTTTTTCAACAATGACGGCCAACTCAGACATGAATACAAAAACCTTTACGAGGCCTTGTTCACAAACGCCGACAAGTACATGCTTATCGTAGAGGCTTTAGGCAGGAAATCAAAAGGACTGTCACGCAGCGAGATAATTGAGGCGACAAAACTCCCTAATTCCGGCGCCACGACAGCGATGCTCGAAGACCTCGAAAACTGTGACATCATCAAAAGGTACCCGGCCTTCGGAAAAACAAAACGCGACGAGCTTTATCAGCTCATCGACTTCTACACGTTGTTCTATTTCAATTTCATAAAAGACAACGCAAACAACGATAAGGACTTCTGGATACATCATGTGAACACCCCGAAAATCAACAGCTGGTCGGGCTACGCATTCGAGCAGGTCTGCCTGGCTCATTCCGACAATATCAAAAACTCTCTCGGCATCTCGGGCATCGCCGCAAACATCTTCTCGTGGCAGAGCAAGAGACAGGACACGGCGGCGCAAATAGATATGGTTATCGACCGCGCCGACAACGTGGTGAACATCTGCGAAATGAAATACTCCGATACACCTTATATAATTAATAAAGTGTATGACGCAAATCTCAAACATAAGATGTGGTCGTTCGCCGAGGAAAGCAAGACAAGGAAAACACTCCGCCTCGTCATGGTCACGACATGGGGCCTGAAACACAACGAATACACCGGCAGCATCACCAACGAAGTCACAATGGACGCCCTTTTCGGATAATGTTGATAAATTGTTGAAAAAAATGTTTTTCATATAAGTTTTTTATATAGTTTTGTCGCCGTTAAATTAGACGTGGAATATCATAACAATTTTTAACAAAACTTTTATAAAAAAATCATGGACTCAAGAATTCAAATGAACCCAAACCTGCTCGTCCGTTACCTTCAGAAGCCGGCGGCAGAGTTCACGAAGGCGGACATCATCCGCTATTGTGAAGAAAATGAAGTTGAATTTGTCAATTTCCATTATTGCGGCTGGGACGGCAAGCTCAAGACCCTGAACTTCGTCATCCACAGCGCAGAACATTTAGACAGCATCCTGTCGGCCGGCGAACGCGTTGACGGCTCAAGCCTCTTCCCGTTCATCGAGGCGGGGAAGTCGGACCTCTATGTGGTGCCGAAGTTCAAGACGGCATTCCGCAACCCTTTTACGGAAATCCCTACTGTTGACATCCTCTGCTCATTCTACAACCGCGACGGCGAGCCGTTCGAGAGCTCACCGGAGTACATCCTCCGCAAGGCACACCGCGTCTTCCAGAAAACCACAGGCATGACGATGGAGACCATGGGCGAACTCGAATACTACATCATCGCCGAAGACGAAGGCGTGTATGAAGTGCCCGACCAGAGAGGCTACCACGAAAGCGCACCGTTCAACAAGTTCACTGACTTCCGCGTCGAGGCCATGCGCCTCATAGCCCAGGCCGGCGGCCTCATCAAATACGGCCACTCGGAAGTCGGCAACTTCACACACGACGGCAAAGTGTATGAACAGAACGAGATAGAATTCCTCCCGACAAATATCGAGGACGCAGCCGACCAGCTCGTCATCGCGAAATGGATCATGCGCCAGCTCGCCTACCAGTACGGCGTCACGTTCACCCTCGCGCCTAAGATCACCGTGGGCAAGGCCGGCAGCGGACTCCACGTGCACTGCAAGTTCACCAAGAACGGCAAGTCGATGATGGTGGAGAACGGCGAACTCACCGACGTGGCAAAGAAAGCCATCGCGGGCTACATGATGGCAGGCACGTCGCTCCCGGCATTCGGCAACCCGAACCCGCTGTCGTTCATGCGCCTCGTCCCTCACCAGGAAGCACCAACCTCGCTCTGCTGGTCGTTCTCCAACAGAAGCGCGTTGGTTCGTGTCCCGCTCGGATGGATCAACAACGGAAAAGACATGGTCGCCAACTGCAACCCGCTTGAGAAGAACTCGGGCCGCGACTTCAGCGACAAGCAGACGTTCGAGTGGCGCGCCTCCGACGGCTGCGCCGACATGTACCTCCTCATGGCAGCACTCTGCGCCGCGGCACGCCACGGCATGGAATGCCCCGACGCACTCGCAGTGGCCGAAAAGACCTACGTCGGCCTCGGCGTCAACATCCATGACGACAAGAACAAAAACGTCGCGGCAGCACTCGAACAACTCCCAGACTCTTGCGTAAGGGCAGCCGAAGAACTCGAGAAAGACCGCGAGATATACACAGTCAAAGGCGTGTTCTCGGAAAACATCATCGACTATCTCATCAAATACCTCAGAGACTTCAACGACGCCAACCTGAGAGCCGAACTCGGCAACGATACCGATAAGATAATGAAGCTCGTGAACGACAACATTCACGTCGGCTAATTTAGAATCAGTATAAATAGCACAAATGTTGATAATTTTTAAAAAAAAAACAACGGAACTTGTAAAAAAACTGCATATATTTGCGAGTTAAACGTGGAAAAAGCATATATGTAGGGTTTGCATATATAAGTGCTTGATGTATAACAATTTATAAATGATAAGACATTTCCGCAGTGCGGAAGACTTATATAGACAATTAACTTACTTATTAACAAATTCATTAAAATTATGAGTAAAAAACTTATTTTATTCTTAATGTTAGCAATCTTCGGCAGCACAAACCTGCTGAAGGCTGATGAAGTTACGATTGGTGACCCTGCAGGGACAAGCACCAGTACTAACTTTCCAGTGTACTCGTACTACAACTACTCATTCAGTCAGCAGATTTACACCGCTGAGGAGATAGGTACGGGAGGTACAATCAATTCATTGACGATGTGGCTCAAGAACTCAACAAGCTACTCGCGCAACGTTCAGATCTACATGAAGAACGTCAGCAAGACGGCTTTTGGTAGCACAACAGACTGGGTGCCGATGTCGGCAGAAGACCTCGTCGCCACCGGAACAATCAACAACGGTTTGTCAACCCCCACGGCAGTCACATTCACGCTCAACACACCATTTGAGTATGAGGATGGCATGAACTTAGTCGTTTGCTTCGCAGACGTGACAGGCAATTATTCATCCGGCGTGGCAAGCGTCACTTTCGCAGGAGAAGCTTTAAGAGCTTTGTGTGCATACAGAGACGGCGCTGCATTCGATGTTACAAATCCTACAGCTGGACCGACCAGCTATACTGCCTCTGACATAAACAGAAGCGTCGTCAGATTCGACATCACAACGGCAGCCCCGACAGTTACCGTCACCCCTGCTGAGTTGTATGTCGAAATGCCTAACAACGCATGGATGGAACCGACATACGTCAACGTTTACAACACATTCGCAAACGGCGCAACGGTTTCAACAAGCTACGCAACGTATGCTGATAAGTTCGACAACACAACAATGCTCAGCAACTATGAACTTGGCTACAAGGAAGGTGTCGATGTCGAAATCAAACCGGCAGCAGGCGCCACAGGCGACGACATCCAGGCCTTGTTTAATGTCAACTATACCACCGGCTCAAAAGAGACAGTCAGCGCAATAATCAACGCCGACTTCTACACGGCGGCACAGCCGGATGTGGTTGAGTTCGCACAGGTAGTCAGTGCAGATATAATGAACTTTGCACCAGAGTTCTCGGCACTTCACCACAACTACAACTTGCCTAATGCGATTGAAGGCGGCAAGGACGCTGTCTATACATTCACATTGGCAGAAGCCAGGAAGCTCAGCGCATACTTGACAGGCGGTGGCCATATCGCACTTTACAATGAGGCACAGCCGAAAGCTGACAACGCCCTCATGGAAGCTGTATCATTTGATAATGTGTCACTCGCTGCGGGTACATACTACCTCATCGCTGAATCAGCAAGCGATTTCGAACTCTATGTGCAGATCGAGGACTTCCCTCCGCTCACAGAGGCTCCTACACTCATCGCCCCGGAAAACGGCGCAATGGAAGTGGCTGCTCCTGCAACACTCACATGGACACTCCCAGAAGAAGGTGTTGTCGAATACAGACTCCTTGTTAATACAGTTTACGCACTGCCGGAGGAATCATCAGTGGTTGTTGACTGGACAACAGATCTTGCTGAAAGCTACACACTCACAGAGCTTCTGCCAGCGACACAGTACTTCTGGCGTGTTGACGCACGCGGCGCCAACGGTGAAGTGATGAGCAGCGCGAAGTTCGCTTTCACAGTCGCAGTCCCGACACCTACAAACCTCGTGGCTGACGACTACACAATCTTCGAGGGCGACGACGTCCAGCTCGAATGGAAGGGCGGCGCAGGCGGCGGTTTCGAAGGCGAAATCACAGTGAGCGACGGCACAGCGACAGACAGCTACGTGCCGGTCTATGGCCTCTATACAGACGCTTACCTGAAGTGCAACATCGTCTATCCAGCCGAGATGCTCGAAGAGATGGAAGGCGGCGAAATCACAAGCATGAAGTTCTACCTCTCAACATCTGCATCAGCAGCATGGGATCCGGCACACTTCGTAGTCTATATGATGGAAGTCCCTGGCACAACAGTCTCAGCTTTCACAGAACCTGAAAACGCAACAGTCGTTTACGAAGGCTCACTCAACGGCACAGGCACAGAGATGGTCGTCACATTCGACACACCATTTGAATACGGAGGCGGTAACCTCCTCGTCGGCTTCAACAACACAGTCATCGGTACATACAAGTCATGCTCATTCTACGGTACAACCGTAAGCGGTGCTTCAGTGCAGGGTTACAGCTACAGCTCACTCAGCGCAATCACACCTACACAGCGCAACTTCATCCCTAAGACCACATTCGTCTGCGGCGATGCAAAGGGTTCAATCAACGACCGTACATTCATCGGCTTCAACCTCTATAAGAATGATGTGAAAGTCAATGACGAACTTATCGTTGAAAAGAAATATACCGTCTCAGGTCTCACATATAATATGGAAGGCTACAACTTCGCAGTGACAGCAGTCCATTCAGAAGGCGAGTCGGCATACTCGAACATCGCAACAGTCCATGTTTCCGGCAACGGTTACGCCGACGGTATTGTCTATGACCTCGACGGTGTCACACCTCTCGAAGACATCACAGTCATGTTCAACGGCCAGGATGAGTTCGGCGATGACGTCGAATATACAGCAACGACAAACGAAACAGGTTACTACTACACAGAACTGAAGGCCGGTACATACAGAGCAAAGACAGTCCATCCGGAATTCACAAGCGTGTCAGCTGACATCGTTGTCGAATACGCAGCAACGACAACAACAGACTTCATTATCCACGAGAACTACAACCCGGCAGCCGCAGTCATCGCGGAAGAGATTGACGAGACAATGGCGAAGGTGTCATGGTCACTCGGCTCAATGCCTGGCGGCGACGGCGACGAGTTCTACTTCAGCTTCGAGAACGACCTCGAAGGCTGGACGAACATCGACAACGACGGCGACGGCCACGTGTGGTACCACAGCTCAGAAGCCGACAGCCACAGCACAATGGCAGTCACATCACACACAGGCCTCGGCCACGTGATGGGCGAGTCATACTGCAACGCATCATGGTTGGCACTCACACCGGACGACTACATGGTGACACCTGAGAAATACAACATCGGCGGCGGCTCAGTGTTCTCATTCTGGGCATGTGCACAGGACGTGAACTACCCGGCAGAGCACTTCGGCGTCGCTGTCTCGACAGCAGACAACACAAGCGCAGCCGACTTCACGACAATCGCTGAATGGACACTCACAGCAAAGGGTGACAGGACATTCAGAAAGGCCGAGGCAAAAGCCAAGGTGCGCGGCGAGAACACACGCGAAGGCACATGGTACCAGTATCAGGTTGACCTCAGCGCATACGCAGGCCAGCAGGCATGGATCGCAATCCGCCACTTCAACTGCTCAGACCAGTTCATGATGTGCGTCGATGACGTCGAGATGGTCAACGCACCGGCACCAGGAAAGGGCGGCCGCTCACTCCAGTACTACACAGTCTATCGCCAGAAGGCAATGGATGAAGGCGCAACAACAATGATCGCTGAAGAAGAACGCGTCAAGGAAGTCATCAACCCGACATGCACAGACACAGCATACGTTGACTTCAACTGGGGCAACATGGAGACAGGCGTCTATCAGTACGGCGTACAGGTCACTTACGACGGCAACCACAACCCGTCACGTGCAGCAGAAGAGCTCACAGTGAGCGACGGCACAGCGACAGACACCTACGTCCCTGTCTATGGTCTCTACGTGGACGCCTACCTGAAGTGCAACATCGTCTATCCTGCCGAAATGCTCGCAGACATGAATGGCGGCGTGATTTCAAGCATGAAGTTCTACATCACCTCACCGGCAAGTGGGGCATGGGATCCGGCACACTTCGTCGTCTATATGATGGAAGTCCCAGGCACAACAGTCTCGGCTTTCACAGAACCTGAAAACGCCACAGTCGTTTACGAAGGCTCACTCAACGGCACTGGCTCGGAAATGGTCGTCACATTCGACACACCATTTGAATACAATGGCGGCAACCTCCTCGTCGGTGTCAACAACACAGTCTTCGGCACATACAAGTCGGCCACATTCTGTGGCACAGTCGTTGACGGCGCATCAGTGCAGGGTTACAGCTACAGCTCACTCAGCGCAATCACACCTACACAGCACAACTTCATCCCTAAGACCACATTCACATACGAAGCAGGATCAGATTCACCTGTGACAGCAATCACATGGTCTAACTACCTGCCGAAGAACATGGACATGACACTCAACCTCGCTGTCACAGCCAGCAACATGGGCGACGTCCGCGGCGCACACGTCACGATGACGAACATCAGCGAAGAATACGCGGCCATCGTCTATGAGGCAGAACTCGACTCGACAGGCCTCTACACATTCGAAGGCTTCCGCAAAGGTAACTACATGGTGACAGTCGAATGCCCGACATACGCCACATTCACGGAAGAAGTCGCATTCTGGGGTGACCAGACATACACCGTCGCACTCGCAGAGGACTACGCACCTGTCAGCAACTTCGCAGTGTCAAGCACAGGCTGGGCGCACTGGACAGCACCACTCGGCAACATCGACCACTACCAGGTCATGATGAACAACGTGTTCCAGGGCAACACTGAGATGAACGGCATGCAGCTCGACGTCGAAGGTCTCACAGAAGGCCAGACATACACCGCAAAGGTGGCAGCTGTCTATACCACAGGCATGAGCACATGGGAGACAGCCACATTCACATACAAGGACTGCGGCAACTTCGATTCAGAAATTGAATCCCTCAACGCATTCGCCGACTGCATGGACGTCACATTCTCATGGGGCGGCGGTGTCCCGACACCTCCGACACCAGGCGAAGGCGACGAGTTCACGGAAGGCTTCGAGAGCGGTTCAATCCCGACAGGCTGGACGACAATCGACGCTGACGGCGACGGCTTCAACTGGACACCGGCATCAGTACTGATGGCAGGTTTCACCATCCCGGCACACGGCGGCGCAGACTGCATCACATCACAGAGTTATTCAAGCTCAGCAGGTGTTCTATATCCTGACAACTACCTCGTATCACCTAAGGTGAAGATCACCACAGGTTCAGAGTTCAGCTTCTGGGCATGCGCTCAGGACGCGAGCTATCCGTCAGAGCACTATGGTGTCGCCATCTCGACAAACGGCAACACAAGCGCATCAGACTTCACCACAATCGCCGAATGGACAATGACAGCCAAGGAAGCAGCAGGCGCAGGCGCCTACATGTCGAAGGACGGCAAGGGCACACGCGACCAAGGCTCATGGTACAAGAAGACCGTTGACCTCAGCAGCTACGCAGGTCAGGATGTCTATATCGCCATCCGCCACTTCAACTGCTCAGACTGGTTCTACCTCAACGTTGACGACGCAGAACTCAAGATCGCAGGCGCACCGGTGCCGCCACCGACAGGCGAAGCTACAATCGTCCTCACAGCCGACGACGTCTGGGGAGACGGCTCTGGCTATCAGATGCTGCTCGACAACACACACTCACTCTATGGCACGACAATTCCTACAACCGGCGCCCTCAGCATGAACTGCTCAGGCAACGAGGCCATCTACGCCCAGTTCAGCCACAAGATCCCGGTCAACGCCGACGGCAACTGCACGACATCGAACATGGTCTGCGGCAACAGCGTGAGCATCACGATCCCGGCAGGCACATACGACTGGTGCATCACCAATCCGACACCATACGACCGTATCTGGATCGCTTCAGCAAACGGCTCAATCGGCGGACGTTACGATGACTACACATTCGAAGGCGGTTACACATACACGTTCCACGTCTATTACGGCGGCAACAACGACGCCACAGACCTCACAATCAGCGGCGGCAAGAGCGCACAGCCTAAGATGGCTGTCGAAAGCAACGACTGCAAGAACATCAGCGACGTCGTCGTCCTCAACCCGGGCAACCGCGACGATTACCTCCAGTACTGCACAGAGACTTATTCCGGCGCAGTCGGCACAAGCGGCGGTCAGGTTTGGTGGGCAAACGCCTACACACCTGCACAGCTCGCAAACTACAACGGCAAGAAGATCACCAAGGTCGGACAGTGGGTCTCAGCTCCTGACGAATACGGCAACATCTACGACGGCACATACAATGTCGAAGTCTATGTCGGCGGCAGCACTTCAGCACCTGGCACACTCGTTGCCTCGGCTTCACAGTACATCACTGGCGACAACGCATGGCATGACCTCGAACTGAACGCGCCTGTCACCATCGACGCCTCACAGCACATCTGGTTCGTATTCAACGCCAACGGCATCGGCTTCCCGATGTGCGGCTGCGACTATGTCGGCGACCCGAACAGCGACATCCTGTCAACCGACGGCTCGACATGGGAGCATGCAGCAGGCGGCTACGGCCTCAGCTACACATGGATGATCCGCGCCCTCGTCGAAACAGGCTCAGGCCCGACACCAGGACCGAGCGGCAATGAGATGACAGAGAACACATGGGCTCTCTTCCTCGACGGCGAATTCATCGAATGCGTCAGCCTTGAGACAACAACATACGGAATGACAATGAATGATTCAGACGAGCACGAGTTCTCGGTCGTCAAGGTCATGTCAGGCTTCGACATGTCATGCCCGACAACCGTTGTGTTCGCGGCAGGCGGCGTTTCAATGCCAGCCAACCTCACAGCTGAAGACACAGAAGACGGCGTACGTCTCACATGGGTCGGCTTCGCAGATTCATATAAGGTCTATCGCGGCACGTCAATGACCGACTTCGTCGAGATTGGCACGACAAACGACCTTACGTACCTCGACGGCTTCAACGGCGGCTCGTTCTACGGCGTCCGCGCTGTCACAGACTGCGGCGAGTCAGACATGGCCATCGTAAGCTACGACAACGTCGGCGAACTCAACACCGAAGTCGCCATCTATCCTAACCCGACAAACGGCGACATCAACGTCTTCGTGAACGGCATGAGACAGGTCACAATCGTCAACACTCTCGGACAGGTTGTCTTCAACCAGAACGTGAACACCGACCAGATGACCATCAACATGAGCCAGTTCGGTGCAGGTATGTTTATCATCAACATCATCACTGAAAACGGCACAAGCACACAGCGCGTGAACGTCGTCAGATAAAGAACAATCATAATAAGGAACGTCACCGTAAGAAGGTGACGCTCCTTACTCAATGTTGGAAATTAGATAATTAACATATTTATTAACGAAATTTTTCAAAAATGAAAAAATTTTTAACAATCTTGCTGCTTCTGGCGACAATGTTCCCATTCGCAGCTAAAGCGGATCAGCTGACCGTAAATGATGGGACGACAACTAACCGGTACATCCCGATTTATGGTTATTATGCTGACATGACTTCTTATGCGGAGGTTCAATTCATCATTCCAAAAGAAGGATTGACATCCATGACGAACACTGTCATCTCAGGTCTTACATTCTATGCAAACTACAACCAAAACTTTGGAAATGCCAAATGGAATGTTTACATTGAGGAAACAAGCTACACCACATTGTCATCTGCTATCAGCCACGCCGGCAGCACTCCGGCGTACAGCGGAAATATGGCAATAGCTTCAAATCGGCTTGTAATAACTTTCGACAATCAATACTCATACGGCGGTGAAAATTTGTTGATCAGCTTTACCAAGACACAGTCAGGTACGTGTTCTTCGAGCAGCAGCAATAGTTTCTACGGAGTAACAGCAAGTAACGGCGCATCAGGATATGTCCAATCTGGTAGTACATTTTACAAACAGGCATTCCTTCCCAAGGTGACATTCGACTACTACGTCCCGTCACTCGAGGTTAGCCTTACAGACCTCGGCACACGCCCGAACGGTGCATGGATGGAGCCTGTGACAGTTGAAGTCGGAGGCGGTGTCTATGGTGTCACAGGCATGGACATGGACAACGACTACTTCACATTCGACGGTCCTGCAACTCCTTTCACGACACCTGCAACCTTCGCGGTCACAACAGGCGACGCGGCAGCAACAGGTCTCGTTGAAGGCACACTCACTTTCATGTACAACGATAGCAAGACAGTGAAACAGTTCAACATGACAGCGACAGCCTACGACCCGGTCGGCGGCGATGTCGTGGAGACAGCCACAGTCGTTTCAAATCCTGTCGGTTACACCAACACACCCGCAGGTATTTACCATAACTACAACCTCCCCGGTGAGGCTTCAGACGGCGCTGACGCTGTCTATAAACTCACATTCGACAGCGACGTGATGCTTGACGCAAACGTCGGCGCAGCGGCAGGTGGCAAGGTCGCCCTTTATGCGGAAGACTTCAACGGTGAAGACGGCCCGATGGCACACAACACATTCTCAATGAATAAGCCGATCCAAGGCGACACATTCACGGAAAGCTTCGAGAGCGGTTCAATCCCGGCTGGCTGGACGACAATCGACGCTGACGGCGACGGCCACAACTGGACACCGGCATCAGTGTTGATGCAAGGTTACGTCACCCCGTTCCACAGCGGTGCTGACTGCATCGTATCAGAAAGCTATTCAAACTCAGTTGGTCCTCTCTATCCGGACAATTACCTCGTAACGCCAAAGGTGGCAATCGCAAACGGCTCGACATTCAGCTTCTGGGCATGCGCTCAGGATCCGAGCTATTCGGCAGAACACTATGGCGTCGCCATCTCAACGACGACAGCCACAGCCGGCGCATTCACCACAATTGCTGAATGGACAATGACAGCCAAGGAAGCAGCCGGCGCAGGTGCTTACATGTCGAAGAACGGCAAGGGCACACGCGAAGGCAGCTGGTATCAGAAGTCAGTTGACCTCAGCGCATACGCAGGCCAGCAGATCTATATCGCAATCCGCCACTTCAACTGTTCAGACTGGTTCTATCTCGATGTTGACGACGCAGAACTCTCAACAGGTTCAAAGGGTGTCGCCGGAACAAGAGAAAGCACAACATTGTTCTCTTGCGACTTCGAAAACTTCAAAAACAACCACGAAGGCTGGGTCTCCATCGATGCCGACGGCGACGGCCACGATTGGCTCACAGGAACTGAATTTTATTGGAATCAGGGTGCCGGTGTTGGTGGGTCACACGCTATTGTTTCAGAGTCGTATTTGAACGATGGATATGTGTCGCTCGACGCGGACAATTACATCCTTACTCCTGTGTTAAACCTTCCGGCGGGTAGTGCTATTACCCTTTCATGGGAGGCTATGTCCAGCTATCGTGACACGTACGATGTACTGGTTGCTCCTAACGGCTCAACCGAAATAAGCAGCTTTGTGTCAGTCTTCAGCGAGACTCCCGCATCATCAATGTATGTGTCACATGAGATTGACCTCGGCGACTATGCAGGTACAACAGTCCGCGTGGTCTTCCGTCACCATAAGTATAATGGATACGTTCTTGCCATAGACAATCTGTCAATCACCGCCGAAGGCGGCGACCCAGAACCGGGTGACGGCATTTTTGTCCCGGCAGGTACATACTACCTCGTGGCACAGGCTACAGAATCGTTCACGACACACATCAACGCCACAGCTGCCCCGGCTCCTGAACAGGCGGTCCTGATCAACCCGACAGACGGCATGACAAATGTCGAGGCTCCTGTCGCAGCAAGCTGGACACTCGGCAACTACACCAAAGAAATGCAGGTCCTGGTCGGCTCACAGTATCCTCCGCAGGATGTCCTCATCGACTGGACAAGCAACCTTACAAGCTCGGCAACAATCAACGACCTTCTCCCGAACACCACATACTTCATCCAGGTGAACGCACGCAACGGCAGCGGCACCACAATGGGTGAGGTCGTCGGTTTCACCACATCGTTCGAGAAGCCGGTCATCACAGTTGCGACAACATACCTCTATCCGGGTGACGCGGCATTCCTTTCATGGGAGATGGATCGTTCATTCCGCGGCTACAACGTCTATGCCGACGGCGTGAGAGTGAACGAAGAAATCATTGTTGAAGATGAATACGCAGTTGAAGGCCTCACATACGGTCCGCACACACTCAACGTGACAGCGGTCTATGACGAAGGCGAGTCAGCATACAGCAACAACATCAATGTCAACATGACAGGTTACGGCCATGTTGCAGGTACAGTGTACGAGCAGGACGGCACGACACCTATCGCAGGTGCGGCTGTCAAGTTCATTGGCACAGACGCATTCGGCTTCGACCAGACATTCACATTCACGTCAGCCAACGACGGCACATTCACAGGCGACATCTATGAAGGCTCATACGTTCCGCAGGCCGAACTCGAAGGCTATCAGGTGACACCGGTCAGCGGCATCAATATCGCATACGACCAGACAATCGACGGTATCATCTTCAATATGTATGAGGAATACAAGCCAGTCGGCCAGGTCAATTCAGAAATCACAGCCGACAACAAGGCCAACGTGTGGTGGGACTGGGCTCCGGCCACAGTGATAGAAGACTTCGAGCATGACGGCGAGATGCCGGAAGGCTGGAACCAGGTCGGCTCATACGGCTGGGAGGTCACAACCAACGCACCTTACGAAGGCACATACTGCATCAAGAGCAGCAACGCAGGTCTTGCAAGCTCGACAGGCGCCATCGAGGTGACAGTTGAAGTCCCTTACGACGCAAAGATGTCATTCTATGTGAAACCATCATCAGAGAGCAACTACGACAAGTTCTACTTCTACATCGACGGAGCCGAGAAGTTCAACACATCAGGCGCCGGCAGCTGGACGAAGAAGGAATTCAACGTTTCAGCAGGCACACACACATACAAGTGGGCTTACACGAAGGACAGCTCGGTGAACAGCAACGACGACTGCATCTATGTTGACTATGTGACGTTGTTCGAAAAGGTTCAGCCGGAACCGCCATTCGCAGGCGGCTGGATCCAGTATGACGACAACACATACGCATCATCAGTTGGCACAGGCTCAGCTGGTTCGAATGTCTATTGGGCAGTCTGCTGGCCGAATGCAAGCGCATACAACGGCATGCAGATGACAAAGGCAGCATTGTATGACGCATACGCAGCAGCATACACAGTGAACATCTATGAAGGCGGCGACTCAGCCCCTCAGACACTCATCGGAACAACAACCGTGAACGGCACAGGTTCTTCAACAATTGTTGAAGGCACATTCTCAACACCTGTCACAATCGACGGCACGAAGTCGTTGTGGATTGTCGGTGTCTGCAGCACACTCGAATACCCAATGGCAGGCTGCAACTATGTCGGCGATCCTAACAGTGACCTGTTGTCACTCGACGGTGCGACATGGGAGCACGCAGCAGACTACAGCCTCTCATATTCATGGATGCTCCGCGGCTATCTTACAAACGCCAAGGGCGAGGAATTCGTCCTCGACGGTGCAGAGCGCGCCCCACAGAACATCGTGAGACCTGAACTCACATTCGACTACGGCACACCAAGCACAGGCACGTTCATGGCCAAGGTCGCTGAAACACCTGTGTATGTCGGTGCCCCTGCGACAACAAGCAACAACACACGCTCATTCGCGAGCTACAACGTCTATCTCAAGAACGTCCTCGCAGACGAGTACTCGAAGATCACCTCGACAACAGATACGACATACGTTCACGCACAGTGGTCAACATTGCCGGCCGGTGTCTATCAGTACGGTGTTTCGGCAACATACGCAGGCAACAGAGGCAACCGCGATGAGGTTACATTCTCATTTGAAGGCGGACTCGAAGGCTGGAACGTCCTCGACGTGAACGCCGGTCAGGGCACATGGGTACACAGCGATAACAACCTCCAGGGTCAGGATTATACAGCACAGGCTCACACAGGCGAAGGCTTCGCATTGTGTTACTCATTCGTTGACTATGTTGGTCCCGTTAATACAGACAGCTACATGTACACACCTCAGAAGTATAACATCGTCGATGGCTCGACATTCAGCTTCTGGGCGGACAACGCCAACGACAGCTATCCTGAAAACTTCTCAGTGTGCATTGCAACAGCTGACAACCCACAGGCTTCAGACTTCACACAAATCTGGTCGGGTGGCGCAAAGGGCGGCAATGCTGAAAAGGCTGCAGTCCGTCACAACGGAGACCGCTTCGACAACTGGCGTCATCACACCATCGACCTCAGCGCATACGCAGGTCAGCAGGTTTATATCGCATTCCACGATGTGAACTACGATGCATACGAAATCTGGATTGACGATGTGACAATCACTTATGGCGGCGCTCCGGTTCCTCCGACACCGACAGGCGACGGCGAGTCAGAAATCGTCTGGGCCGACCCGATGGACAAGGACATGGTCGCCACAGTTGACGTTTCAGCAGTCACCAACAACGGCCAGAGCGCAGCAGGCACACTGGTCAAGTTCGAGAACATGGTTGAAAACCTCAGCTACGAGGCAATACTCGATGAGACAGGCTTCGTTTCATTCGGCGATTTCCGCAAGGGTTACTACACAATGTCAGTCGAGCTCCCGGGCTACGCAGCCAACATGGGCGGCGAAGTCGAGATCTTCGAGGACAAGACATACAACGTCACATTGACAGAAGTCATCGCCCCGGCAGAAGGCCTCTTCGCTTCAGCTACAGGCTGGGTGATGTGGGACAACAACGGCGGCGACATCCCGACACCTCCACAGGGTGACACAGAGTTCACAGAAGGCTTCGAAGGCGGCCTCAACGGCTGGAACGTCCTCAACGTGAATGCCGCCGGCGGCACATGGCTCCACAGCGATGACAACCTCCAGGGTCAGATCTATACAGCCCAGGCTCACACAGGCACAGGCTTCGCATTGTGCTACTCATACGTTGACTATGTCGGTTCATTCGACACAGACAGTTACTTGTACACACCTCAGAAGTATGACATCGTCAATGGTTCGACATTGAACTTCTGGGCGGACAACGCCAACGACTTGTATCCTGAAAACTTCTCGGTCTGTGTCGCGACAGCCGACAACCCGCAGGATGCCGACTTCACAGAGATCTGGTCAGGCGGCGCAAAGGGCGGCAATGCTGAAAAGGCTGCAGTCCGTCACAACGGAAACCGCTTCGACAACTGGCGTCATCACACCATCGACCTCAGCGCATACGCAGGTCAGCAGGTTTATATCGCATTCCACGATGTGAACTACGATGCATACGAAATCTGGATTGACGACGTTGAACTCACAGCAGGTTCAAAGGGCAACCGCGCCGCACAGTACAGCATCGTCATGCTCGACGGCGTCATCGCTGGTCAGGCAACAGGCAACTGGTTCCAGCTCGACACCGACAACCTCGTCGAAGGTCAGGAATATGAAGTCTCTGTCGCTTCAGTCTATGCATCAGGCATGAGCGAATGGAGAACGACGGCATTCACATACTATTCATGCGACAACTTCAAGCCGGGCGTGAAGAATCTCGCCGGTGAGGTCCAGGGCATGAACGACGTGAAACTCACATGGACGCTTCCTGGCGGCGGCGGCGAAGGCGACGAGTTCTCATTCGCATTCGACAACGACCTCGAAGGCTGGACAAACATCGACGGCGACGGCGACGGCCACGTGTTCTACCACAGCAACGAAGCCGGCAACCACGGCACAATGGCTGTCACATCACACAGCGGCGCAGGCCACGTGATGGGCGAGTCATACTGCAACGCGACATGGGCGGCTCTCACACCTAACGACTTCTTCGTGACACCACAGCAGTACAACATCGGCGCAAGCTCAATGCTCAGCTTCTGGGCGTGCGCACAGGATGAAAACTACGCAGCCGAGCACTTCGGTGTCGCCATCTCAACAACAGGCAACACAAGCGCATCAGACTTCACGACAATCGCCGAGTGGACATTGACAGCCAAGGAAGGCGCCAAGGGCCCACGCGCAACCGACGGTTCACGTGAAGGTGCATGGTACGAATACACATGCGACCTCAGCGACTACGCAGGCCAGGCGGCATGGATCGCAATCCGCCACTTCAACTGCTCAGACCAGTTCCTGATGTGCCTCGACGACATTGCGATGAACAATGCAGACGGCAAGAAGGGCAACAACCGCGAAATGTGGGATTATGTTGCATCATTCACAGGCACGAGCGCAGGTCAGCAGGCTGTCGCAACAGACGGTGAATTCATCTACACAGCAAGCTGGCAGGCAACCCCGACAGGCGGCTACACATTCTACAAGTACGACCTTGAAGGCTCATTCGTTGAGGGCTTCGACATCTCTGGTGCAACAGGCATCCGCGACCTCACCTTCGACGGTGAATACTTCTACGGCTCATCAGGCGCATCACAGCTCTTCATCCTCGACCTCGCCAACAAGACAAAGATCGGTCAGATCAACTGCTCCGGCGCGACATCACGTCACTGCACATACGACCCTGTCCGCGACGGCTTCTGGGTTGGTAACTGGTCAGACCTCGCATTGTACGACAGAAGCGGTGCTATGATCCAGAATGGTCCGTCACCGTCAAGCGCATACGGCTCAGGCTACTTCCAGGAAGAAGACGGCACAGAACACCTCTATCTGTTCTGCCAGCCTAACAGCGACGCTTTGGTCTATGACTACAACATCACGACAGGTCAGCTCACAGGCCCGGTCATGGACTTCTCACAGACACCTGGCTTCAACGCAGGTATCTCCGGCGGTTCATTCATCGGTCAGTACGGCGACAAGATCTGCTGGTTCGGCAACGCACAGCAGGATCCTAACCTCATCGGCATCTACGAACTCGCAGAAGGCCAGCCGATCATCGAAGGCGACTTCCTCGGCGCAATGATCTTCCGTGACGGCGAACTCATCACACCAGAACCGTTGATGGCTCAGCAGATGGTTGATGAAAATGTTCCAAACGGCGAACACGAATACATGGCAAGACTCGCATTCGGCAACCCAGAACTTGGCGTCCTCGACACAATGTGGTACGCAATGTCATGCCCGGTCTTCGCAACAGTCAACATCGATGTCGAATGCACACCTGTTGAAGAGCTCGAAGCGACAGCTGAATACAACGCAGACGGCACATACGGTGTCAACCTCGAATGGATCTGCACAGGCACAGGCATCCAGGGCTACAAGGTCTATCGTGACAACTCATACATCGGCATGACAACAACAATGTCATACTACGATGAGCGCACCAACAACCCGGGTTCATACACCTACGGCGTGGTTGCAGTCTATGACTACTGCGAATCAGACATGGTGACAGTTAACATCACAATCACAGACGTTGAAGAAAACGACATCGTCGAAGGCATCTATCCTAACCCGACAACAGGCAAACTCTACATCAAGGCGGCAGCAATGCAGCAGATCACAGTTGCCAACACATTGGGTCAGGTCATGATGAACGAGACAGTCGGTGGCAATGAGACAATGATCGACATGAGCGCATTCGAGGCTGGCATCTATATGGTGACAGTCAGAACAGAAAGCGGCTCAACCGTGAAACGCATCAGCGTTGTCAAATAAATAACGATTAGCGTTATATGAAAAAAAAGCGTCCTCGGAAGGGGACGCTTTTTTTTAGTTTTTAGTTTTTAGTCGTTAGTTTTTAGTAAATGGGGAAACAATAAAACTTGTGCAACTTGTGTTAAAAAACTTGTGCAGCTTGTGTTAAAAAACCGACATTTTTAAGTCCGGTTCAGGAATGTTGTGTATCTTTGCAAAAAGGAAATGAATTGATTTTTATTGCTGATAAATAAAATTTTCAATTTTTATTTACTGGCAATAAATAAAATGCTGTTTAGTCACTTCGCTATCACGATTCCCAAGTCCCTGTTGATTCTCTTCCTGATGTCGTCGAGTTTCTTCTTTTTCTGGAGAAGTATGAGCTGCTCGTCGGTGTCGTCGGTTGCCTGAAGCTCCTTCACCACGGCGGCGCGGCGCTCCTCTATGACCATGTCCTTGAACCTCAATATCGACGACAGCACATATTGCTTCAGGATGTCTTCCTCTTTCTTCACCACGATGCGGTGACGCTGCCAGTCGTCGAGGCGGTACGGTGTGCTCAACAGATTTGCAGCTAATACCGCAATATCTTGGTTCTCGTGCGATGTGAAAGTCTGTGCGGTCGGAAGTATGCCTTCGTCCAAGCCGCGGTCAAAAGCGTCGAAAACCAGCTTGTTGACAGGGTCGGTGAACAGCAGTCCGTCGTTTTTCAGGTCGTCGATAATGAGCGACGCGACAGTGACGCTGTATGACGCGTCGTTGCCGGCCTCGTCTTTGTCGTTGATGTCAACGGTGTCGCTGCCGTGTGTGAGGAGCAGCTTCACGAGTTCACGTTCCTGATAGTATCCGACGGGGGTCTCGGGCTGCACGGTCTGTTGCTGTGCGCCGTACTGCTGAGGGGCGAGAGGTTCCGGGTAGTTCTGTTCCGCCGGCTCTGGGGCGGCGGTCTGTCCGAGGCTCTTGCGGTATTTCGCGCGCAGGATTTTGTTCAGCTCGTTCATCAGCGTCTGTTCCGCGACCTCAAGCATGCGGCTGCATTCCTTGATATAAGTGGCGCGGTAGATGGCATCAGGTATCACCGCTATGGTCTCCACGATGTCTTTTATCACGCTTGCCTTCTTGATGGGGTCGTTGTGTGCGTCTTTCAGCAGGAGGTTGGTCTTGAAGCTGATGAAGTCTTTCGCGTTGTCGGCCAAGAACTTGGTGACGTATTCTATGGGGTTGTTCTGTACGAAGGTGTCGGGGTCGTCGTCGGGAGGCAGCACCACGATGCGCACGTTCATGCCTTCTTCGAGGATCATGTTGGTGCCGCGCAGTGCGGCGTGTATGCCCGCGCTGTCGCCGTCGTAGAGCACTGTCACGTTCTTGGTGTAACGGCTGATGAGGCGTATCTGTTCCGTCGTGAGCGAGGTGCCTGAGCTTGCCACCACGTTCTCGATGCCGGCTTGGTGCATCGACAGCACGTCGGCGTAACCTTCGACGAGGATGCAGTTGTCCAGGCGGCTTATCTCGTTCTTGGCGAAAAAGATGCCGTACAGTGTCTGGCTTTTGTTGTAAATCTCTGATTCAGGCGAGTTCACGTATTTCGCCTTGGTCTTCTCTTTCGACAGTATGCGTCCGCCGAATCCGATGACTTTTCCGGTGAGGTTGTGTATCGGGAAGATGACGCGTCCGTAGTAGCGGTCGTAGATGCGGTTTTCGTACGAGCCGCAGAGTCCCACTTTGGTGATGATGTCGTTAGAATAGCCGTGTTGTGCGGCGTAGTCGGCGAAGGCGTGTCCGCTGGCAGGGCAGTAGCCGAGTTGGAATTTCTGTATTATGGCGTCGCGGAAGCCGCGTTCGCGGAAATATTCGAGACCGACGGAGCGGCCTTCATCGTCGTTCAAGAGTATGTCGGAGAAATAACCTTGCGCGAAGGTGTTGGCGTTGAACATGCGTTCGCGTTCGTTCTGCGCCATGATTTCCTCTGGTGTCTGTTCTTTCTCCTCGATGGTGATGCCGTATTTCTTGGCGAGATAACGTAATGCTTCGGGATACGTGTAATGCTCGTGTTCCATGATGAAACGCACGGCGTCGCCGGCCTTGCCGCAGCCGAAGCACTTGAAGATGTTACGTGCCGGGCTGACGTTGAACGACGGTGTCTTCTCCTTGTGAAAAGGGCACACGCCGATGAGGTTGGAGCCGCGCCGGCGCAACGAGACGAAGTCGCCCACCACGTCCTCGATACGCGCGGCGTCAATGATCTTTGCTATCGTTTCTTTTGAAATCATAATATTAACACAAGTTACACAAGTTTAAATAACACAAGTTACACGAGTTTTATTGTTTCCCTATTTACTAATACCCCAACATCTAATGGCTAACAACTAATGACTAATGGCTAATGACTAACTCCTATCACACCGCCCAAATAAGCAGTCCCGCGCATATAATTATTCCCGACACCACGAGGTCGATGAGGCAGAAGCCCATGATGTCTTTCGCGTTGAGTTTGGCTATTGCCAAGGCTGGCAGAGCCCAGAACGGCTGTATGAGGTTGGTCCACGCGTCGCCCCACGCTATCGCCATGCCGGTGAGTCCGTGATCTACTCCGAGGGTGGCGCCTGCCGCGAACATGATAGGTGCCTGTATCGCCCAGTGTCCGCCGCCAGATGGCACGAACATGTTGAGTATCGCGGCGCAGAGGAAGGTGAACAGCGGGTATGTCGTCGGTGTGGAGATGTTCACGAACGCCTCGCTTGTCACGGTGCCGAGACAGATGCCCGACTCGCCGACGCCGGTGATGATGCCCATGATGCCGGCGTAGAACGGGAACTGCAACAATATTCCGGCCGCGCCGCCTACCGACTTGGTGAATGAACGCACGTAGGCGATGGGTGTCTTGTGGAGTATCACGCCGAGGAAGAGGAACAGAAGAATCACCGCGCCGAGGTCGAAGGAGCCGCCTTTGACGAACAGGTTCACGATGAGGTAGGTGAATCCTAAAACGGCGAGAAGGATGCTCAGCACCTTGCTGTGTTCGAGTCTCTCTGCCGGTGTCGAGGGCCTTACGTTGTCAACAGCCTCGTCTTCCTTGAGCAGTGCCGGATCGATGGCGATGATGCCTTCCTTCGGGTGCATCATGGCGTTGACGATGACGAGGGCCATGATGACGATGGCGGCCATGATGATGTTATGCGGGTCGAGGATGGTCTGTGAGATGGGCAGTGTCTCGGTGATGACGCCGTTGGTGGCTTTGACGAGGTCGTCGAGGTCGGAGGCCATCTTGAGCGGGATGGAGCCGGAGATGCCGGCGTGCCACACCACGAAGCCGCTGTACGCCGAGGCGATGAGCAGACGGTAATCGACGCCGCGCAGTTTCTTGGCGATTTCCTTTGCGAAGATGACGCCGACGATGAGGCCGAAGCCCCAGTTGAGCCAGCACGCGACAGCGGAGATGCCTGTCACCAAGGCTATCGCACCGGCCGGGGTCTTGGGCATCGCCGCCAACCTGCTGATGCCTCTCTTGATGGCGGGAGCCGCTGCCAAGGTCGCGCCGGTGACGAGAATCAACGCCATCTGCATCGAGAATCCGAGGAGGTTCCACACACCGCCACCCCAGTTGGCGACAACTTCAACGATACTCTGATGACATACCGGCATCGCAATGGCGATGGCCACGAACGTCAGGATGATGGCGAAAATGAACGGCTCCGGCAGATATTTCTGCATGAAATTGACACAGCCTTTGATAATCTTCTGAAACATTCCTATTTATTTAAAGATTTAAAATTCAAAATTCAAAAATTCAAAATTCAAAGATTCATCAAGCCCCGACAATCATTTTGACGATTTGTGTCACGCCATCGGCGTTGGTAATCTTCAGGAAATACATTCCTTGCCGGAGATTTTCAGTCGTGATGACGTGTTCTTCCACGCCTCCGTCAACGGCGATGCCGGCGGAATACACCGTCTGCCCCGAAGAGTTGAAGAGGCGGATGTCGGCCTTTCCGGAGTTGTTCTGGAAAAACCGTATGTTGATTTTTTCTTTTGCGGGATTAGGATAGATGTCGAAGTTAAACTCTTTGTCGGCGGTTTCTTCAACATCAGTGTTTTGTGTGACGAGCAGCTCCATCTTCACGGGAAGGTGGTCGGAGTTGTTGAACAAGGCGTTGGCGACATCAGCCGGCACGTCTTGGTTTTCCGGCGCGTTGACGCTTTGGTTGAAGCGGTTTCCGTCTTGTCCGATGGCGTGGTATGAGCCGTTGATGTATCTCACCTTGTCGGCGCCGCCGTAAATGTTTTCCGACATCATGATGAAGTCGAAGCGGTCGTCCATGCCGCCGCCAGAGCGACAGCCGTTGCCCTGGCGGTCAACGGATTGCGTGTGATATTCCGCGTAGTCGGGGTTGCTGTTCCATTCACCTACGCCGTAAGGATAGACAGGGTCGATGAAATACGTCGTAGGGTAGGAGTTTTTATTTGTGAGTGTCTGATAGGCTGCTTCTTCCGAAGTGTAAAGGTTGAAATCGCCCATTATCAGCACGTTGCAGTTTCTGTATGAGTTGTTGATATTGTTCATGATGTTGTGGCACATCGTATGGCGTTTGTCTTCGTTGTCGTCGCCGTAGCCGGCCTTGAGGTGTGCGATGATGCACACGAGGTTGACGGTGTCGCCGGATGCGAGCATGTCGTTCTTGAGGTAAAAACTATAGATGTCAACGTCGCGTATGTAATTCTGCGCGAGGGTGTGTTTTCTCAGCACGAGCTTCTCGGAGTTATAGAAGACGCAGTTGGTGAGGTACGAATTGCAGGAGTTCGAGCCGGCTGCCGCCTTCCAACAAGTTATCCCGTTGATGTTCAAGTTGTTGTTTACAAAGTCGCTTGGAAGGTTTGTGGCTTTCCCCATTTCACAGACGGTGAAGATGTCGGGGTAATAGGCTGTCAGTATGGTTCTGATGTATCGGTTTTTGTCGCTGATGTTGTTGAGTTCCTGCGGGCAGTAGTCGGTGTAGTTGCCGTAGTTGAGCAGGTTATACTGCATCACCTTGATTGTGTCGGTGACGGCGGCGTTCGCGCAGAGCGACGCCATTACGAGCAATATCAGTGATAGTTTTTTTTTCATGTTATCAGTTTTCAGTTTTTAGTTTTGAGAGTTGAGAGTGGAGTTTTTTATGACTTCACTCTCAACATTTCACTCTCAACACTTATTGTATGCGTTTGAGCATGCTTATCTCGGCGCTTGTGAGGAATCTCCACTGGCCGCGTGGCAGGTTGTGTTTCGTGAGTCCTGCGAGCATCACTCTGTCGAGTTTCACTATCTCGTAGCCGAGGCTTTCGAATATGCGGCGCACGATGTGGTTGCGTCCTGAGTGTATCAGCACGCCGACTTCGCGCATCGTCGGGTCATCGACGACGTAGTCGATCTTGTCAACCTGGATAGGTCCGTCTTCGAGGACGATGCCGTTTTGTATTTTCTCGAAGTCGCTCTCCGTCAATGGTTTGTCGAGTGCCACATGGTACAGTTTCTCCACTTCATGGCTCGGGTGTGTCAATGTCTTGGCGAGGTCGCCGTCGTTGGTGAGGAGCAGGAGGCCGAGGGTGTTACGGTCGAGGCGTCCGACGGGGTAGATGCGTTCTTCGCACGCGCCTTCCACGAGGTCCATCACCGTGTGGCGTTCGTACGGGTCGTCGGATGTCGTGATGACACCTTTCGGCTTGTTGAGAAGCACATAGCGCAGCTTCTCGCGGCTTAACGTCTGTCCGCCGTACGTCACTTTGTCTGTGGTGTTCACCTTGGTGCCGAGTTCTGTCACGACTTCGCCGTTCACCGACACTGCGCCGGCGAGGATGAGGTCATCGGCCTCACGGCGCGAGCACACGCCCGAGTCGGCGAGGTATTTGTTGAGGCGGATTTCGCCTGTCGCCTTCGGACGGTCGAACTCCGGGTCTTTCTCTCTCTTGTAGCCTCTGCGTCCACCCGACGGGCGTTCATCGCGGTCGAATCTGCCACCACGACGGTCGTCATCGCGGCGTCCAAAGCCTCTGCGTTCCCCGCGGTCGTCATCGCGGCGTCCAAAGCCTCTGCGTTCCCCGCGGTCGTCATCGCGGCGTCCGAAGCCTCTGCGTTCTCCGCGGTCGTCATCGCGACGTCCAAAGCCTCTGCGTTCGCCACGGTCGTCATCTCGACGTCCGAAGCCTCTGCGTTCTCCACGGTCGTCATCGCGACGTCCGAAGCCTCTGCGTTCTCCGCGGTCGTCATCGCGGCGTCCGAAGCCTCTGCGTTCTCCGCGGTCGTCATCGCGGCGTCCGAAGCCTCTGCGTTCTCCGCGGTCGTCATCGCGACGTCCGAAGCCTCTGCGTTCTCCACGGTCGTCATCGCGACGTCCGAAGCCTCTGCGTTCTCCGCGGTCGTCATCGCGGCGTCCGAAGCCTCTGCGTTCGCCACGGTCGTCATCGCGACGGCCAAAGCTGCGTCTTTCTTCCGAAGGTCTTCTCTCCGACCTTCTGTCATCTTCGAAATCATCACCGTCACGGCGCGATTTCTCTTTCTCGAACTGCTCTAATCTCTCGTCACTGAATCTTCTCACCTCGGCAGTCTTCTTTCTGGCAACGTGCTGACGTTTGCCATCTCTTTCTTCGTAATTCATTTTTTTATTATTAAATATGTAAATTAAATTCGGGCTGCAAAAGTACGACTTTTTACGATACGATTGTAATGTTTTTTAACAAGTTATCAACAATGATGAAAGTTCTGGAAGGCATTCAAAAATATTGGTTAAATATGTGAACTTTTTAACTCGATAGATGTTGATACAATTGAAAACATTTAAAAATTAAAATTATGGAAAAGTACGTATGTGATGTCTGCGGTTATGTTTATGACCCGCAAATCGGCGATCCGGACAACGGTATCGCACCAGGAACGCCTTTTGAGAAATTACCGGAAGACTGGAGTTGCCCGCTTTGCGGCGTAGGCAAAGATCAATTTTCAAAAGAATAAGTAAATCAATGCATTATGGACACAAAAGCCCTTTTCAAAATTGGATATGGTTTGTATGTCCTGACGACAAACTACGACAACGAAGACAACGGCTGCATAATCAACACGGTGCAACAGGTCACTGACAACCCGCTTCGTCTTTCGATTGTCGTGAACAAAAACAACCACACGCACGACCTCATTATTGACTCGTGCGTGTTTAATGTCAATGTGCTGACCACCGAGACTCCGTTTGAGGTGTTCAAGCATTTTGGCTTTCAGTCAGGAAGAAACGTTGATAAATTCGCCGACTGCAAGGAGGAACTCCGTGCGGTGAACAACGTCTTGTATCTTCCGAAATACATCAACGCGTATTATGCCTGCCACGTGGTTAATACCATCGACCTCGGGACACATACAATGTTCATTGCGGATATTATTGACGCTCAATTGTTTAACGATAACGATTCGGTTACTTACGATTATTATCAGAAAAATATCAAGCCGAAGAAGGAGGTGGCGAAAGGCTGTTGGGTGTGCCGCATCTGCGGTTATGTCTATGAGGGCGACCCGCTTCCTGACGACTTCATCTGCCCGATCTGCAAGCATGGCAAGGAAGCCTTTGACAGGACGGAATAAATAAGATAAAATAACAAAATGAATATTAATTTAGCTGAAAACATCTTTTACGTCGGTGTGAACGACCGCCGCACCGAGCTTTTTGAAAATCATATAGAACTGCCTAACGGCGTTTCATATAACTCGTATCTTATTGTTGACGAAAAGGTTACGCTCATCGACCCTGTCGAGTCAGGCTTCATGGCGCAGTATCTTTGTCAGATCAAGAACATCATCGGTGACCGCAAAGTCGATTATCTCGTTGTGAACCACGACGAGCCCGACCACAGCGGCTCCGTCGGTGCCGTCATCAGGGAATGGCCGGAGGTGACGGTCATCGGCAACGCCAGGACTTTCGGGCCTTTGGAGAATTATTACGGTCCGATCGCCAATAAGAAAATCGTCGCCGACGGCGAGACGCTGAACACGGGGAGGCACACTTTCCAGTTCTTCACCACCCCGATGTGTCATTGGCCGGAGTCGATGGTGACATACGAACAGACCACCAAAATCATTTTCTCCAACGACGCGTTCGGCGGTTTCGGCGCTTTGAACGGCTGCATCTTCGACGACGAGGCGAACCTTGACTTCTACGAAGACGACATGCGCCGTTACTACGCCAACATCGTTGGCAAGGTCGCCGTCTCCGCTTTGAAGGCGATACAGAAGGTCGGGCCGTTGGATATCAAGATGATAGCACCGGCGCACGGTCTTGTCTGGAGGACGAACCTCGCCTGGGTCCTCGACCGTTACGTGGCATGGAGCAAGCACGACAGCAGGGAAGGCGTCGTCATCGTCTATGGCTCGATGTACGGCAACACGGGGCGCATGGCCGACATCATCGCACGAGGAGTGGCGGAGGCCGGAGTCAGAGACATCAAGGTTTATGATGTCTCAAAGACAGAGACATCGTTCATTATCAGTGACATGTGGAAATACAAAGGTGTAATCCTCGGTGCCTGTTCGCATTACGGCAGCATTTTCCCGAACATGACGCTGCTTCTCCACGAACTCGCCGAGTTCAAACCGCAGAACAAGATTTACGGTCTTTTCGGCGGTGCCACATGGAGCGGTGGCGGCTTGAAGGTCTTGAAGGAGACAGCCGAGAGCTGCAAGTGGAATGTCATCGGCGGGAACGTCGAGGTGAAAGGCGCACCGATCAAAGCCGAAGACATAGAAAGATTGTACAGTCTCGGCAAAGAGATAGGAGAAGCGGTGAAATAGAACTACTTCATTATCAGTGTGCCGACAAGAGTTGCGGCGAGGCATATCACAAGTGAGATTCCCATGTAGAGCAGTGCCATTGCAGGTTGTCCGCCTTGGAACAGTTTTAGTATTTCGGAGGAGAATGTCGAGAAGGTGGTGAATCCGCCGCAGAATCCTGTGACGAGCAGCAGTTGTATTGTGTTGTTTGGGTTTTTACTCAAATATCCGATAATCAATCCGATACAGAGACAACCGAGGAAGTTGGCGGTCATTGTGTGGATGGGAAAACCGCCGAGGCAGTCTTTGCATTTCGACAGGAGCATGGAGACCAGGTAACGTGCCGTGCAGCCGAAGCCGCCGCCGAGGAAGACGAGTAGGATGTTTTTGAGCATATATTAAAAAGTTGATAATCAATTAAACAAGTCGTCCATTGTGATAATGTTTTGTGCAACAGACGGCCTGCAAAAATATTCAATTTCGCCATACAAATACGTTTTTCGGGCGAAATCGATGAAATTTTTTATCGGTTTCGCCCGAGACACACGTTGTTTGGGCGAAATCGATATGATTTTGTATCGGTTTCGCCCAAAATAATAAACAAGTTGAAAATTTTATAAAATTTTTCAAAGCAGCGGATAGTAATAATTAAAAAATTGTATTTTTGCGAAGTCAAACTTTAGTTTAACCGGTTAAAATAAAGTACAACTTTATGATAGAAAGAATTTTTAAATTGCAAGATGCTGAAAATGAGAGTGTTTTCTTTTTTGGTGCACGTCAAACAGGAAAAACTACATTGTTGAAAGAATTGTTTCCTGATGTAAGATATTACGACCTTTTGAAAAGCGATGAATTTGAGCGTTTTAGCCGGAGACCTTGGCTGCTTCGTGAAGAGTTGCAGGATGGACACGATGGAGAACTCGTCATAATAGATGAAATTCAGAAACTTCCTGTTTTGCTTGACGAAGTTCATTGGCTCATAGTAAACAGGGATTTGCGCTTTATTCTCACGGGGTCGAGCGCAAGGAAATTGCGCAGGAGTGGTGTGAATCTTCTTGGTGGGCGTGCTTTGAGGAACACATTCTATCCGTTGGTGAGTGCCGAGATTCCTGATTTTGACTTGGACAGGGCTTTGAACAACGGCATGTTGCCACGACATTATCTCGTTTCAGATGCCACGCGTCGCCTTAGCGGATATGTGGGCAATTATTTGCAGACGGAGATTGTTGAGGAGGCTTTGGTTCGTAACCTTCAGTCATTCACCCGTTTTCTTGATGCCGCGGCATTGACGAGCGGTGAGATGCTTGTCTATAATAATGTGGCCTCTGACTGCGGTGTAAGTGCTGTGACAGCCAAGGCGTATTTTGAGATTCTAATTGACACTTTGTTTGGTTTTATGATACCTGCTTACACCAAGGTCATGAAACGAAGGCTCATACAGGCTCCGAAATTTTATCTTTTTGATGTGGGTGTCACAAACTATTTGTTGAAAAGAAGCCATCTCCAACAGGGATCGCCTGAATATGGTCATGCTTTAGAACATTTCATAATGCAGGAACTTGTAGCGTATTTCGGTTATAATCAATATGATAACGTGATTTCTTATTGGCGTACAAATTCAGGCATTGAGGTTGATGCTGTCTTGGGCGATGCCGATGTTGCAATTGAAATAAAATCTTCTACCGAAGTGAAAGATTTTCAAATGAGAGGCTTGAAATCATTCAGTGACGACTATCCACAGGCTCGACTTATCATTGTTTCGCTCGACAAGTACCGTCGCCGCAAAGAAAACATAGAAATCATCCCTGTAAGAGAATTTCTGACTGATTTGTGGTTGGGGAAAATCTACTGATTTTAAAGTATAGATTTAAAAACTCATCTCGAACAAAACCATTCTTTTGTTGTTTTACTGTTGAAAAAAACAACAAAGCTATGTTTGAACTACCAAAACTACCTTACCAAAACGATGCGCTGGAGCCGCATATCTCTAAAAAGACCCTCGAGTTTCACCACGGGAAACATCATGCCGCATACGTGAAGAACCTCAACGCATTGATTGTCAATACGCAATTTGAGAAGATGAGCCTCGAAGAAATCGTCAGGAACTCCGACGGCGCAGTCTTCAACAACGCGGCGCAAGTGTGGAACCACACTTTCTATTGGAACTGTCTCACTCCGGCAAGCAAGTCAAAAACGAAACCGTCGGGCAAGCTGATGAAGGCCATCGAACGCGACTTCGGCGGATTCGACGACTTCAAGGAAAGCTTCACCAAACAGAGCGTGTCGCTCTTCGGCTCCGGCTGGACATGGCTCGTCAGCGACGACAAAGGCTCATTGTCGATAATGCGCACCGAGAACGCCAAGAACCCCCTTGCGCTCGAACACGTCAGCCCGCTGATGTGCTGCGATGTGTGGGAACACGCCTATTACCTTGATTATCAGAATCTACGACCTGACTATCTGAACGGATTCTGGCATGTCATCAACTGGGGTTTTGTTGAGAAGAATTACTCTTCTTGCCAAGAATAATCAGCATAACTCCCGAAAGTATCAAAGCGATGCCGCCGGCAAGTCGAAGCGTGAAAACCTCCTTGAACACGAAGATGCCGATCATGACGGCTGTCAACGGTTCAAGGGCGCCGAGGATTGCCGACGGTGTCGAGCCTATGTCGCGGATTGAGACCGTCAGGAGCATCAATGCCATAATCGACGGGACGACGGCGAGCATCAAGGCGAAGCCGTATTGCCGAGGTGTCGTCAACAGCATCAGGTGTGTCTCCGGCTTGAAGAACGAATGGATTATTATGCACGAGACGCAGAACAGAAGCACGTAAAACGTCAGCTTTATAGATGGCATTTTTATCTGTGTCCTGTTGATAATCACTATGTAAACGGCGTATGTCAGCGATGAGATCATAACTAATATCACTCCGATGGCGTTGAGCGTCCCCTCGCTGTTGGCGCCGTTGAGCAGAAACACTCCGGCAAAGGCCATGAGGATTGATACCACTGTCACCCAAGTCAGTTTCTCCTTGAAGCAAATCGTCATGATGAGCGCGACCATCATCGGATAGACGAAAAGCAGCGTCGAGGCGATACCTGCGTCCATGTGCAGGAAGCTGGAGTACAACGTCATCGACGACACCGCAAACAAAGCCCCGAGCGAAGCTAATATCCCGAATTCTCTTTTAGTGATTTTAAACGACATCTTCTTGGCGAGCATGATGATGCCGAGAATGACCATCGCTATTCCGAAACGGTGCGTCAAAACTGTGTTTGTGTTGATGCCGTCGGCGTATAAAAACTTCGCTCCCAGCGGGTTGGTGCCGTAACACACCGCCGCCACGACACCTGCAATAGTGCCTTTAACCTTACTGTTCATACAATTTCATCCCGCAAGATGCGAGCAAAAATCCATAAAATTTAGTCGTCGTATCTCTTGAATTTACCTTTTTTGTCAAAAATGATTTCGACGTCGTTGGCTAATTCAACCTTAAATCCTTTGAGCTCGCGCTTTATCTCTTTGACACAGAGTCCATAGTGGTTGTTTTCAAGATACTTACCGATGTTTTCAGGAAGAAATCCGAAAGTCAGGCAGTTGATATCGTTCTTTACCTCTTTCCATTCGCCGTCTTCGCTGAATTCTATTTTCATGCCGTCATTGAATCTCACTTCGTATTCAACGTCAAAGGTTTCAGTATCCTTCAATACGACAGCAGGGGTCACACTCGGGAAATTGATGTTGATAAAATCCTTGGCGTCGTTGGGAAGACTCTCGTAGCCGATGTTCGTTTTTTGCGCGTATGTCGTCATACCGACAAACAACAATGCAATGATAGTTAATGTTTTTTTCATCTTTTCGAATAATTGCGTTTGCACGTTTTTAGTATTAAAACAAAGAATAGTCATTAATGTTGAGTTATTTGACAAACTCTTCAACGTTTCTCACCACGATGCCGAGTCGGAGCTCGAATGCCTCGCGTGTGGCGAAGCCGATGTGTGGCAGCAGCATCGTGTTCGGTGCCGACAGCAGCGGGTTGTCGTTCTTGAGTGGCGGTTCGCCGTCATAGACATCGAGTGCGGCGCCGGCGATGGTTCCGTTTTTGAGTGCTGCGGCGAGGTCGTTGGTGTTGACGACCGGCCCGCGTGCCGCGTTGACGATGACTGCCGACTTCTTCATCAGTGCGAAGTCATTGGCTGTCAGGAAGTCGCGTGTCTCGCTGTTGAGCGCGATATGCAGCGCCACGATGTCTGATTCTTTGAGCAGAGTTTCTTTATCGACGAAGGTGACGCCTGACACTTCTTTCTTTGTGCGGTTCCAAGCGATGACGCGGCATCCGAAGGCTTGCGCCAACGCAGCGGTGCGTTGTCCGATGGCGCCCATGCCGATGATGCCGACGGTCTTGCCGGCGATCTCGCGGCCTGGCATAATGGCCGAACCCGAGCAGCTGCGCGTGATATTGTCGTTTTCGATGACATGGCGGTAAAGCCCTATCATCATGCAAATCGTCTCTTCCGCGACAGCCTCCGTTGAGTAACCTGCGGCGTTCTTCACCAAGATGTCGCGGCGTTTGCATTCATCCATGTCGATGTGGTCGAGGCCGGTGAAGGCTATCGACAGCATCTTCAGGTTCGGGCAGGCATCGAGAAAGTCCTTGCGCAACGGCATGTTGCTCTCGACCACGATGTCGGCACCGGCGGCGCGTTCTATGTTAAGCTCAGGCCTCCTGTCGGCGTAAATCACCACATCATGACCTTGTTCCTTCAAATTCATACAGGCGTTCTCGATGGCTTCCACCGAAAGCCCCAACGGTTCCAAAAAGACTATTTTCATGTTCAACGTTTGATTTTTTGACGCTGCAAAGATAGTCTTTTTTAGCATGTAAGGACCATATCACCATAAAAACAAGGATGAAATGTTTAGAGAATGACTTCACCTTGGGCAACGACTATTTGATGATGTAGAACTAAAAACTGTGTTATGAATTAATAAACCAAAAGATTATGAAACAGAGATTTTATGGCCGGATGGAGAGTCCCGATACGGCCCTTTCATGCTGCAAAAACATATTTATCGGAGACTATTGCTGTCCCTCGTCGGTGCTCGCCCAATCGATGATCATGAATTCATCCATAAGAATCTGAGTGTAGAATTTCTTTGTCTTGTCGGTCTTGTCCTCATACTGAACGTTCTGAAGACTGCCTTCGACAGCGATACGCTTGCCTTTTCTCACGAGTTTCTCAACTTTCTCCGCCGTCGATCCGAACGCAACGATATTGTGCCACTGCGTCTCCTCGGTAAGCTCATGCTTCTCGTTGTAGTATTTCTCGTTTGTGGCAAGCCTGAACTTCGCCAACTTACGGCCTTCCTTGTTGATGACCCTGACCTCCGGATCCGACCCCGGACGCCCGATTAACTGTACTGAATTTCTTAATGTTCCCATAATTTTAATTTTTGTCTGTTGTTTTGTTCCTTTGACACCGCAAAGTTATCACGACTTGATTACTTTATCCGTAATAAAAACGGATAATCTTTTGTCGTATTTATATATTATTGATTGTCAATGTAATGAAACAATTAAAATCGATGATTCTGCCAAAATGAATTGTTAATAAGCATTTGATAATTTTTTAACATTTAAAATTTTAATCATAACTTGTTTTCAAAGATACTTCGGAATATTAAAAAGAACACTTGTCTTTCAAATAGTTAAATGAATGCCAAAACGTTAAAATAATTTAACATCACTGGTTTTTTACGAAAAAAAACTGAAAGCCGAAAAAATTCTGAAAGCCATCAAAAACACGGAAATTACGCCAAATCTGACTTTCCCTCAAAAAAACTTAAATGAAATCCAAATCGGAAATATCAACGGAAATGTCATTGAAAACATCGGTTGTGACGACCTCTTTTGTGGCTATTGAAACGAATTTGTTATCAAAAAACTTTGTATATAACTGACAATCAATATTATCCAAAATATTTTTGATGCCATCGGTAATGCCTGTGCCATTGTATTTGAAAACGGCTTCCTTTTTTGTCCACAACTCGATGAACGGCAACTCGGGATGTTCGCTCTCTTTGATTTTTTTCAGCTCATCATCGTTGGAAACATAAACTGCGACATTGTTTTTGTATCTTGTAACATCTTCAATGTCAATGCCTAACGGCTGCCTTGAAAGCACCACCGCCACAGCTGTCTTACAATGGCTGATGCTGAAAAACAAATCTTGGTAATTTTTCAGGAAAGGCTTGCCGTGTTCATTATAAGAAAACTCCGGGAGGTTCTTCAAAACGTGCTCTCTGCCACATTCGTCAATCAGCAGACGCACCAACAAAACGTAGGCTAAACCATTCTGTATCTTGCCTTTAAGAAACTTATAACTGAGCATCTGCTCTTTTCTCCACTGCGGCAAAAACTTCTCGCAACGATTTACGAAGTCATCGTTTAGAATGTCTATATTGTTGAAAATCAGGATTTTCACAAGAGGTTGTGCTTATATCTTCACTTTTACGACAATCTTTTTCAACTTTTCCGGCTTGTCGATGCAGAGCAGCGGCTCATGACCGTCATTCGGAAACAGAACCGCAAAATACCCTTTCCCGACAGTGATTTCCACCACCTTGCCACTCGGATTCCTATAGAAAACAGCGTCAGTATCGGCTTTGTATTCAGAATATTGCTCAAGATTCTCAACCTGACAGACCAAGATGCGTTCTTCTCCGTTCAACGGGAAATGAATATCCAAATGCTCTTTATGTGCTTCATAGTCAAGAGGATTAGTCTCTGCTGTCGTGACTTCTGAAACATTTGCGACCACATTATTATTAATATAGTGTTTTCCTGTCTCAGTGTCGATGATGGCGTTTTTCAGGAACACAAGTCCTTCGTAAATGTCTGGAAGCCCCTTGTATCTCTCAAGGTTTTCTATCTTGTCGTAAATCATGTTACCTTGATTCTACTGTTTCTAACTCTTTGTAAGACACGACTTTAATTGGCTCAACATGGTCGAGTTTGTAGTATTCCGCCGGTTTTAGGATTTTTCCGAAAACGAATTTCTGAATCATGACGAACTCGTTGCCTTCGCTCAGGAGTGCATATTGGTGGTCGGGGTCGGTGATGATCTTGTCGATTTCAGGGTTGTCGAGTTCATTGAGGTCGTAGTCGTACATATCGGCGTTCGCTAACAGCTTGAATGTGGTGATTGTGCGGCTCTCACCGCTTTTTGTCGTGACCGTGAGTCGTTGCTGGAAAGGCGAGTTGATGATGGAGTCGCGGCGTTGTGCGCTGACATCGTTGAGGAACGACTCAAAACGCACTTCGTTGAATGATGACATCAGATTGAGAACTCTAAGTGTGTCATATTCAATGTCTTTACCATCCAAGGAATGCATCTTGAACTGGTATCTGCCGTTTTCGGTGATGACGAATCCGTTTGCCGGGTCGTTATATATCTCAAGTTTGACAGATTGAATGTCAGCCATTTTGCTGTTGAAGACAATATGGTCGCGCCAGTCAATCGGGTTGGCCGAGAAACGCGAGCTGATGAAACCTCTAACTCCATGTATATGAACGATATAGGCTTTATCGGCCCCTTCTTTTAAGACGAATGAGCCGTTGTTGTCCTGCGTGTCGTCGCCGACATAGAACACTTTTGTGCGCGTCTCGTGTTTGAAGAGTTTGATTTTGTTGAACAGATTGATGCGCGGGACAATCTGGTAAATCTCAACTTTTATGTTGTTGCTCGACATTCTCGTGATTACGTTGTCGGACTTTTTCAACGACACAGGCATTCTGATTCTCAGTCTGTTAAGTGTCTTGAGCATATCGTTGATAAGTTGCTGTGACGCCTGGTAATGGTTATCGACCATCCAGCCTTCCTCCGTGCGTTCAAGCAACACCTGATGGTCGCGCTTGTCGGCGAAGAAGAGTTTTGTGATTGATGCCGTGTCATAAACAGTGAAGTCGGCTGCCTCGCCGCGGATCGTTGTGAGATAACGGTTGTTCCAGATTAAAACGCCGGCGATGACGACTAACAACGCGGCGATGATGATTGCTAAAGTATTTTTTTTCATTTGTTGTATTTTTTCTTTCTTATGAATGCCATGACAAATCCGAACAAAACAATCACGACGCTCGGCAGCACTACGTTCACGACCTGCCACGCCGTCTGCTTGCTGTTGACCTTGTTCATGTCGAGGAGACGAATCTTCAGCTCGCGGGTGTGGATATTGATAAGTCCTTCGCCATCAACAAGATAACTTATTGCGTTTTCGATGAATTGTTTGTTTCCGTATGTATTGTTCGTATATTGGTCGTAACCTAATGGTAACGGAGAGCCGACGCGTTTATTGTTTTTCTTGGCGAAATCGAGTTGTGCGAACTGGTTTCTGATGATGTCGCCGTCGGCGATGACGATCATCGAGGTCGGGACGCTTTCGTCTTTGAATGCTATCTCGTTGGAGCTTAGCAGTGCCTCGGGCAGTCTGTTTGCGTAGAGCGAGTTGAATTTGCCGTTGAGGAGATATGCCGTCACCTGGCCTTTCTTCGGGAACATCTGCGGGTTCGGGCGTTCATTCAGGATGTTGAGCGAGATATATACTGGTGCTGACGAGATCTTTGTGTAGTCGGATGTCTTCAGCAGCGGTATTTTCTGGATTTCGGGTGCCGATGTCGTTGTCTCGAGCGAGCTGGTGAAGTCGGATTTCACCGCTTCGAGGTTTTTCACGATGGGGTGTTGTGACGCCGGGCTGAGCAGCGGGAAGTAATACCACGGCAGCAGTGCGCTCTGCATGTTGTTGCCTTGGCCGGTCACGAGGCCTATCTGTGCGCAAGGGTAGGCGAGGAGCAGGTTGTTGTTGAGGCGCACCCCGTATCTGAACAGCTGGTCGTCGAGGTTGACGTCGAGCGTGGTGCCCATCATCGACTCGACGGTCTTGAGGCTGTCCATGTCGGCCTTGACGTGGTCGAGCAGCCACAGTACCTTGCCGCCGTACATGACATATTGGTCGATGATGAATTTGTCCTTTTCGGAAAATGGCAGCGTGGGTTTCGCGATGACGATGGCGTCGAAGATAGGCTTGACGACGACGTTGCTGTCATTGTCATAGTCGCGGTGCGTCAGTGCGGTCATCTTCTCGTCGATGGAGATGCGCCGCAGGGTGTATTTCGTCGCGAGTGTGTTCGCGATGTCATATACCTCGGCATCGTTCAGTTCGCCGTGTCCTTCGATGAACGCCACGGTTGACGACTTCCCTTCGGTGATGTCTTTTATCGCGCTGATTAGTTTGTATTCAAGGTCTTGCGACGAGTTGTTGAGGACGGTCTCCTGCCGTTGGCCCGATTGCGCCGACAGCAGATCGACGGCTATCTCCTTTTCGCGGTAACTCACCAAGGTGCCGGGCCATATCAGGATCTGTTGCACGCCGTTGTTGGTCTGCATCGTGGCGGTATAGTTGTTGAGGCCGCTCTGATAAAGAATCTTGTAAGTCGCCTCACGGTCACTCGGGTCGTTGCTCTCTGATGGGTTAATGAACTCATAGTCAATGTATTTCGAATAAGCGCGGAACTCATCGAGCATCTCTTTCGTCTCCTTGCGCAGTTTCTTGAAGCCTGCCGGAAACTCGCCTTCGAGATAGACGCGGAAATAGACGTAGTCGTCGAGGCCTTTCAGAATCTCCTTCGACTTGTCGGAAAGCGTGTAACGTTTCTCTGAAGTGAGGTCGAAACGAGTGTAAACGAATGAGCCGATGATATTAACCATCACGATGATTATCATAGTGATAACCAATGAGACAATCTCGTTTTTCTTGATGTTTTTTCTCTTGTTTTCCATATCGCCTCCTACCATTTACGGCTCGACAAAGTGAGTTTTGTCAAGCTCAAGAATAAAACTATCACGCTGAGGAAATACAGCAGGTCGCGGGTGTCGATGACGCCGCGGCTCATGGAGCTGTAGTGCGCCGACATTCCGAGTTGCTGGATGAAGAGGTCGATTCTTCCGAACAGGGCCATCGAGTAAATCATGTCGAAGCCGATGTAGAAGAAGCCGCAGAGGAACACTGCAAGGATGAATGCAAGTATCTGATTATTAGTCACCGAGCTACAGAAGATGCCTATTGAGACGAATGTGGCGCTGAGGAAGAACAGTCCGATGTAGGAACCCCAGATGCCGCCGTGGTCGATGTTGCCGGCGGGCATCGCGAGCTGCGACACGGAGATGTAATAGATGAACGTCGGGATGAGGGCGAGGATCACGAGAGTGACGCCGGCCAAGTATTTGGCTCCGACGATCTGCCAGTCGGACAGCGGCTTGGTGAGCAGCATCTCGATGGTGCCGGTGCGGCGTTCCTCGGCGAATGAGCGCATCGTGACCGCCGGGACGAGGAACAGGAACACCCACGGCGCGAGGATGAAGAGGCTGTCGAGTGTCGCGTAGCCATACGTCATGATGTTGAAGTCGCTCTTGAAAACCCAGAGGAAAAGCCCGGTGATGAGCAGGAAGACCACCACCACCATTATCCCGATGAGCGAACTTAGGAAGTTACTTATCTCTTTCCTGAAAAGTGCGTACATTTTTTTCCCTTTTGAAAATTAATTTTGCAAAAGTACATAAAATTCGGTGATAACACGCAGGCGGATGAAAATAAAGTCGGAATCCGCAGGGAAAGGCATTATTTTCTATGCGTTTAGCAGCCACTTCCATATAGGAACGACTTCGATGGCCAACGCATTCCCATCTATTGTTTCTTCCTCATCATACGTGATTATCATCGCACGCTTCAGAGGACAGGCTCCATTCAATGCGACAAGAGCGGCGACCTCGCGTTTACGCGTGTCATCGTCTTTCAGACTGAAAGCCACCTGAACGGCAAGTGATTCGTCTGGCACGTAGAAGTCCACCTCGATGTGCCGGTTATAGAAATACAATCCGGAATTATACCTTTTGTACAAATTTATGGCGCAGAGGTTCTCCAACAACGATGTCTCTGGGTCATTGAGGAAAAGATGCAACAGACCATTGTCAACGAAGTAATGCTTTTTCACTGTTTCCTTTTCTGCTGACTTTGACGCAAAGTTGTCTATCGAGAAAATCATGCACGCCTCCTGCATGTAACGCACATATTCCAATACTGTTGACGTACTGCACGAAATGCCCGTTGATTTGACGAGGTTGCTCAGCCTGTTCAGCGAGCAAGGCTGTTTCACGCTCTCTGCCAGTCTGCGCAGACATATATGCAAGGCGTCTTCGTTCTTTATCTTGTGTCTTACCACAAGGTCGTTGAAGAAGATTCTGTTAAAAAGGCTGTTCAGCCACACCCTTTTCTCCTTGAAACGAACGAGTTCAGGGAATCCGCCCCACTCGTAATAGATGCGGAAAAATCTCTGTATCTCGTTTGCCTTCCTGCCGTACTGCCACGCCTTGCCAAGTTCAACTCCCACAGCCTCCAGGTATTCCTCGAAAGAATATGGAAAGACATTGACATCCAAGTATCTGCCCCCGAGCACAGTCTCTATGTCACGACTCAACATCTTGGCATTGCTCCCTGTCACATACACCTGATATTTCTGGTTCGCCAATCGTCTTGCGAAGTTCGCCCACCCGTCAACATTCTGAATCTCGTCAAAAAAGAACACAGGCTCGCCATCATACATACTGTAATACGCCTGAATAATCAGGTCAAAATCATTTGCCGTCATCCCTATCAGACGTTCATCATCAAAGTTGACATACACTATGTCTTCTGTGGCTTTACCATTTGAAAGCAAATCCTGCACCCGCTGATATAACAGATATGACTTGCCCGCCTGCCTGACACCAACAAACACATAATTACCATTATCTTCAAGCGTAACTTTGCGTTTCACCAATTCTATTTCTCCAATAACTTCCTGATTTTCAGAAATTATTGTCCTAAACAGTTCTCTGTCCATATTGATACGATTTTGATGCAAAAATAAATGTTTTATT
>JAZRYG010000065.1:0-2838 GCA_045600605.1 Bacteroidales bacterium
TGCCGCTGCAATGACATTTGAGAAACGGATGCCGACCTCCTCATATCTTTTGCTGACTCCATATTCCGCCTCCCACTTGTCAAGATAATTTCTCATGGCATTGGAAATGTAACCAGTGTCTTTGAAATTACCTTTGGAGAAGTCTATCCTGAACACCGGATACTGTGTCCAATCTTTCTCCAATTCATCAATCTTCAAGCCTTTGAAAAGCTCCTTCTCCCCTTTGAAATAGCTTTCGAGTGTTGATATTAACAACGATTTCCCGAACCTGCGCGGGCGGCACAAGAAACAGATGCGCTTCTGTGCGAGGTTGTAAACGAGGTCGGTCTTATCCACATAGACCATGTCTTCCTCAATGAGGGTCTTGAATGTCTGGGTTCCGATTGGGTATTTCATAACGTTATCATTTTTTTCGGCTGCAAAGATAGTAAAAAGTTCATAAAGTTCATAAAGTTTGTAAAGTTTGAAAGTTTGTAAAGTGTTGAGAGTGGAGAGTGGAGAGTTAAGAGTTGAGTTGTTTTATGCGCCAGCCAACTCCACTCTCAACTCTCAAAACTAAAAACTAAAGACTAAAAACTTCTCAAGGCGTTCACTTTGACCGACACCGTCGTTTATCAAGACCGAGTTGATGTTTTCGAGATTTGACAGACAGATGAGCTGGTTGATTCCGGCGTAGTCGCGCATGTTGCCTTGCCGGTCTGCGTTTTCGTCGCGCCATTCCTTGGCGGTCTTTCCAAACAGCGCCATGTTGAGGACGTCGGCTTCGCTGGCGTAGATGAAGTTGATCTGGCTTTTGCTCAATGTCGGAGGAATGAGGTTCTGGCTTATCGCGCTGGTGTGAATGTGATAGTTGATTTTCGCCAGCTCGCGTTTCGCGTTCCAGCCAAGCTGTTTTTGTTCTTCCGACTTGAGGCGCTGAAACTCAGAAATAAGATAAACCTTAAACTCAGGGCTTATCCACATTGCGAATTCGAATGCGATATCTTTATGGGCGAAGGTGCCGCCGTAACGACCTGGACGTGAGATGATCCCAATAGCATTCGTTCTTTCCATCCATTCTTTCGCACTCAAACGGAAACTATTCAAGCCTGCCTGACTTTTAATTATGTCGAATTCGACACAATTAAAATTTTGATTATAAACCTTCTCCCATATCCCCAGAAATTCTACCGTGTTCCTGTTCCTAATCCAACTTGAGAAAAAGAAATCTCCATCTTTGGCTTTCAGCATATCCGTGAGGCTGATGTAGTCGTTGTCATTCACTTTCAACACAGTTACCTGTGTGTCTTTAACTGTAATTTTGGCCATGATTCTGAATTTTTATTTGTTAAACTAAAAAAATGCTGCCGCAAAGTTACAGTAAAACTTCAGCACAAAAATGCACTTCCCACGGAAAAATTTGACTTGTAAAAGGATTTCAACACAATTCCGGCGGGATTCGGGCTAAAACAGGATGAATTGTAAAAAAGTGTAAATTCCTATCATTCCGGCAACGTGCGACAGCCAGCAGTTTTGGTTTTGGTTAAGAAAAAGGCCTCACTCCGAAAACGAAGTGAGACCTTTCATTTTAAGTATCGTGTGATGTATAGGGCTCGGTAGCTCGCCTGGGGGCGAGCGCCGACACCCTGAAATTTCTTTACGCTTCGCGTCTGCTCATCGCGCGTCCTGACAAAGGTCAGTTCTGTCGCGGGCAGACTGGCCGCACCGAGTAACCGCTGCACCGAAGGCTGTTGCTGCTCGTGCTGAAAGTTTTCGAATAGAAGTACGGGTTGCGACCGTTGCTCGGATAGTTCGGATGGAGCGAACACGACCAGTAGTAGCCGTATGAACCCGCACTGTTGAGACTCGTCCCGGAGCGGGTGCCCGCCGCAGGGAGGAAGATGTATTTGTCAGTGTAACCAGCCGTTTCGCTCACGCAATAGTATCCGCCTACAGGCATGCTGACTGACTGTCCACCGATGGTGATGGAGGTATTCTTAGCCTTCCATGTCTGTGTGGTGTTGTTTTTGAGTTCGGTGAACTCATCCGCCGTGGGCATGCGCCAGGCACTACCCCAGTTCGCGGTCGCAGCATCGTCTGATGATTCGAGAACCAACTTGTTGTCAGGGTCGTCCTCTCCAGCCCAGTATTCGGTCATACCTTCGGGTATGTACTTCGTGAAGACCGCATAGTTACCGTAGCTGTATTTACCGTTGGTGTACGGGCAGCCGTCCCAGCCAACGTTGATGGTGGTCGATGTCACAGACGTCACACCACCCCACTGGTAATAGTCTCCGTATTCTTCGGGCTTACTCGCACCAAGGTTGCATGTAGCCCACAAAAGACCGCTCGGAAGACCGAGGTCAACGTAAGCGTAGATCGTCACCGGTATTGCCTCGTTCTTCCCATAGAACTTGTTCGGCTCTATGCCACTGCCCAAAGTTGTGAAACCTGCAAAGCCTTCGCTGACAAAACTGAGTGTCTCACTCTCTGTGCCTACCGGAACAAGCATCACGTACTTCTCCGACGACGTCGTGTTCGTGAGGTTTATCTTGCCCCCGTCGGTTTTTTCGCCGGTGAACGTGCCGCCGAAGCCGACAGTCATGCTGTTGTAGATGTGGTCGCCGCTCAACGTGAGCACGCCCGAGTATCCTTCGGACGTACCGCTTTTCTTGAAGCTGAAGCGAGACAGAGCCACCTCGCTCTTCATCATCACGTTGATGCCGGTGACACCGCCGTCACTGACCGTGCCTTTGGCGCTGCCGTGGCCCACGTGGCACGAGCCGAGGCCATCACGAAGACCCGTCTGAGAGGCGAACGAAACGGTTGCCGAAGCTGCGCCATTTGACACCGCGGGCG
>JAZRYG010000066.1:0-63461 GCA_045600605.1 Bacteroidales bacterium
GCCTGGACGCGAAGGCATCCTTGCTGTAATATATATGTAGAACTTTCCTCTGCGGGCTGTTGGCCCAAACCGGCATCCACAGGCCGCGCGGCGTTGTCAGTCAGTTTGCAAACACGGGGTTTTTCGCCACCACAAAGATAAGGACCTTCCGCCGCACGGCCGCCAACTGGGGTTCGCGACCCCGGATTGTCAAAATTAAGCGTCCTTGTAGGCTGTGTCTTCGGAGAGTATGTGCCACGCGGCGGTGAGCATCTTCCTGGCCACGGCCACGACGACCTTCATCTTCTGCTTCTTCCTCTCGGTTGCCAGCCTGTAGGAGAACCTGCTGTAGAAGCAGCCGCGCTTCCTCGCCGCGGCCCACGCGCACTCCACCATGGTTGTCCTGACGAACCTGTTGCCGTGTGTGGTCCTGGTGGACATTATCTTGCCCGCGCTCTCGTCGTTGCGCGGCCTGAGGCCGCACCACGAGACCAGCGCCGACGGCGTCTCGAACGGCTTCATGTCGCCGCCCGTCTCCGCGATCAACGCCGCCGCGGACTTCGGCTTCACGCCCGGCATGGTCTGGAGGTTGGCGAACTTCCTCGGGAAGTGTTCCTCGCACAGCTGCCGGAGTTTCAGCTCGCACTCATCCTTCTGCTTCCGCGCGAGGTCGAGCCTCTCCTTGTACATGCGCACCATGTCGGTGTCCACGTCCGTGACCATCCCCGTGAGCGCAGCCTTGACGGTGTCCCTGCCGTGGCGTTTCACCGTCCTGGCGTGTATCCCCCCGAGGAGTTCCTCCGGGTCTGTCACCCCCTGCGAGAGCTTCTCCACGACCGACCTGTAGCTCTTGGTGTCGGTGCTCGACACGTAGTTGCTTATCCGGATGTTCATCCTCTGCAGCGCGGCGTCCAGCTTCGTCTCCAGCCTGACGATGTCCCTGGACAGGTCGGAGGCCATGCGGTTGTACTTGCGCATCTGCCTCACCGCCCCGCACGGCACGTAGCTGCCGCGTATCAGGTCCTTGCGCACGCATGTCGCTATCCACTCCGCGTCCTTCACGTCGCTCTTCCTGCCAGGCAGCTGCCTGATGAAGTACGGGTTGACGAGCTTGAGTTCGATGCCGCTCCCGTCGAGGGCGTCCCACACGGGCATCCAGTAGATGCTCGTGCTCTCCATCGCCGCCGCATCCACATGGTTCTCAACCAGATGGCGTCGCAGCTCCTCGAGGTCGGGTGTGAGCACCCCGAATTTCTTACTGATTATTTCTCCGTTCTCGTTGATGATACAGGAAAATACACTATCTTTGTGCACGTCAAGGCCGCAAGCTCGTTCCATAATACATGAATTTAAAATTTTCGGCTAAGATAGTGAATATCAGCCATGTTGAGACACCGGCCTTGATTTTTTTTTATTAACCGGCCTAAAAATCCAAAATTTTTATGTAAGTTTGCAGCCTTTTTAAAATGAATTAAATTAACAGCAATGAAAAAAATATTCTCTATCCTTGCAGCCCTCTGCTGCTTCTCAATGAATGCCCAGAATGTGGGCGATGAATTTGAGATTAGCTATTACGGCAAGTTCCGCATCACATCTATCAATCCTGACGAAGTGGAAATGGTGAAAGTTGGAGACGACATTTCTTCAGGCGGTGACACATTCAACACTGCCGAATGGAACAACACAACATACAAGATCACCTCTTTGAAAACCAATGCGTTCAGAGGTTATCCCAACAGCAACTCCATATTTCGCTTCGATTACCTGACCCATTTCGAAAGTGACGCCTTCTATGAGGCCACATGTCATTCCATCAATATGACCAACTCTCCTTTGACAGAACTCCCCAAATCTGCCTTTGAACGATGCTATTGCAAAAACATCAACCTTCCAAACAGCATCACGACAATTCCCGAAAAGGCGTTCCAATGGTCTGACATTGAAGAAATTGACCTTCAAAACCTGACACGCATCGAAGGTGCCGCTTTCTATGAATCTGAGATAAAATACATTAACTTATCCAAGGTGACTTATATCGGCGGAAGCGCATTCTATGGATGCTCGAAATTATCGTCAATCGACCTGTCCAATGTGACATACATAGGCGGAAGCGCGTTTGAAGAATGCACAAACCTGAAAAATATCACGCTGCCGCAATGTCTTGAAACCATCAAAGGGAGGGCATTTGAAGACTGCTTCCTTTCTTCATTGTCGCTTTACAACACTGTGAAAACTTTCGAAAACAGCGGCGACATTATGTTGGGCGACGGCACCGTCACCATGAACATCGTTAGTTGGAGCAACAAGAACGTGCTTGCCAACTTCACAGGTTTCAGCCAGGCGATAACATACAAATATAACAATGAGACGGTTACAGGCGAATGCACCTTGCCCGCCGACCTCACGACTTTTGGCGAAGGCGCACTCTACCACTGCATCGACCTCACCATCATTAACATGCCAGCGAGCCTCACGCAGATCGGAGCCAAAGCTCTGGCGAAATGCTCCAACCTCTGCGCCATACATTGTGACGCCACGACAGCTCCTGTTGTAGCTAACGCCAACGCCTTCAGCGAGGTTGACAAGAATATCAACATCTTCATCCCCGACAACGCCGAGAGTTATTACTCTTACAAACACACCACGGGCTGGAATGAGTTTTCCAACTATCTTGTTTCTCTGCAAACAATTAAAGGCGCCGCCATCATTGAACTGAACCACACGGCGGGCAGCAGCTATTCGCAGGCGGTGAAAGACATCATTGATAGTTATTCAACCCAAATCAACGCCGCCGCCGACAAAGCGACCATCGAGGCCATCACGCAAGAAGGCGTCGCGGCCATCACCGCACAGATAGCCATCGACCGCGGATTGGTCAAGATCGGCAATCTGTATTACCTACTCGACAGCGGGCATCACACCGCCACCGTCACCTACGGCGGACTTGAGGCCGACGGCTACGCCACAGCCGAATACACGGGCAGCATCACTGTTCCCGCCATTGTGGAATATGAAAATGATACATACAACGTGACGCTCATCGGCGAACACGCCTTCCAGAACTGCACCGGCCTCACCGCCGTCACCTTCCCCGACAACATAACAGAAATCAATAAATACGCTTTCTATAACTGCTCAAAGATAACGAATTTGGTACTTCCATACAACACATATTACATCCACAGCTATGCCTTTTCTTCCTGCACAGGCTTGAAAACCCTTGAGTTGCCATACAAGATACAGGCTATCGATAATTCGGCTTTTGAAAACTGTTCCGCTCTAACGGCTATCACGAGCTTATCGCCGGCACCAAGTGCATTAGGATACAGTCCTTTCAATGGCGTCAGCAAGTCGATTCCGGTCACCGTTCAGGAAAGCAGCCTCAATGCCTACCAGGATGACTCGTGGGGCGGCTTTACCAACTTCGTCACCAACACGGACCTCGATGCAGCCAAGACCAACGCCAAGAGCGCTATCAACGAGGCTTTAGGCTCTTATTCTTCCGTGAATTATATTGGCTCTCTCGCTTTAGGTTTCTGCCAGCGCATCGAGGCTTCTACAACTATCGACAATGTAAACTCACTCCGTACCGAAGGCGTTTATGCCGTGACATATTCCATCAAGACCTATCAGGCGACGTTTGGTGAAATGGGCGAACCCTGCACCGACTGCCCCACCGTCGAGGTCACCAAAGGCGCGAAGAAAGTCACGCTTTATAATCCGGAGAAAGTGGAGTTCAAAAAAGAATAACATTAGAAACATCTAATCAAGAAACAATACAACTGACACAGTTTATTATTCAAGTGTTAAATGTGGAGTTTGGAGAGTGGAGTTTTCATATTAACTTAAAAACTTCACTCTCGAAACTTCACTCTCCAAACTTTAAACGTCATGTACATCAAATCCAACGACCTTTTCAAAGACACGAAGCCTGAAACGATTTATGACTCCGTGCCACGGTCTATTGTCATCGCCGACAATCTGCTGACTCCCGAGAACATGGGGTCGATGATACGCCTCGCCTGTAACATTGGGGCTTCCGACATGATTTTCCTCGGTGTGAAACCGACGCACAGCATCAGCAAAGTCCACAAGAACGCCGCATCGAGCAAGAACTCAAATATATGGTATTTCACTGAGGAGACGGATTTGAGGAAGCTCGTACCCGCCAACAAGAAAATCGTCGCCATTGAGACAACAACCGACGCGACGAATATTTACAAGACTGAGCTGCCAAAAGACGTGGCGTTTGTGGTTGGCAGCGAAGCCAACGGAATGCGACAGGAGATTCTCGACCAATGCGACATGGTCGTTTACATTCCCGTCCCCGGGCAGAACTGCTCGCTGAACGTCAGTCACGCGGCGAGTGTGGCGTTGTTTGAATGGTTAAGACAGATGATTATTTAATTGATTTTTGGTTTCGACAGGTCTTTTTATCATTTTTTTAACACATAAGAAGAGCCGCATTACTGCGGCTCTTCTTTTTTCTGCTCGAATATGTTTTCAATTGTTATTCAACAACAACGCGCTGGATTGTTGAGTTGCCAGCGTTGTCGATGATGCTGAGGAAGTAAACACCTGCTTCGTTCATCTCAACGGTTGTCTTCTCATTTGTTGACTTGACAACATTGATGAGCTGACCTGCTGCGTTATAGACACTGACAGCGACGATGTTTTCACCTTCAACGACAACCGCGCCCTTTGTCGGGTTAGGATAAACGTTGTATGCGCTTTCTGTGTTTTCAGCAACTGAAGCTCCACCGACTGTGAGTGTGAGAGGGATTTCAACGACTGGTTTCTCCGGGTCGTTTGTCACGAAGATAACATCAGCATTCATGACATCGCCCTCTGAGAGGCCGATTGAGTTGAGTTCGACTGTGACTTCGTCTGTGGCACCGATCGGCAATGAACCTTCCGGCTTGCTGAGTGTTGCCCATGTTGCGGGAACCACAGCACCTTGGACGGTAGCGCGGAGGCGGAGGCAGCCATAGTCATCGCTCATGTTGTCTGGTCCGAGTGAGTTGAAAGCACCGCCACCATTAGCGCGGAAGTAGCCTGAATACGGCTGATATGACGCGCCGTCAAACACGACTGCATAGCCTTCAACAGCCTGTGTGAACTCTGCTGAAATCCATACATTGTAACCTGTGAGAGGCACCGGTGTGTCGAATGTGGCGACTGTCCAATCTTCATGATTGATCTGGCTGTAAGGGACGACCTTCTCTGCGAGGAGTTCACCCGGCTGGCCGTTGAGACCCTGACCATAGACACGGAATGTGATAGGCGTGCCATTTTCAATGCCGAAGCCTGATGTTGATTCCACCATGAAGTACTGGACGCTGACAAGATTTGCACCCATTGCTGAAGAAGCATACTGTGAACCCGGGAACATTGCTGCGACTTCGTAGAGTGTTGGTTCATCGATGGTGAAACCGACAAGTGAAGTGTTTTCTATTATCTCATCGTCATAGTTGATCTGAACTGGTGTTGTGGATCCACCCTGACCTTCGCCAAAGTCAATCCATCCTGTCCAGTCACCGATTGATGTGCCTTCTGCATTGCTGATGTTGATTGTGACTGATGTAGCATCGTCTTCTTCGAGAGTTTCTGCGATTGACTCTGTGTCGAACTCGAGTGATGCTGCTGTGTCTCCACCGATCTGTGTGAGTTTGAAGTTGTCGAGGTAGTATTCAGATGTTGCTGTGTTCTCTGGAGGGAAGAAGTCCATAGCATCGAGTTTACGGCCAACCTGTGATTGGCCGAAGCTGTCCAATGACCACCGCCATGTGCAGAGGCTCTGTTCTGTAGGATTCGACTCTGTTGAGTAGAAGAATTCAGCGGTGTCTGTATCTGAATCAACGTGGAGCCTGAAGTGCATCCATTCGTCATAGACTGCCGGGATGTCGGCTGTGCTGTTGCTGCCGGCGTGGATTGTGCCGTGGCCAGGAGCTGCTGTTGAGACCGAACCATCGTTTGTCAGGTGGAGGTAAGCCTGCATTGCCCATGTTGAAGCGCCACCGTTGAAGTTGTGAAGGATGTTGAAGTAACCGTTCTTTCCGTTAGGGACGAGGATGTCGAATTCGAGGTCGTAAGCACCTGATTCAATACCGCCGCAGAGGAGAACCTGGTCGTTGTTGTATGTGAGGTGGCCGCATTTCGAACCGCCTTCTGTTGCGATGACACCGTCTTCTGCTGAACCAGGATTGTTGCTCCATGTTGTCCACCAGTCGTTGCCGGCTGCCTGAGCCTCAACAGCAAGCTTGTTGCCGACTGTGTAGGCCTCAAAGTCATCATTGATGAGCACTGTCTGTGCGAATGCATTGCCGCAGAACAACATCACTGCGACAAACATTGTGAGTAAAGATACTTTTTTCATTTGTTTGTGATTTAAATTAAACATTGAGTTTACTATTATTTTCAAAGCTGCAAATTTACACGTTTTTTTCTAACGTACCATATTTTTGGAAAATTTTTTTCTAATCATTTCAAATACGCAAGAACCGTCACCTGTCCTGTGATGTCATCACCAAGTTCAACCTGCACATCCGAGTCTGTCGGCAGGAAGAAATCGACTCTCGATCCGAACTTTATCATCCCGAACTCCTTCCCCACCTCAGCCTTGTCGCCGGGCTTCACGTTACACACGATGCGACGCGCCATGATGCCGGCAATCTGACGGAACAGCACCTCCCTGCCCTTCTCATCTCTGACAACCAAAGAATTGCGTTCATTCAGCTCCGACGACTTAGGATTTATGGCGAACATCTTCCTGCCCGGATGATACTTCACATAACTGACATCCCCGCTAATCGGGAACCAGTTGACATGGACATCGTATGCCGACATGAACACAGAGATTTGTATGCGTTTGTCGTGGAAGTACTCTTTCTCCTCCACTTCCTCAATGGCGACAACCTCACCATCGGCGGATGAGACGACTGCGTTTTCTTCGTGCGTAATCTTTCGGTTCGTGGGCACTCTGAAAAACGTCACAGACCAAATCAACACAATCAACGCAATGACACTCAGCCCTATATGGACAGATATGCCAGGTGTCCAGTCGAACACGAAATTCAGCAGCACGGCAATCAGCACTATGATTGTCGCAACTGTCGCGATAACGCTATATCCTTTTTTGTGTATATACATATTAATTAATTAACATCAAATAACAGAAAACGAACGGCACCGCAAGAAACGTGGCATCGAACCTGTCGAGGATGCCGCCGTGTCCGGGGATGACGTTTCCCGAGTCTTTCACTCCGGCCTGACGTTTGAACATCGACTCGCAGAGGTCGCCGAGGCTGCCGAAGACCACTATCACGGCGGCGAGACCCATCATCTTGAGGTTGTCCATCGCGTGAAGCCAGAAATGATTTGCGAGATACGCCACCAATATTGTCATGGCGCAACCACCGAGACTGCCTTCTATAGTTTTCTTCGGGGAGATTCTTTTAAACAATGAATGCCTGCCAAACGCCATTCCGCTGAGGTACGCGAAAATATCGTTTATCCAAATCAGGGCGAAAAGCAACACAACCAACATCTTGCCGTTGATTGTGTCCAAAGGACAGTTGCAATACAATGAAAGCATCAGGAAACACGGAAGCGCCACAAAAAAGAGCGATGTCCAGCAGCAGGCCGCCGTTTCCGCAAATGAATGTTTCTTTGAGAAAAGTGCCATTAGGAATGGAACCAGCATGATTACAACTGGAACAACCATTACCAACCGTATCCATCTAAACGGCAATTCAACCAACAGCATGGCTGTTGCGATGGCAAATGAAAGAAAAACATAAGTCAACGTTCCGCATTTGAGACTGTCGCAGCATCTCCTTCCTCCATTTTCCCCCTGTGATTTTGAGGGGAGCAACTTGCACACCTCATGCGTCCCGAGAGCGACGACAGCCGTCATCACGGCGGCGAAAGCCCAGAAATCCAGCAGGACACTGCCTATGACAACAATCACACACAGCCCGCCGAAGATGGTTCTCTTAGTTATATCATTCATTATTGAATTGTAAAAATAATCGGCAAAAATACAAATTATTTCATTGTATCAAACATTTTTTTCAATTTTCTGAACATCTCGCCTCTTATCTTTCGCCTCTCTTTGCTTCCTGCCAGAGTGCCTCCATCTCATTGAGAGTCATGTCGGTGATGCTGCGTCCCATCTCGCGTGCGCGTTCCTCAATATATGTGAAGCGTCTTTTGAACTTGGCGTTGGCATGTTCGAGTGCATCGTCGGCATTGACTTTTATGAAACGCGAATAATTGACGAGTGCGAAGAGCAGGTCGCCGAACTCCTCGTCCTTGCGTTCTTTTGTGCCGTCATTGCGCACCTCTTCTTGCAGCTCGTCCATCTCCTCGAGTACCTTTTTCCAGCAGTCCTCCTTGTTTTCCCAGTCGAAGCCTACGCCGGAGGCCTTGTCGGTCATGCGGTATGCCTTGAGCAACGGAGGCAGTCCTGCCGGCACGCCGCCGAGTACGCTGCGGTTGCCTTCCTTCTGAATCTTGATCTTCTCCCAGTTCTGCAACACATCCTCCGCCGACTCAACCTTTTCGGTTCCGTAAATGTGCGGATGACGCACGATGAGCTTGTCGCAGATGCTGTTTATCACGTCAGAAATATCAAATAATCCACGCTCGTCGGCAATCTTTGAATAAAACACGATGTGCATTATCAAATCACCGAGTTCTTTCTTAATATCCTGATAATCAGAGGCAATAATTGCCTCGCTGAGTTCAAAAGTCTCCTCAATAGTAAGATGACGCAGACTCTCAATGGTCTGTTTCTTATCCCACGGGCAGCCCGCCCGCAAGTCGTCCATGATGTCCAAAAGCCGCTTGAAGGCTTCGAGTCTTTTATCCATTTCCAAAAATTTTTGCAAAAGTACAAATTTTGTCGATATGTTTCGTATTTTTGCAGCGTGAAAAGAAAATTGGCAAATAGAATCATCATTGTTTTATCTTTCGCTACATTATTGATATTCAGGTGCGAAAGCGATTTACGGGCTGGGTGTCGCGACACGATTTGCAACAGGAATTTGCAGATTGAGTTGCGCACGAGCTGGTCTTTCACGGTATGTCATCATCAGGAGATGAATCTTTTCAGGGCGCACTTCCCCATTTTCGAGCTGAGTCTTCAGCAGACCACCTTTGGGAGCAAGACGTGGCATCAGCTGCTCAACTACCCTGCCGTCGGAGTCACGGTGATATACTCCGGCGTCGGCGGGATGCCCGAAATCGGAAGCATCTTCGGCGCGTATCCGTACATGAGTTTCAACTTCCTGAAAAGCAAGCGTAACATGCTCAACGCGCGTCTCGGTGTCGGAATCGGCTACGCCACAAAGAAATGGGACGCGAAAGACAACCCCAAGAACACCTTCCTCGGCTCGCACGTCAATGCGCTCTTCAGCATCAACGTCGAATACAGCCGTGCCATCTCGCGACGCTGGCATCTTTCGTTTTACACCGGCATGACGCACATGTCGAACGGCGGCTCACGGTGCCCGAACAACGGCATCAACCTATGGCAGTTCGGCCTCAGCGGAAGATATTTTCTCAAACAACAAAGAGAACGCCTGCCTCTCGAAACCATCGACAACAAACAATATCGAGGCTGGGAAAGCAAAAACATCTCCTGGTATATCTCGTTTTTATACTCACTCAAAGACATCGACGAATACATGGGCTACGACAAGCACTGGTCGGTTTACAACCTGCAGCTCAACGTCATGAAACGCGTCTCCCAAATGAGCAAAGTCGGAATCGGCATCGACCTCGTATATGACGAGACCGACAAGGAAATATTGAAATTCAAAAAAATAGACTACAAACCGATAGAGATTCTGAAGCCGGGTGTCAATGTGGCTTACGAACTCGTTCTGAAAAGCACCTCATTCCTGTTTAATTTCGGGTGTCACGTCGGCGGCAAGGATCTGTGCGAAGGCAGGATATATCAGAAACTCAACCTAAAACAGAATGTCAGCGAGCATATATTCGTTACCTTCGGCCTCACCACGCACTGGGGCTGGGCCGATTATCTCGGTTTCGGTGTCGGATTTAAAATCAATTAAGTATGAGATGTAAAACGTTGAAAATTACCGCATTAGTTTTGCTGCTCATGGGAATGGTCACTTCCTGCAAGAAAGTGCCGCTCTCTATCGGCGAGACTGTCATCCAGCAGAGAGAACTCGGAACGTTCAGCCACCTCGCGGTGAATGACGACATCAACGTGACGCTTGTCAGGTCCGACTCATGTTTCATTGAAATCACCGCCGGAGAGAATATCATCGACAACATCCTGACGGAAGTCAGAAACGACAGTCTGATTATTTCCAACGACAACAAAATCAACTGGATACGAACATACGACTATCGCATTGACGCGACGTTGTATTTCAGTGACATAAGGACTTTGACATTCGGCTCTTGCGGCGAACTGCACACCAAAAACCAATTCAACGCCTATGAAGACACACCCTATACTATTAAGATTGATGGAGGTTCCGGCGATATTTTCATGAAATTCAACAACTGCAACAGCCTCAAGGTGAACTACGACTATGGGACAAGCCAGTTGAACTTATCCGGCGGAAACAACAACATTCTTAACATTCACAAGAAAAGCTACGGCTTGATTCACGCCGAAGACTATGTGGCTGACAGTGTGACGATTGTCAACACCAGCACCGGCGACTGCTGGGTCAACGCCGATGAGTATCTGCATTCGCGCATCGAACATCTCGGGAACATATATTATAAAGGTGAGCCTGAAATCATTGAGGAGTACGGCGAGGACGCGAGAGGAAAGCTGATAAAAGTAGAAAGTTTATAAAGTTTGTAAAGTTAAAAGTGGCTGGCACATCATGTTGTGCGTCAGCCACTTTCAACTTTATAGACTTTCCAACTTTAAACTTAATATGCTTTTGCGAAGATTACTCTTCTCTTCGACGGTTTGCCGGAGAACGGGTCGGTGCCGTCTTCGTAGTCGTCATCGAGCGGGATGCAGCGCAGTGTGGCTTTCGTTGCCTCTTTGATGGCGAGTTCGGTTTCTGTTGTGCCGTCCCAATGTGCGTAGGCGAAGCCGCCGTTTTCGACCACCTGCTTGAACTCGTCCCAAGTATCGACGCGGTGAGTATTTGCCTTGCGGTATTCCAAAGCTCTGTTATACAAGCTGTTCTGGATGTCATCGAGTAGGCCGATGATATGGTCCTCCATCTCCTGTTCTGAGATGACCTGCTTTGTCAGAGTGTCGCGGCGTGCGATCTCGACGGTGCCGTTCTCGACGTCGCGCGGGCCTGCTGCGAGGCGTACCGGCACGCCTTTCATCTCCCATTCGGCGAACTTGAATCCCGGCTTCTGAGTGTCGCGGTCATCGAACTTAACCCTAAGTCCTTTTGCTTCAAGACGTTCTTTCATCTTGGCGCAGTAGTCGAGGACGTTCTGCTGCTGGTCGTCGGTCTTGTAGATAGGCACGATGACAACCTCTATCGGGGCCACCTTAGGAGGCAGCACGAGACCGTTGTCGTCGGAGTGCGCCATGATGAGTGCGCCCATGAGACGTGTGGAGACGCCCCATGATGTCGCCCACACATATTCTAATTTGTTTTCTTTGTTGAGGAACTTCACGTCGAAAGCCTTTGCGAAGTTCTGTCCGAGGAAGTGCGATGTACCGGCTTGCAGCGCCTTGCCGTCCTGCATCATGGCTTCGATGCAGAATGTCTCGACGGCGCCGGCGAAACGCTCGTTGGCCGACTTGATGCCGCGGATGACAGGCAGCGCCATGTATTTCTCGGCGAAGTCAGCATAGACTCCGAGCATTTTCTCTGCCTCGGCCATTGCTTCCTCGCGTGTGGCGTGTGCGGTGTGGCCTTCCTGCCAGAGAAACTCCGCGGTACGGAGGAACAGACGCGTGCGCATCTCCCAGCGCACCACGTTGGCCCATTGGTTGCACAGAATCGGGAGGTCGCGGTAACTCTTAATCCAGTTGCGGTACGTGTCCCAGATGATGGTCTCCGAAGTAGGACGCACGATGAGTTCCTCTTCGAGTTTCGCCTCAGGATCAACGACGACACCTGGCCCTTCGGGGTTCTTCATGAGGCGGTAGTGTGTGACGACAGCGCATTCCTTCGCGAAGCCCTCAACGTGGCTCGCCTCCTTCGAGAAGAAACTTTTCGGGATGAAAAGCGGGAAATACGCGTTCACATGACCCGTCGCCTTAAACATCTTATCGAGAGCTTCATGCATGAACTCCCAGATTGCATATCCGTAGGGCTTAATAACCATACAACCTCTAACCGCCGAATTTTCAGCGAGTTCCGCTTTATTCACGATGTCAGTGTACCATCTTGAATAATCTTCCTGACGTGTTGTAATTTCTTTTGCCATATTTTTTTTGTTTGGTATGAAAATTGTTAGTATTTTTGCGTGCAAAATTACGAAATTTTTCCAAAAGTGCCTAAATTTGTTATTTAAATTGACTGACAAAAAATATAAAAAACATGAAAAAATCGTTGATGATAATTTTTGGCTTGGTGTTACTTGTAACAGCATGTAAATCAAGCAACAGCGTTGTATATGACGACGCTTATTACTCTCCGTACGACACATACAGCCATTCGATGAACGGGACTTTGGTGACGTCATCTGACGGCAATGTCGGCTCATCGGCGTTGAGAAACAACGAGAGCTACGACTATTCGGAGTACTACCCCACCGACAGCACCGCGGCGAAAACCGACACGGTGTATGTCATCGAGGAGACCACCCCGAGAGTGACTGTTGAGTTCGGAGTCGGATTCGGATGGCCATACTACGGCTGGGGACCTTATTACTGGGGGCCTTATTACATGCCGTCGTGGTATTTCGGCTGGGGCTACGACCCTTGGTACGGCACATACTGGTACGGCAGCTACTGGAGACCGTGGGGCCCGATGCATCCTTGGTACACGTGCTGCTGCTGTCACCCTGTGTATTACGCCTCAACATATTACAAGACATGGGACAGGCCACATTCGTATCAATACAGGTCGGCCAACAACGGCAGCATCGCCAACGTAAGAAACAGAAATGCGAGCAGCGGGCTGCAAGTGGCGAGCAACGCAAGAAGAAGCAACTCGGCGAGCGAGACGCCACGTCAGGCCAATGTCAGACCCAGCGCGTCAGGAGCCTCGGCACGCCCGTCAGCGACAGCCTCGAGTTCAAGGCCGACAGCATCATCAAGACCGTCGGCCTCTGCCACAAGACCGGCGGCGGTCAGGACAGGCCAGAATGCAACCGGCACAAGAACAACACAATCGGCGAGACCTTCTACAGGCTTGAGGCCAGCACAGGCGACAAGACCTACACAGGCAACGAGGCCTTCCGCGTCAGCCAGAGTGACAGCCGACAGACCACAGGCAACCGGACGCGCGACACAGAGCTCCTCAATAAACAACCGACAGATAAGGTCAGGCTCTGAATATGTCAGACCTCAGAACTCAACGGTATCAAGGACTTCCACCTCAAGGACAAGCAACAGTTCAAGAAACAGCATCCCGACGACGACAACGACCAGAAGCTCGAGTTCAACAAGGAGCTTCGGCAACATATCCAGCGGTTCTACGAGAAGCGGGAGCAGCAGCGGAAGTTACAGTGGCGGCTACAGCGGAGGCGCACGCAGCGGCGGGAGCTTTGGCGGTGGCAGCGTCGGAGGCGGTCGCTCGGGCGGAGGCGGAAGACGTTAAGCAAGTGTGAAGTTTTAAGAGTGAAGTTTAGTTTTAAAGTCAAAAAAATTAAAGTAATGAAACGGACATTAATATTATTAGGTATATTTGTGATGGGCGTTGTCGCCAAGGCGCAAGGTCTTTCGGATGTTTATGATTTCTCGCAGTCAACCTATCAAGGCACTGCGAAGAGCGCGGCGATGGGCAACGCCATGGGTGCCGTCGGGCAGGACTTCTCATCAATATCAATCAACCCCGCCGGACTCGGACTGTTCAGACATTCGACGTTAGTCTTCACACCAGGACTGTACCTGTCAAATTCAAAATCAGAATTCAACGGCAGCACCGACATCACCAACGACATCAGGATGCCGATAAACGATGTCGGCGTCGCCTTGACGTTCCCCAAGAGCGGACTGCTGAAATCGGTGAACTTCGCCTTCGGGATGAACCGTATTAACAATTACACGAGAGAGACATTCACAAGCGGGAACAACTACAGCAACTCGCTCATCGACGCGTACATGTGCGAAATCGACGATTACAGCATCTTCAACGAAAACGACCTCGAGTCGTTCTCCCCTAACGTCATGTACCCTCTCTGGCAGTGTTACCTATTGGATTTCAACGCCAACGGTAACGTGTCGAGCATCGTCCCGATGGGTAACCTCAACCAACAGCGCGGCGTGTTGAAGCGCGGCTACATCGACGAGCTTTCGCTGTCGTTGGGTTTCAACTTCGACGACAAATGGTTCCTTGGCGCGTCACTCGACATCCCGCGGCTTGAGAGGAGGCTCACATCGGACTACAAAGAGACCAACCTTCGCAGCGGCGACTTCATCGCATGGATGCAGGAAGAATACATCGGCACATACGGCTGGGGCGTCGGCGCGAAACTCGGATTCATAGGCTTCCCTGTGAAATGGCTGCGCATCGGCGTCTCATTCCAGACCCCGACATTATACAACCTCGAGGAAAACTGGAAGACCAAGACCACCTCACAACTGAGGAACACCAATCATAACAACAACGAATACAACACACTCACAAGCACTTACACATACAAGCTCACCACGCCGCTACGTTTCGACGCCAGCGCTGCGTTCATCTTGAGCAACCGCGCGATGCTTTCGTTCGACTACGAGCTCGTGAATTACAAAAATGCCTACCTCTCATGCAGAGATTATAATTATGCCGACCTTAATAACCTGATAACTAACACATTCAAGATCTCGTCCAACTTCAGAGCCGGCGGCGAGTACAGGATAAAGAATGTCTGTCTGAGAGGCGGTTACGCGCTGTACGGCAGTCCGTTAGGCCTCGGCGAGAAAGAATACAGGACATGTAACTACTCCGCCGGCGTCGGCTACACAGTGAGGTTCTTCACCTTCGACATCGCTTACGTCTTCTCGCAGATGAAGAACTCATATTACATCTATTCGCCTTATTCGGCCTATATTCCGGAAGGCAGCGATGTGGAGACAAGCACCGTCCATGAAACCGACAACGTGCATCAGCTGCTGTTCTCGTTCAAGTTCAAGCTCGACTAAAACGGCAACACGTAAGAGGGCATTTTAGCTCTATTCGCCTGACACTTAAATATTTTTACGAGATTTCCACAACTACCGAAATTAGAAAGAAGTCGGTTATGGAAACCTTAATACTATTTATAAACTTTTATTGCCGTCCACTAATCATTCTGAATTATTACATAAAAAGTGGAGAAATTCTTCAACCAGCCAGTTCAAGAACATCTATGAATTTGCCGATGCACTGAGTGACTGTTTTAAATATTGTAACAATAAAAGAATAAAGTTAAGGTTAGGGACAAGCCCAGTGATCTACAGATCAAATATTAATGACAAACAGTCCAAACAAATGGATTCAATTCCCATGCCGAGTCTCTACGATTTGGCAATGATGGATTGACAAACAAAAAAGCCCGCTCGCTTGAGTGGGCTTTTGCGGTGCCGAACGGGCTCGAACCGTCGACCTCCTGCGTGACAGGCAGGCATTCTAACCAAACTGAACTACGGCACCATTATCTTCAAGAACCAGTTGAAATTTTTTGTTCGTTTCAACGGCGCAAAGATACAGCGTTTTTTTATTCGTGCAACACTTTTTTTTAGTTTTTTGAAAATATTTTTTATATAATTGATTTTCAATTATTTACAACCACATTTCTTTTATAAATATACGCTCCATCAGATTTTACATCATAATATTTCTGTCCGATTTCTTCGGCTTTTTCGATGATTTTTTCACGTAAATATTCAGGAACCGAATTATCAATTATCAGTAAATCAACTACATAGCAATTAAACAACTTTTCCAAATCAACATAATCACTTCCGTACAGCACAAAATAATCAAAATGGCACTTTGAAGCCAATTCCACGCCACAGCACGCCTTTTTGTCGGAAAAACCAATCAAATCATCGCCAAAAGAGACCATGCTTCCTCGTTTTTTTACGTACAAATTTTCAAAACTAAGCGAGTCAAACGGCAAAGAACTACCGTTCTTATACACGCCTTCGCAAATCAGATGATTATCAATGTTGAAACTTGCAATTTCAGGATTACAATATACTGTGGTATCACAAAGAAGCACGTGTTCGTTCCCACAAACGAAATCAATGGCCGTTCCTTTCGACAAAGAATAAACGGTGAATGACATCTGCTTTCGTTGAGCGAACTCACGAATTAATTGCGACACACTGAAAATCAACATCATACATGCTATTGCGAAAACCATTTTCTTCTCCTTCAATTTCACAACCATCATCACAAGAACAAATATCGCGACAAGACATACAAACTCCAAATCATTTATATACAATCCTTTAACGATTGACAACGGTAGATTTTCAATTGCGCAGACGAAATAATTCATCAGAAAAATCATCCATTTTACGATCCACGCGATTGTTATATTAATATAAGGTATGAAACTCAAAAGTAACATAACCATGCCGCCAATGATAACGACCGTCGAAACAGGTGTCATGAACAAGTTGCTGAGCCAGAAATACAGCGGAAACTGGTTAAAAAAGAAAATTGAGAATGGCGCTGTGGCGAATTGCGCGGCCAAGCTGACGGAAGTCAGCTCCCAGATTTTGTCAATAAATCTATTTTTTATGTAAAAAGCACAATAAATCGATTTCTGAAGCACTACGATTCCGACCACGGCGGCGTATGAAAGCAGAAAACCGATGTCGAACAGATTCGCCGGATTGATGGTCAGCAATAAAAAAGCCGAGGCTGCCAAACTATTCAGCAGTATGTTTTTCCGGCCAAGCATCTCTCCGACGATCACGAATGAGAGCATTATTGTCGCGCGCAAAATCGACGGCGCCAGACCCGCCAGCAGTGCATAGGCCCAAATCAGCAACAGCAAGACCGATTGACGCAGCATGTTCTGCCACCGTTTCCTTTTGTCGAAGAAAAACAGCAGGTACGAAAACACTATAAACACAACGCCGACGTGCATCCCCGACACGCACAGGATGTGCATGGCACCCGCCGCGACATAACTGTTTCGCAGCTCCGGCGACAAAGTATCATCGTAGCCTATCAATATCGCCGATGCGACCGCAAATTCATCGCCCGTGATTCCGAGCTTTTGCATTGTGCCCAGCAGGTAATCCCGCAACCAATAGGAAAACCTGTAAATCGGGTTCGACAGATTCATGCCGAGAGACATCCACCTGTCGGCTCGCAAATAGACCTGCCGTGAGATGCCTTTACGCGAGAGATACCTTTTATAATCGAATTGCTCGGGATTGCGTGGCGGCTCAACCTCATCGGGCGGGTCGAAGAACACGATGACATCTCCATATCTGATGTTTTCAGACTTCTCCGACCTTTCAAAATAAGACATGACACTCCCTGTGGCTTCACGAATTGAATCGTCAGAACGCACAGCCATCATTTCGAGGACGACTTTCACTGACTTCTCCTTGACTGTCGGGCATTCCGAAACACGAGCCACGAACGCGTCAGCGGTCTCACCATCACAAAACGAGATACTTCTGACATCCAAATCATCGCCGCGGATGCGGACGACAAGCACACCTATTAATATGAGCAGTATGTCAAGGATGAGGCCGAATATCCATCGTCGGGAATAAGCCATGACAAATCTCGAAATCAGAGATAACGACACTGACATCAGCGCAGCAATTGGCAAGAATTGCCTGAAATCGAAGGCAGCGTCATTCCACAAAAATGAGAAACACAGCCAGATGCCAATCGAGAAAGGCATCAGGAGTCTGATGAAAGGATACCTGAACCAGTTTATCATTTTTGCTTGTCAATTATTGCGTGCAATTTACGAATAAATGACGTGCGAAAAACAAAAATTTTCGCTGATTTCGAAGAAAAAACCGGTCATTTCCAAACTACAGAAATGACCGGTTGTAAACGTATATTTACAGATTTGTAAATTTATTTTACATTTGACAGGATTGTCTCAGCCGCTTTGTCAGAGGCGCCCGCATTTCCGAGCACGGCCTTCAGTTCCTCATAGTCTTCAAGAAGCTGACGTTGGCGTTTGTGGTTTTTAAGAAGCAGCGACAGCTCCTCTTTTATATTCTCAGGAGTCAGGTCGTTTTGAATCAACTCCTTGACAACCAACCTGTCCATTATTAGGTTCACGAGACAGATGTATTTGACTTTCGCCAATCGTTTGGCTATCATGTATGAAATCCTGTTAGCCTTATAGCACACCACCTCGGGGACATCGAGCAGCGCGGTTTCAAGAGTCGCGGTTCCGGATGTCACCAACGCGGCACTCGACAGCTGAAGCAGCTGATAGGTCCTGTTCACGACCAGCCGCACGTTGGATTTATCACCGATTATACTTTTATAATAGCTGACAGGCAAAGACGGGGCGCAGCCTACAACAAACTGATAATCAGGAAAATACTTGACAACCTTCAACATCACTTCGAGCATTCTGCCGACTTCCTGTTTACGGCTGCCAGGAAGCAAAGCGATTATCTCCTTCTTTGGGTTCAGGCGGTTAGACTTATAGAATCTCTCCTTGCTGACAGGAGCCATCTTTGAAATCTCGTCGAGCAATGGATGCCCGACATACTGACAATCAACATTGTAATTATCGTAGAACTTTTTCTCAAAAGGCAAGATACACAACATCTTATCCACGACTTTCCTGATTTTGTAAACACGGCGGCGTTTCCATGCCCACACTTGCGGGGAGATGTAGTAGAACACCTTGAAGCCATGTCGGTGCGCCCACTTCGCAATTTTCAAGTTAAAGCCCGGATAATCGATTAAAATGATGACATCGGGTGCGAATTGCTTTATGTCCTTCTTGCAAAAGTTAATATTTTTTAAGATAGTGTGAAGATTCATTAACACTTCCACGAAGCCCATGAACGCCAAATCGTGATAATTTTTCACTACGTTTGCGCCGTTTTTCCGCATTTTCTCACCGCCCCACGCTCTGATTTTAGCGTTAGGGTCCTTCGCCCGAAGCGACGCCACGAGGTTGGAACCATGCAAATCGCCAGAAGCCTCGCCTGCTATGATGTAATATTTCATTTCGCAAAGATTTAATTCACAAAATTATATGTTGTCAAATCGCATTGAATCGAAACACCGTCTTTCTGTCGATGGTTCAACGTTCAATCCTGATGTATATTTTTCAAAACCGTGTACAGCTTATGAGTCGGCAGCCCCATCACATTAAAATAAGAGCCTTCGACGCTGCTAACGCCGATATAACCAATCCACTCCTGAATGCCGTACGCGCCAGCTTTATCGTATGGTTCATAGCCATCGACATAATATTCAATCTCTTGATTATCAAGGCAATCGAATGTTACCTTAGAAATAACCGAGAACGTCTTGGTGAAATCCTTTGTATGAACGGTCACTCCGGTCACCACTTTGTGCGTCTTTCCCGACAGCAGCCTCAGCATCCTGAAAGCATCATTTCTGTCCTTGGGTTTCCCGAGAATCTCGTTTTCGGCGATGACAACAGTGTCGGCGGTTATCACCATAAAATTCTCAGGCAACTCATTGTCTTCAAATGCCTTGGCCTTTTTCAAACTCAAAAACGGCGCCACGTCAAGCAGCGGCAACCTTGACGGATAGCTTTCGTCAACATCCTTTGTCAAAACCGTGAAATCGACGCCAATGCCCTTCAGGAGTTCCTGACGGCGCGGAGATTTTGAAGCCAAAACAACATTGTATTTCTTTAAGTTATCTAACATCACATATTATATTGAAATGAAAAACATCGACAAAACGCCGACAAGCATTATAACTTTCAAATCGGTTGAAATCTGGTGATATGCTATTCTTGGTATCTTTGCTTTTCTTGCGTTGAAAACTCTGATAAGACTCATAAAAGCAAAAACATAAGTCAACCTAATCAAAAAAGTTGCAGTCTCCGATCCGCTGAAATTCTTGGTGAAAATTGTAAAACGGATCATAAGTCCAGCCAGCAAAAACAGCATAATGGCGACAATAATGTTTGAAGCCTTCATCCCCCATGCTATCGGAATCGTGCGGCAGCCGCTCCGTTCGTCGCCGTCAATGTCTTCAATGTCTTTGACGATTTCACGGATTAACGTTGCAAGGAAAGCGAAAGCAATGTAAATCAGCACGATATGAAGGGAGGTCGTCATCAAGGTCTCGTTTGCGCTGAGCAGAAGTGTATGCTTCGACATATAGAGCATCACGAAAAGCCACGGCAAGAAAACCGCAAAAGCAACTGACAATGAAACGATTACATTTCCAACAACGAGTTTTTTCTTGTACGTGCTCGAATAGGAATACAGGACTCCGGCGAGGAGTAGCATGAAGATGAAAATCAGATAGAACTTCGAGCCGTAGGCGATGATTGAAGAGGCAAGAGCGCAACATAAGCCCGTGACAGTCAACGTCCAATAAAACACATTACACTGTTTTTCGGAGAACACATTCCCGACAATCAACCGTCTGGGTTTGTTGATTGCGTCAATATCCTTGTCGAAAATATCGTTGATGACGTAGCCGCCGGCGACGATGAAAACCATTGAGATGACCAGAAGCGTGAACGCAGCCGTGCTCTCCATCATCATAATGCAGTGATACACAAGGCACATCATCATAGCGGTGATGAGAAGGTTTGGCCAGCGGACCAATCTGAAAAACGAACCAATCTTCTTCATGACTTACCAGATATGAATCTCAAAATCCTTCATCCATTTGTCCTGCGCCTTCATGACCTGTTCGATTATGTCGCGGACAGCGCCTTTTCCGCCGTTTTGGTGGCTGACATAGACGCTTATTTGCTTTATCTCCTCGGCGGCGTCGGCCGGACAGACGGGCACTCCGACCATCTGCATCACAGGGTAGTCAGGCATGTCGTCGCCCATATATACAACCTCTTCCCTCTTCAGGTTATGTTCCTTCATATATTCCTCTAACTTAATGATTTTGTTTGGGATATGAAGAAAAACATCCTTCACACCAAGTGCCTTCATGCGTTGTTCCATCGACTTCGCATAGCCGCCGGAAATGACAGCGATATTGTATCCCATGCGAACCGCGAGTTGCAGCGCGAATCCGTCCTTCACATTAGTCATCCTGAGTGCCTCGCCATCGGGCAGCACCAGAACGTCACCTTGAGTCATAACTCCGTCATAATCAAATATAAACGTCGTGACATTCTTCAAAAGTTCCTTGTAGTTTTTCATTTAAAATCCGATAATTTTTTGAATTACGAAAATACAAAAAAATTCCATGAGACCCCGCAATGACATCATTTTTTTGTTCTTAACCCAAATTGATACTTACCACTTTCTTGACATATTATGCCGTTATCTTGATTTATAATACCGTTTACTTTATTTTAACATCCGTTTACTTTATAATTTATAAAGAAATTTTTTAAATCACTAAATGTTTCTGTTTCAATATTTTGAAAAATTCTGGAAAAATATTTGAAAAAATTTTATTGACAAAAAATCGTGGCTTGATAGTTTTGCACTCGTAAAAACAAACAACAACACAACCAATTAAACAACAAACACCATGACAGCAATTGAATTTAACACCAGCCTCGTGGGATTACAGAATTATCTTGAGGCATTTGCGAGACAGCTCACACGCAACGAAGACGACGCGAAGGACCTGACGCAGGAGACATTCTTGAAAGCACTCTGCAACAGAGAGAAATTCGTACACCAGACCAACCTCAAAGCGTGGCTTTACACGATCATGAAAAACATCTTCATCAACGATTATCGCCGTGCCAGGAAAGCAAACACAATAATCGACCAGACCGAAGACCTTTACTATTTGAATGTCAACAACACAGATGATGACACCAATCCGGAGATGATGTACAACGCCAAGGAGCTTGAGGAAGGCATCAACAGGCTCGATGCCGATTTCCGCAGGCCGTTCGACATGTACAACGCCGGTTACAAATATCAGGAAATCGCTGACAAACTGAAACTTACGATAGGGACTGTAAAAAGCCGGATATTCTATTCCAGAAAGAAACTGATGGAACAGATGAGTGAATTTGCGGCGTGACCGAGGTTCCAAAGACAGCCAGCCGAATCAACAATTCACCGCTTAAGGTTTTGAGGTTTGAAAATTTCTTTTCAGACCTCTTTTTTTATTTGCAATATCATTTTTTTACAATATTTTTGCAGTTTCATTGTTAATAGAGAAAAGTTTTAAAAATCAACAACATGATTGAGACAGATATTCGCGAATTAAACGAAAAGATTCAGAGGGAGAGTCAGTTTATCGACCTCATTAATATGGAGATGAGCAAGGTTATCGTCGGGCAGAAGCAGATGACGGAGCGCCTGCTCATCGGTTTGTTATCGAACGGGCACATCCTTTTGGAGGGCGTTCCTGGTTTGGCTAAAACTTTAGCCATCAAGACTTTGGCAAGCATTGTCGATGCAGACTTCAGTCGTATCCAGTTCACCCCAGACCTTTTGCCGGCCGACCTCATCGGAACGATGATATACAGTCAGAAGACGGAGGAGTTCATGGTGAAGAAAGGCCCTGTCTTCGCGAATTTCGTCCTGGCCGATGAAATCAACCGTTCGCCGGCGAAGGTGCAGAGTGCCTTGCTCGAGGCGATGCAGGAGCATCAGGTGACTATTGGAGAGAGTACTTTCGCCTTGCCGGACCCGTTCTTGGTCATGGCGACGCAGAACCCGATTGAGCAGGAAGGCACCTACCCGCTTCCTGAGGCGCAGGTTGACCGTTTCATGCTCAAGGTCGTGATTGACTACCCGAAGAAAGAAGAGGAGAAAGTCATCCTGAGACAGAATATCAATAAGGAGTATCCAGAGGTCAGGAAAGTGACTTCGACAAAAGACATACTCAATGCGAGAAAGGTGTGCCGTGAGGTTTATCTCGATGAGAAGATTGAGAACTACATCACAGACATCGTCTTCGCCTCACGTTTCCCCAACGACTTCAAGCTCAGCAAGTTCGCGGGCATGATCAGTTACGGCGGCTCGCCGCGTGCCACCATCAACCTGGCTTTGGCGGCGAAGGCCTACGCCTTCATCAAGCGTCGCGGCTATGTCATCCCGGAAGATGTCCGCGCCGTTGCGCCCGACGTGCTTCGTCACCGCATCGGCCTGACATACGAGGCTGAGGCCGAGAACATCACGACGGAAGAGATCATCAACGAGATACTGAACATCGTCGAGGTGCCGTGATTTAAGTAGAAAGTTCATAAAGTTTGAAAGTTCATAAAGTAGAAAGTTGAAAGTTTTAGGGTAAAGATGGAAGCCACTGATTTATTCAAGAAGGTCAGGAAGATAGAGATCAAGACGCGCGGGTTGAGCAACCACATTTTCTCGGGGCAATACCACAGTGCGTTCAAGGGTCGTGGCATGACTTTCAGCGAAGTGCGTGAATATCAGTATGGTGATGACATACGCAACATCGACTGGAACGTCACCGCGCGTTTCCACAGGCCTTTCGTGAAGATTTTCGAGGAGGAGCGCGAGATGACCGTCATGCTTCTCATCGACGTCTCCGGCTCCAACGACTTCGGTTCGGCCGATGTCACGAAGCGCGACATCACCGCAGAATTGGCGGCGGTACTCGCGTTTTCGGCGATACAGAACAACGACAAGGTCGGCGTGATTTTTTTCAGCGACCAGATCGAGAAATTCATCCCGCCGAAAAAAGGGTCGAGCCACATCCTGCGCATCATCAGCGAGATTGTGACATTCAAGCCGCAGCACAGAGGCACCGACATCGGCGAGGGGCTGAAGTTCCTCACCAGCGCCATCAAGAAACGCACGACGGCGTTCCTCATCTCCGACTTTGTGACAAGCAAGCCCTTCGAGCAGGAGCTGCGCATCGCCGCAAGGAAACACGACCTCATCTCGTTGAGAGTCACCGACAAACGTGAGCTAATCATACCGAAAATCGGACTTGTGAAATTCCGCGACAGCGAGACGGGAGAAGAGAGATGGGTCGATACATCCACCAGCGCGTGGAACCAGGCGTACCAGAAATACGTGCAACACGAGACGTCCTTGCTGAACCGCACTTTCGCGAACAACGGCATCGACAACACATGGATCTACACCGATGAAGATTACGTCAAGCCGCTGATGCAACTTTTTAAGAAGAGAGAATCAAGAAAATGAGAAAGACCTTTTTCACAATGCTTATCGCCTTGTTAGCGATTGGTTTTCAGAGCTTTTCGCAACAAGTGTATTTCAACGGGAAGACCAACACCGACAGCATCGTCGTAGGGCAGCCTTTCGACTACCAGCTGACGCTGACAATTCCGAAGGACTTTTACGTCGAATGGCAGCAGTATGGCGACACGTTAAACAAGTCGGTCGAAGTCATCAAAGCGGGCGAAGTTGAGACTACACCTATTAATAATAGCAACGTCCTGATGACGCAACACCTCACTTTGACATCGTTCGACACGGGTTACGTTTATGTCCCTGAAATCAGCGTCACGTACGCGAAGAGCGTCAGAGACAGCATCCGCCGCACGCTCCGCACCGACGAGCATGAGCTTTACGTCAGCACAATAGCCGTTGACACGACACAGGCCTTCAGGCCCATCAAAGACGTGATGAGGCAAGGCGTCACCGCAAAGGAGGTCCTGCCTTGGGCGGGAGTCGCCGTCGTATTGGCCGGAATAGCGTTCCTTATTTATTACCTCTCGAAGAAGAGAAAGAACAAAGTCGTTGTCAAGGAAGAGAAGCCGAAGCCGACGATCCCAGCCATCATCACGGCGAGGGAGAAGCTGGCAGAGGTCAGGGCCAACGAGGCGTGGAAGACGGCGAAAGTAAAGGAATATTACACCAACATCACCGACATCGCGCGTGAATACCTTGAAGGGCAGTTTGACATTGACGCCGTTGAGATGACGTCGGACGAGATCATCGAGTCGGTGAAGGCATTGAATATCAACGAGCGCACGTTTGAGAAGTTCCGTGACACGCTTGTCACAGCCGACTTTGTGAAATTCGCCAAGGCGAACCCGACAGCCGAGCAGAACGAGCGTGCATTCACCGACATCAACGGTTTCGTCGAGGACACGTTTGTTTTCTTCCAGGAAGAAGAGAGGCGCAAGGCCGAGGAGGAGAAGAACAGGAAGAAAGCTGAGAAAACAGAGTTAAACAACCAAGAAAACACGGAGGTCACAAAATGAGTTCCTTGGAATTTGCATCGCCATATTTCCTTTACGGATTGATAATCATTCCGTTGTTGGTTGTGTGGTATATTTTCAGAGGCAGGAGGCAGTCGGCATACGTGAGGTTCGCCGACACGAGTTTCTTCGCCAAGCTGCCGAAGAGCTGGCGTGCGTACTGTCGGCATATCCTCGTCGCCATTGAGCTTTGCGCTTTGGCGTTGTTGCTCATCGCGTTGGCTCGTCCGCAGAGCAGCTCGACAAATCAGAAAATCAACGTTGAAGGCATCGACATCGTGATGGCTGTTGACATTTCGAGCAGTATGTTGGCGCAAGACCTCAAGCCCGACCGTTTAGAGGCGGCAAAGGAAGTAGGTGCCGACTTCATCAAGGGGCGTCCTGACGACAGAATCGGCTTGGTTGTCTTTGCCAGCGAGACATTCACACAGGTGCCGCTGACGACCGACCACGGCATGATGCTCAACATGCTTAAAGACATGAAATGCGGCATGCTTGAAGACGGGACTGCCATAGGCGACGGGCTCGCGTCATCGGTGAGCCGTCTCAAGGATAGCGAGGCTATTTCAAAAGTCGTGATATTGATGACCGACGGCGACAACAACGCCGGATCCGTTGACCCATCGACAGCCGCGGAGATGGCCAAGTTGTTCGGAATCAGGGTTTACACCATCGGTGTCGGGACCAGAGGCAAAGCGCCGTATCCGGTTCAGACCCCGTTCGGAGGCATTCAATATCAACAGATTGACGTAAACATCAACGAGCCGTTGCTGCAACAGATTGCCGATGTGACGGGCGGAAAATATTTCAGAGCGACCTCAAACGAAAAACTCGAACAGATCTACGCGGAAATCGACCAGCTCGAACGCTCGAAGATAGAAGTGAACGAGTTCAAACGCGTACACGAGGAGTTTCTGCCTTTCGTCCTGTGGGCTTTGGCGTTGCTTTTGTTAGACTTCGTGCTCAGGCACACTATTTTCAGAACTATAACGGATTAAGACAACATCATGGAACCCAATATTTTAAGATTTGAAAACCCGCAATATCTGTACTGGCTGCTCGTCATCCCGGCACTCGTGGCGGTTTATATCCTGATAAGATTTTGGAGCAAGAAGCAATTCATGCGTTTCGCCAACATCAAACTCAGAGAGTTCCTTGTCCCGAATTTCTCGCCGGCGAGGTCGAATATCAAATTCGTGATTTTCACAACCATCATCACCTTATTAATATTAGGGGCGGCGAACCTGCAATCAGGCTCGAAGATGGAGAAGGCGAAAAGAGAAGGCATCGACATGTTCCTCTGCCTTGACATCTCCAATTCGATGAACGCGGAAGACATCGAACCCAACCGACTTGCGCGTTCGAAGCAGTCGATCAACAAGCTCATCTCCAAACTCGGGGGCGACAGGATAGGAATCATCGTCTTTGCGGGAAACGCATACGTGCAGCTGCCGATAACCACCGACTACTCGGCGGCGAAGATGTTCCTCTCGACCGTTGACACCGATCTCATTCCCACGCAGGGCACCGAGATAGGACGCGCCATCGAGTTAGCCATCAAGTCGTTCGGAGAAAGCGAGAACAGCAAAGCCATCGTAATCATCTCCGACGGCGAAGACCACGAGAACGGCGATGCGGTGAAGGCCGCGCAGGAGGCAGCCAAGCTCGGCATCAAGATTTACACCATCGGGATGGGCCTTGACGAAGGCGCCCCTATCCCACTCTACAACCAATACGGCAAGAAAACAGGATACAAGAAAGACAAAGAAGGCAATGTCGTAATCACAAAGCTCGACGACAACATGCTGAGGCAGATTGCGCAGATCGGTGACGGCATATACGTCAGAGCCAGCAACTCAAACGTCGGACTCGACAAAATCTACGAAGACATCAGCAAGGCCGACAAGAACGAGTTCGAATCGATGGTCTTCACCGATTATGACGACCAGTTCCAATGGTTTGTCGGCGCAGCCATCATATTGTTAATCATAGAAATACTAATCTCATCGGGAAAGAAAGCCTGGGAGACAAACTTCAAATTCTTTGAACCGAAAGATGAAAACAGCAAGTAAAATAGGAATGATAGCCTTGTTTTTGCTGACCGCCGCTTCCGCGAATGCGCAGGAGAACTTCACAAGACAAGGCAACAGAAGCTACAAGGACGGCGATTTTGACACCGCGACCGAGTTGTATAAGAAGTCGCTTGACAAGAAATACAACGACAAGGCACAATTCAACCTCGGTGACTCGTATTACCAGCAGAAGAAATACGAAGAGGCGGCGAGCAGCTTCAAGAGCGTGACCGACAGGAATGTGACCCAACAGATGGAGGCCGATGCATACTACAACCTCGGTAACAGCATGATGGAGCAGCAGAAATATGATGAGGCGTTCAAAGCCTATAAAAACTGCATCAAACTCAACCCGGAAGATGAAGACGCACGCTATAACCTTGAGTATGCACGTCTGAAAATGATTCAACAACAACAGCAACAGCAGAATCAAAATCAAGACCAACAGAAACAGGACAAACAAGACCAACAGCAGCAACAACAACAGCAAGAGCAACAAGAGCAGGAACAGGAGCAACAACAACAGCAGCAACAGCAACAGCAGGAGCAAGAAATGTCGAAAGAAGATGCCGAAAGGATGCTGCAGGCTTTGGAAGAGCAAGAGAAGAACACCATGGATAAGATGAACGAGGCCAAGGCCGCCAAGATGCAGAGACGCAAGATTCAGAAAGACTGGTGATATTAGTTAAAAGAGTAAAGTTAGAGAGTAAAGTTAAGAGGAAATGAGAAAGATATTCATTGCGATTATCGCGATTTTGTTAAATGTAACGGCTTTCGGGCAGGACGACAGCGTGTTCAATGTCATCTGCAAGAGGCAGGTCATGGTCGGAGAGCAATTCAACGTATCCTACGAACTCGACGGGAACGGGAGCAACTTCGTGGCGCCGAACTTCGTTGACTTCGAGGTCTTGGGCGGGCCGTTCTCGTCTTCAAGTTCAAGCGTGCAGATAATAAACGGCTCCATAACAAAGTCGAACAAGACCACCTACTCGTTCTATCTGAGAGCGCTGAAGGAAGGCACCTTCAAGATTCCTGCGGCGACCATCACCATCGACAAGAAAAAAGTAAAAAGCACCACGATGGACATCACAGTGGTGCCAGGAAGCGGGAACGCGGCGTACGCAGGCTCACCAAGAAACGGTGACAACGGCAGCTCACAGTCTGTTGACCTCGGCGATGTGTTCGTCGAGGCGGTACCGAACAAAAAGACAGCTTACATCGGCGAGCAAATCCTGCTGACATACAAGATATATTTCACGATTCCGATATCACAATTATCGGTCTCGAAATCGCCATCATACGCCGGTTTCTGGACCAAAGACATCACCGACAACAACGGTTCACTGCAGCAGTCGTCGATCGTCAGAGACGGAAAGCAATACGCCGTCGCGACGGTTCAGGAAATCGTCCTCATTCCGCAGAAGGCAGGCACCCTGACCGTTGACCCGTTGGACATCAACTGCATAGCGCAGGTCAGGAGGCAGAGAGAACGCCAGCGCAGCAACGACCCGTTTGAAGACTTCTTCGGCGACGTGATGGGCAGCAGCTACACCAATGTCAAGAAAGAAATCAAGTCGCAGCCTATCAACATCGAGGTGAGACAGCTTCCCGTCGCGGAGAGGCCCGACTCGTTCAAAGGCGCAGTCGGACAATTCACGTTCACATCGTCGATAGACAAGACGGAGATGAAGTCGAACGACGCCTTCACCGTGACATACACCGTTTCCGGCAAAGGCAACATCGAGCTGCTCGAAATGCCCAAGCCAGTCTTCCCGCCCGACTTCGAGGTCTATGACCCGAAAATCACCACGACGACAAAGAACAACTCGTACGGAATCAGCGGCACAAAGAAAGCGGAATATGTCGTAATCCCGAGAGTATCAGGGAATTTCAAACTATCACAGACCGTTTTCTCTTATTTCGATCCTGTCAAAGGAAGATACGTGACGCTGCCATCGGAGGAATATGACATCAATGTCGCGAAGAGCGCCAACGAGGGAGGCAGCGGCATAATCTACGCCGGAGGCCAAGAGAGCATCAAAGTGATCGGCACCGACATCAGGCACATCATGACAGAGACGAAACTGCACAAGTTCTCAGGTACTTTCTTCGCCACACCGCTGTATTTCATACTCGCCGCCTTGATTTTTGCGTTGTTTGTTTCAGCATTGATAATCCACGACAAAGTCAACAAATTCAACAAGAACGAGGTGTTGGTCAGAAACAAGAAAGCCACAAAAACCGCAAAGAAACGGCTTCAGAGAGCTTACAACTATCTGAAAATCAACGACCAGAACCACTTCTACGAAGAATACGCACAGGCGTTGTGGGGATACATATCCGACAAGCTCAACATCACACGCTCCCAACTTTCGATGGACACGGTTAAGGAGATGATGTTCAGCAAGAACGCACCGGAAGACATTGTGAACCAGTTCATCGAGCTGCTGAACAGTTGCGAGTTCGCACGTTTCGCCCCTGGTGACCCCGGCAAGAAGATGGACGAGTTGTACCAGAAAGGCATTGAAGTCATCTCGAAAGCGGAAAGAGTTTTAAAATGAGTGTATAGTTTTAAGAGTTAAGATATAAGATATGAGAAGATATATTTTAGTATTGGCGATAGGTTTCGCGTGTCTGTTCGCAAACGGGCAGAAGATCCAGGAGGACGAGTTTGCCAAGGCAAATGCATATTACAACGACAGCAAGTATGACTCGGCGTTGATTGTCTATAACAGAATCATCGACGAAGGGTATTTTTCCGCCCAACTGTATTACAACATCGGCAACACATACTTCAAGATGCGCAACGTCCCGATGTCGATTTACTATTACGAGAGTGCTTTGAAATACGAGCCGAACAATCAGGACATCATCAGCAATCTGTCGATAGCCAACGCATTGATTACCGATAAGATAGAGCCTTTGCCTGAATTTTTCATGGCGAAATGGTGGCGCAGTGTGGGCAACATGTTTAGCGCCGATTGCTGGGCTATATGTTCAATAATCGTTTTTGCGATATTGATGACAGCCCTGTTTCTATATCTCACGGCACGCACCAAAGCATTGAAAAAGAGTATGTTTTTCACTGCCTTATTAGCGATAGTTTTGTGTGTCATAAGCGTCATCTTTGCCGTGAACAAAAGTAGGTATATGAAATCGAACAACGAAGCAATCATCATGAAGCCCACCATTACTGTCAAGAGTTCGCCGTCATCTTCGGGTGTGGATTTGTTCGTTTTGCACGAAGGGACCAAGGTCAAGATTGAGGAAAGCGAAGGGAGTTGGGACAAAATCAGGTTGGCTGACGGCAGCGTGGGCTGGCTTCCTGAGGACACGATGCTGAGATTTTAGGAAGTTTTTAGGGTTTTGGTAATTTTTTTAAATATTTTGAAAAAAATGTTTGTTGGATGTAAAAAATGTTGTATTTTTGAACCCTCAAATATTGAAATTAATTTTGTAATAAATTTTTAAATTACGTGATATGAGAAAAAGACTTTTACCATTAAGTATGCTTTTGATAACCATGGTGTTAGCACAAGCAGGACATGCAGCCAATGTTACTGGGATCGAAGGTAAGTACGTTCCAAGAAGCAGTTCAGAGGCTACCGTTTCTTCCTACATGAAGAGCATCAGGGCAAATCAGGAGACCGGATTGATTGATCCGGCGTTATTACTCAAGGCGCAGAAAGCGGCCCAGAAGACCATGAGAAACGACACGACATGGAATGTTGTCGGACCTGACAACTATGGCGCACTCACAAGGGCTATGCTTTATGACGAGACTGACCCGACGAACAACACACTCCTCATCGGCACAATGGGTGGTCGCATCTTCAAGTCAACAAACGGCGGCATCACGATGAAAGAGATGCAGGGCACATTGAATGCGCTCATCAGCGACATGATTCAGGTTGACGGCACGATATATGTGGCGACAGGCGACGGCCGCTATTCACACACAACAAATCTATTGTCAGACTACGGTTACGAGACAGGTTTCGTCGGCAACGGCATCTGGAAAATCAACAACGGAAACGCAGAGCAGATTGCAAGTACAAACCCCGACAATGACGAAAGCTGGGCTTTTGTGAACGAGCTCGCTTTGAGTAAGACGGGGGCGAATCGTATCTTCGCAGCAACAAACGGCGGTCTCAGATACACCACCGACGGTGGCGAGACATGGACAACCCTCATCGAAGGCAACGCGATATCTGTAAAGATGAACAACTCCGGAGCAGGCTTGGCTGTCGTTGACGAAATGGTTTACCGCATAAACATGAATGGTGGAGAAGTAACCACAACAGCTCTCACCGCTGACGGAGAAGGAAAACTTCCAATGGGGACAGCTCTGAAAGTTTTGGCGATGTCACCATCAGACCAGAACTACATGTATGTCGGATATGTCGAGCACGACACAGCAGCAAATACTTATAGCACCGGCAACGTGTACTACACGGCGAATGGCGGTGACACATGGGCAATTGCACTTACCGCCACATCTGCATACGACCTGTTCGGTTCGCGCAGTTTCATCGACAACGCAATGGAGGTATTCCCGAATAACCCTCAGAAACTCCTCGTCGGCGGCAAGAACGTATGGGTCCTTGAATATGCGGCAGGCAGCAACCCGAACAATGGCATTTATATCCCGACAAGAATTTCAGATGGCGAGACCAACGAACTCCAACAGCTTATCGGAGGTTCATTCGATTACGTCCATGTCGGCATCCAGAAATTCCTCTTCAACCCTGACAACAGCAACGTCTTCTTCGTAGGTACAGAAGGCGGAGTGTTCAAAGGCTCGTTCACACAGGGAACATACAAGTTCTCGAACTGCAACCGTTACTTCACTACAGATGACAACCACACCTCGGTGGCCCGTATGTTCGGCGTCGGCATCGGCGGCGGTGTCAACAGGACACTCGGCGGTTGCCTTGACCACGGTACAATCCTCATGGAAGGCAGCGAATATATCAATAACGTCACGACGGGAGAAGCAATCTTCCCGAACTACGACCCGACAACAGGTGCCGCGACCACCAATGGCCACTACATCTTCAAAGAGGCATACGCAGGCGGACAATGCGCCATCTCAACAATCGACCCGAGTATCATGTTCCTCAGCACAACAGGTGCCATGAGAAGGACAAACAGCAGTGGAAGCGAAGTCGCTGCGACACCACTCTACAGAACAAATTCATCAGGTTTTGACTTCGACATGTCAAACTTCTTCAGCGATGACAGTGGTTTCAGCAACGTAATCCTGAATGAAGATGTCTTCAGAACACCATTCGCAATGTACGAGAACTACAACGACGAGTATTCATTGAGAACAACAGTATATGCCGCCATCGACTCCGTTATGTTCGGAACAGACACCGTCGTTCTCGATGACCCAATTCACAGAGCTGGTGACGTTGTCAAAGTCCACAGCAATATCGGCGGATTCCCGTTCGACTATGTCCTGCCATGCGATGTCAACAAAGGCGATTCTATTTTCGACATTCAAGACATCATCTCAGCAACAATGATTTGCGGTGTCAAGGGTGGCATTTACATGACCAAGAACTCACACTACTTCAACGAAGTCTCCGAATGGTGGAAGGTTGGCGAAACAACGGGAACACCTTCAGCAGTGGCAATCAGCAACGACGGCAACACCGCTGTCGTCGGCACAGTGACAGGTGAACTCTACAGAATCAGCAACCTGAAGGAAGCCGTCACAGCCGAGCAGGCGACTATCGACTCAACAGGATGCGTGATCGTCTTCGAAGCACTTGACAACAGCCTTTTTGAAGGCCGCACTATTACAGCAGTTTCAATCATCAACAACAAGGTACTCGTCTCAACAGGCAACTACGGAAACAACGACTACGTGTTCCTTTCAGAGGACTATGGTGACAGCTTTGTGTCAAAACAGGGTAATCTTCCAAAAGCACCTGTCTATTCTTGCTTGATAGAAGAGAAAACCAATTGCCTTATAATCGGCACAGAACACGGCATCTACACTACGACTAATGGCAATTGGGTGCGCAGCGGCGAGCTTGATATTCCGGTAACAGACCTCAAACAGGCAGTTGTCGAAAATCGTCTTGCACAATTGGTACTATTCGGATACGATGTCAAATATGTTAATAACAAGGAGGTGTACACACCTATGTATAATATATTCGGTGGCGTTGAAAACAAAGGCATCGTCTATGCAGCGACATACGGCAATGGTATCATTAAGAACGAAACCTACAAGTCAAAAGATAACCTTGATGTCGATGAGAACATCCTCAGCTCAAGCGCAGCGTTACAGATGAACGTCTATCCTAACCCTGTCGTTGGAACAGCACAAATCAGCATCGAGCTTTCAGAACAGGCAAACGTCAGATACGATGTTTATGACCTCGCAGGCCGCCTCGTCTCAAGCCGCGTGCTTGGCAACTACGAACAAGGTTCACATGACGTCACGTTCGACGCCAGCAACCTCACATGCGGTTCGTACATCATCCGCGTCCAGGCTGGCGACAAGACACAGTCATCAAAGATTATGGTCTTCTAAGCAGAAGAGACATAAAAGAAAAGAGAGAACTTCATTACGAGGTTCTCTCTTTTTTTTGCCTTGAATTTCACAGACGCCAGACAAATCAGTAGATGCTCTCTTTCTGATATTGTTTATGCTCGCCGTATGCCGCACAACGCTTCTGACCGTGACAAGCTGTGAAAATAACACCAAAGACAAATGCAATTGCTAAAAATAATGCTACTTTTTTCATATAAATCGATATTTTAATATTTCCGATTTTCAAGCTGCAAAGTAACAATATTTTTTTTAATTTTGTGCAATTATTTGAAAGATTTTTTATGGTAACCGTACGTAAGCCCGATTTGGAAGAAAGCTGGTATGAAGCACTCAGAAATGAGTTTGAATCACCATATTTTGCGGGAATAAAAGAATATCTGATAGAAGAGAAACGCCAGTATGTAGTCTATCCGCCTTCAAACCTTATCTTTAACGCGTTCAACCTGACCCCGTTCGACAAGGTGAAAGTTGTGATTCTCGGCCAAGACCCATATCATAACATCGGGCAGGCACACGGTTTGGCATTCTCCGTCCCCGACGGGATACAGATACCGCCGAGCCTTCAGAACATCTTCAAGGAACTGAACAGCGACATCGGGATGCCAATTCCCCAAAGCGGCAACCTCGAGAACTGGGCGAGAGAAGGAGTATTGCTACTGAACGCCTCACTGACAGTGAGGGCGAACATGGCAGCATCGCACGCGAGAATCGGCTGGCAGCAATTCACCGACGCGGCGATAAGAGCCCTGTCGGACAAAAAAGAACATTTGGTGTTCATCCTTTGGGGCAACTACGCCATCGCAAAGGAAAGCCTCATCGACCACAGCAAACATTTAGTGCTCAAGACCGTCCACCCATCCCCTCTTTCTGCAAGCCGCGGATTCTTCGGATGCCACCACTTCTCACAAACAAACCAATACCTTATCAATAACGGCATTCAGCCTATCAACTGGGCTTCAATTTAATATATTTTAAGATGAAAAAATTAGTCTTTGCAACTCACAACCTTCACAAACTTGAAGAAATCAGAAATATACTTAAAAACTATGAAGTCGTCGGTCTCCCCGACATCGGATGCCATGAGGACATCGTTGAAGATGCCGACGACCTACAGGGCAATGCGAAAATAAAAGCGGATTTCGTGACGAACAACTTCCACCTCGACTGTTTCGCCGACGACACCGGACTTGAGGTCGAAGCCCTCGGCGGCGCACCCGGAGTTTATTCGGCACGTTACGCCGGCGAAGGCTGCTCATATCACGACAATGTTGTGAAACTGCTCAAAGCCTTGGACGGAATAGAAAACAGAAAGGCACGTTTCAGAACCGTAATCGCATTGAACATCAACGGAGAACAGCATTTCTTTGAAGGTGTTGTGAACGGAAAAATCCTCACAGAAGAGCACGGCGACGGCGGATTCGGCTACGACCCGATCTTCCAGCCCGACGGATACGACCTGTCATTTTCAGAAATGAAAATGGAAGAAAAGAACAAAATCTCACACAGAGGCAGAGCGACAGCAAAGCTCGTGGAGTTTTTGAATAATTATGAAAAATAAATGTATGAACCTTGGATTTTTTGTTTAAATTTGCACACTAAATTGATTGTTAATTTTTCAGACCCAAAATATGAAAAGAGTATTGCTTATTTGTTTCTCGTTATTCGCTTCATTTGCGTTAAACGCCCAGTCTGACAACGAAATTTACTATTTCGACAGAAGTAACAGTACCGTCGAGTTTGATTTCAAAAAGATTGATGATTATTATGAGCGTCTGCACTTGTTATACAACATCAGCAATGACGACCGTTTCGTGATGACATCGTCCGACGAACATGGTCTTTTTTATATTTCAAACAACGATGAAATCATTGACAGACACAGCTTCAAGGAAACTTTTGACACATTTTACCATAACTGTTATTCTGATTTTCGTATGTTGGACAAAAGTGAAATTTCTGAATTGGAGGGTACATGGAGAAACAACGTCTCAAACATGGACATCGTATCGTTAATGATGGACATCATGATGAGAAGCGCTCCGAGAGGCAACAACGACTCCTGCTACAAAGCCGAGCCTTTCTGCACCGACAACGGATTATATACATTCCAAGCGATGACGGGCGACAACCACCCTTCGGAAAGCGGACCTGCCTATTCATGCCTGAGTTCGCAGCCGTGTCCTTCCTGGTATTACATGAAGATTTCAACTCCTGGCGCATTCAGCATCCACATGATGGGCAAAGACGGGAATACGGAAAGGGATATTGACTATTGCTGTTGGGGACCATTCGATGACCCCGTGGATCCTTGTCCGCATAATCCAGAACCGCATCAAAACGGATTGACAGCAAGCAAGGTTGTAAGTTGCAGCTACTCTCCAAGCTACGATGAACATTGCCAAATTCCATCCTCTTCAACAACTGGTGACTACTATATTTTGATAATTACAAATTACTCAAGAGCAAGGTGTATCATCACGTTTGAGAAAGAACCTGGTTCCGGCCCTGGCACCACCGATTGCTCAATCATGCCGCCTGTTATGGAATACAGCGATGCCTGCTATGGCAACACCTTGCACCTCTCCGCGCACGAGGTGAGCAACGCACAATATTCGTGGACAGGCCCGGACGGGTTCACATCGAACCTGCGTGAGCCCCATATCGACAATGTGACTTTCGCAAATTCAGGCACCTACAGCTGCACCGTCACCGTGCCGGGGCAAGGCACAAGCGAACCGATGACGCTCGACATTGAGATTCTGCCGGAACTTCACGCCGACTTCACAGTGACAGGCGCAGTCCCGGGCGCACCAGCGCAATTCACCGGAACAGAGGCCACCATCCCCGCCGGAAATACAAACAAGATAACAAGCCGCACATGGGACTTCGGCGATGGTAGTCAGGAAGTGTCCGGAGCCAACCCAACACACGTTTACACCACCCCAGGCACCTTCGATGTCACATACACGATAGTCGCCGAAAACGCAACGGGCTGGACATGCGAAGACAGTAAGACAACGTCAATTACCGTTAACAACAATCTGTCGGCCATGCTTTCATGTGATGACGACGTGCTGTGCGACGGAGAACAGACCACAATGCATGTCTCCGCATCTGGCGGAACACAGAACTACACATACAACTGGGAGCCAGCCGAATTTGTCAGCAACCCGTCAAGCGCCACGACATCGGTGCATCCAAACGCCACCACGACATTCACATGCGTCATCTCAGACGGATACAATGAAACAGAAGTGCAACATACCATTGAAGTGCATCCGCAATATCCGACGCCGGTTCTTTTGGATGCCGGCGAAAGCTGTGAGCCATACATTTTGCAGTATTTCAACTATGAGACCCAACACACCGAACAGCTCGTTTTCAATGAATCGACAGACGAGTTGATAAATCTCGGGACGACTCACGGATGCGACAGCATCATACATCTCACCTTCGTAAAATACAACACCCCTTACGCCCCGTACATCAATGACGCTGAAAGACAAGAAGTCATGGCTGGCAGCAGCTGGATGCCACTCCAGTACAAGTTCGAGATTGACACCGTCACAGGCGCAGGCATCGAAGAAGGGATACACCCCGCCATCTACAACTGGAGCATCGAATACCATGTTGACTGGACCGGCATCGACAACACCAACACATGGATCCTGAACGAAGACGGGACAAAACGAGCCACCCTCATAGTACTCGGCCCAGGAAACGCCACGATAAAATGCGACATCAACACAATATGCGGTACGATACACAGAGAGATCTTCGTTTACAGCCAGTCGCTCGGAGTCGATGACAACACGTACGATGGACGCGTCACAATCTATCCGAACCCGACGAACGGCTCGTTCTACGTCAGCTTTGACGAGTCGGCCAACAACAAAGAAAATTCCGTCAGCATCTACAACGCCGCCGGAATATTGGTTGACACGTTCACAGCAACAAGTCAAACGACAGAGTACAAAACCGATGACCTTGCCAGCGGGCTTTACTTCATAAAAATCACCAACAACGACTTCAGCGTCATCAAGAGATTGATGATCAACAAATAACATACAAACACAAAAAAAGCAGACATCGAAACAATCGGTGTCTGCTTTTTTCTTTCTTACATCTTAGAAGGAAGACTTATATTTTCTGTTACCGAAACCGCTACAGGCATCTCTCATGAACTTGAGCGGCAGACCGATGCTGAACATGATTTCAGGGCCTCTGTTGAAACGACTGCCTATTTCTGTATAGGCGTTCACATTGACAATATTCTCATTGTATGGCTGATTGCCGAAACCATGGTTCATCTCCTTATCGGAATAAGTATTTACGAGGCCGAAATTATATGCGACATCCAACTTCATGATAAGGGCGAATTGCCTGAAATTCAGGTTCAGACGCGCTCCGACGCCAAATATCGCACTTACTGAATACGGTCTCATGTTTGCCTCTCCAATGTCAATTGTCTGATTCATTTCCGCCTCGCCGGAAAGATTCGACTTCTGGTCCAACGAGATTGCGCCGCCTGCCAACATTGAGAAATCCGGCGCGAGAAAGACGTAAGGATTCACCATCTTTTCGGTGAGAAATCTGTAAGTGAGCGGTATCCTCAAGTCGAAATAGTTTGATGAAATCTTGTAATTGACAGGATAACGTTCATCACCACCATTGAAATAATTCACTTTCACTCCCCTGCCCTGATACAAGAAATCGGCACCGACGGCGAATGACTTTGACAACGGAAACTCGACGAAGAGACCGGCGGCAGGACGCAGATACAAGTCCTGACTCAACGACTTCAACTCCGACGAAGTGTATGACATGCCCGCCAAATCAACGCCACCTTTAAGTCCTACAATGACCGCCTTTGAATTGGTGATAAGATTCTTGCTCTTGCTTCTTTTCTGGCTAATGCCGTTCTGTGCTGATAATTGTCCAACACACATTAATATACAGAATAAAAATGAAATGCTCTTTTTCATGATTTACGATTAATCTATTCTTGGTGTAATATAGTTAGCTTGGTGTTTGTTTCCATAATCTTCGGCCACTTTGAAATCCCCGACTCGCTGAAGCATCCCGGCGTCCGCGCCCCATTTGTCGCGGCACGTGGCGGAGAATTTGAAATCAGCAATGCCCTCTGGCAGAATCCTTCCGGTAATCAGCTCACCCGAATGATAATGACAATCCCAACCGGCACTCGGGTCAATATAATCTTTCACACAGACAAAATAAAGTGCGAAAATCTCAACTTCTTCACCATTTTTGTCAAGATATTTCGCACCGACGACATTGGCTGTCATATCGTAATGATAAACGACCTTGTCACTGACTAACCATGAATAAGTCATATCAACAGTGCGGTTATTCTGGTTTTTCAACTCCAGAACCAACGATTCTTGGCTGCTCTCATTCATAACGTCAATGAAATCACCCATATACGTCTCAAACTCAGTACCTGCATTGTAAACTTCTTCCAACGCGAGGAAGAACATCCTGTCAATCTTATATTTCCCTTCCACGTTTGGAGGGGTCATCAGCACGAGCATCTGAGCTGTATCAGTCACATATCCGTACTTAAGCAACGCCTTCTGCAGCACATCCGTGCCGACTTCCGTGAAATCAACGACTTCTTTTTCTTCACCGATCAAAATTATCGTGGACTTGGAATTTTTACTGCAACCGTATAATAATGTAAGGATTAAAACGGCGCACAACGGTAATAGTCTCGTCTTCATACAAAAAATTTTTTTCGGCGCGAATTTACGATATTTTTTGAATACACGCCACGTTTTTTAAAAATAAAAACAGCTTCCGGCAAAAACGCCAGAAGCTGAAAAAGATTCAAAAAATTAATTCAAAAATTCTATGCAAATGACGACTTCAGGATCTCCATCGCTTTGTCGATACCAGCTGCGTTCTTTCCGCCAGCTGTGGCAAGGGTCTTCTGCCCGCCGCCACCGCCTTGAATCTCCTTGGCCGCCGTGCGAATGATTGCGCCGGCATCCATCTTCTGTTCATCGACAAGACTCTGCGGAAGCACAACACATAAGGCCGGCTTGTCTTCAAAGACTCCGCCGACAACCGCAATGACTTCAGCATCAATATCCTTCAATGCCGTTGCGACATTTCTCATCTGGTTCATATCGACATTGATACGGGCAAAAACGAATTTATGTCCGTTCCATTCCGTCGCGTTGTTGTATGCGGTTCTCGCATCGCCGACTGCCTGAGCCATCATCATTGCATCTATTTTCTTCTGCAACATTGTGTTTTGAGCCGTCAATGTCTCGACAGCCTTCACCACATCGCCCGATTTGACAATAGCCTTGACTTTGTTCAATGTATCAATCTGATTGTCAAGATATTCACTGACAGCAACACCTGTTATCGCCTCGATACGGCGGACGCCAGCTGCTATCGCGCTCTCACTTAAAATCTTGAATGCGCCGATACGTCCTGTCGAAGCGATGTGTGTGCCGCCGCAAAGCTCACGCGAATAGTCGGAGCCGAAAGTCACGACACGCACTTTGTCGCCGTATTTCTCACCGAACAACGCCATGGCACCCATCTTACGTGCCTCGTCAACAGGCACATCAACAGCTGTGTCGTTCTGTAAATCCTCCCTAATCTTCTGATTTACAATCGTCTCGACTTTATGAATCTCTTCATCGCTCATCTTCGCGAAATGGCTGAAGTCGAAACGAAGACGTTCATCATCAACCATTGAGCCTTTTTGCTCGACGTGCGTCCCGAGGACTTGGCGCAAAGCGGCGTGCATCAGATGCGTCGCGGTATGATTCGCCTCGATTCTGTGACGTCTTTCGACATCGACCTTTGCGGTGAAAGTCGCTTCAGGATTTTGCGGAAGCGTATCTGTGATATGAATACTCAAGTCGTTCTCTTTCACAGTGTTGACGACATTAAGCGTCTCATTCTCAGAGACAAGGACGCCTCTGTCGCCGACCTGACCGCCCATCTCAGCATAGAAAGGAGTCTTGTCGAGGACGATTTCAAAATGTTTCTTGCCTTTGGCGACGACCTCTCTGAATTTCAATATTTTAGAGCAGCACTCGAGTTCGTTGTAGCCGACGAAGGCGGTCGGTTTGTCCTCATGGATAAGCTCGACCCAGTCGCCCGACATCTTCTCGGCGGCCTTGCGCGAACGGTTTTTCTGTTCCTCAAGGTTTGCATTGAAGCCGTCCATATCGACTTTCAGGCCTTTCTCTTCCGCCATGAGGTTCGTCAGATCGACGGGAAAGCCGAACGTGTCGAAGAGTTCGAAGGCGAAAGCCCCGTCGATGACCTTTGAGTCTTTGTTCTGTTCCACGTAATTCTCGAAACGTCTGATTCCCGATGAAAGGGTGCGGAGGAACGACGCCTCTTCTTCATAGATGACCTTAGAGACGAGAGTCTGCTGCGCCTTGAGTTCGGCGTATTGCCCGCCCATCTCGTTGACGAGGACAGGGAGCAGCTTGTAAACGAAAGGCTCCGTGAATTTCAGGAAGGTATATCCATAACGCACGGCGCGGCGCAGGATTCGGCGGATGACATAGCCGGCGCCGTTATTTGAAGGCAGCTGCCCGTCGGTGACGGCGAAAGTCACAGCACGCAGATGGTCGGCGATGACGCGCATGGCGATGTCGCATCTCTCATCCTTGCCGTATCCAATGCCCGAAAGCCTTGAAATCTCATCTATTATAGGTGTGAAGACGTCAGTGTCGTAGTTCGACTTCTTGCCTTGCATCACGCGGACCAGACGTTCGAAGCCCATGCCGGTATCGACGTGACAGGCCGGAAGGTTGACGAGCGAGCCGTTGGCAAGACGGTTGTACTGCATGAACACGAGGTTCCATATCTCGATGACCTGCGGGTCGTCTTTGTTGACGAGGTCACGGCCATTCACCTTCTTACGGTCCTCGTCATCGCGGATGTCGATGTGTATTTCAGAGCAGGGGCCGCACGGACCGGTCTCACCCATCTCCCAAAAGTTGTCTTTTTTATTCCCGTAGATGATACGAGAGGCATCGACATGCTTGAGCCAGAAGTTATATGCCTCATTATCAGGAGCCATGCCGTCTTTCTCGTCACCGCCGAAAACCGTCACATACAGTCTGTCCTTGTCAATTTTCATCACCTCGGTGAGGAACTCCCAACCCCATGCGATGGCATCTTCCTTGAAATAGTCGCCGAACGACCAGTTGCCCATCATCTCGAACATCGTGTGATGGTATGTGTCGCGTCCGACTTCTTCGAGGTCATTATGTTTGCCGGAGACGCGGAGACATTTCTGAATGTCTGTCACACGAGGCGCCTTGCGCGGATTGTTACCCAAAAAGACATCCTTAAACTGGTTCATCCCAGCGTTGGTGAACATCAGTGTGGGGTCGTTTTTCACGACAATCGGAGCCGAAGGCACCACGAGATGCTGCTTCGACTGGAAAAAATCGAGGAAACTCTTACGGATTTCGTTTGCTTTCATCTATTCAGTATTTAATTTTATTCAAAAAAAAGTGTGCAAATTTACCAAAAAATATTATTTTTGTCGCACTAAAAAAATAAATAATTCGTTTTATTTTTTTCACTGATAAGCATGGCAAAAAAGAAATACATATATAATGATCAAACACTTGATTATGAAGAATATAAGATTTCTTGGAAGCGGCATTTCGTGAGGGCTGCCATTTATCTGTTGACAGCCGGGATACTCGGTGGCTGCATTGTATATTTCATAAACAAGTACGTCGGTTCCCCGAAGGAGCACGCGCAGGCGCGGGAAATCAAGTTTTTGCAGCTTCAATATGAAATCATGGGCGATAAGATTGAGAATATCGACGCCCTGCTTAACGAGATGCAAGACCGTGATGACAACATTTACCGCATCATCTTCGAAGCTGAGCCTATCCCTTCCTCAATCAGGAAAAACGTCTATGGAGGCACCAAACGTTACGAACATCTTGATGGGTACGACAACTCCCTGATTGTCAAGTATGTATCAAAAAAAATCGACACCATTGAAAGTCAGTTGTATATGCAATCGAAGTCTCTTGATGAGGTATTCGACCTCGCGAAGAACAAGACGGAGATGCTCAGTTGCATACCCGCCATCATGCCTGTGAGAGACGTTGACATTCACCGCATTTCATCGCATTTCGGAACGAGGACCGACCCGTTTTATAAAGTGCACAAGTTTCACAGCGGCATAGACTTCAGTGCGCCCCTCGGGACGCCGATTTTCAGTCCGGGCAACGGAAAGGTCATAAGGGTCGAAAGTGCGAAGACAGGCTACGGCAACAACGTCATCATCGACCATGGATATGGTTACAAGACAAGATTTGCGCACATCAGCAAATCGCTCGTGAAAGTCGGGCAGACTGTAAAAAGAGGCGAAAAGATTGCCCTCGTCGGCAACACCGGCAAGTCAACAGCCCCACACCTGCATTATGAGGTCATAAAAAACGGCAAGGCTGTCAACCCGATCAACTTTTTCTTCAACGACCTGACTCCGCAGGAGTACGACATGATTCTTGAATTATCGCAATTACCTTCACAAACAATGGATTAATATGGAAGTAAAGAAGTTATATTACAAAATCAGCGAGGTTGCCGAGATGTTCAACCTTAACGCATCAACCATCCGTTTCTGGGAGAGCGAGTTTGAAGTTCTGCGTCCGCGCAAGAACGCCGCGGGAAGCCGCAAATACACGGAACGCGACATCCGCTATCTTCAGATCATCTACCAATTGGTGAAGGTGAAAGGCTATACGCTCCAAGGCGCGAAAGAAGCCATGAAGACGAAATTCGACAAGCTCGAGGAGAACGCCATGATGATGCGCACCCTGACCCACGCAAGAGAGTTCCTCGTTGACCTCGACAAAAAACTCGCGGACAAACAGAAGTCGTCTTAGAAATATCTGCCCGGGACAAGGTAATTCCTCACGTAGTCTGCAACGCCGTCCTCAAGCGAAGTGAACGGCTTGTCGTAACCCGCCGCACGCAGCTTGTCCATCTTAGCCTCCGTAAAGTACTGATACTTATCGCGTATGTCCAAAGGCATGTCGATGAACTTGATGTTTGGCTTCAGGTTCATTGCCTTGAAAGTGTTCGCCGCAAGGTCATAGAACGAGCGTGCCTTGCCTGTGCCGAGGTTGTAGAGTCCGCTTTCAGGACGTCTCTCAATCAGGAAAAGAATCACCGAGGCGATGTCCTTGACGTAAATGAAATCTCTAAGCTGCTGACCATCAACATAGTCGGGACGGTGCGAACGGAACAGACTCACCTCTCCGCATTCCTTGATCTGATGGAAAGAATGCAGAATCACCGATGCCATCCTGCCCTTGTGATATTCATTCGGGCCATAGACATTGAAGAATTTAAGGCCTGCCCAGAACGGCGGACATTTCTCCTGCGAGAGAATCCATTTGTCAATCTCATTCTTCGAGCGACCGTAAGGGTTTAGCGGCTGAAGCCTCCCAACCACATCATGGCTGTCAGAATATCCGAGTTCTCCCGCGCCGTATGTCGCTGCTGATGAAGCATATACGATAGGAATCTGGTATTCGGCGCACATCGCCCACAAGCGCTCGGTGTAATCGACATTCAAGTCCATGAATACATTCCAGTCGAACTCGGTCGTGTCGGTCCTTGCTCCGAGATGGATGATGAAATCGACATCTTTATGGTTGTTCTCCAACCACCCGTGGAAAATCTTCCTGTCGAGAAGGAGCTTGTACGCCTTGTTTTTATAGTTGTTTTCCTTTTGTTTCTTCGAGAAATCATCGACGAGGACGAGGTCGTCTCTGCCCTGTTCGTTAAGGCAGCCTGCGACAACGCTTGCGATGAAACCTGCTGCACCAGTTATTACTATCATGTTATCGAATTTTAGTTATATTTCCTTACTGTTTTTTGCATATACACGCCAACGCTCGAGGACCGCCGTCATGTCGCGGGGCAATTCGGAGTCAAAATATAGTTCCTTTCCTGTCGTAGGATGCACAAAACCAAGCACTTTGGCGTGGAGGCTGTGGCGCGGAATCTCCTCAAAGCAGTTGTCGATGAACTGACGGTATTTGGAGAATGTCGTGCCTTTCAATATCGTGTCGCCGCCATAAAGTCCGTCGTTGAACAGCGGATGGCCGATATACTGCATGTGCACTCTGATTTGGTGTGTGCGGCCTGTCTCGAGACAGCATTCCACCAACGTCACATAGTTGAAACGCTCAACGACCTTGAAATGAGTCACCGCTGTCTTGCCCTGGGAGCCGTCGGGATAGACCGCCATCGCTATTCTGTCGCGCAACGACCGCCCGATGTTTCCTTCCACAACGCCTTCATTTTCAGCAAAGTCGCCCCACACGAGCGCCTGATAACGGCGTATTATCGAATGCTCGAAAAACTGCGTCGCGAGGACTGTCTGCGCCGTCTCGTTCTTCGCCACAATCATCAGTCCCGTCGTGTCCTTGTCGATACGATGCACGAGATAGCCGAAGCCGTTCTCCACATTCGAGCCGTTTTCCTTGAAATGATATGCGAGCGCGTTGAGCAAGGTGCCGTCGAAATTGCCATGGCCAGGGTGCACAACAAGCCCCGCCTGCTTGTTCACAACTATCACATCATCATCCTCATACACGACATCAAGCGGGATATTTTCAGGGTTGATGACAATCTCGCGCGGCGGATATGCCAACACAACCGTCACGACATCAAACGGTTTCACCTTGTAATTCGATTTGACGGGCTTGTCATTCACCAAGATGCTTCCTGCCTTAGCCGCGTTCTGTACGCGGTTTCTCGAGACATTCTCAAGACGGTTCTGCAAAAACTTATCCACGCGTGTCAGCGTCTGCCCCTTGTCAGCCACAATCCTGAAATGCTCAAAAAGCTCGGTGTTCTCCTCGTTGTTGTCACCAATCACTCCGACAAAATCCTCCGACATAGCCTTTATCTTGAAACGATGAACTTTGACGACAAGAACGAGCCGTCATGGTTTATTACGCGAATGACATAGACTCCGTTGTCCAAATCACTGACATTCAACTCATTGGAATACGACACATCAAGCACCGTCCTGCCCGTCAGGTCATAGACGATGATTTCACTGCACTTCTCCGCACTCATCCCGTCAAGGTGAAGGACGCTCGAAACCGGATTAGGCGAAAGCTGCAACTCTGTCATAACATCTTGATTTTCATCAATTCCGATGTAATAGCTTGAGCCGACGACAGGACGGATCATCAAGGCGCCACTGAACTGACTCGACTCCCAGTAAGAATTGACTTTGAAGAAATTATACGCACTGCAATCTCTCGACGTGTCGAATCCGAGATTTATGGATTTCTTCTCCTGCTGTCTGATTCCGACATAGAACGTCCCGCTGACAGCCACCGGATCATCGAACTCATAATATGCAAATTCGTATATGTTTTCCGACCATATCGGTCGTTGATTTTCAAGCACATATATCACATTTCCAGGTTTTCCGTCATTATTTCCCCAGACATAGATGTCGAAGAAATTGAAATTCGCGTCGTTGTACGTCTGGTTGAAAAGAAGCTGCACGCCGTAGAGTTTATCGGGTGTCGCCACATTAAACTGTGTTGCCATGTATGTGTCGTCGGGCGTGAGTCCGTAGCCTTTTTCCGGGATGCCGTCATCGTATGCGAAATAATTATAAAATCCCTGATTGCTGATTATCGAGTCGCCGGCGACGGTGGCTCCATATTGGTCAACAACATCGATGTACTGTCTGATTGTGAACGACGCAGAATCTGCCTGGATGTTATCAGGGAAGCGGAAGTTCTTCAGCAGGATGTTATGCATCGCCACTCCGTCAGCCGCATACTGGTTAAGCACAAAGTCGGTATCATTGACATGATACACAGTGCCATTTGAGTTGTTTTCGACATCACAGTAATAATGCACCTGGTGGTTCATTGAATCCAGATTTGTTGAAAACATCGCAACTTTATAATCCATTGACACCTCGGGGCTTGTCTCGGCGTACTGGCGATAAGGCATTGAGCTGTAGCGTTTAAGCATCAACGGCTTTTGTCCTGTCAGGCTGACTTTCGGGTACGTGTCTTCTTTGATGAACGGGTTTGATGTCCTGCCGGCGTTCAGATACACGAAGTCGATGTTCCACATATCCATGTTGCTTCTGTCGTTAGGGTACATTGTCGTTGGCAGCGTTCCGTAGTTATAGAAAAGGATGTAGAATCTCTCTTTGAAGAAACATGTGTCTGTTATTGGTATCATCACTTTCGTGAAGGTGCTGTCGAAGTCCATGCCGCCGGTGCTCCAGATGTGTTTCCATGCCGTTCTCTCGTAAACGACTTCGAAGCCTGTCTCGGGGTCAACGACGAGTTCGTCGTAGCCATAGCCGAAGCAGAGCACGAGTGAGTCGTTTTTGTCGGGTGCGTCGCCATAGCCGCCGGCCTGGTAGTAGAAGCTGAGGTACAGGGAGTCGGCGGGAGTCAGGGCGTGACCGTCGAGGCTGTCGAGGCGTATTGCCACCGACATCAGCGAGTCGGCGATGAACGGACTGCTGCTCCCGTTGCCATACACGGCACCTTGCTCATCGATGATGTCGAGCGTCGCGGCGCGGTAGTTTACGGGAAGATACGGAAACCCTGAATTAGTGAATACGCAATAACCCTGCCATCGCTGCTGCGACGGGCTGTTACCGAGTTCCGTAAAGTCATCAAAGAACGGCAGCGTCGCCACGTTGTCGTTATAGACTATCCTCTGCTGCCCATCCCGCGTGTCAGCGCCATTGCCGAAGCCGACGAGATATTCCTGCGCATTGCCACATAGTCCGAAAAACATTATGGCAACCAATATATAAATCTTTCTATTCATCATAAAAATAAATGTTATCGTTCACACTATCATTGAAATACAAATCTTCTTCATCAAAGTCAAATATCAAGTCGGGACGCTCATACCTCATCTCCAAATCCCGCTCATGCAATTCCGGATCATACGAGAATGTGCGGTGCGACAGAATATAATTGAAACTGTCAATCACATAGTTTATGTCATCGGCATCAGCATTTTTCCTCCTAAGCCTCTCCACAATCGAGTCGCGACGATGTTTTTCAACCTCATACCATCTGAAATCAAACGTCCTGATTGACTTATACCAGACATTGACGTCAGAGCCAAGCGGCACCGTCGATTTGATATCGTATCCAGGTTCCATTTTGTAAACGAAAAGGCTGTCATATTCGTCTGTGTCGATGAAAATTTCCTCACCGAGGTTCAGTGATGCGCCGTTGATGACATCTTTCACGTCGCGGTGAGAGACTCCTATCATGTCGGGCAGGTGTGTGGTCTTGTCGCCTGTGCCGAGCCCCACTTCGAGGGTGACCGCCGTTCCTTTTGTCACATCGTCATTGGGCGCAATCGTCTTGCCATCAACGAGTTGACCTACCACCGCATTTCTCGCAAAGTATTCAACGAACACGAGTTTTTTCACCTTCAAGCCGACTGAATTGAGTCGGACCATAGCCTGTCGAAGCGAGAGATTCTTGAGGTTGGGCATCTTCACTATCTCAGGCGACACCGTGGTTCTCACGACATACATGTTACGCCCCTTCTTCATCTTCAGCCCACTCTTCGGGTTCTGCTGATACACCGCACCCTCAGGAAAATTCCTGACATAAACGCTGTCAACAAGCTCAAAATGAAAAATATCCTTGTATTTTTCCTGCGCCTCCTCGTAATTCATCCCGACAAGGTCGGGGACAACCATCTCCTCACCATGACGCGTAAACCTGTCAAGACGACTGAAAACTATTTCAAAAGCCATGATTATCAATACGATAATAACAGCAATACTGATATAAAACCACTTATCTTTGACAAATCTCGGTGCCTTCATTTTTTTTATTTTTTTCGCTTGTGTTAAAAACGTTTTTCGTAATTTTGAAGCCACAAAAATAATGAAATTTATTGAATTTAAGTTTATTTTGGAATGAAAAAAATAGCGATTGTTTGTGGCGGTTATTCCGGAGAATATGAGATTTCCGTCAAGAGCGCGAAAGTTGTCAAAGCGCATCTTAACCCCGAAGAATATGATTCGTATGTCATTGTAATTCAAAAAGATAATTGGTATCATCTCTCTGACGACGGTGTTCGCACCAACGTTGACAAGAACGACTTTTCAGTGACACTCGGTGGCAGGAAGGTCGTGTTCGACGGAGTTTTCAACGCCATACACGGCGTGCCGGGCGAAGACGGACAGCTTCTCGGCTATTTTGAAATGCTCGGACTGCCCTACACATCATCGAATTTCACGACCTCGGCGCTGACGTTCCACAAGGAGTTCTGCAAGACCGTCGCGGCGGCGGCAGGCGCAAACATCTCACCTTCGGTCATCATCAACAAAGGCGAGAAATACGACAAGACAAAGATTATCAAAACGTTAGGTTTGCCATTGTTCATCAAGCCGACACGCAACGGATCTTCCGTCGGCGTCACTAAGGTTCACGACGAAGAGGAGTTTGACACAGCCGTCGAGAATGCCTTATCCGCCGGCGACCAGGCGATGTGCGAGAAATTCGTCAACGGACGCGAACTCGCCTGCACCGTGATGTCTGTCAAAGGCAAGACCATGGTCTTCCCCGTCACGGAAGTCGTCAGCAAAAACGAGTTCTTCGACTACGAGGCGAAATACACCAACGGAAAATCAGATGAGATCTGTCCGGCTGACTTGGATGAAACGAGTGAGATTGAGGTAAAAGCCACATCCGCAATGCTTTATGAAAAATTTGAATGCAAAGGTTTCGCTCGGTTCGACTATATCCTGACACCCAAACAACTGGTATTCATTGAGGTGAACATCGTGCCGGGGATGTCGGAAGCATCAATAATGCCGAAACAGGCCGCCGTGATGGGGATAAGCTTGGACAGGCTCTTCGGCATGGCCCTCGAAAACATTTTTTAAGAGTGTTAAGTGTTGAGAGTTGAGAGTGAAGTTAAAAAACCCCACTCTTAACTCTTAACTCTCAACTCTCAAGACTAAACGGTTAGGATGTCTTTCTGTTTCAGTTCATAGAGGTCGTCTATTTTCTTCGTGAACTTGTCGGTGAGTTTCTGTATCTCATCCTGAAGCTGTTTCACTTCGTCTTCCGACACACCTTCTTTTTCAAGTTTCTTCGCGTCGTCATTGGCGTTGCGTCTTATGTTTCTGATGCCGACCTTGGCTTCTTCGGCGGCTGTCTTCGCGCGTTTCGCCAGGTCCTTACGGCGTTCCTCTGTCAACGGCGGGACCAAGATTCTGAGGAACTCGCCTTCGTTTTTCGGGTTGAAGCCGAGGTTTGCGGCTTGGATGGCCTTGTCGATTGCGCCGATGGAGCTCTTGTCAAATGGCATGACGATAATCTGGCGCGGGTCTGGCGTCCCGATATTCGCCACCTGTTCAATCGGCATGAGCACGCCGTAGCACTCGACCTTGACGCCTTGAAGCATCATCGGACTTGCCTTTCCGGCTCTGATTTTCTGAAATTCCGACTCCAAATGTTTGATGGTGCTTTCCATCGTCTCATTTGCCTCGTCTAAGATAAATTGTGATTCTTCTGTCATAATTGTTTAATTGTGAGTTTCTTACATGATTTAATTTGTCACGAGTGTCCCGATGTTTTCGCCTTTGAGGACTTTCGTGAGGTTGCCTTTTTCGTTCATGTTAAAAACGAGCATCGGCATGTTATTTTCCATGCACATCGTGAAGGCTGTGAGGTCCATTACTTTTAGGTTTTTCTCGTAAGCCTCTGTATATGTGATCTTTTCAAATTTTGTCGCGGTCGGGTCTTTCTCCGGATCGGCGGTGTAAATCCCGTCAACGCGTGTGCCTTTGAGGATGATGTCCGCCTTTATCTCAATGGCTCTCAATGTCGAGCCTGTGTCGGTGGTGAAATACGGGTTGCCTGTCCCGCCGCCGATGATGACGACATAGCCTTGTTCAAGGTAGTCGATGGCCTTAGGGCCGCTCATCAGCTCTGCAATCTTGTCGATACCTATGCCCGAAAGCAGCACCGTCTTGATGCCTTTCTGCCGCAGCGACGACTGGAGCGCAAGGCTGTTGATGACAGTTGCAAGCATGCCCATCTCATCGCCATACACTCTGTCGAAGCCTTTCGACGCGCCTTGCAGCCCGCGGAAGATGTTGCCGCCACCGATAACGATGCCAATCTGTGCGCCGGCCCTCACGGCAGACGCTATCTCTTCTGTGTAATCATCAAGTCTCTGTGGGTCAATGCCATACTGCTGTCCGCCCATCAAAGCCTCACCGCTAAGTTTAAGTAATACTCTTTTGTACTTCATATCTGTAGAATTTTTCGAAATCAAAACCAGAAACCGATATTTATGAACCCGACAGGGTCTCTATTTGTATTGGAAGCCATCAGGCTGACCTCAATGGGACCGGCGAAAGTCTTCATTCCCAAAGTCAAACCCGCCCCCATGATGTAACTGCCACTGTCGAACCATTTGTCATAACTGTCATTCATGAAACCGGCGTTGCAACTCACGATGCTGTACAGCCCCTTGTAGAAGTTCCACTGCCATGCCAACTTTCCGTACAGGATGTGGTCCGTCACATCCTCGATGAAGTTGAAGCCGTCGAAGGCGATGATATTATCCAGATATCTCATTTTCGACTGACCGCCGACATAAAACTTATAAGGCAACGGCAATGCGATCTCACCTATTTTCGCGTCAACGGCGGCACCAATCCTGATGGAATGTCTTTCCGACGTCGCGACGGTTTTCATGATATTTGCCTGTATCGACCATGCCGGCCGCTTTGAAAGAGAACTGAAGACACCTTCATACAAAATACATTTTGCGGTGACGTTTGCCTTCCATCCTCTCCTCACAAAAGCCGTAAGATCTTCAGTATTAAGATAAAAATTAAAATACAAGTATGTATAAAACTCATAGTTCTTATTCAGGCTGACATTCCCGACCATATCGTGCAGATGGAAAAACTCTCCGACGACACCAATTTTGAATGACTGTATGTACGATGACGTCAGTTGCGCGAAGATGTCCATCTTGTCGTTCTGAATACTGAACGAGTTTGTGACTTTTTTCTCCTTGTATTGGTTGAGTTTGAGGTAACCTGCATAGATCTCCGTTCCGTAGCGGAATATCCTTCCGTCGCGTTTGCTCACCCTGGCTCTGAGATACGGGCTTTCGGCGATGTTCACGTCAACGTTGAGCGAGCCGCGTTTGAATCTGTTACCTCTGCTCGACAAAGAATAATTCGCCAAGGCACCGATTCCGTAATCGTTGTCATAGTGAATGTCGAAAGAGAACGACTGATTGCTCGACTCGGTGCAGTGCAACACCAACAGAACTCCGTCGTCCGGCGCACCCTCGACCTCGTACCACAAGTCGGCGTAAAATCCTGATGCCTTGAGACGAAGTATCACTGCCTCAATGTCATCAACGCTCATGACACGCGGGAAGACCTTTCCGAACTCCCTCTTGATGTACGGGTCGTTGTTGTCCTTCAGGCCATCAACCTTGATATCAACGACATACAGCGAATCGACAGGCTGCGCATGCGGCCTCTCGACAATGAAATCCTCAATGGCATGGATTGAGTCGCCGAGACGTTTCAGCTTCGGGAACATCAGCTCCGCCGCTTGCTCACCGTAAATGAGTATTGAATCGAAGTCATTGAATGACATCATGGTACGTCCATGAAGGTTTGGACGGATATAAACGTCGCAATGGCTTCTCCCGTATTCGGTCTGTTCGAGCGACGAGAGGTTCATCATGTTTGTCAGCATACTCAGCGAGTTGTCGATATTCTCGGCGGTGACATTATAGTCTTCAAGGTCGATACCTATTATTATATCCACGTCTTTCTCTTCCATGTTTTTGACGGGGAAGTTATTTACCATTCCGCCATCGACGAGCACGCGGCCGTCACATCTCACCGGCTTGAAGAAGAACGGTATCGCCATGCTCGCCCTTATCGAGCGCGACAGGCTGCCGCTTGTCATTTCATACTCGCAGGCATTCTCCATATCGGTGCCGATGCAGAAGAACGGCACCGGCAGTTTGGTATAGTCGCTGATACCTTTGTCGGGCAGCATCAGACGGCTCAGCAGCAGATTCACGCACACGCCGTCAACGAACGACTCCCCCACCTTGACTTTTCCTCTTTTAATAGGCAGCGTTGTGATATAGTTCGCGGCCTCCATCTTCTGTTCGATGGGTTTCAGCCTGTCGGGGATCTCATCATAAATAATTGTGTTCCAGTCCTGTTCCCTGACGAGTTTCTCCATCATGTCGGGGTCATAGCCGACGGCGTACAGTCCGCCGATGATGGAGCCGATGCTCGTGCCGGCGATATAGTCAATCGGGATACCGGCCTCTTCAATCTTTTTCAAGATTCTGATATGAGCGAAGCCTTTGGCGCCGCCGCCGCACAAGACGACGCCCACGCGCGGACGATGTCGTGTATTCACCCCGACGGTATCAGCCACAGGCGCAGTCTCATCAGCCTCCGCGTTCACCGGCGAAATTCCGGCAAACATCAGAATGACGACACCAATTATTGTTCGAATGCAATACTTCATTTTTTAGAACCAGAATCCAACATTAACGAAAAACAACGGTCCGTTGAACTTATTGCTCTTTGAGAATTGTATTTCAACAGGTCCGATAGGGGTCTTGTATCCAACGGTCAGGCCGCCGCCTATGACATACGAGTCATCTTTAAACCAATTGTACATCCTGTCGGTCAGTGAGCCGAGGTCACAATTAACCTGCGTGTATAACCCCTTGAAAATGTTCCAGTACCACGATGACTTGATGAATCCGATATAGTCATAAGTGCCGCCGACGAACGGAATGCCGGTGAAAGAAATCAGGTTGTCCATGTATCTCATCTTTGACTGTCCTCCCACGGCGATGCCGTAGTACCACGGCAGGTTCTCCACGAGAAGAGGCATCGCACCGACGGCTCCAAGCCTGATTGAATGCCTGCTGCCTATCCGGAAAGCCTTGTTCACGTCGGCCTTAAGCGCGAAATACGGGTAGTTGAAGTCAGTCCCCACCTTATAGAATATGTATTTAGCCTGCACGTCGATGTTCCACCCCGACATTGTGAAATCAGCGTCATCTTCGTTATTGAAGAAATAACGTGCATACGCATGCGGATAGAAATCGTACTTGTAAATCTTTGACGCAGAGTACCGACTCAAATCCACGATGTCAGGGTCAACGGTGTTCTCCAACGACATCTTCGATTTGATGCATGAGTATGCCCCGACCAACCCGATGCTGAACTGCTGGTTTCTGTTTGGCACGACCTGCACAAAAAGGTCGAGCTTGTTGTCCTGCGTTGACAGCATATTGGTGACCGTCTTGTCTTCAGCATGCTTGTCAATTTTCAGAAGCATCGACGTAAGCTCCGTACCAAAACGGAACGTATTGTTCGGATGCAGTTTGTAATTGACCTTAAGATAAGGATAGTCAGCGAGATTCACATCGATGTTCAGCGTTCTTCTCTTGAATTTTTTAGAGACATACATCATCGAGTAATTGAGCAGCATCTGCATTCTGTAGTTGTTGTCATAATGCGCCGACACGCCGAGAGTCTGATAGCTGCTTGTCTTGCAATGAACCACAAGCGTATTGCCATTGTCTGATGGCTTCACCTCATACCATATGTCGGAATAATAGCCTGTGGAGTAGTTTCTGACAATCAGTTCTTCTATCTCATCGACCAGAAACATTTTCGGGAGTTCCTCGCTGAATGTAGATTTTATGTTTTCAATATCTTTCGGGCCCACGCCATCGACTTCCACACTTGTGATAAAGATGGAGTCCAACGGTTTGACATGCGGGCGTTTTATCTCGAAAGGCTCGATGGCCTGCAACGAGTCGGCCAGTGCCTTGAGTTCCATCTCGTGAGCCTTGCCCGCCTCATCTCCGCAGTTCAATATAGGACTGAAATCGTTGAACGACAACATATTGGCCTTACCGATGTCGGGTCTGATAAGGATGTCACACTGCTCACGGGCCACGTTGCTCTCATGCTGCGAGACGACAGCGATGAGACGTTCCAGTATCTTCAGCGAGTTGTCGAGTTTCTCTTTTTCGATGTATTCCATCTCAAGGTCGATGCCGATGACGATGTCGGCTCCTTTCTCGCGCATCAGCCGCACCGGGAAATTATTGAGCAGACCGCCGTCGCACAGCAGTCTGTCGCCGTGTTCAACAGGTGCGAAGAGGAAGGGTATCGACATGCTCGAGCGTATTGCGCGGGCCATGGAGCCGCTCTCCCAGATGACAGGCTCGGCGGTCGTCATGTCGGTCGCGACGCAGAAGAACGGAACCGACAGGTCGTTGAAATCGCGGCGGTCGTACGCCGGAAGCGTCAGCCTCGTGAGGAGCATATTGACATACACGCCATCCACAAAGGAGTTCTTTATCTTCACCTTACCGTCGGTAATCGGCAGATTCAGCCAGTAGTTGCGTTTGTTGTAACGGTTGTCGAGCGACATATACCTGCGTGGCACCTTGTCCATGATAATCAACCCCCAGTCTTGGTGTGTGGTGAGTTCCTCCATCATGTCGGGGTCATAGCCGACGGCATAGAGGCCGCCGATGATTGAGCCCATGCTGGTTCCCGCGATATAGTCAATTGGGATACCCGCCTCCTCAATGGCTTTCAGCGCCCTGATGTGAGCAAAGCCCTTGGCGCCGCCGCCGCTCATCACCACGCCGACCTTCGGACGATGACGCACCGGACCGCTGACATTATCGACCGTGTCATTAACGGTTTGTGCATCAACGACATGGCATGACAACACGCAAATCAGCGCCGACGCAATCATCAATTTCAATTTTCCCATAGTCATTCAGTTTGTTTTCCGTTACAATCTCATAATCTTATCTTTTAATTAGAATCACTCTTCGCGTCCGTGACAGTTCTTGTATTTCTTGCCGCTGCCGCACGGACAAAGCTCATTCCTACCCACTTTCTTCTCCGCATGGATGGGCTGAGTGATCTGGTTCTCCTGCGTGTTGCTGTGCGCCTGCGACAGCAGGTCGTTGCGCTGCTCCCTGAGTTTGCTTCTATCCAAAGGCTTGGCGCGATGTTCACGCACCTTGCTCGGGTCCTGCTGCGGGAGGTCCGACTTCATCAGGAACGAGATCACCTCGCTGTTAATCTTCATCACCATCTCCTTGAAGAGGTTGAACGACTCCAACTTAAAGATTACCAGCGGGTCTTTCTGCTCGTATGTGGCGTTCTGCACCGACTGCTTGAGGTCGTCGAGTTCGCGGAGGTGTTCCTTCCACGCGTCGTCAATCATCCCGAGGGTGATGCCTTTCTCAAGCGACAGCGAGATCTCACGCGCGCCGTTCTGCACTGCCTTCTCGATGTTCACGACCACGTTCATGCCTTTCTTGCCATCGGTGAACGGGAAGAGGATGTTCTTGTAGCCGGGCTGCGTCTCGTAGATCTGCTTGATGAGCGGGAGAGTCTTCTCGCCCACAAGCTGCGTCTTCTTGTTGTATGAATCCACCGCACTCTCGAAGACCATCTCTGCGAGGTCATCGGGTTTGCTGTGTTTGAACTTCTCTTCGTCAAACGGTGACTCGATGCCGAGGTTCGAGAACAGGTCCATCTTGAACTCCTCGAAGTCACCGTCTTCAAGATGTCTCTCCACCAACGACTCGCCGAGGTCGTACATCATGTTGTTGATGTCGATCTGGAGACGTTCGCCGAACAAGGCATGGCGGCGTTTCTCGTATATTGCCTCACGCTGCGAGTTCATCACGTCATCGTATTCGAGCAAGTGTTTACGCACTCCGAAGTGGTTCTCCTCGACTTTCTTCTGCGCCTTCTCAATCTGTTTCGTTATCATCGAATGCTGGATGACCTCACCTTCCTGAAGGCCGAGACGGTCCATTATCGGGGCGATGCGTTCGGAGCCGAACATACGCATGAGGTCGTCTTCCAGCGACACGAAGAACTGTGAGCTGCCCGGGTCGCCCTGACGGCCCGCACGGCCTCTCAGCTGACGGTCAACACGGCGCGACTCGTGACGTTCCGTGCCGATGATGGCGAGACCGCCCGCGTCCTTGACACCCGCGCCAAGCTTGATGTCGGTACCACGGCCAGCCATGTTAGTGGCGATGGTGACCGTCTTGGCCAAACCAGCATCCTTGACGATCTGCGCCTCCTTGAAGTGCAACTTGGCGTTCAACACGTTATGCGGGATGTTCTTACGCGTCAGCATCCTGCTGAGCAACTCCGAGATCTCAACCGAAGTGGTGCCGACCAGAACCGGCCTGCCTTCGTGGACAAGTTCTTCAATCTGCTCGATGACGGCGTTATATTTCTCACGTTTCGTCTTGTAAATCAAGTCCTCACGGTCGTCACGCGCGATAGGCCTGTTCGTCGGAATGACCACGACATCGAGCTTGTAGATGTCCCAGAACTCACCGGCCTCTGTCTCGGCGGTACCTGTCATGCCGGCGAGCTTGTGATACATCCTGAAATAATTCTGCAACGTGATGGTGGCGTAGGTCTGCGTGGCCGCCTCAACCTCAACATTCTCCTTCGCCTCAACAGCCTGATGCAAACCGTCCGACCAACGACGGCCCTCCATGATACGGCCCGTCTGCTCGTCAACAATCTTCACCTTGTTGTCAATGACAACATAATCAACGTCTTTCTCAAACAGCGTATATGCCTTCAAGAGCTGCTGCACGGTATGCAGACGCTCCGACTTCACGGTGAAGTTACGCATGATTTCCGACTTCTTCATGATCTTGTCCTCTGCCGAGAGGTCCGACTTCTCGAGGTCGGCAATCTCGGAGCCGACGTCAGGGATGACGAAGAACGTCGAGTCGTTGTATGCCTTCGAGAGTTGTTCGGTGCCTTTATCGGTCAGGACAACGGTATTGAGTTTCTCGTCGATGACGAAATAAAGCTCGTCGTCGATGATGTGCATGTTCTTGCTTTGCTCCTGCATGTAGAAGCCTTCGGTCTTGAGCAGCAGCGACTTCATTCCTTCCTCCGACAGGAATTTGATGAGTGCCGTGTTCTTCGGCAGTCCGTGGTACGCCCTGAAGAGCTGGTCGGCACCGTGCGACTTCTCCTCCTCCGTGGCGGCTGGATTTGTCAGAATCTTCTTCGCTTCTGCGAGGTATGATGTCACGAGGCGTTTCTGAGCTTCATAGAGGTTCACGACGTCGGGTTTCAGCTCGTTGAACTCCTGGTCGTCGCCGCGCGGCGTGGGGCCGCTGATAATCAGAGGCGTACGCGCGTCGTCAATCAACACGGAGTCAACCTCGTCAACGATGGCGTAGTGATGTTTGCGCTGCACGAGCTCTTCGGGGTTGCCCGTCATGTTGTCGCGCAGGTAGTCGAAACCGAACTCGTTGTTGGTGCCGTAAGTGATGTCGGAGTTGTAAGCCGCGCGTCTCGCAGCCGAGTTAGGCTCGTGTTTGTCGATGCAGTCAACTGTCAGTCCGAGGAAGTTGTAGATGGTGCCCATCCACTCCGAGTCACGTTTGGCGAGGTAGTCGTTGACCGTGACGACGTGCACGCCGCGTCCCGCCAAGGCGTTGAGGTAAACCGGCAACGTCGCGACGAGGGTCTTACCCTCACCTGTCGCCATCTCAGCGATTTTGCCCTGATGCAGCACTATGCCGCCGATGATCTGCACGTCGTAGTGCACCATGTCCCACTTCAGCAGGTTGCCGCCGGCCATCCAGCTGTTGTTGTATAAGACGCGGTCGCCCTGAATGTTGATGTGGTCGTATTTCGACGCGAGCTCGCGGTCGAGGTCGGTGGCTGTGGCTTCGACCACTTCATTGTCCTTGAAGCGTTTCGCCGTCTCCTTCATCACCGCGAAAGCCTCAGGCATGACGTCGTTCAAAGCCTCCTCTATCTTCTCAAGCACTTGTTTCTCAAGCTTATCGACCTGTTCGTAAATCTGGTTCTTGTCCTCCAGATCCATATCGACATTGCCCTCGACCTTGGCCTTCAACTCGTCAATCTTCGCCTGTTCCTCGGCGATGTGATTCTGAATATATTCCTTAAACTCGACCGTCTTATGACGCAGGCTGTCGATGTCTAAGTCTTTGATTCTCTCGTATGCTTCGAGCGTTTTCTGAAGCAACGGCTGCAATGCCTTATTGTCGCGTGTCGATTTGTTTCCAAAAATCTTTGATAAAAAACCCATATTTTTCAGTATTTATAAATAATCACAAAAAACAACCTTCGTTTCCAAAAGTTGCGCAAAGATACTTATTTTTTCTGTATTATAATTAAGATTTTTTCCGAAAATCACCTATAGCCTGAAATTCGTCTGACATGGTAGTCCAAGTAATGCTCCGGCGATGGTGCCGGCGCCATGCCGACACGGCCTTTCTTCTTGATTATCAAGTATTCAGGATAAGTCTTGACATTGTATTTCTCCAACAGCAGGATGTCGTCGCCGAGGTCAAGAAGCTGCCATTCATACCATTTGTCGTAGAACAGCTCCTTGAAATCATCGAACGACTCTTTTGTCGCGATTGTCACGACTGCCACCGTGTCGCTCCATTGATGTTGCAGCACGTTCAGCGCCTCAAACTGACGGCTTGTCATGTCGGAAACTCTGTCAACGAACTGCAGCAGCACCATTTTCTCCTGATAATCCGACAGGCTGACCACCTCGCCATTTTCATTCTTCAGCGAGAACGAAGGCGCTTCGGTGTCATACGACAGCCGCTGGAGCCTTGTCAGGACAGCTGATGCCACCATCTTGTTTTTCATATACTTAGACGATTTGCTTATCGCATTCAGATATTCCGTCGCGATGGTTCTTCGTTCTTGGTTTTCATAATAGATCTCGCAAAGATATTTCATGAGAATCAGTTCGGCGAGCTGGGGGTTCCTTGCCATGAAGTCATTCTTTTTCAGATAATCCGAGAATTTTCCGTAGCCCGAAAACAGCGCTTCCGCAAATTCCCGACTGTCGAACTCGCGGCCTTCAAAATATCCGGTGAAGGCCTCATCAAAAAGCTCCATGTAGGCACTCTGCGAATACAATACAGGCTGACTGTCAAAATATTGCGAGATGATTTTCTTCGCGCCGCCGGCAACGACCGCCATCCTCACGGAAGCCAACTTATATCTCACAAAATCACCGACATATTCGTTAATATCTTTTCCAATGGTCTTGTTTATTCTATTTTGCAGAGTGTCAATGAGATACGCTTTTCTGCCACGATAGATGGCATCCATGTTTTCATAAACGTAGTCATTGATAAGTAATTCAGCGGCAATAAGTTGTCTCATGAGGCCGTTGTCATCGGCGGAATTGATTTTCAGGGAGGGTCTTGCCTGTTCATAAAACGAGGCGTCGGGGTCTTTCTCGGGTATGAAGACCTCGAGGTCATACTTTCCGTCGGGGCATACGACCATGTCGGCTCGGTCGAGGTTGACGGCTATCTGCGCCGGCGTAATCTCTTTGATATCAGCGTTTAGTGTAAAGTTGCCATTGGCATCGGAGTGAGTCACGGCGGCGGTTGTCTGTTCGAGGGTGAACATGTCGTTGTATGTCAGCAGCCGCACCAAGGAATTAGGTTTGTTTGTCTTGCCGGCTATTGAGACGCCCTGCGCCGGCAGCAGCAACGGCAGCATCAGCAACAAAGCACCAAAAACTCTCTTAACTCTCATTTCCACTCTTTTAACTCTACTCTCTCATAAAACCCCGACTTTTCCGGCACGAACATCGAAACGTCGCCGCCGTTTTTCATGATGTCGCGCACGAGTGTCGAGGAGATGCACCGCATGTTGAGGTCGGGCACGAAGAACACTGTCTCTATCTCCGGCGCAAGTTGTTTGTTGGTCTCGGCGATGAGGTTCTCGTAGTCGAAGTCGTTGGTGTTTCTTATGCCGCGGATGATGTATTTTGCTTTCATCTTTTTGCAAAAATCCACCGTAAGACCTTCGTAATTAACGACTTTAACCTTATCGTAATTTTCAAATGTATTCTTTATCCAGCGGATTCTGTCGTTGAGTGCAAACTCATACCTCTTGTTTATATTCACGCCGATGGCGATTATTATCTCATCGAAAAGCGGCAGGGCCTTGAGGACGATGTTCTCATGCCCGCGTGTTATCGGGTCGAACGAGCCGGCGAAAATGGCTGTTTTCATGTTGGTTTTCCTTTTGAAATTTCGGGGTGCAAAAATAGTAAAAAGTTCTTAAAGTTCATAAAGTTTATAAAGTGTTAAGAGTGGAGTTTTTTGACGCGCCAGCCAACTCCACTCTCAAAACTAATGACTAAAAACTAAAGACTAAAAAGCCAAGCCCCGTTCCGCCGTTTCCGGCAAAACGAGGCTCGCATTTGAAGTACTGTGCGCAATTGCATCTCACACCGCTCTCACATCGTATTCGTTATTCCGATGATATCCGGTGAATGAAACCGCACCGCGAAAACTATCTCACATCATTTGGCACGAACCGCACGGACAGTGAATCCAACAAATCTCATGAAGTTAGTACTACCTACACTATTACCGTTATTGCCCATTTCGAGCCCCTTTGAACTACTTGGTTTTGAAGTATCTAACGACTTAGACATATAGTACCCGAATGAACCTTTACCTTCTATTTTTGTTTGATATCGGCACCCCCCGTTAGGGAGGAAGATATATCTGTCAGAATAAACTTTACTGATGTAAAACGAACCCTTAACACTCATCGTAACGGTTTCACCATTATCAAGCGTCGCGGTATTCTTGTTGTACTCTAGCCTGGTCTCATTATGAAGTTCTCTTAATTGCGCCTCAGTAGGCATACACCACTTATTGCCCCATTTATCGATTACAACATCGTCTTCAGGGTCAAGTACGGTCTTGCCATCAGGGTTTCCATCCTGCGCGTATGAAACTTGGCCAAAAGGAACATATTTCGTGTAACCAGTCTTATCGTCGCAGCCGTAGGTGTGCCATGGGCAGGTGTTTATTGTCAAGTTATAGCTGAGTGATGTTACACACGTCTTATCGCCCCAGCGGTAGTAGTCGCCGTATTGGTCAGGCGAATCATTCACAGCGCCGATGTTGCATGCGGCCCACAGGGTGCCAGACGGGAGGCCGAGGTCAACGTATGGGTATGACTTAACCAGTTTCACTTCTATCGCGCTGCCGTCGCTGGCACGGTATAACTTATTCTCTTCTATGCCGTTGGCGAACTCCACCGAGCCTTCATACGCGCCGCCGAACTCCAATGTCTTTGGGTCGGTGCCTGTCGGGACAAGCATCACGTAACGTTCAGAGTGACCACTGCTTGCGGGCAGGGTGATGTCGCCGGACACGCCGTCGAACGCACCACCGGCGCCGACGGTCATCGCGCTGGATGTACCACTCAGTTTGAGTTCTCCATCGTATGCAGACGTGCCGTCCTTCTTGAATCCGAGATACGCTACAGCGATCTTGCTCCTCAAACGCACGTTGATGCCGCTGACAGTGCTGCCCGACACCTTCACGTTCGCCACCCTGTCATAACCGATATGGTATTTGCTGGCATTGACAAGTTTGTCGTTGGCATCGGCGTAGATATCCTGGCTTGAGAAATCAATGGTGACAGGATCCGTTGAGCCGACCGTCGGTTGCGCGAAGCTGCCTGTGCCCAAATAGAAAAAGTGGAAATTGTACGTGTTGCCAGAAACCACAGACACATTGCCTGTGAACGTGGCTATTGATGAGCCTATGCCATCTCCTATTTCGAGATAGCCTAACCACGCATTGCCATCACTCACATAAATCTTGTCATTTTCGCTCCACAATATGCCGCCTGTAGTGAAAATATCGGTTCTGCCAGGACCCGCGGTTATCGTCATGCTCACCGTGTTGTCGTGCGTAGGTTCCGTCGAGGGGTTCTCCACCGATGGTTTTCTGCACTGCGTGAGCGACAGTGCGACCGCCACAATCATTAATAATGTCCTCTTCATCGTTAGTTTTTGTTTTAGTTTTAATTTACTTTTCACCTTTCTGAATTTTTGAATCTTTAAATCATTGAATCTTTAAATCATTGAATATTTGAATCTTTCCGTCGTTTCAGCCCCGCGTAGCACAGTCCCGAGACGGTGAGTGCGAGCAGACCCGCGCCTGTCGGAAGAGGGTTGCCGTATTCGAAGCCCTCCCATGAGGCCTCGTTCTGCGTGTTGTCGTAATTGCCGGCGGCACCGAACCCGAGCACATCCCATGAGCCAGAGTTGAATTCCTGCTCGCGGACATCCTCCTCGACGTAGAAGAAGTTGTCCGTCTGCCCGTGAGCCTTAACGCCCGACCACAGAAGCGCCAGCAGCAACGCCCACGCGGCGATGCCCCTGATTGCCTTCATCTTGGTTTTAATCTTTAATTTACCTTTCATTGAACCTCCGTTTTTTAGAATTTATTACTTCTTTTTTATTGATGCATTCACT
>JAZRYG010000067.1:0-41867 GCA_045600605.1 Bacteroidales bacterium
CCCGGCGGATCAGTGTGATCGTGATTGTCATCCTGCCAGCCATAACCCGGCCAGCCGCCCGACGTGCAGATGATGTCTCTGTCCTCAAACTCGATCATCTCCGCCTCCGGCTTCTGATACGCTCGTTTCACAATGTGTCTCCTTACTCATTTTTGTAGGGCCCGCGGACCTGCCCCGCGGCGCGCGACGGCTCTGTAGATCGCACGGCGCTTGCGCCCTCATGTATCACCGGCATCGGGAGTCGAACCCGATTGTAGTGGGGAAAGAAATTCCGGAAAACCCCAAATGGCCGCCGCCGGTGGTATCTAACTTGCCTCTATGCACAGGCGAGCACCCCCGCCGCCCGAAAACCCGAACGGCGGGAACGCTTTTTTAACTTGCTGGTCACTTGCCTCTCAGCTTGTCGATCAGCTCCTGCATCTGCTCAAGCAGCGGATTGACCGTGCCCTCGCCCTGTTCGATTGGATCCTGCCCGACCTCTCCGAAGTTGAAGTAATACTTCTTTCCAACCTCCTCGCTCCTCGCGATGTTTTCACGGATGTTGAGCTCAACGAGGCCGCTCGTCGGCCTCACGTATGATCTTTTCATGCCTCTCATTCTCCTCACCTCCTTCTCCGCAAACTCTTCTTGTTTTGCCTTTCGTCGTCACCGGCTGTTCTCAGCACGGCAAAGACCCCGTACATACCAACCGCCCCGATGGCGGCGCCGATCAGGATCAGGATCGGTATCCATATCATGCTCATCCTGCGCCCGACCCCTTCCGCCTCTGCTCGTGTGTGGTCGTGCACCCGGTGCACGACGGCTTCTCACACGATAGGCACCGCTCGATGTCAGCCTTCTTCTCTGGCGACATCTCCTTTTTCTTGTAGACAGACGGCTTGTACCCCGGCTCCGCCAGCCGGATGCCGCACTGCCCGCTGTTTATGTGTCCGTATGATTTCATCGTCTCCTCCTGCTACTCGACATCTTCTCAACCTCATCCTCTCGTCTGTACGCGTCCTCGATCTGATCGTCAATGTTCGCGCCCAAGCAGGCCTCGTGATACTGATCCACCACAGCCAGAACGGCAACCGCCGCCAGCGCGATCAGGACCGCAATTGCGAAGTCTCCCATGACTCACCCTCCCTCTCGTTCAGCATATACGCAGTGATGGCTGCGTCAGTCCTGTTTTCAAATGCCGTCGTTCCCCATCTTCTCAGCACGTCGTCCGCCTTCTTCAGCGACATCACCCGCTCGCAGACGCGCCAGAACGGCCTTTGTGGCACCCTCGCAGCCCTCGTGTGCGTGTACCGCTGTACACGCTCAACCGAAAAGAATCGGTCTCCTATCTCCACAGGCAGCACGTACACGTGTCCACTACCGCTCATCGTCATCCCTCCCGGCCATGATCTCCACCTTCAGCTCGGCGCCCTTTCCCTCGCGTATCGCTCTCTCGATCTCGAACTTCAGCTCGCTCATCATCACGGCCTTCTGAATCTCCGTATCAGCCCTCAGATGGAATCCGTCGATCCATCCGTCATACCGTCCTTTTTCGTACCGGATCTTGCCGTGCATCCATACGGCCAGCATGGCAGCGCGATCACAGGGATCATCCACGTCAGATCATGCACCGTCATCGTCTTCGGCCTCCTCGTCCTCATCAGTCTCCTCCACGACGCGATCCTTGATCATCACCTCCCGCAGCTCATACATCTCGTCCTCACGGATGATCCGTGTGAGCAGGCGTCGGACGTCGTCGCCCAGCGGCGACATGGGAAATACCACGCCCATCACGGACACGCCCTCCATCACGTACAGGATCAGACGGTACGTGCCTCCGCAGGAGATCCGCCTCGCCACGTAGCTGGCATCCGTACCGAACGGCTTCAGATACCTCTTGTCTACCGGTATCAATAAGTCGTTGTTGTAGAAGAATACCATGTTCCCGAGCTCGATCTGCATCAGGTTGACCACCATGTCCCCTCCGTTCAGCTCGCTGACGTCGATGCCGTACGGCATATGCTCGTACGTCCGGACACTCATTTTGTCCCGTTTGACCGACCACATCGCGCACAGCGTCTCCTCGTTGACAATTGGGATGTCGTCGGCTCGGTACATCGCACCGTAGTCGCCGATCCATTGCCCCCACCTGCAGTGAATGATACTCGCCTCACCGCTCGCCTTGCAGATGCTCTCAACACCCTTCAGCTTCATTCCTCGTCATCCCCCTCTACAAAAATGTATGATTGCGGCGCGTGATCGACACCGAATTCGGTGACGTCTCGCAGCTTCTTGTATTCCACCTTGTTCGTCATCAGCCAACCGAACAGGCATCTGCTTCTCCCCCAGTAATCGTACAGCTGACGCGTCGTCAGCCCGGTCCCGTCGCAGAACTGCTCTATGTCAGATAGCGTGCTTTTCGGATGAACCACACTGCGGCTGACGCAGATGCACTCGCCGCACACCTTCCCGTTCATCAGCTCCATCTCTCCGTTCTTCTTGCGGCGATACAGCGGATGCCCGCCCTTGGTGCAATACAGAAGCACCCGGCATGGGCTGATAGGCAGCCGCCGCTTTCTGACCTCGACCGTCTTGTCGGCCCACAGGATGTACCGCAGCCACTCCGGCCTCACGGCTAACATGATCGTCCTCATGCCTCCTCCGCCTCCTTCCGCTTGTCCTCGTCGTATCCGTCCTCGCCGGGGAAGGTGACGCGCCGCACTCCGTTCTCGATCACGTAGGCGACCTCTCTCTCCCACTTTTGCACGTCGACGCCGATCTTGCGCAGCTCCTCTCGGAACCCGTAGTCCTCCGCGTTGTATGCCGTCTCCATCACCTCGTAGTCTCCGCCTGACCGGCAGGCGTTGATGCCCTCCACGCGCAGCCGGATCATGTTCCTGTAAAACCGCTGCAGACGCGTGAGCCCCCACCCCTCCGAACGGTGCAGCTCCAGCAGGACCGTCTCGATGATGGTCTCGATGTAATCTCCCCGCGTCTCGTCGAACTGCTTGAGCGCGTTTGCCTTCAGCTTGTTCACGTACGCCTCCGCCTGTACCTGACTGCGGAAGGCGGGTCTGCCGCCCCCGCTGCGCGGATTCAGACCGCCATGTCTTTTCTTACTCATTCTGTTTATCGTCCTTTCTTTTTACGTTCTTGTTCAAGGCAGTCCTGCAGACAGCCGTAGTAGTGGCACTTCTCCGTCCCGGGCTTCTCCGCGTTCTTGCACAGGCCTCTCGTCCCGCTCATACCGAGCTTTTCAAAATGCCGGCACTTCGGCTCATACGCCATCTGGCTGTCCTTCGTCATAAGATCCGCGATGCTGTCTGCAATCCCCTTGGTGTGCACGTACACACACTCGACGCCTCTCTCCGTCCGCACGAGCCACCCACCCATGCTGTTCCGCTCAACGTGATAGATCATTCCAGCACCCACGCCTTCCCGGTGTTGATGCGGAACACCTTCAGCCCCTCGTCGCACGCGATCAACTTGAATTCTCCGTTGTCCGTCACGACGTACGCGATTGCGTACTGATCGCCGCAGTCTGCCAACTCGTCCTCGACGAGAGCCATGCCCGAAAGCCTTTCGTTCAGGATGTCCCGCAGCTCCTCCTCGTGCCCGGCCTCGGTCCGACCGTCGTTCATCATCCACATGACGTGCAGCACCTCTCCCACAACAGGCGCCTTCTCGACCGTCTCCTGATGCCGGTTGTACATGATCGTGTCGAAAACGAAGACCGTGATCAGAGCCAGCACGCTGAGCGCAAAGGCCACCCACGCGGTAATCAGCATCGTCCGGTTCCGCTTCGTCTCGTCCTCGGCTGTTTCAGCAGCCGGCTTTCCGTCCATCCATGCACCTCCGTCCCCTGCCTCGTCAGGCTCTCTCTCCGCCGCCATAACGTATTTGACGGTTCCACTCGCCAGCTTCCGCTCGGTTTCCTCCTCCGTCTTCCCGTGCACCATGCACGCCACGGTCCCGTCCTCCAGCTCCGCCACAGCCGTGAACCGCTCTCCGTTCCGGATCCTCTTGAATCTTATGCTTACTGCTCTACTCATTTTCTTTACTCCTTTTCATAATTTGATTGACCATCTCACTGCACCATCCTCTGATCCACAACCTTGACGCCGTCGAACCGCCACCCCTTGCACAGGACCTTGTCGGGATACAGCCTCCACGAATAGGATTTGTAGTCATAAAATCCGCGGTACCTTGCCACGAGCAGCCCGTCGTCGTACCGCAGGATTATTGCCTCGCGGTCGCGCCGCAGCCACCTGTCCTTCTTGTAGATAGACGTCATGCCGTCCTCTCCCCGTTGAGAAGGCTGGCCCCGTCCACCTTGAAGAACGCAGCCATGCGGCGGATCTCATCGACGCGGAATTCGCCCGGATGGCGGATCCTGTTGCCGAACGTGTTCACGCTGCACCCGATGACGGCCGCCATCTTCGTCTGGTTCACGCCGTGCAGCTTCATCAGATACAAAATGTTCGCGCCCACCGCCTCGATCTTTTTCATAACGAAACCACTCCTCTCGTTTCTAAATTGACGAACCCGACGAGGAAGCTGTCCTCGCCGTCCCGTCTGTACACACACACGATGTTCTCCTCGCACAGGATCACGCGGAAGTCCTCCTCGGATTCCTCCGGCCGGACGATCCTCCTGCGCTTCAGGATCCCGATGGCCTCGGCGCGTCTCCGCACCCGCACCTCCTCGATCCACTTGGCCGTCACGGCGTCCATTTCCATCCAGATGCGGCGCTCTCTCTGCGTCCTGTCCTCGTGGTTCTTCGTCGCCGTTACCTCGTTTGCTGTCGGATTGACGATCCCGCGCTCCCGTACGCACTCGCGCAGCTCCTTCTGCGATCTGTCGGTGATCACCATCCGCATCTCAAATGATTCTCTTGTCATCAGTCATTTGCTCCTCCTCGTATTTCTCATTTTTCTCGTTTTTCACAGTTGACAAATCACGCCGTTTGTGGTACACTATACGCGAGGGTTCCAATCTCACCATAGTCTGCCCGCCGGTCTCGGCGGTTCTCTTCTTATACTATATTATAGTGCGTTATTTTTCACCCAACGAAGGGTAATCGAATCCCGGTCAGCCTTCCGGCGCCGGGGTCCGATGAGTAAGAGCCAAGATCCAATGGCGTGTTGCATCCTGTGCGTCATCATTATAAACCGAGATTTCTAAATTGTCAAGGCATTTTGGTAAGATTTCTTAACTTTGTAGGTTCTCACAAAGTTAGATTTCTAAATAGTGCAAGTCGCACAACTTACATTTCCGAGAATTTTAATATATTAAAAGCGAGGTTTCCGTATGCCCACTTCATTTTGGTCCACCTATGTACGTCTGTGCAACGAGCACAACATCGCTCCAAACGCTGTTGCCGAAAAGATCGGTATCACTTCCGCATCCGTTACCGGCTGGAAAAACGGCAGTGTCCCCCGTTCCACAACGCTCCAACGCATAGCTGATTACTTCGCCGTGCCCGTCACCGTCTTCACTGAATCCACCTCCGAGCCTGCGAAGCCGGTCGCGGAGAATCCGATCATCGCGCAGATCCGCGAGGAGGCCAAAGGCCTGACGGCCGAGCAGCTGAGACAGGTCTGCGACTTCATCGACTTTCTGAAAATGAAAAAATAAGACCGCCCCGAAGGGCGGCCCTGTTTGCGCGTTATTCGGATGAACTCTTGTCCGGCGGCTTCAGCCGTCTGACAAGATCGAGGACCAGCAGTAATTCTTCATCTGCAAGATCACCACTGCTCAGTTTTGCCAGCATCCGTGTGTATTCTTCTTCGTCCATACCGGTCCCCTCCTTTCTGCGTGATGCCCCTATTATACACCTTTTTGTTGCAAATTTCAATTATTTTTTTGTCGACTCTATCAAAATTTTTTCGGAGGTAAATCATGGATCCCGTCATTGTCGCCATTCTCTGCTTCGGCATCCCCCTCGTGTTCCTTGCATTCTTTAAGGTTTTCGACCTCGGATACTCATCCGGATCCAAAAAGCGAGATCAGATGCAGCGTCCGGTGACCCGCACCGCTCCCGTCAAAAACTCAACCGCAGACGCATCAAACGGCATCCCGCTCAGCGAATTTGTAAAAGGTGCCGATCCTAACAAGCCCGGCCAGTCCGTCATGTACCGCCTGTTCGACGTCTTCTTCCAGCAGTATAGTGATTTGCTCGACATCCTGTCCTTTGAGAAGAACGACGTATGCCGATCCGAGATACTGGCCTTCATGCACTTTTTCTACTGCCGCGTCGCAGAAGGATACGGCAAGCGCGACCTTGTATCCTCATGCTTTGACATGATCTTCCAAGCCACTCTCCACAATAAGTACGATGATATCAAGCCGCTGTTTCCCGTCCGCGCAGCCTTCTATAGCAAGCGCATCGGTTTCGACTGCACCCCCCGCCGCTTTTGGTCTACGGATCCGCTGACCGAGGAGGAGAAGCTCCCTGTGTATTCCGTCTTTTACGCTCTGTGTGACATTCTATTTTTCCCATCCTGCGTGTACGACTACGATAACTGTCAGGACATCGAGCGCGACCAGTGCGAGCTCGATTCCTTCAGTGAACTTGTCCGCGACGCGCAAAGCGTATATAGCATCTATATGGATAGATTCAAAGAAATCATGGAGGATTAATCATGCCAAAGAAAAAGACCGTCAAGCTTCCAAAAATCGAGCAGCTTCCCAGCGGTAGCTACCACGTGAAGGTATACAGCCATAAGGACGAAACCGGGAAACGCATCTACGTCTCGTTTACGGATCCTGATCTGTCATCCCTCATACGTCAGGCCACCAGCTATAAGTACGATAAAAAGATCCACGACGAGATCCAGATCCCGACTAAGCTGCCGTTGTCGCAAGCGATCTCCAAATACATAGACGCCCGCCGTACCGTCCTCTCCCCCACGACCATCGTCAGCTACGATAAGATCGCCAGATGCCAACTGCAGTCCATCATGTCCGCTGATATCCACACGTTGACGCAGGAAGCCATCCAGAAGGCCGTGAACGCCGACGCCTCCCGTCTCTCCCCCAAAACCGTCCGTAACTCCACCGGCCTTCTTGCGGCCGTCCTGAACGCCTATCGTCCCGACTTTCGTTACCGCCTGACCCTTCCGCAGAAGGAACACCATACAACGGAAATCCCGACCGAGCATCAGGTCCTCGCCTTGATTGAAGCCGCCAAGGATACCGACTTAGAATTACCTGTTGTCCTCGCCGCTCTCTGCGGCCTGCGCCGCTCAGAGATCTGCGCCCTCCGTTTGTCTGATATCGATCCGGACCGCCGCACCATCCACGTCCATCGTGCGCTCGTGTACGACAATAAGCAGTGGATTGAAAAGCCCACCAAGACCACCGAATCCACACGCCTCCTGCCCGTGTACGATTACGTCTGGAAATACGTCCAAAAATACCTTGACAAAGATCCGGCCGGCGGCGAATACCTCTGCGTCCGTCCCTCTATCGTTGACCACCGCTTCCGCATCCTCGTTAATCACGTCTGCGGCCGTAATTTCAATTTCCATTCATTGCGGCATTACTTCACGTCCGTCATGCTGCGCCTCGACGAGCCGCGCGAGTACATCGAATTCTACCTCGGCCACAACTCCGATCATATGATCCAAACCGTCTACGGACACCCTATGGAAACGAAGGTCCGCCAAATAAACAACGACCTCGACCGCTTTTACCATGACACCCGAAATGCGAAATGAAAATGCGAAACGAAATTTATTATCCTTGCGCATCAATACTTTTTTGAATGTCAACAGGGGTTCGACTCCCCTCACCTCCACCAAATGAAAAACCCTTGCACTGCAAGGTTTTTTCAATTTTCTATTGTCGCATAAGGATTTTTTCGCTTTCAAATTTTGCGTTCTTTCACAGTATTTTGTGTGTTTTCACAGCCTATTGTGTCAAAATGCGAAACGAAAATGCGAAACGTCACGCCGCCTTTTCTTTCTCTTTTTCGTTTTCCTCGAAGAAGAGCTCCATCAGATCAGACTGCTTGTCGACTCTCTCCTTGTACTCTCCGGTCGCAAACGAGTAAGCCTGCCTCATCGCCACGAATCCCATCGACAGGTATATGATCACCTGCCCGGCCATCATTGTCAGTTTTGCGAAGTCAAAGTCTTTTATGAGATCGATTCCGAAATACGTCGTTCCCGCTGCGATCCCTATGGTCGCCACAAGACCGCTCGTCAGCTCCTGCGTCAGGTACGCACGCTCCGTTCGTCCGAGGTGGTATGTGTCCTCTGTCTGCGTGGATCCGATCAGCAGCGCGGACGATAGCTCAGTAGGCCTCAGACGGCACGCCCGCCTGAAGGCCTTCTCTTTTTTTCTCTCGACCTCGTTGATGATTCTTGCTCTGCTTTTGATACCGGACCGCTCCCAGATCCGCCACGCCCCCTTTACTTTTTCGTATGCGAACGTCACAGCCCGCGGTCTCCCATCCTCGTCGAAATAGTCCTCGTACTGCATTCCGGCTGAAGCGAGAATCCGCTCTCTCTGCCGCAGCAGGTTCTCCTCGTTTTTCCGGATGCACCACGTCTCCACCTCATTCACCTTCCGGATCAGACGTGACGCCAGCCGCCGGTGGCGCTCCTCAGCGTCCTCCACCGGCTTTGTCCTGCGCCCATCCTGCACGCCCTGAATGCGCAACAGGTTCCGGATGCTCTGCCCCAGCACCAGCGACGCGATGAATGATCCCGCGATCGCCGGTACCGAATCCAGTTTTTTTTCCGTAAACGCAAACATCGCCGACAGCACGTACAACCCGGCGAGCGCCACCGCAACGAGTGAGTATATCCGGTTAATTGCCTTCTGCTTCAGGCTCTCCTGCGTCGGCAGGGATATTAGCTCCGCCATTGTTCTTGTCCTCCTTCTTTTCCGGCAGTTTTATGCCGCTTACCACGCATCCGAGCGCGGTCAGTCCCCACCCGGCCAGACCTCCTACAGTCCACCAGAACGCGACCACCTTCAGGCCCGGAATCAGATCCGCGGCCTTTTCAAGCCCGAACATGATTACCCACACGATTGCCGGTGCCACCACCATCGGCAGCCCCATGTATTTTTTCATTGTGGCGATCACCTGCTTGTAGAATACCAGCGCGAAGGCCGCAAGGGCTATGATCGCGCCGAGGCCAATCACATACCCCTCCTGCACCTCGACCGTTGCCGCCTCCACCTTCCGGACCGCACCGAAAGTCTCGATGGCAGCAGCCGCCGGGAAAGCGACTGCTGCTATGAATGCCAACGTCCGGAACGCGATGTACTTATACCTCGGAGGTATTCTGTTCCACCACACCATCATTGACCGCCTTTCTCATGCGCTCGACCTCGGCCGAGATTTCGTCCTTTCGTCTGTCAGGGATCCGCAGCTCCTTGGCGATGTCGGCGACCACCTCTGTGACCGCCACACCGACCGCCACGTTCTTCTTCCATCTGTCGTCGTCCGCGTTGACGGTTTCCTTGACTTGCTCCACGCAGGACCGGCACACGCTGACAGCCTCGCGCGACGCCTCCACAGTGGCGTCCGTCGCCTTCCTTAGCTCCTCACGAATCTGGGCCTTCTGATCGTCCATGTACGCCTTGAAGGCAGCTCTCTCTTCGTCAAGCTCCTTCTTTGACCGCTCATACTGCTCCACTGCATTATTGTTGGCAGTCTCTGCACCTGTCATCGCCCTCTGAACCTTTAGGCCTATGCCCCGCTTGATGATCTTCTCTGCGATCATGGCGGCCAGCACGTACAGGCCGAACAGCACGATCATGATCGTCGCCTGATGGCTGTCACCCCAGTTTGCAACGCGCTCGAAGAATCCGATGTTCGATTCCTTGAGTTTACCCGTGATGGATGCAACGTACTTCTCGATCGCGTCGTACTTGTCCGGATCAATGTCGCGGATCTCCGCCATGACGTCGCTGTAGTCCTGAACGACGCCGCTCTCAACGCCCTCCGTGTAAACGGTCTCGTCCGTGTTTTCTGCCTCTGCCGCATAGCCGGGCAGGATCAACGCGCCGATAATCACCAGCGCGATCAGGATAGCAAAAGCTCTTTTCATTTTTCATTCCTCCTCGTTATTGAAAATGCCGCCGAAGTCGTCGTAATGCTCACGGCTCTCCAGCTTTCTGATTCTTCCCCAGATGTCGACTATCTGCTCGTCGATTTCCTCGCGCGCCAGCCGTTCCCGGATGGCGAATTCCTTCCAGTCGATTTCAGATCTGATCGTCCACATCATCTTAAGCGGATTGAATTCCTGCACGGCACCGATGATCAGATGTCGCTTTCCGTCATCCGTAACGAACGACACGCGCGGTTTTCCGACTATTCGCTCCTGATTGTACGGCACCACGTTGTCCGGATAGTCGATACCCTCAATGCAGAAGTGCCCGGTCTGACCCCCGTCCACGTTCAGCTCGTCATCGCCGTCGTACAGCGCGATGGCCTCCCTTTGGAAAATGATCAGTCTCATTCGTCCCCCTCCCCGCATCTAATCCTGCGATTTTCAAACTTTTTGTACGCGTCCAGATAAAACTCATTTTTTGCGCCGTTGTACGTGACCTCGTAATACATCCCGTCGGTCAGCGTGGTGCTGATCAGCGCCTTGATGCTGCCGAGGATGTAGCACTGCCAGACCGTGAAAACCTCAAAATCCGGGATCACGTCCGTCACGTCCATGTGCTCGACAGCATAGTCAAAGACCATCTGCTCTGCGCGCTCGCTAAACTCTTTTGCTCCGATTTTCATTTTCATTCCTCCTCCATATTTTCCGGCTCCACGCCGATCATTCCATCCTCTTCTCGGGCACTCGCCATCGCCAGCCCGAATTCGTCCCCGTCGTCCAGCGACGGCGTACTCGCCCACGCCGCAGTCCCGTACCGCACGAAATACGCCGCCTCGCCCGGCACCTGTATGCCGCTCGGTTCAACGATCTCGTACCTGTCGCCCTCGGCCATGTGTTCCCAGTCGAAGTCGGTCATCATGTCGGTGATGTCGGTGATGACTGGCGCATCAAGTTCGTAGTAGCACTTTTTACCGCTCAGTGCTGCTTTCAGCGCGTTTGCGGTGTCGTAATTGTCGTCCCTTATTGCGAGATACTGGTTTGATGTTGATGCTCCGAGTGTTCCGCTCGGATTTCCCGAAAACGCAGACAATGACGCAAATCTTACGCCGTTGTACACGGATTGCAGCACATCAGTACCTGTTTTTCGTCCTGCCACCTCAAATCGGTAGTACGGATTTGTTCCACTGGTCACTCTCGTGTATGTAAGATCGCCAAGGTCGGCTTCTCCCACCTCCTGCACATACTGCCACCCCGTATCCGTCCTCTCGATATGATTGTACGCCGTTCCCGCAGACCACCCATACCCCGGCAACGCCTTGACTGCATCCGGGATCGGCCGCGTGATTGGGGCGCGGTATGGCGTGTATGCTGTCGGGGCGGAACCCTCCCATGCAACGGGGTACAGATAAAAATCTATTGGTTTTGCGCTAACCCATTCTACCGATGAAAGAGAGATGGATGCAATCATGTAGTATTTTCCGCTGACATATTCGGCATCGCAAGAACGCAGACTGCCGTTATAAAAAACGCCATAGTTAAGCGTTTCCTTGAATTCGCTCTCATCTACATAGTAGAATCTCGCACGAATGCTCGATCTACTTTCCGATGCTGTACCAGTTATGTGTAAAGAATCTCCAACTTTGGTGACAGTAGCACCAAATACATCGGCATAGTTTGTGAAATTGTCGAGGAGATTCCCCCCCCTCGTCACCACACTCTCCACGCTTGCATGCTTAATACTACCGGGATCATACTCCTGCGGCTGCGTGATGTCGATTCCAAGCAGTTTATAGGCGGCAATGGCGGCGTCAACGGTCGCGGGTTCGGAACCTGCTCCGAAGGTTTCTGTTAGATCAAAAACATTGAAGTATTGTTTGTCGAAAATAACCTTATCTCCTTCTTTCAGTGCCTCGTCTTGGGTGTTTTGGACGGCTGATAAATAAATATACAGATAGCTTGCAGCCGGGCTTCCTACAGTTTTGATTCTGCTTATCACAGTGTTCCACGAACCGATTGTTACAGTGCTGTTTAGGGTGATGTGTGTCCCACTATACCCGAATCGTAAATAGGCTTTTGGCAAATCGGTTTGATACAGAACTCGCACGGCACAGATATATACATGATTTGGAACTACACCAAACATCGTTGTCGGTCTGATACCGTTTGCGGAGCTTTTTGACGTAATCGTGGTTGTAACATATCGTCCATCGTCCTCAAGACTTACGGTAGAGCCTAACCGGTTCATACTGGCCGTATGCTCTGCATACTGATTGTAGCGAAACGTCTTGCCGCCCACCATCGTCACGCACCCGCGCCTTACCCCGCCCTTCGCCGCTACCTCGCCGTCAAACGCCAAACCGCGCAGCTCGCAACGCTCCCAAATTCTCCGGCCGCCCGCGTCGTCGATGTGGTCAACCACGCCCTCCGGAACCGTGATGTCCAGCGCGTCGATCAAGCCCCCGCCCATACGCAGACCTCCTTCGTGATCTCCGTGCCGTCAGCCATCCCCAGCGTCCACGTCTCGTGCGCGATGTCCGAGCTGCCGCCGACCTCGGCCAAAGCGTCGTCAACGTATTTTTTGGTCGTCGCGTCATTGTCCTCGGTCGGCGTTCCTACCTTCACACGCCCGCCCGTCGTCCGGTACGGAATCGTGCTCGCGTTTGGCGAAACGTCAACCGGGTATTCCGTCTCATGATCGCCGTTGTGCCCGTATACGTGCGAGCCCTCGTCCGTCTTCTTCTGCACCGCGCCCTCGGCCGCCGCGGCAGCCGCAGCCGCGACAGCCGCCACCGCTCCGGCCACATTCTCGTTCGCGGCGATCTGATCATCCATCGCGTTCAGGTCGGCCGCGTGCAGCACGTTCCCGTCCGCAAAATTTCTCTTTGTGTAAGCCATATATACCTCCTTAACTGGCCTTTCCAAGAATCATCGTACCGAGCACACCCACGCCCAGCAAGGCCGTGTCGTCCACGTCAGGCTCCACCGGCTCTGTCCACAGCCGTATCTCCTCCGTCCCTCCGATCCGCCACACGGACCGATAAGTACCGCCAGCGATTCCGAACACCTCCGACAGCCGCAGCTCCGCTCCGCCGATCAGATAGAGCACCCCGTCGCCGGTCACCGGCGGCAGAGGCGGATCCGGCTCAACCGGCACGTCCGGCTGCCCCTCACCAAAGGCCGCCTCCGCCACCGTCGCGTATATCTCCTGCGCGATTTTTTGCGCGCCCGCAAGATTCGGATGCAGTCCGTCGAGCCGCTCCGCGTCTCCGAGTGACAGGCTGTCCAACCGCGCCACCGTCACATACGGCAGGTTCGCCGCCACGTTCAGCGCCGACTCTGTCGCATACCGCCCGTAATTCGGGCTGATCGTCATCCCGGTGTACATCGTCAAGAGGATGATCGGCACCCCCGGCGCGTGCGCGTGTGCCCACTCGCACATAAACGCCAGCTGCCCCGTCGTCCGCTCCGAGAATCGCGCGTAGTACGCCGCCTCGTCGGAGATCACCGTCCCACCGACCGTCACCGCGCCTCCGGCCATCAGCGCCGCAATCGCACAGTCGTACCGGCTCCTGTCAAATGTCGCCTCCGGCACCGCCGCCGCGAATGATAACGCGTCCGACATATTGTGGTCGTTGTACCCCGCGAGCAGGCACACTGCGCGCACGCTGTTAATGTACGGCAGGAAATCCCGCCGCCCCACGTTGCTCGTGCCGTGCCCAGTCATCATGTAGCTGATGTTCCGGCTGTTCGCACCGCTCTCTCCGAAGTTCAGCCAGATGTTGTCGAATTCCGCGTCGTCCGGCTGGCCCGCGTAGGCCGCAATGGCCGTCCGCCGCCCGAACAACTTCGCCAGCTGCGCCGGGTAGTCATACGCCGTCTCCACCTGCACGCGGTTTCCGTTTACCAGCTCCTGATAGCCCCACCCGGAGGCCGAGCACGTGATCGAATCTCCGTAAAACACGATCCGCCCCTCGTCAGCCCCGCCGACAGGCACACCGTACTGGTACCGTACGCCGGTCTCGCTCACGATATCCCAGCCGCCGTCTCCGGACGCGTCCCAGTTGTACAGCACGCCGCCATACGACGCGATCAGTCCATGCAGCTTCGCCACCACGTGCAAGGTCGTCCGCGACCCGATGTTGCCCGTTGAGAACACCGTCCGCCTCAGCGCCCGCACCGGCGTGCAGCACACCATCTCCGCGTCCGCCTGCAGCCTCGTGAGCAGCTGACTGATCAGCGCCCAGTTGCCGGCCTCGGCCGCTGTGTGCGTGTGCACCGACAGGTTAATCCACTGCCCCGCGGCAAGGCCCTGCGCCGTCGCCACGATGCTGTCCACCTGCGCCTGCGTGATGTTGTCGATCCACGTGTTGTCCAAAAGGCCGTAGTCTGTCGTGTACACGCCGCCGCCGTAGCTGTAGCTGTTCCCGGCCGGGCGCGCCCACCAGAAGTCGGAAAACTGCGTCGGATAGATCTGGATGTTGTTCGGTCCCATGTAGCCGTACACCCGCACCGGCGGCAGCTCCGTGTGCTCCCCGTTCAGCGCGGCAAGCCTCGCGTCGTACAGCGCCCTGTCCTCGTCGATCGTGTCCCTGTTGGACAGCGGCAGGTCCGGATGGATGTACCCGTGGTACGCAATCTCGTGTCCCCGCTGCTGGATCAGCTGCACCTGCCGGAAGGAGATCGCCCGCGCCTTGATCTGATCGTCTCCGACGCTCTCGTCGAGGTAGCTCATGCCAAATCCGAACGCCGCACGGCACCCGAGTGCCTCCAGCTCGTCAAGGAACGTAAGCGCCTGCGAGGACAGGTCGTCCATCGTCAGTGTGAAAAACTTGGTCTTTCCGGTCGGCCACGCCGCCGGGAATCCCTGCCCCAGTCGTTTCTCAGGCATCAGATGCCGCCCCCGTTCCCATACGTGACGGCAGCCACCACAGCCGCGCGCTCCTCTGCGCTCAGAATCTTCTCAAACACGAGATACCGAGCCGCAAAATTGAGCGACAGAATCCGGCTCGGATTCGTGTATCCGTTCGGGTACTTGTCCGCCGCCAGCCATGCGTAGCTCGTGTTGTTCGTTCCTGGCACCTCGGTCAGCTCAATCTCAGCCCCGTCAGCCGCATAGGCGTGCAGCTTCCACATCGTCCCGCTGTACGATGCGCCCGCCATCACCTCGGCCTGCGGCAGCTCCCAGAAGAAGAACGCCGGTGCCGTCCCGGCTCCGTTCGTGAATTTTCCTGCGTCCGCCTTTGCCGTCAGCGCCGGATTCGTCCCCTCCGATCTGTCGTAGTTTACCTTGAAATTGTACTCGCCTTTCACACTCATCGTGCACGCGATGATCTCGCTCTCTGCGTTCACCAGCTCCACCAGCGACCCGGCGATCACACCGCTCGGATTCTCCGGCACACACACGATCGTGTAATTCTTGCCCGTGTCAGCCAGCGCCAGCGTCTTCCCGATGTTCTTGAAGGCGCCCGCCGTGATCTGCTCGTTCATGATCGAGGCAAGCTCACCCGGCTCCGGCACGATCTCACCGCCGCCTCCGCCGCTCGTTCCGCTCGCGTTGAACGTCACGCTTCCGCTGATTCCGTTCCAGCTCACCGTGATGGTGTTGCTCCCCTCGGCAACGGTCCCGGCCGCTCTGGTGTAGCCCGTCACCGCGGCTGCCGCCGCGCCGGTGATACCCACGTCCGGCAGCTCCGCGCGCACGGTAAGGCTCACCGCCGAGAACGCCGTGCCCGCGGCCGGTGCCGCGCCTGAAAGGGAAACCGCCAGTCTGATCTTGGTGTAGAACTCACCGCCGAGCATCAGACCCTTCTTGTTATTGTACGTCGATCCGTTCAAAATGATTGCCATTTTCTCCTCATCCTCCGATCACAATATAGTCGCCCGCCGCATTGATTGCCGACGCAGGCACGGCCGAGATGACAATCCAGTCACCCGTTCCGTCAATCTCCCAGCCCGTCGGATCCACCGGCGGAGAAGGCGGCACCACCTCACCCACGTGATAGGCCGCTCCCTCCAGCCAGCGGCCGCCGGACAGGTACGCCGCAGCCGCGTCTCGCAGCCGCCCGGCCTCCACGGCCTCCGCCTGCGTCGGGTATACCGTGTGCTGCAGGCAGTACGCCACTAAGGCACGTATGACGCCTCTCACGTCCGCGGTCCCGGAATTCATGTCCACCGGTCGGTCGTCGGACAGATCCAGCGAGGCAAACCTGTCGTTGACGGCTTCCTTGTATGCGTCGAACGCAGCCTCGTCCGTGTCGAACCGCTCGTTGACGTCCTCGCGGAACTGTCGCATCTCCTCCACCTTGGCATCGAATCCGCGCCTCGCCTCCACCAGCGCCGTAAACTGCGGCGACTGGCGTACGACTGCGTCGTCGTACGGTGATTCTGTCACGATAAATGCAAAGGTCGGCGACCACAGGTCCTCCCCGTCTGACCCTATCAGGTGCAGAATCGCACGGAATCCGCCGCTGATCCTCGTCCACTCGTCCGACCACTGCAGCACGATGATCTGCTCGGTATCGTCCCCGATGCGCAGCGTCGACACCGACGCCGCGATCTCGGATAGATTCGGCGCGACTCCCTGCCTGTCGAGTGACCACGAGGCCATCGCGTTCGGCGGAAGCTCATACGGCGCGTCCCCGTTGCGGAGGCGGACCATGATCCGCCTCCAGTTGTCCAGCCGCGGGACCCGGACGACCGCCTGATCGACGGATCGTCCCATGTCCAGCGTGACCCAAAGGTCAACGTGTTTCATTTGTTTTCCTCCTGTCGCTTGATGAGATTGTATTCAGCGTTGATAGCTGCGATAATGTCGTCCTGCGTGAAGTGGCCCTCGGCCATGATCTGATTCTGCAGTTGAATTGCCGTCTGATCATTGCCGGACAGTCGAGCCTCCGCCGCCAGCGAAATCCGCTCGTCGTTCTGCCTCATCGCCTGCCGCAGGGCGGACCGTGCCTTTGATTCGTCTCCGATCCGGCGCAGCACTCGATTGTAGTGAGCCATGTCTCCCTTTACCGCCGCGTCGTACAGCTGCTGACCGTTTGACAGATCCTTTCCGAAGGCTGACAGCAGCGCGTACTTCATCCCGAGTGCCGTCGCCTCCTCAGAGGATCCGACAGACACCGCCGTGTTGACCATGCCGCGCACGTCTCTCATGACGTTCCTTGCCGGCACGCCGAAGATGTTGGCGATCGCCCCTGCGAAGTCCTCCAGCTTTCGGTACGGCGTCTTTGTCGTACTTGACAGCCCGCGGAACGCCTTGATTACGTCGGATACCATCGACATATCAGCACGCTCAACATCGTATCCCTGAATCAGGGATACAACGTCTCGCGCGATCGGCAGCATCTCCAGCGGGTTCGCGTTGCTGATGATGTTCGGGATCAGCTCACCAACGTACTTTTCGCCGTAGGTCTTGTCCTTGTCGTCGTCGCGTGCCGCATACACAGCAGACACCACCAGTGCGTTGACGATGATCGAAGCCGCGATACCGCCTATCATGCGTTTTGCGTATTCCTTGTCTCCTCTCAGCGCCTTGATGACGGACAGCGCCAGCATATTGAACGTGGTCGTCGGCTCTGCCGCGAAGGTCGTCAAGAGCTTCGCGCCGAAGTCCCGGGACCGCATCATCTGCGACCGCGTCAGTCTGGAGTCGTAAACCTGCGTCTCTCGGATCACGCGCTGGAAGAGATCGGACGCCGCCTTCATGAATTCGTCAGACCCGCGCCTGAGATTGGTCTCCGCCTCGATCTTGTTCTTGGCCGCCTCCCACATATAGCACCACGCGATCTGGTCCGCGATCTCCGGCGCTGCGCCGAGCAGATCGTTTCTGAAGTCTGCATCCTTGATCACAGCCTTTGCCTTCTCGCCGAACGTGCTGTACTCCTTGCCGAAGTACCTCGTCTCATCGCTGGCACCGAGATCCACGTCGAAGGATCCTGCCTCTTTGATCAGAGCGACCGGCGCCCACTGCTTGAGCTCTTCCCACAAGGCGTTCCGCTCGCGGATTGACTTGAGCATACCGCTCTTAAAATACTGTGGCTCTATCATGCCCATCGCCCGGAATATGGATGTAGGCTGCTGTACGATGACGGACAGCGACGCGCTTGTCGCGCCTCTTTTGAAGCCGGTCAGCATCCGGTTGGAAAGCGACGTGTTCGCATCCGACTGCAGGCCGCCGTTGAGCTCCTTGAGCAGCTGGCTGATATACGCGCTCGCCTCCTTTCCGTATGCGTTGTCGAGCCGCATCCTGACGCCCTCTCCCATTGGATCGGACCAATTCATCACGCGGACGATGTCCTCCATCGGCAGCACAAGTCCGTGATACAGGCTCATCTCCTCCACGTGGCGCGACCATACCTTCGTAAAGTCTGAAAGTACAATCGGGTTTCCGGCGTCCGGCTTTATCTGCTTTGTCATTCCTTTGTTTTTGATCTGCGGATCACCCTTGACCCGGTTCTCCTGCGCGAGGAATTGCTTGGCCGATACGATTGGGAAGTACGTTTCTTCTGTAAAGAGATCCACGCCGAACAGCTTCCGGGAAACCTCGTTTCCTTTGCGTGCCATGTCGGAGGAAAGATACTTCATCATATCTTCGACAAATGCCCGCTGATCATCCGTAAGGTTTCTCTGAATGGCGACGAAATCGGACAGTGTGATCGCATACGGCGTCTGTATGTTGACATCGAATTCAACTGGCACGCCCTTGACCTTTTTTGTCGTTTTGATCTCGTTGTCCAGAACGAAACCGCCCTTTGTCATGTGCTCCACGGCCTGCTTGCGCTTGGAGTATGCATACAGCGACATGATCTGATTGAGCGACATCTCCACGTCACCTCGCTGCGTCCGGCAGGTGAAGGTCTTGGCAAGATCCCACTTGTCAAATCCGTATTTGTCGCGTATCCTCTTGGCGTAGTCCTCAGCCTCCTGCTTGTCCACCGCCCATACGTCCTCTCCCTTGAGCACGTTGTCGAAAAGCTCCGTGAGTGTCTTGGATCCGACAATCTCGAACGCCTGCATCGGCTTCGCCTGCGTCCAGAGGAATCTGAAGATTTCGTGCAGCGCAGATGGTATGGTTTTGTGCTCACCGCCTACAGCCAGCACCTCGTCGGACGCTCTCTGACCGAGGTCTGCAATTCGTTCCTTCTTCTCCGTTGCCAGCGTTTCCTTGTAGGTGTTAATCCGGTGCGCGACCATCGTCACGACCTCTCTGACCTCCTTGAGCTCGTCCAGCGTCAGATCGTTTAGACTGCGCCCCTTTACGGCAGCTGCCATCTCGTTGATCCGCTCGGCAAGCTCCGGATCGTACGCGTTCGATATCTCCTCGTTTTTGGCCGCCTTGATCTTTTCAAAAACCATCTGGATGGCCTGCATTTTGGAATCGTAGGTCTTGCCCAGCTCCTCGATGTTGGCTCGTGCCCGCTCCCAGATTGCGATCTGATCCATATCAGGCGCATCCTTCTGCATCTCGGCTGCGATCTTGTCATCGAGATTCTTCATCCGCATCTCGGCCTGCGTCACGTCTGTGTTGATGGCGGACAGCGCCTCCATCACCTGCGGCTGCAGCACGGCCGGTATATTCTTGTCTCGTGTCGGATGGAGTAAGAGGTCGGTCAGCTTCTTGATCTCGTTGTTTGTCTTGCGCTTGACCTCTCCCTTTTCATAGGTGTCTCGCCATGCCTCGTTCCGTGCGCGCTCCTTTGTCAGCCTGTCCCTGTACCGCTCCAAGTCCGCCTCGCGGCGATTTTCGTACCGCTCCCGCTCAGTCTTCAGCCCCTGCTTGTATCTGTCCAGCCCCTCGCGTGCCCTCTCATCGGCCTTGACCGCACGTCTGTTGGCGGCTTCCACTGCCTCGCTTGTCCTGTACTGGATGTTCTCCACAATCTGCATCGCGGTCTTTGTACCCTCCAGCCTTCTGATTCGACTGTTCTCCAAAAGGATCAGGCTGTTCACCGACCGCCGCTCTCGCAGCGTCTCCTCTGTTTCATGCTTTCGTACTGTCTTCCACCGCTTACGCCGTTCGTCGTCCAGTTTCTTCAGCCTTGCCTCGAGCTTGGCAGCCTCCTCCAGATGCGACCTGTAATTGGCGATGAATTCCTTCTGCGCCTTTGTCGTCACCATGTCCTCTGTGATTGCCGCCAGCCTTGACCGTGTCCCGATGGATCTCTCCTTGAAGTTGATCCGCTCCGTAGCCGCGTCTGGTTCCGCCACCGGCTCCTGATCTGAATACCGTATGTCGTTGCTCTCGCTGTTGAAACGCTCGGAGAGTGGTATTACGTTTCCGTTTTCATCATAGGTAAACGGATCTGCCGACTTGATAGAATTCGGATCAAACATCGCGTACACGTCGCTTGTATAGAAATCATACCCGTCATCTCCTATGTCTGTTACCTCTTCAAAAACAACGCCGTTGTATCCGGCCTTCTTGGCGGCTTCCGCTATTTCCCTCGTCGTATGTAATTGTCCCTTTACGTCATTCGGGAAATACTGTTTCAATGCCTTCGGAACCGTGATCTCATCCCAGTTTCTTTCAGCGCAATCAATCCTCAGAAGATTATCGGTCTTCGCATACAGTGAGTAGATACCGCTGTCTTCCTCGTCGCTCAGGTAATCTGCTACGTTCCGCCGCAGCTTATCCATCGAGATAACGAAATCGGTTCCACTGAACACGACGACTGTTTTCGACGTGTTCTCAACCTCCATCAGTTTGGCAAGCTCCCTGATAGAATTTGCGAATCCCTCTCCCTTCACCCAGATCGAATAGACCTGCGCGAATTGACTGCTTCCATTCTGTATGATCTGCTTGATGATTCCGTCTGCCTGCCTTAACGACTGCGCGTCTGCATTTTTCAGTACGCCGTTTGCCGCTATTTGGAGCGCATTGATGTTTGACGCATCTTCTTCTGAAAGGTTTGTATACTCCTTTGCCTCTTTATTGTTCGCAATCCGAGCAAGCACCGATACATCGTCTACGCTCTTCTGGATTCTTCCCTTCAATTCCTCCTTCTTTTTCTTTATTTCTTCAGGAGAAAGAATCTGCGCCTTGTCGTCCCGCGCTCCTCTGATTTCGTTGTACTTTTTCACAACGTCTTTTTCTGATGCGGTCATCGGGTCGAACTGCTTGCCGCTTACCGGTCTCTTATTCAGGATTCCTGCGTAAGATTCAGCCACAAGGTCATTGTCCGTCAGGAAGATGGTGCGCTTGTCGTCCATCTTTTCAAGGTCGAACCAAGTAAATCCGAATGCCTTCGTTCCGTGATATAATTTTGGAGAATCGTACCCGGCCCTCTTCGCCGCTTCTCTCACAAGATCCTCGGCCTTTTCTGTGTCGTTTTTATCGACGGCTTCCATGTACTCGCGCTCGGTGAACGGAGCCTCTTCTCGATCGGAGTAACGGATGTCATCGTTCGCGGAATCGAAGCGTTCCGACAGAGGGATTACCTTCCCGCCGCTTGTCATCACGGGGTCGCCGTTTTTCACGCGCGTATTGTCTTCTCCGAGAACGACCAAACCGTCATGCGTTCTAACCGCAGGCACCTCTCCGCTCTCGTAGAAAATGTCTTCAAAGATATTGTCCCACATATACTGGAAAAAGTTTGCGTCGTCCCATATCCCGGCCGACATTACGATATCCGGCGGATTTAGGGATTCGTCGTCCAATTCCTCGCCGGCGTAATCCCTATAGGCTTCACGTATTTTTCCCGCAATTTCATCTACATCAATAGCCCCTCTGTCATGCGCGTAAAACCTGTGATCGCCGTATCCGCTCACCGAGTCCTTTTTCTCGGACTCCACGAACATCATGTAGGGAACGTCCTTGTTTGCACGCAGTTGATGCGTCGATTGTCTTATAAAGTTGAACCCTCTTATTTTCGCCGCTTGATCCACCAACCCCTGCGCCGCCTCCATGTCGCCGCTGTTCACGGCTTCCATGTACTCCCTGTCAGAAAGCCGGTACTTCCCGATATCTGACACCATCGGCATCTCCCCTGTCTTCTCATTCACCACCTCATCCACGATCCGCTTGTAGATCTTCTCGTCCTTGAAGGTCTTTGCGTCGCTTGCCTCTGTTGAGTCGATGTACCGCTGCATCACAGTGTGGATAAAGTCCACGTCGAACTCAGGCCGCACCACGTTCTGCGGAATAATGTTGCCCTGCTCATCGAATAGTTTGAAGTCAAGGAGCAGCTTGTAGTAGCCCTCTGTGTACAGATAGTTTCCGGCTGCGTCCCTCTTCAAGAACCGCTCGAAGCGCGGGACGTATCCCTTCTCCTCGCATACCGCGAGGAACTTCTCCACGAACTGCCTCTCGTTCCGGATCGGCGCTCCGGCCTTCTCAGCCGCCTCCAGCACGTCCGTGTAAATGTTGATGCCGTGGTCCTTCTTCTTCTTCCCGTCATCGTTGCCCTTGATCTTCTTGTCCGTCTGCTCGTCCTTGTAGTTGACCCATCCGTCAATCTTCTTGATCTCCCGCACCTTCATCGTCTGCGACGTATGGTACGGTATGATGTAGTGAATAAACGGGTCCAGCATCGCGGCTTTGATCTGCGTGTCGTTGATGCCTACGAGGATGTTTCCGACGTCCCGGTGCGTCGCCGGCACGTACTTGTAATCGGGATCGGTCGTGTCAATGCCCTCTACGTTGTCGTAATCGAGCACCACGCGTCCTCCCTCCATATGGTATCCGAGCCGCCCCTTCGGGATCAGCGACCGGTTGACCTTGACGCCCGTATCCATCAGCATCCGCGCGAATGCAGGAACCTTCGTGTAACACTGGATCTTGAGCCCCACTGCCGCGCAGTCCTGAATGGCCTGCATCAGATCGACGATGTGGAACTCCTCAAAGTCGGAGAAGGAGTAGATTCTCAATCCGCCCAGTGCGTTGATCCGTGCCACACGCTGTTTCGTGTACTTCAGGATCTGCCTCTGGTACTCGGATTCGTTCTGCAGCAGACGCGAGGACGCCATGCCTCTGGCGTTGTTGAATTTCTCCCACGCGTCCGCGATGCTCTTGTGGTTCTTCCTCGGCTCCTTCATGCCGTCGTGCGTGGTCAGATCGTTCAGATCAGGCACGAAGGCATCACCCTTGTCCATGCCTGAAAGCGCCTTCTGCTGCCCCGCGTTGTACGACTTCATGAGATCCTTCTCGGCCGTCTTGTCTCCGTCGGCGATCCGCTTGGCCGCCAGCTCGTCGCGGTACACCGTGTCCCCTGCGCGGTATGCCTGCATCGCGTTTATAAAAGTCTGTGCGATCAGGCCCTCACTCTGACGTCGGTCCTCCACGAAGCACAGACCGCACGCAACGGTCGCCCCTTCGTCCACCATGATCTCGCGGATCTGCGCATAATCCTCCGCCGTGAACACACGCTTCGGGAACGCGCGTTGCAGCCTCTGCATCATCTTCGTATAGTCGCGCCGCTTGCGGCAGATATTGGAGAAGTCGAGCGTGCCCTGCGGGTAGTCGCTGTTCTTCTGCACCGCCGACCGTCTTCTGTCGCCGTTCGGCGAAAGCAGCCAGTAGTCCCGGCCCTCCTGAATTCCGAACTTCGGGTCAAGGATCAGCGACGCCGTGCTCAGCTCCTGATCCACCCATCTGCGCGCCTCCTCCCTCGTCACACCGAGAGACTTGACCAGCCTATCCACAGCCAGATTGATCTCCGTCTCGTTCTTCGGGATGTCGCGCTCCGAGAACATCGCCGTATCTGTCGCCTCGTCCACCGCGATACCCTGTTCCAAAAGCTGTCGGTTGACAGCCTTGACCGCGTAATTGTCTGCCGCCGTTTCGGCCACCGCCGCAAACAGCTCCTCCAGTCCGGACATCGCATTCTTAAGCTGCCCGTCAGCCAGTCTGGAAATCTCCGTCGGCCCGACCGCGCTCTTTAGCGCCTCTCGGATGTTTTTGATGATGTTCTTGATGTGGCTCCACAGCTTCGAGAAAATCCCCTGATGCTCGTAGGCCAGCATCTCCAGCGTGTTTCCGTCCTTCAAAACAGGGGAGAGAAGATCACACACCACGTCCTCGTAGGCCGCCGCATACTTCCTCTCCGCGCTCATACCCTTCAAACGGCCATTGGCCTCCATGAAGGCCTGCCTCTCGGATATCAGATCCTCCGGATCCTCCTCAATGTGGTTGAAAAGAAATTCGCCGAGATCACGGAATCCGGCTGCGTCATTATCCATCATCCAATGCCCGGCCTCGTGTGCCATCGTGAAGATGGCCGCACCGTCCGCACCGTTTCCTGCATTCAGATCGAGATGCAGCACGTTCGTGCCCGTCTCAAACCATCCGTTCGGCGCCGCCACGTCCTGACCACTCTCGGACCGCATCATGCGCGCTGAATCCTTCGTCTCCTGATACGACGTGTAGAATACGATTTTAATGCCGAGCGCGCGGCTCAGGATGTCGGCCGCCTTGAAGACCGCCTTCCGCCCTTGCCCGCGGATGTCATTGAACGTCATGCCTTCAGGCAGGATCACGCGCTCCGAGAGAGCCGCTTCAGACGCCTTCCGTCTGACCTCGGCCGCCTTTGCCTTCACGTCATCGCTCACGTTCTCGGCAGACTTCTTCCGCAGCGACGCCTTGGCTCTATCCTCACCGATCATGTAAGCCTCGGCCGCCACGTATTCCCCGAGCCTCGACGCCCTCCGACTGATGCCCTTGGCATACACGCCGTCCAGATACTTCAGATGATACTCCTCCGCAAAGGCACGCCCGTCAAGCTCAGTCCCCTTTTCGATGGCGCGGATCATCCGCTCCGCCTCCAACGGGTACATCTTCAGCTCCTCCGCTCTCCGGACAGCCGCAGCCACCTTGTCGGACGACCACTCGACCTGATCGGATCGCAGCGTCTCGGACGGATACCTCTCGTTGCCTTCCGTCTCGATCACCAGCTGCCCGTCGTTGGTGGCAACCTTTTTCAGCCGAATGCCTCTGCCTGTCTCCGTCGACTGCATACGACCACGCGCGTTGACACGGTACGACACCTCCTCCTGTTTTTCCGCCTCGGTCGTCTTCTCGTCCGTCTGCGCCGTCTCTGCCGTCTGCGTGCCTTCCTGCGCCTTCTCGGCCGTCTCTGCTTCCTGCACGTTCTCCGCCGTCAGCTCGTCGATCTGGGCGCGCATATCCTCCATGATCATGACAGCAGCCACCTGACGCGCCACGCCGTCCTTGTCCTCGCGGAATTCAGCAGCCGTGTACTCCTTGCCCGTCAGCTCCTTTACCTCTGCGAGGAATGGCGCCAGCTCCTCATCGCTACCGGCTGCCAGCTCGTCGAACGTCCGGTCTATCGCAAGGTTGATGTCATGGAAGGATACGTTCGCCTCGATCTGACCGAGCAGGGCCATGCCCCCGGCAGATGCCTTCTGCTCATCCGTGAGACTGTCCCACGTTTCAAGGTCAGCCGCCAGTTGATCGCGGAATTCGGCCGTTTCCCGCCGCTCCTTGCCTGCCAGTCCTTCGTTGAATGCGGACAGCAGCTTGTCTCCAACGGTCCTCGACGCGTCAGCCTTGTTCTGCTCCGCACGGTACGCCTTCTGCGCTTTCCCGAGATCCAACGATACGCCGGCCGTCTCCGCGCTTGACCGTGCCAGACGGATCAACGCCTCAGTGCGGCCGGAATCCACAATGGCGCGTCCGCGCCGCTCGTTTCCCTTGTAGTTGGCCACGATCGTGGGCGACGCCATCAGACCGCCGGACACCGCACCGGCCGCGCCGGAATACAGCGCCTGCTTCCACGTGTCCGCCGTGATCCGCGCCTCCGGATCGATCCTGAACAGCCGCTTCAGGCCGACGTCTGTAAACTCCTCCGTAAACTCCTCGGCAAACTCACCGCCCGCAGCCTTCGCCACGTTGATGAGTATGTTCCGCGCACCGCTCGTCGCGGCCTGCTTCCCGATGGTCTTTTGGACCGCGCCCTTCGTGACCGTGGACATCAGATTGCTCGCGGCCTGTCCGCCTGCACCGATCAGCTTCTCCACGAGCGCCTCCTGCGCACCGGACGCAATGCCGTATCCGACCTCTCGCCACGACAGGTTTCCCGTCTCGTTCACCGCGTTTCCGATCGACTGACCGGTGATGCCGGAGAAGAACAGCCCGGTGCCAAGGTACGGCATCACAGCGTCGAGCAGGAACACGGACGACTGTCCGATACCCTGCGCCACGTCACCGGCAAACTGGACCGCTGTGTTCGGCCTCGTCTCCTGACGGATTCCCTCCATCCAGTTTCCGACGTCGTTCTGAGCGAATGCCTTCTTGGCGTAGTCAGCCCCACCGCTTCCGATGCTTGCAACCGCATTCAGAATGTCGCTGATGCCTTCTCCCACGCCTGCAATGCCCGCTCCCAGCGACGCGGCCGTGTACTTGACTGAGTCGTTCAGCCTCTGCCCGACCGTCTCGTTCCGGTTGTTGATGTTGTACCGTGATCCGGCGCTCTTGATCGGCGTCTGCTCCGCCGTCCCCTTTGCCTTAACGATATTATACCTGCTTCCCATTTTTACCACCTGTACTTAGCAGCAAGATAGTTTCTGATCTCGCCTTCCTTTTTATCCCCGGTTCCCGGATCCAGTCTGATCAGCTCCAAAGCCGCATCCATGTCCGCTCCCGTTGCATTTAGCATATTCACGGTTCCTGCCTTGTTGGCTGTAATGCCGGAAAGCGTCTTCGTGTACTTCGTCACGTTGGCGATCTGCGTCACAAGATTTTCGTACTGCTCCTGATCCAAGTATCCGGCGTCCCTGTCCTGCATGAGCGTGGACACAATGTTTGAAACGTCTCTCAGATAGTTGTTGCTCGGCCTCAGATTCAGTGAGCTGCTGTTCGATTTCTCCAGCGTTTCCTTCAGTTTCCCGACCTGCTCGGCTATACCCGGTCGTAGAATGTCCGCATACTGCGAAGGCGTAATGATGCCGCGGAGCACGGCCTGTCCGGCCATGTTGGCGAGGTATTCGTCACGCTCGTCCGCGTTCATGTTCATATAGGCCTCCGCATCCTCTTCATTGAATCCGAGCGCCGACGCTGCCGTCGCAGGATCCTGCATAGCCGTCTGCATGGCCTTCGTGAAATTCCTTCCCTCTGTGACCTTGTTTACGGATGCCTGCTCCTCTGAGATGATTCCGCTCTGCGCCATCTGATCGTATACGGATCCGTTTCCGTAGCTGCCGCCCGCCGCCATATCCTCCGCTGCCGCGCCCATGTCGCCTTTGACCATACCGATCGCCTGATTGATCTCGTCCTGCGTGTATCCAAGGTTGGCCAGTTGAGACCGGACCACGCGCTCGTTTGTCCCGTCGTACAGCTGAGACACCTGCCCGTACAGCTCGCGCACGCGGTTCTCTGCGTCTGCCGCCTCTGCGTCTGCCGCGGCCTGCTCCTCCTTGGCGGCCTGCTCGGCCGCTGCCGCGCTGGCCGCCTCTCGGTCAGCCATGTCGGACACAACGCCGTACTGGCTCTGCAGGAGCTGCTGGCGCTGCTGGTACGCGGCCTTCGCCTCATTGTACCAGTCGTTCTGCTGGGCCGCGAGGGAGGCGTCACGCGCCTGCTCGCCGATCATAGCAGCGTAAGACGTTCCGTATCCGCCGGCACCCTGTCTTGCAAGCTCTGCTGCGTTCTGACCGTCGGCAGTCGCGCGGCGCTCCCATGCGCCGCGCATCTCACCGTAAGCGTCCATCCCCGGTGTGAGCATATTGCCGTCAACGATCTGCTGCGCGATCATCTCCTGCCTCTGCGCCCACGTCATTCCTGCCGTCTGCGCCCCTGCCGCGGCGTTCTGGCTCTGCGTCCCGGCTGACGGATTTACAACCGCATTCGTCCTGTTCACCGTCCCGCCACTCACGCCGGACGCCGGCTTCATCGTCATGCTCGGTGCCGCGGCCGCAGCGTTCTGTTTGGCCTGCGTCTGCCCCATCGCAATCCGCATCGCCGCGTCCGACGTGGTCGGTGCGTCCGTCATGAGCATCTTATCCTTATCCTTGTTTTTCAGAATTGCCATTTTTCACATTCCTCCCCTTGAGCTCCTGCTCCCGCAGGGCCCGGTCAATTGCGGCCGCCAGCTTTTCCAGATAGTCCTGTATCCGCTTGACGTCGTATCCGTCTCCGGCAAGCCGCGGCGGCCTCGGCATCCTGTCAGCCATTTCTCGCAGTCCCTCCTTCCACAACCTTGGAAATCGTCATGATCTCGCACTCGCCCCGTCCCCACAGACGCAGGCGGAAGTGATCACAGCGGCGCAGCCGCACGGTTGCTTCCATCGTCTCGATGCCCTCTCGTCCGTCAACGCGCAGGACCTGCTCCCGCTTTCCGTTTGTGTCGTATTCCACGTCAATGCCCATCACACAGCCGACCGGCAGCCTGAATCGCACCTCGAATCTTGACACGTACTTTTTCCCGGTCGAGCCAAGGCCCATAAGCCCGGTCCAGCCCTCCCACTCGACAGCGGTCTCAAGGCCGTTGACGGAGATGCCGGGATACTCTCGGATCTTTTCCTCGTGCGACGACAGCCCGAAGAAACCGCTCACCGTCTGCACGAGCAGCATATCGTCCAACTCTGTCATGCCGATGACGTCCTCGTCCACGCTCTCCCGCGTCCATGCGTTCATCAGCGTGTCGAATACGTAGATCCACCGCTCGTCTCGCTCCTTCATGAACATCACGAGCTTCCGGCCGTATGTGCCGCCTACGGCGTCTCTCTTGATCCGCGCGCCCAGATCGTCCGAGATCCGCACCGGCATCGATCCGCTGTACGCGTATACGCCCGTCGATCCTTTGTAGTAAAGGATTCCGCCGCCGATGCACAGGCTCAGCCCGCTGCCTGCCTGCACACCGGGCACACTGTCCGAATAGAGGGAGAAACCGCTCGACGTTGTGCCGGATACGCGGTACATCACGTCCTTTTTGAAGAAGGTCGGCATACCGTTGTATAGGCACGCCCCGGTGAAGTCGCCGGCCTCGCTCACGTTGAAAACGAAACTGTCCGTCGCCAGCGGACCGCCATCCGCCGCCCCCGTGAAGCACAGCCACTGGCTGAATGACCTCGCCTTGGTGCAGAAAATCTCGTTGACGAACTCTCCGTTCACCTGCTCGCCGTACCGGCACGCCCACAGCCGGCCGCCCGCCTCGAAAACCCAGTCCATGCGCGGCACGTATACGCCCAGCTCCAGATACTCCGGGTCAATCACTTCCCCCTCTTCCAAAGCTCTCGTGATGCCCTTGATCACGATCTTGGTCGGCTGCCCGGCTTCCCGTATTATGTTCTGTACCTGCACGTGCCCGATCAGTCCTAACGTGTTTGTCTCATACATAATCTTGTGACCTTCCGCCGTGATGTCAAGGTAGTCGCCCACGACCAGCAGGTTCGCGTTCCCGTCCACCTCGATGGTCAGATAGGAAACGCCCGGCTCCCACGCGGCGCCGTTCCACTTGTAGATCACGCTTCCTGCGCCCACGTCCGCCAGCCACAGCTGTCCCGGCTTCAGCGGCTCACCGTTGTCGTCCGTCATCTCGTTGTTCGGTTCGAAGTATTCTCCAATGATCGGGATCTGCTCCAGCTCGTTTCCGTTTACGTCTGACAGATACACCGCAGTTGCCTGCATGGTGTCCCCGACGTACCCCCGCTCGTCGCGGTTGACCGAATTGACGTACCACATCTCCGGGAATACCACGAAGTACGCACCGTACATCACGACCTCGTGCTCACTCCCGTCGAATACAACGTCTGAAAACATCTCCCCGTCCATCACCGGCCTGTAATACGGTCTGCCTCCGATCATATCCCGGTCAATGAAGAATGTGTGCTCCCCGTTGAATTTGAACGAATGCGGATCCGTCGCGCGCACAACCGCCGTATAGGTCCGCGTCACACGCGTGTACGTCGATACCTTTCGGATCACCTCACCGCTCACCAAGTCCTCGCTGTACTCGTATGTCTTATATGTTTCCGTCGTCACCGTCTCCGTGATCGGATACCCGTAGCCCGGATTGTCCACCATTCCGCTCGTGCCGACGTTGATCAGAGGCCGCTGGTCCGGATAGCTGTTGACCGTCACCTCTGTGTCGATCGTGACCGGTCCTTCTACCTGCTCGCCCTCGTAAGCCTCCTCCGTCGTTTCAACGAGGACAGGATCCTCCACGACAGTATCACGCGGACGGTTCTCCGTCCTTGTCAGCTCTACCAGCAGCCTTCTCTCACGCGGCGAGACGTGCGGGAATCTGTCCAGCGTCATGTCGTGCATGGCGGAGAACTGATTCTCCGCGCATCCGGGCGCGTCTTTCATGCCGTAAAAAGTTTCCACCAAGTCGCGCGACTTGTGGATAACGTTCAGTCTCTGTCCGTATTCCATGTCATCACCTGTAGTAGCAGAATACAGCCTGCTTGTGTCGGAAGGTCCTGTTGACGTAGGCGCGGAACTCGTCAAGGGCCTGCTCAAAGACAGCCGTCGCGTTGTTGTAACGCTCCTGCTCTCCGTTCTGATACTCGATCTGCTGCTGTATGTACAGAGGATACAGGTGGCTGTAAGGATCAGGCACAGCCAGAATCGTGCTGCCCGGCGTATCCTCGTTGTAGTCTGTTTCATTTGCTCTCACTCTAATCCCTTCGTATTTATCGTAGATTTCGCTTACGATCCGCTGATCGATTCTGCGCAGCCAGCGGACCTTCTGCGAGGACGGCACGCTGTTGGCACAGATCTCGTCCGCCTCTGTAATCGCCTCGTTGATTGTCATGCGTCGTCTCCTTTCTGAAAATGCCGCGCGTCGGTCAAGTCACGGCGCGCGGCATACGATGGTGGTCAGCCCTCCATCACTCTGGTTTCCTGCAGCATTTTCTCGATGCGTGCATCCGCTTCCCTCGTCTGCATATTAACACCGACGATCAGCTCATAGACGTAGGGAGGCACGGCCACCCACTCGTCCTTTTTGATAAATCCGGGCTTGCCGTTGAACACGTAGTGGTAATACGGATCCTTGTCGCCCTTGTCTTTGTGGATGAACACTTCAGGCCATCCGTTCTTATCCTTTGCCATTGTTGGCTCCTTTCTGATGTCCGCAGGGGTTGCCCCCTGCGGATCTGTGTCTTTGATTAGTTGGCCTCAACGTCCGCGAGATCCATGTAGTCCGAGCCGGACAGCACGAGCGCCACGGCGGCGTTATCGAGGATATGCGTGGTGTGGATTGCCTTCCAGCCGATGGTCGCTCTCTGGTTCAGCGGGTCCAGCGTACCGGAGGAGCCCAGCTGCTTGGCGATCATCTCAAGGCCGGCGCCCTCAATCTCGGTCGTGCCGTAGCCGCCTTTGGCGAGGAACACGGTGCCGTAGATCGCAGCGCCCTGCTTGCCGCCCTCACCCGGATAGATGACGGCATTGTCGGCCACGGTGCCGAAGTTTACGGCTGCCTCCAGCGTGATCTCGGTGGCGGTGTTGCTCTTGACGAGACCGACCGCGTTGCCGATCTGGATCATGCGGCCCTTCAGATCGTTTACCGCCACGGTCGCACCGTCAAACTTGATGGTGCTGATCGCGCCGGTGTAACCGCTCGCGTTGTTCACGAGCAGCGTGCGGGAGGTGGAGGACAGATCCTTGCCTTTGTAGATCTTGGCCAGAGGCGCCTCAACAAAGCGCACGCGGTCAATGCGGCCGATCTCGCCGGTGAACATTTTGTCGGCGTACTGAGCCTTGTTCCAGTCCACGAACTCGGGGTCTCTCCTGAGATCCAAGGATACGTCTGGATGAATGATGCAGAGGAAGTCGCTGCCGCTGATGGGCTTCAGGTTGTTGCGCACGAAGTAGGTACGGATCTTCTGGATCATTTTGACGGTCAGTCGGCTGGTGGCGTCTACCTGTGCGCGGGAGGTAAGAGCCGTCTCAACGCCGTTGTTGATCGAGGGAGCCAGCCACAGGTTGGTGGTCTTGTGCAGCTCCTCTCGGTCCATGAAATCGATGGTTTCTCCCGCCTGATGGCCGAGCAGCTCGGCAGCGCCGTTCTTCAGATCGTCGCTGTTGGTCAGGTCGAGCATATCGGTGTAGCGGATGTAGCCGCCCCACTGCTTGACAGTGTCCTCGATGAAGGTCATGTCAAGGCTCTGGCCATCAGGCGTGATACCCTCGACGAGGGGCGTCTCAACGCGGGGCAGTCTCTTCAGCTTGCGGAAGTTGATGGTCTTGCCGCCCTTGGGAGGAATGTTCTGCTTCTCAGCAGCCTGACCGTGAACGAGCTCCGGCCATGCGTTCTCAAGCAGCTTCTTGTGATAGTATACACGCATAGCGGGAGACAGGTCGTTCGTGCCGACGGTGTTGTCGCCGGTAGTGTTGATGTTGTGGTTGACGTTGGAATTGACGTTCAGCGGCTGGTTTGCGAAGAACTGCAGGCCGCCGAATTTACGCTTGAGCTTCATGCTTTCCTTTCCGGGAGGGATTACCTCCCACGCCTTGCGGCGTTTATGATGGCCAGCATATCGGCTTCAGAGCAAGAGCCGTGAATGTGTACGAATCGGTCGATCTGACTCATCACGTCCGGCGTCAGCATATCGGACGTGATCTGCGTGGCAGGCGCCGCACCGGCGCTCATGCCGCCCTCAGATGGGCGTGCCCGATTCTGACGGACGGTGCCCATGACCTTCTCCGCCGTCTTCGCGGAGGCGGTCTGTGCCGTCTGTGCGTCCAGCTCGTCACGGTGGATCATCTCATAGACCTCCGTCACGGACAGCAGCCCGGAAGCCAGAAGGCCCCGTCCGCGCGTGTCCGCCTCCAGCGCCTCAAGTGAGAAGTCCGGGTACTTTGCCCGGCATTCGTTCGCCTGATTGATGATGCGCTGGTATGCGTCAACCTTTCGGTTTTCCTCCGCCTCCAGCTCTCTCTGGCGCTCTTTCGCCTCAAGGCGCTCGATGGTCCGCTGATCCTCCTCCGTCCGACCGTTGGTTGCTGCGCGCTCTCTCAGTGCATCCTTGTCACCTTCAAGCGCATTCATCATGGCCTCATAGTCGTTCGACGCGAGGCCGTAGTGCTCCGCAACCTTGTCAGCAAGAGCCTTATGCGACTTCAGACGCCGCTCCACGATTTTCTTCGTGGATGCGTCGCTGTCACGCTTCAGCTCGGTCTCAAACTCCTTCCGGAACCGCTCGTACCGCTGTGCTCTTGTCTCTGTTTCCTCGGCGGGCTGGTCCTCCGCCGGGGTCGTCTCCGCTGCCTGCGTGCCCTCGGGCACGTTTTCTCCCTGACCTGCGTCAGAGACATCAGCCGCCGCGGCGTCCGGCGAAGCGCCCGTGCCGCCATCTCCGCCTGCCGATCCGCCCTCCGCGAAGAACTGAAGGCCGATCAGACGCAGGAGATCCTGCGGCTTCCCGATCAAAGTTTTTTTCATGTGGATTCCTTTCTGCCCTTTGTGCGAGGGGCGTGACTCATTATTGTGCGCCGTACCCGTCGGTACGGATATCGCCTTTTTTGCCCTCCCCAACCCCGCCGGATCAACCGGCACCTGCAAAATATTTATACCTGTGTGGTTGCCGCGGCTCTCTCCTTGGCCTTCGTGACGAGATCCGGCTCCCGGCCTCCGTCACCTCCGAGAGCCTCCTGCTCAGGTTTTCCGTCCTGCGTGTCCTCCTCGATCATACCGCCGCCCTGCGCGGCCACAGCCGCCTGCGCCTGCATAAATCCGAGGTAATTCTGGAGGATGATCCTCTGCATCTTTTGCTTGCTGTCAAAGTCCATCATCTCAAGAGCCGCAAGAGACGCCGCTCCGTTGGCCGGATTGAAGAACCCGCCCTGATAGAAGGACAGCGCCAGCTCGTTGGCGGCCATCTTCGTGTACGGAGACGCCTTCTCTGCCGTGATCTGAACGTCGAACAGCGGGCGTCGGAAGACGCCGTCTGGCCCCTTGCGCGCCATCAGACGTGCGTTCGTGTACGCTGCGTACTGCTCTCCGCTTCCGTTCAGCTTTTTCGCAAGCTCCGGCATGATCTCCGGCGACGCCGAGATCGCGGCCAGCATCTCCATTACGGATTCCTGCCCTGCCACTCGGTAGTAGTGCGGCAGCTCGTAGAACTGGCGCATGAGCTCGATCACCATCTCGATCACTTTCCGGAACGCACGGTATGATCCGCGGTTCGTGTCTCGTGACGTCTTTCCGGCCGCCTCCTGCATGGCCGCGATCGCGGAAGCCGCCGTCACGCCGGAAACGGTTCCTCCGGTCGAGACCTCGTTCGACCCTGTCGTCTCTCGCAGCGCGTCAATCTGCGCCTGCCAGATATTGATGAATGACGCAGGGATCGGCTGCGTCACGATCTGCTCAATGCTGTCCTTGTTCTGCGTGTAGTGCACGATGTGCTTCTTGAAGTCGAGGAATTCCTGCTCGTTGATCGAGCCGTCCTTCGCAAGGTACCGCGGCTCACTCGCCCATAGCAACGACTTCATAAACGCCGTGTCGCCCCTGTCGATGAACTCCTGCATCGTCTTTCCGACCGTCACAAGGCCGATGCCCAGTGGAGACGCCGCCATCTTGTGCTGCGCGTCGAGGATGAACGGATACATTCCGTGCTCGTACCATCCGTTCGGATACATCGGCATACCGGCCTCGTCCATCGAATTCTCGGAGGCAAACAGCAGGCAGCCCATGCAGTACTTCGCGAGGTGCAGGATCCGTCTCCCGGTCGCTGTATCAATCCGCTTGTAGTACCAGTCGACGACCGTCACCATGCCGAACCGGTTCTTCGCGATGCCCGGCACGTCGTATTCCTCCTGCATCGGCAGCGATACGATCCGCTCCGCAAACTGCGGAAATTCCGCACGCACCGATTCGATCGGCCGCTCGCGGTAGTAGAAAAGGTTCTCGGAATCCTGAATGTCGCGGACGTTGAAGTCCCACGCCAGATTCAGCAGGTCCTCGCTCCGGATGGAAATCTCGCCGATACCCGCGTCCGCTGATCCGTCCCAGAAGACGCCGTATACGCCTGTGCCGTCGAGGATTTTCCTCGTCTGCAGGTCGTCGTATACGTCCTCGAAGTGGTTTTGCTCAAGGATCGCCGGCACAACGGATGACAACGTCTTCGCCTCCACCGCGTCCATCTCCTCGCGTGCGAGGATGTTGCAGGTCGGAAATCCGTCCATTGCGTCCGCGTGCCGCGCATCAATGGATCTGAGCAGCCATCCCGTCTTGGCCTCCAGCTCCGGCTGCTCTGTCGGAGGCTCGTCGCCCCGCGGCTTGCCCGGTCTGATGTCTCCCCAGTGCCGCAGCTGATACCAACGCTGGTTCGAGCGCAGCATCTCATCGTATCCTTGCTTTTCTGATACGTACTGCAGCCGCTTGTCCTCCGCGGTCTTGATCTCCGCCTCCGTGATTGCCATCTGCATAGCCTGTGCCACAACCGGCAAAGCCTGCTCGTTCATAAGTGACATTCCGTCCATAACCGCTCCTATCTTGACTCTATCAGGCCGCGCCTGACTCGTCCCATGAGATTTTTATCCGCGTCGAGGAATAGGTTCGCCGGATTTTCTTCCCACCCGTCGTCCCGTACGTTGGCACGTGCCTCAATCGGCCTGCTCATCGCCATGTAGCGTGCCTCGTCATAAACGTGATCCTCCTGCGATGTGTCCACGTCCTCTACGTGCTGCTGGCTGTAAACCAGCGACGGCACCGTGCGTATAAACGCCGCGCAGTTTTTGAACACGTACATCATCGGGTAGCCCTCCTCATCGAAGGCCAGCCTGTAATGCATCTGCATAAGTCCCGGCAGCCGCTCGTGATCTCCCTTTTCGAAATCGAGGTAGTACCGCTCGGCCGTCTCAACAATGGCAGGACCTCCGTTGGATTGCCATATGGCCGGATCCGCAATCCCGTATACGTGCTTTCCTCGCAGCCACGGATGCTCGTGCTCATTGCGGTAGATCTCGCTCATCACCTTGTCAACCGTCCACTTGACGCCCACGTCCGGTGCGCCGTCGCACCCGTACAGCTCTCCGATCCGGTACAGCACACCGTGCTCGTCGACCGTCCACCATCCGACCGAAAAAGGCTTGGCGTAGCCCCAGTCAAATGACCGGTACACCGGCCAGTGATCCGGTATGTCGAACGGCTCGATCACGTGCGTCCACCTTCTGTCGAGATAATGATCCGGATCGTTTTTCCACTCCATGAAGACCTGACCCTCAAAGGAATCCCAGTCCCCATACAGCAGCGCTCTCCGCTCGGCGTACGGCATCGCGGCCAGCGACGCCAGATACGATGGCGAATTCCGAAGCAGCGCCGGATTGTCAAAGATCGATGACTTGATGAAAATCCTCGACTTCCACATCGACTGCTTTCCGCCCTCCGGCAGCTCGATCTCAACCTTTTCCCAGATCGTATTCCCCGGCTCGATCGCCGTGATGAATCGCTCCTTGACCCATCCGTGCCCTACGCCGCCGGGGTTCCCCGTTGCGCGCATATAGCATCTCATTCCGGGACCGTTTGAACGGTTTCGTGATAGCATATACATATACTCCTCGCGCTGGAACTGCGTCAGCTCGTCGAATGCGATGAAGTCGAATGCCTGCCCTTGGTACTGCAGCTTGGATGACGTGTGCTGCATATGCCCGAATCGGATTTTCGCACCGCTCGGGAACGTCCACTCGTGTGACGACTTGTTGTATCTGCACCCGGGGAAAATACGCGGATAGTAGTTGAGCGTCTTGTCCTCCAGCTCTCCCATCGTCGTGAACGTCTTTCTCAGGATCAGACCCTTGTAGTACGGCTTGTCCACCTGCCGCAGCGCTTCAATGACAAGCGCGTCAGACTTTCCTCCTCCGGCCGCTCCACCGTACAGAGCCTCGTCGTGCCACGTCCGCATGAACACCTCCTGCCGTGGCTGTGGCGTCCAGATCACGCGCGTGCTCATTCATCCTCCTCCGGCGGTCTCTCGGGTACGTCCGGCGCAGGCAGCTCGACGACACCTGTCATTGATGTGTCCACGTGATCCTCACCTCCGGCTGTCACCGAGGCCAACGCGTTAAAGGCTGCGACCGCATCCTTTCCGCTTCCTGATTCCGCCAGTTTGATCATCGCGGCCGTCACGAGCGCACCGTGTGATAGCTCCAGCTTTCCGTCAATCGTTTTGATCTTCAGTTTCGACGCTTTCGAAGCATCCACGTCCGGCTTCCCATGCTCGTCAAGTGGGAGCATGACACCCATGCCCACGTACTTCTTGAGTATCTTCGGATCCGTCACCGGGCTGTTCAGGAGCACCTCGGCCCATTCCCGCAGCGCCTTCTTCTTCCGTCGGCTCTCGCCTGACTTTCTCCCGCCTTTTCGGCCCTTCTCAGCCGCGTTCTCCGCCGTGAATGGCTCTGCTCTCTCTGCCATGGCTCCTCCTTCCCCCGGTTTTCTCCCGTACGCGTGACGCGCACGGCGGTTCCTGTCCGCTTCCCTGCGTTTTCTACACCATACCACATCACGGCCCCGATTTTAAGCCGTTCCTTGTAACCATTCATTGACTTCCCGTCTATAATCCGCGTGAATTGTTTTGCACGTAAAAAAAGGCCGCCCGCCTTCCCGGCAAGTGGCCTTCTCCTATTGTAAGCACGTCAAAATCCGGCGGTCACAGCCCCGCCTCAAGTCCGGCGTTGTAAAGCGCCGTCCGCAGATACCCCGCCATGTTGACGCACTCTGCGCCCTCCATGCGGCCGATCAGCTCGTAGATCTCGCGCACGCCCAGCTCTTCGTAGACAGCCTGCACGTCCCGCGCCGCCAGCACCTCGCCGGCGATCTGGATTCCCACGCTGCCGCCCTTGCTGTAGGCGTCCGCCATGATCTTCAGGATCACGTGCAGCACGCCCGCAGGCCTCTCCTCTCCCGGCCGCATCAGCGTCTCCGCCTCGATCTGCCGGTACGCGCGCTCGTATGCCTCCCGGAAGGACAGCGCGCGCCTCCTCGGGATGGATCGGACGGACGGACCGTCTCCCATCTGGATCTGTTCTCTTTCCATTGTGTTTTCCTTTCCGCCGCCCGAGGACATGGTGCGCCCCTCTGGGGCTAAAACCTTACACATTTACGAGGCTTACCCGAGCCCCTCCCTCTGCGGCTTTTGCAATCATATAATTATGTAGTCTTCCGCGGCCTGCCCGGTGCCCTCGGCACCGGAGACAACACCCATTTGAAATACTGATACCCGTACCGTGTTTGCTCGTGATCCGCCAGCACCCACTCGTACCCCTCCGGCGCCTGCGGCACCTTCGGGAGACGGGCAAGGCTGTAGCTTGTCCTGCACTCGGCCGCGTCCTCTCGCTCGCAGGCCCGGCCGTTGCGCGTTTTGTAGCAGTGATGGCCTCCCTGCTCAGGCGTCCAGTGGCGCCACAGGTATGCGGCAAGTCCGCTGTAATCGCGGCCGACCGCCACGCCGTTGTAAAGGATGTTCCGCGCCCGCAGCTGCTCCACGCGGCAGACTGCGCCCATGCCCCACAGCCCCATCAGAATCCGCTCGCCATCGGCCGCCGATACCCCCATCCCGCCGATCACGGCGTGGAAATGGATTCTCGACGTCGACTGCCCCCGGCCCATGAAGATGCAGAAAACCGCGTCCGGATACGCCCGCTTCAGCCTCCGTGCAAAATTCGCCCGGATCCTGCGCGCCTCGTCCCACTCGTGCACCTCGTGGCTGTCATCAAAGGTCAGTGTGACGTAGAGATCGCGCTCGCAGAAGTTTGTGTTCATCCAGCGAGTAAACTCGCGGTGCGCCTGCTTCTCCCGGTGCGCAGCCCGCTCGGCCTCGTCCCGGAAACGCAACCGCTTCTTCGCTCTGATCGCGGCGCCGCCCTCGGAGGCGATATAAATCTCCTGCTCAAGCACGTTTCCTGACCAGATTCTCCGCTTCACGCGTCTCATACGTCACACCTCCTTTCACTTTTTCATTCGCTTCAGCGCAGATTCATACTCGCTGATACCCCTGCACAGCAGGATAATTTCCTCTCTGCTCACGCCGAGAATCGTCCCTCGCGGGCTTCTCGTCTCAATCAGCCAGCTGGCTCTGTTCACTTTCTCTTGCAGCTTCCGCAATAGCTCCAGCTCGTTCTCTATCCAGTTATCGCTCATTCCGCTCCGACGGCCAGAGCCTCCGCCTTCTTCCGCGCATACACCTCTTGCATGATGATTTCATCCTCCGGAAGGTTCGGCATCTCAATCACGCGGATTCCGTAGTGCTCTGCGACCATTCGCTCGATCCAGCACCCGTTGAACTCTCGGGTCACGGCGTAGGCTGGCGTCACCAGCACGTTCGCACCGGCCAGCTTTTTGATGCTCTCTCCGAGAAACCACACTCTTTCACACGCGGCCGCAGGCGGCTCCGCCGATACAAAACTGTCAATCACTTCGATCTCCTCACCCAGCATGATCTCGGCGATCTTCACCTGCTTGTCGCGGTACGCCTCAATCTGCTCCTTCGTCAAGCCTCTCATGGGCGTCGACACGAACACTCTGAGCTTCCTGTTTTCCATTTTCTTCTCCTTTATTTTCAAAAAAATTGATCCTGTAATTCTCCGGCCGCTTGTCCCGCGGCCCTCTGTCTCCGGCATACGGCCGCTTGGTCTCCACGTGCTCCTCGCAGAAATCGAAATCCGCGCACCGCCTGTACCAGTTGATCCCGACCACTCGGTTGAAATTGGCATGAAGCTCGAATATCCGCAAAGATATATAGACCAGCGACAACGCCTCTCCGATATCTCGTAGTAAACGTCGTCAGGCGTTGATAATATCTCCCAAACACGATTCTCCGTCGTATAACTCGGTAGTGTATGATTCTTGTAGCGGTATGCAATGTTGGGATTGTGTAGATACTCATCCCTGAGTGTCCATTTATCGTGCTGAAACGCTTTGCCATTCACAAAAGATCAGGGTATTTGTTATACATCTCTTGGATAGTCTGTTCGAGCGTCATATGTGTTGGCCTCCTCTATAAACGTTTACTCCGAAAAATCTCTAAGATATGGATACTGCTTCTTCAGCTTCTCTTTCTCCTTGGGGCACATTGTGGTCTCTGCAAAAATACAATCTTCGCAACGACCAGTGTGATATGAACACTTATCACAAGTCAACTTCTTATCGAGATGATAAACGGCATAAGCATCGTCATCTCTCATTCTATCCATCTCATCCAGTGCATTAGGACAATGGCCATTTACGCATTCTTCACAGCAAAAGCAGTTCATATTATACCCTCCCTCTATGTTTGCACATCCAAGTTCCTTTGACAAAACAGCTTTTACAACCGTCATTATCTTCGCAGTCCATGCAGGGAAGATGCACGTTTCCATCTTTGATACATACGTTGTACCCCGGAGCACACCATGCGCAGAAGGCACATCGGCAGTGTTCAGGCGTCAGCGATCCCTCACTTTTCATTCAGTCACCTCGTCCATCCTCGCACCGCAATACAAACAAAACGGATCATGGTAGTCGATCGGCATATCGACCTCATTCCCACACTCGGAGCATTCATGCACTGCCCAGTTCTTGCTGTCTGCGCTTGTGACTTGTTTCCAATGCCCATGTTTTACAGGATGCTCATGTATTGGTATTGTTATCTGCCTGTCGATTATCTGTAATACCTTTAAACCATCATCATAACCTATGCTTGGCTTTCCGTAAGGATTGGCTTGTGCTTGGATTTCTCTGCGAAGGTGGTCAGCTTCAATCTCATCCTTCTTGACCTCCTCCCTCCTCTCCCCTCTGTAGCAAAACCCGTCTCTATTCTCGCAAGAGTCGCGAAGATAACACCAAATGGTTTCGCTGTAGTGTTCTTCGGCGTGTGTGCAATCCTTGCACCTAACAACAGGCTCTGCATCAACAGATTCCATATTTCTCAGAATCGCCCTTGCGTACGCCACGCCCTTCAGCTTCCGTCTTTTGTCTCTTGCATAGCTGTTGTCACCATACTGCGCAGCCTCTTCCATGAGCTTCAACTGAAACGCTTCAAGCTTCTTGTCATATTCTTCTGCATTGATAAGCTTCATGATATCTCCCATCAAATTGCACTCTCCGGCAGCTCCACGATCTCTTTCCCGACGTACTCGCAGTACGCGCGCTCAACCTTCGCGCCCTCCGATTCCGTCCAGTCCGGCATAAACACGGCCACGCTGGCCTGATCGATCATCGCAATACAGATCCGCATATAGTCTGCGCGGCTCATTCCGTACGGCAGCCCGGCCGGATTGAGCACGATATGCCCGTCTCTTCTCAGGGCGTTCTCCACCACCGCGAACTTCTCACGGTATTTCAAGTCTCCCGTGATCTTACCCGCGATGTAAACCTTCGTCGCCATCTTCGACACCTCCTCATCTGAGAGACGTTTTCCATCCGGACGCCCTCTCCATCTCTCTCATTTTGACAAGGATCGCCGCCCACTCCGCACGCTCCAGTTTTTCGTAGCACTCGTCCATGTTGTCGCCGTTGAACCGTTCGTTGTCGTAGCACAGTACGCCGAATTCGACCCACCTCTTCATGAACCTGACCATGCCTGCCTCGATGCCCGGCGCCTCCCGCTTGTCCATCGTGATATCAACGACAATTTCGTGGAATATGCCTTTCGTGACCTCCTTGTCCTTGATGTACATCGCTCGATCTGCACGTTCAACGACCTTTTCCCACCCGAGGCGGTTTATCATTCTGTCGCTCTTCTTCATTTCAATACTCTCCCTTCTTTTTGCCCGGCTTGTCCGGTCTCCACCCGCCGATTCCCGGCGGATCAGTGTGATCGTGATTGTCATCCTGCCAGCCATAACCCGGCCAGCCGCCCGACGTGCAGATGATGTCTCTGTCCTCAAACTCGATCATCTCCGCCTCCGGCTTCTGATACGCTCGTTTCACAATGTGTCTC
>JAZRYG010000068.1:0-14471 GCA_045600605.1 Bacteroidales bacterium
TGATACTGCAGAAGACTGTGGGAAAGTAGGTCGTCGCCACCCCATACACGGAAGCCTGACCCGAACACGGGTCGGGCTTCCCGCGTTTATACCGGTTCAAAAATTCAAATATTCAAATATTCAAAGATTCAAAGATTCAAATATTCAAAAATTCAAAGATTCAAAAATTACGTACCTTTGCAAAAATTTTCAAAGTGGTTGAGGAATGCACTTGCAACAAGTCGCTAAACATGAAAAGGCATATTTGTTCTTAACAACATAAATAAGGAAGATGTGGCGTATAGGTCAAATTGCAGGATTTTTTAGTCTGTGTATGTCGCTATAGGTCAAATTGCAGGATAAGATTTCTCCTTTATCGCTTTGCCGTATAAATAAAATCACTAACTTTGCCTTGCGGTTTGAAGCGTAGCGGGGCTCTGCTGGGGAGCAACTCCGTGAGGAATAGAACCGTATATACCAAATTGCAAAATGCAATGGCGGATTGGACATGCTGTCTGGTCCGCCTTTTTGCATTATGCAAGTGGTTTTATCAATGCCAAGAAAAACCCACAGATGAATCGCTTGCGATTCTCTTCCGTCATGCCGCTATGGTTGTTCAGGTTCTTCTTCAGATCCGTAAAGACCCCTTCGATCTTGTTGTTGGTGTTGGGCATTCCCTCACACGCTGCCATCTGACAAGTGAAAAGGTACGTAAGATAGCGTCTGATTATCTGCTTCATGTGGAATTGGCACATCTGAATCTTATAGTCATTGAAGATGCCGAACAAGCTCTGCTTCCCATCAATGATGAGTCCTTTTATCTCATAGCCACGTTCTTCAATACTTCGCACTGCCGATTGGTAGTCTGCGTTCGTCTCGTTCTTGATGAACTCTAAGTAAAGCACGTTGCCTGTTGCGTCATCAAGAGCAAGCATGATTCCCCAATTGCGTCCCCAGTATGTCGCGTCAAGGTGGACGAAACCGCCTCCTGATAACAATGGCTGCTCCCATTCTATTGACACGTTTCGAAGATGGCGCTTGATGGTGGACTCACTTACATCAAACTGTTCCGCAAGTTCTTTTACCGTTTGCTTGTTGTCTTGGTATAACTTCCACAAATGAAAATCATCCGGCAAACTGTCATTGCGAAACTGATAACCACAGTCCGCACATTTATACACTTGTTTTCCTTTTCTCTTGCCATTCTTTACTGTGTGTGAAGATCCGCATACGGGGCATTTACTCTTGTGCATACTAACTGTTTTTTGAGTTTTGAAACTCGCGCAAAGTTAGTGCATACAAGGGGTACAGCTATGTTGTATCCTGCAAAATGACTTATAGAAGACTTTTAAGCATCGATTTTGGGGTTGAAAGCTTTCAACCGTCGGAATCGCCTGTATTTACAAGGGGTTGAATGGTGCCGCATCCTGCAATTTGACCTATAGACCGCATTTTCGTTGGTTTCAAAAAACTCTTCGAGGTTTAATTTCAAGATTTTCTTCTTTCATTCAATCGTTTGTCAAATCAGGTTTCACCTCTCATTGGTTCTATAATTTTGCCTCAAATAATTCGGAATAGAACGCAATCGGAGTTTGCTAATTATCGCCAACTGGGTGAACAAATTTTGGCCAACTGGGTGAACGAATTTTGGCCAACTGGGTGAACGGATTTTGGCCAACTGGGTGAACGAAATTTGGCCAACTGGGTGAACGAAATAAAGAAAAATAATAAATTTGTTTACGTATGTCATTTATTTTTAGTACTTTTGCGCCTGAATTGCGAATTTTACACAAATGGAAGATTACAGAGCGCGAATTGCAGACCAATTGTTGTCTGAAAGTTTAGAGGCATTGGGTGCCGTCATTGTGCAAGGAACGAAGTGGTGTGGCAAGACCACCACGTCCGTTCATCATGCAGGAAGTGTACTTTATATGGACGACCCGACGCAAAAGGAGCAGAATCTTTCGCTGGCGCAGACCAACATAAAGCGTTTGCTGGAAGGTGACACTCCACGAGTGATTGATGAGTGGGAGTTAGCACCCCAATTATGGGATGCTGCACGTTTTGAGATTGACCATCGACCGGAGCATGTCGGTCAATTTATTTTTACAGGTTCTTCCGTTCCAAAGGAGAAAGACAAGAAACAGATTTTTCATAGCGGCGCCGGTCGCTTCGACTGGATCACAATGCGCACCATGTCACTTTGGGAGTCAGGAGACAGCACCGGTGACGTCAGTCTCCAAGCATTATTCAATGGAGCGATGCCAGATGGTGCAGCCACAATAGATTTGGACAGATTAGCATATCTTACTTGCCGTGGCGGATGGCCGGGAGCGCTTTCGTTGTCTGAGCGAGCCGCCCTTCATGTTCCGCAGGCCTATCTGAAAGCAGTGCTCAATTCGGATATATCCAAGGTGGATGATGTAAGACGCGATGCCAATACGATGTCGCGCATCATCCGAAGTCTGGCCCGTAACCAAGGCGAACAGATTCCTTACACCACTATTCGTGCAGACATAGTCAACAATGAAAACGCCACCATCAGTACGGACACGGTGGAGGATTATGTAAGGGTGCTGAGTAAGATATTTTTAGAAGAGGATATGCGGGCTTGGAATCCCAATTTGCGCAGCAAGACGGCCATACGGACCAGTGATACACGCTATTTCGTAGATCCCAGTATCGCAACATCGGCATTGGGGATAGGGCCAAAAGATTTATTGAACAATTTGATTGATTTCGGCTTTTATTTTGAGACCTTGGCTGTTCGCGATCTACGTGTTTATGCCGATGCCTTAGATGGGGATGTGTTCCACTTTCGCGATAAAAACGGCTTGGAGTGTGATGCCGTCCTCCATCGTCGCAATGGCTCATACGGACTTATTGAAATCAAATTGGGAGGCGCAGATAATATAGAAAAAGGTGCAGCAGCCCTTAAAACACTGTCTGATAAGATCGACACGGATAAGATGAACGCGCCATCGTTTATGATGGTCTTAACGGGCGTAGGTCAGTATGCCTATCGCCGTCTGGATGGTGTGTATGTTGTTCCAATTGGCAGTTTAAAACCTTGAAATCATAATATTCGGCGGATATAATCGCTGAAAATTATAATATTCGGCGGATGTAATCGCCAAAAATTATATTTTTGCCTCGAAAATATCGGAATATTCATCATCTAACATTTCTCGTTGGATGACACTTTGTGCGTACTTATCGTGGCGGGCACCACGTCGTCAAAAATAATTTGTGCCATCCGTGAAATTCGTGGCCAGATGGTTTTACATTGAAATTTTTTGTACTTTTGCAGGTTTTTAAAAATGGTCCGGATGAAGCGGGAACTGGCGAACGAGTTGCTTGACGCGCTAAATGAATACAAGGCGTTGCGCATTGCGGAGCAGATAGACTTCCAGAAGTTCTGTCTGTACTCGATCATTGCCAATTCCACAGCCATCGAAGGCTCGACGGTGACAGAAATCGAGGCGCAGCTTCTGTTCGACGAAGGCATAACCAGCGGCAAGAGAACCCTGGCGGAGCAGATGATGAACCTCGATCTGAAGGCGGCATACGAATACGGCATGGAATGGATCAAGCGCCATGCTCCAATCACTGTTGACAGTCTCATAATGCTCGCGTCAAAAGTCATGGCGCACACTGGCAGTGAATATCATGCGATGGGTGGCGACTTTTCAGCAGCAAAAGGTGAATTGCGCAAATTGAATGTTACGGCAGGCATTGGAGGCGAGTCGTATATGTCATATCAGAAGGTGCCGGCAAAGCTGGCTGCTTTTTGTGAAGAGCTTAACAAACGCCGCAGCGAAATAAATGCTTCTGACATTTGCGCTGTTTATGATCTGAGTTTCTGGGCGCATTATGAATTGGTAACCATTCACCCTTGGGCTGACGGCAATGGTCGCACAAGCAGATTGCTTATGAATCTGCTTCAGATGGAGTATGGCGCATTGCCGACAAAGGTTCTAAAAGAGGAAAGATCCGAATATATCCAAGCTCTCAAAGACTCTCGTGATGGCGAAGATGTTGATGTTTTTATTGATTGTATGTCAGGATTACATTTGAGGCATCTTAAGTCTGATATTAATCAATATGTTAAATCAACAACATATACAACGGTCGATAAAAAGAGTTTAAAGCAGGAAATGGTCGATAAATGGTCGATAAAACCATCTTTGGCGGAGAAGTTGGTCGATATTTTAGTTTTTGTGGCCGATAAAGATGAGATTACCACCGAAGAGATTATATACCAGTTTGGATTTACTGCAACTACGGCCAAACGTTATTTGCGTCAATTGACGGAGTTTGGACATCTGACAGCTCACGGCGGAAACAAGAATCGTACATATAAAAAAGATATCAAATAACAATTTAAAAATATAAAACCATGAAACAGTTAATTGAATGTGTTCCGAATATCAGCGAAGGTCGCGATATGAACATCATTAATCAGGTGACAGCCGAGATCGAGAAGGTCGAAGGCGTGAAACTGCTTGACGTTGACCCGGGTGCGACGACGAACCGCACCGTCATCACTTTCGTCGGCGAACCGAAGAACGTGTGCGAGGCCGCGTTCCGCGTCGTGAAGAAAGCCGCCGAGCTTATCGACATGCGCAACCACCACGGCGCTCACCCGCGTCAGGGCGCGACAGACGTGTGCCCTCTCATCCCTGTGTCGAACATCGAGATGGACGAGGTCGTCGAATACGCACGCGCATTGGGAAAACGCTTCGGCGAAGAACTTAACATCCCAATCTACTGCTACGAGAGCGCGGCGTTCCAGCCGAAACGCCAGAACCTCGCATACTGCCGCACCGGCGAGTACGAGTCGCTGGCAAGCCGCCTCGGGACAGAGGAATGGAAGCCTGACTTCGGCCCCAACGAGTGGAACGAACACGTCGCACAGACAGGCGCCACGCAGGTCGGCGCACGCGACTTCCTCATCGCCATCAACTACAACCTCAACACGACCTCGACACGCCGCGCCAACGCCATAGCGTTCGACGTCCGCGAGAAAGGCCGCCCGAAGAGAGTGGGGCCGAAGGTGACAGACAAGCCGATGAAGGACGAGAACGGCAACACCATCATGATTCCGGGCACGCTTAAGGGCACAAAGGCAATCGGTTGGTTCATCGATGCTTACGGCATTGCGCAGGTCTCGATGAACATCACAAACATCAATGTCTCTCCTGTCCACGTGTGCTTCGATGAGGTCTGCGCCAAGGCTGCGTCAAGAGGTGTCCGCGTGACAGGCGCCGAAATCGTCGGCCTGATTCCGAAGAGAGTCCTCATCGACGCAGGTAAGTATTACCTCGCGAAACAGCAGCGTTCACTCGGCATCAGCGAGGAAGAAATCATGAAGATCGCCGTCAAGTCGATGGGTCTTGATGACCTGAAGCCTTTCAATCCGAAGGAGAAAGTCATTGAATATCTTATCGAAGACAGCAGCGAGAAGAAACTTGTTGACATGACATGCACCGGTTTCGCTAACGAGACGGCGAGTGAAAGCCCGGCTCCTGGCGGCGGCTCGATCTCGGCTTACATGGGCGCACTCGGCGCGGCTCTCGGCACGATGGTGGCCAACCTGTCGTCACACAAACCGGGTTGGGACGACCGTTGGGAGGAGTTCTCGCAGTGGGCTGAAAAAGGTCAGGTCATTAAAGATGAATTACTTGCATTGGTCGATGAAGACACCAACGCCTTCAACAAGATCATGGCGGCGTTGCAGATGCCTAAGAAGACCGACGCCGACAAGGCCGCGAGGATGGAAGCCCTCGAACTCGCGTCACAGTATGCAACACAAGTGCCTTTCAAGACAATGAACGTGGCGTTCAAGGCATTCGATGTCGTCGAGGCTATGGCGAAGGAGGGGAACCCGGCTTCGGTGTCGGACGCCGGCGTCGGCGCGTTGTGCTGCAGAAGCGCGGTCATGGGCGCGTATCTCAACGTGAAAATCAACGCGGCAGGTCTTAAAGACAGGACATTCGCCGACAATATCGTTGCTGAAGGCGCGAAAATCGAAGCCGCCGCAATAGCGAAAGAATCCGAAATCCTTGCTTTGGTCAATAAGATTATCAACAAAGAATAAGCTAATAAATTGATAATTAACGAATTGTAAATTTAATATAAAGTTGAAAAAATTTTGAGGCAATTGTTGTGAATGTTATGAAAATATTTGTAATTTTGCACTCCGAATTTTGAAAGGAATAGAGATATGTCAAAGAAAGTTAAAGACGCACGCGTTCAGGTTATCCTTGAGTGCACAGAGCAAAAAGCCACCGGTATTCCGGGAACTTCTCGTTACGTTACGACGAAGAATAAGAAGAATACCCCAGAGAGATTGGAACTCAAGAAGTACAACCCAATCCTTAAGAGAGTCACAGTTCATAAAGAAATTAAATAGTTTTTAGATATGGCAAAGAAAGCAGTTGCATCATTGCACTTAACAGGTAAAGAGTTCACCAAGGTCATCAAGATGAAGAGGTCAGAGAAGACCGGCGCATACTACTTCGACGAAGCTATTGTGCCGAATGACATGGTGCAGGAATACATCGCAAAGAAATAATTGAAAGTTCTTTGAATTGATACAGAATAGCTTTCCCGTTTCGGCGGGAGAGCTTTTGTGGTTTTGTATGTTTCCGCAAATATTTTAAGATAAGTCTTGTGTTTATTGCGGACGAAAGATTGAAAAATTGCTGTGTACAAGCTGTTTTTTTGTTATCTTCGCGGGAAATTAAAAAAATTAAGATATGGGTCTTTTTTCATTTTTCAAGAAAAAGAAAGAAAATCAGGAACCGGTTGTGATTCCTGAAAATCAAGATGTTACAACGAACATTGAGGAAACTCCAAAAGAAGAGAAGGCGGAGGTAGCCGATGCCGGGCGGCCTGTGGAGACTGTCGTTGCGGAAGAAACTGAAGTCAGGGAGATTACCAAGGAAGAGGTGGAGCAGGCCAAGGAAGACCTTGACCACGGGCTGAAAGAGACGAAGAGAAGTTTTTTTGACCGTGTCGCAAAAGCCATCGTCGGAAAGTCAACGGTCGATGATGATGTCCTCGACAACCTTGAAGAAATCCTTATCACTTCTGATGTCGGCGTTGAGACTACGCTGAAGATTATCAAACGTGTCCAGGACAGAGTCGCACGTGACAAGTATCTCGGAACCAATGAGTTGAACAGGATTCTTCGTGAGGAGATCATGGCTTTGCTGCAGGAGAACAACTCCGGCGACGGAAGCACTTTCCGCATTCCTGAAGACAAGAAGCCATACGTCATCATGGTCGTCGGTGTCAACGGCGTCGGGAAGACAACCACAATCGGGAAACTCGCGTATAACTTCAAACGCGCTGGATTTAAGGTGATGCTCGGTGCGTCCGACACATTCCGCGCCGCCGCCGTTGATCAGCTTAAGATCTGGGCCGACAGTGTCGGTGTCCCGGTCGTCACGCAAGGCATGGGCGCAGACCCGGCGTCAGTGGCCTTCGACACCGTGAAATCGGCTGTGGCTCAAGACGTTGACGTTGTCCTCATCGATACCGCAGGACGTCTTCACAATAAAGTCAATCTGATGAACGAGCTTTCAAAAATCAAGAAAGTCTGCCAGAAAGTCGTCCCCGACGCACCGCATGAGGTGCTTCTCGTGCTCGACGCCTCGACGGGACAAAACGCCATCGAGCAGGCCAAACAGTTCATGGCGGCGACCGACATCACGGCCATGGCTCTCACCAAACTCGACGGGACGGCCAAGGGCGGCGTCGTCATCGGCATCTCCGACCAGTTCAAGATTCCGGTGAAATACATCGGAGTGGGAGAGAAGATGGAAAACCTGCAAATATTTGACAGACAGGAGTTTGTGAACAGTTTGTTTAATTAGGTGTTTGAGGAAATTAGGAGTTTAAGGAAATTAGGAGTTTGAGGTGGTTAGGAGTTTAAGGAGTTTAAGGAGGCTATGGAATGCAGAAACAAATTTTGAATATAGTGACGCTCGGCTGCTCGAAAAACAAAGTCGATTCCGAGCATCTCGCGGCACTTTTGAGCGAAAAATATAAAATCGTCCACGACAGCGACGGCAGATGCGATGTCGTGATCATCAACACATGCGGCTTCATCGGCGACGCGAAAGAAGAGTCAATCGACACGATTCTTGAATATGCGGAATTGCGTAAGGCGAATGAAATCAAGAAGTTGTATGTTATGGGCTGCCTCTCGCAACGTTACAGGAAAGAACTGAAGAACGAGATTCATGAAGTCGATGCGTTCTTTGGCGTGGAGCCGGTTCAACAGGTTGCGGCGGAGATACTTAAGTCGGACCACAACCCGGATTATTGCTGCGGGCGCGTGCTCTCGACGCCGACGCATTATGCGTATCTGAAGATTTCCGAGGGCTGCAACCGCCGCTGCGCTTTCTGCGCCATCCCGCTGATCCGCGGCGAGCACAAGTCGGTGCCGATGGAGAATCTTCTCGAAGAAGCGCGGCTTCTCGCCCAGAAAGGCGTTAAAGAACTGATTCTCATAGCGCAAGACCTCACTTATTACGGCTACGACCTCGACGGGAAATCGCATATCGTGGAGTTAGTCAGGAAGATTACAGAAATCGCAGGGATAGAGTGGGTGAGGCTTCATTACGGCTATCCGCTCGGCTTCCATGATGAGCTTCTTGAACTGATGCGCGACAATCCGAAAGTGTGTCATTACATCGACCTGCCTTTGCAGCACGTCAACGCGCAGATTCTCAAGACGATGCGTCGTGGCGTTGACCGCGAACAGACTATCAGTTTCGTGAAGAAAGTGAGAAGCTACGTCCCCGACATCGCCTTCAGAAGCACGTTTATCGTCGGTTTTCCGGGCGAGACGGAGGAACAGTTTGACGAGCTCATCGATTTCATTAAAGAGATGCGGTTCGAGCGAGCCGGCGTTTTCGCCTATTCCGCTGAGGAAGGCACTCCGGCTTACGAACTTGAAGACGACGTGCCGGAAGACGTGAAACAGGCGCGCGTGAGCAAGTTTATGGACGTGCAGCAGGATATTTCGTTGGAAATCAATTCAAAACGCTTGGGCAGAACAGAAAAAGTCCTCATCGACCGCACCGAAGGCGACTATTACGTCGGGCGCACCCAGTACGACTCGCCCGAAGTTGACGACGAAGTTCTTATCTCAAAGAAAGACAATGAGTTGGAGCTCGGCACTTTCGTTACAGTGAAGATTGTTCAGGCCGACTATTTCGACTGCTACGGCGAGGTGATTAAGGATTAGAAGTCTTTCATAATCTCGTGAAATCCTTTCTCGCCGCCGAGTTTCTCCATGATACGCTGGCGGTGACGTTTGAACGAGCGGGTCTCAATCCCGCACAAAGCCGCGATTGTGCTGTCGCTGAAACCATACCGGCTGCAACAGCACGCCTCGATGTCTTTTTCTGTCAACGACGGATGTAACTCTTTGAGTTTCATTACAAAGCCGTTGTGAACAATGTTCGTGATGATGACAAACTCCTTCCAGTCGCCGTCCGATAAGACGAGCGATTTGTCAGCCGGACCGTTTTCCAAAGATGTGGCTTTCTTGTAAACTTTGTTGTTCGCGAGCCAGTTGTCCTGCACGTTTTGTCTCTGCCGCATCGCAAGCTGTAACGCCGATATGCGTTCCGACTCTTTCCGCCGCATGATTTTTTGAGATATAATTGTGATAATCAATATGATGACAACGAAGGTGATTGCAAATATCAGGTATGTTGCGACTTTGATCTTTTTTGCGTAAATTATGTTTTCATTCTCAACTTTCTTCCTGAAATCTTCTAATGCGACCACGGTCTCCTCTCGTTCCCTGTCGTTGTAAAATATTGAAATACATTTGTTTGCGTAAGTGGTGGCTTCCTTGAAATCGCCTTTCATCAAGTGTGTCTTGAACAATGTCCTGTAAATGTTTCGCAATTTGGGGTCTAACGGCTCTTTACTGTCGTGTGCTTCCAAGGCGCGGTTTGTGTAATAAAGTGCTGAATCATAATCTTTTAACTCATAATACAACTGTCCGATTTCGGCATCGTACTTTTGTCTGACATTGTTTTCGTATGCGATGCGGTTTGCCTCTTTATAGATTTCAAGAGTTTTTTTCGGGTTGCTTTTCCTGAAACACACCCCGTAAAAGAACATTGAATTGGAAATCATTGCGTAATCGTCTGTTTGCATGTTGAGGTCAAGCGCTTTTTTGCAGTAATAAGCGCAGCTGTCGTTGCCGTTGATGAAATGGCAGATGCCAATCTGATTGTAGCAAAATGCCGGTACGTCGATGCCGTGTTTCTCGAAGAAATCCACTGCCTCGGTAGTCACGCTCAACACATCGTCGTAACGCCCGATGCCTCGGTAGGAATTGGCAAGTCCAAGCAAAATCCAATGTTTCTGGCACTCTATGACGATTTTTTCGTCAGCGTTGGGGATTTCGCTGTGTTTGACGATGCGGCTGTCAACTTTCTTGGCCTTGTTGATGGCATTCAAGCCCTTCAGAAGCATATTCGTGCCGTCAAGGCCAACGCCATTGTTGGAATCGTAATCAAGGCGGAACAATATGTAATAAGCCTTGGCTTTCATGTAATAATCCCTGCTGTTTTCGTAATAGTCTGATACAACCTGAATTAAGGTGTCGGAGTCCGGTTCGTCAAGCCTGCCCATGAGCCAGTAAGCGCGGATTTTCAGGAGGCTGCGATGCGCTTTTTGTTTTTCTGTCAGTTTGAGTTGGCCGATAGAGTCGAGCGTCGCCAAATCGTTTTCGTTGGCTTCCGAGTGACCTTGAATCTGGAAAAGAAGGTCGTCAATCTGCTCGCTGTTTTCATTTTTACAAGAAATAAATGCCGTCGAAGCAAAAATGATGATGGTGAAAATATTCAGAATTTTTCTCATTTGAATTTTGATTTTAGAATGCAAAAATAAAGAAATTTTTTAAGAACAAGGTGCGACAATTTTATTTTCATTCAAAATTAAAATGTTGAAAATCAAAATGATGAAATGCGACAGGTGCGACAAATGCCATTACGTGGGCTGACTTTGTTTCCTTTGAGGAAATTTCGTATAATTTTGCGAGAAATACAAAAATGGTTGAACAACAAAATTTCAAAATCATGAAGAATAAATTGACAAATTCAAATCAGATGAAAAAAATCTGTGCTATGTCGGCTTTCGTATTCATTTTGGCGATGTCGTGCGGGGCGCAGACTCCTTGGGACGGCACCATTGCCGGCTCGTACGACGGTGGCGACGGCACAATGGAAAACCCTTATCAGATAGCGACGGCGGAACAGCTGGCGTTGTTCGCATACGATATTAATAATGGTGAGAACAGCGAGGCGCATTTCGTCCTCACCGACGACATCAACCTGAACGGTGCTGGCGGGCAGATGTGGACGGCTGCTGGGACTGTGAAGGTGACATGGCTTAACCAGATAAACTATGTCGTGGAGCCGGCCTTTCCTTTCATGGGTGTTTTCGACGGCGACGGCCACGTGATAAGCGACATGCATGTTGACAACGCCGATGTCATAGGTCTGTTCGGATGCACATATTCCGCCGAGGTGAGAAACCTCATAATCGAAAACGCCAGCGTGACGCAGGGGGCGAGTGTGGGCATTGTCGTCGGCGAGGCGTTCAACACCGACATCGAAGGCTGCACCGTGAGCGGCGAGGTGAGGGCTTACGGAAGCAAGGTCGGCGGCATAGCCGGACATTATATTGCGGATGACAATGGCAACGACACCGTTTCCATAAGAAACTGCGTCAACAACGCAAACGTCATCGGTGGCACAATGTATCTTGGCGGCATCGCGGGATATACGGAAATGAACAACGGTGTCTTCGCGATCGAGCATTGCGTGAACAACGGCGAAGTCGGCGACATGTGGAACACCAACGCGGCGGGCGGCATCGTCGGCCAAGGCTCGTTCATCATCCGCCATTGCGACAACTACGGCAAGGTTTCGGGAGAAACTACCGCCGGCGGGATTGTCGGGCAGGGTGGCTCCTTCGGACTGATAGAATACTGTTTCAACCATCCTACGGGTGAGGTGACCGGCGGCAGCAGCGCCGGCGGAATCATCGGGACACCTATTTTCACCACTATCCGCATGAGCGGCAATATGGCCACTGTCACCGGTGACGCATCTTACGACATAATCCTCGTGGGCGGCATCGCGGGCAGCGACGGCTCCATCTCCAACTGTTTCAACACAGGAAACCTTGTCGGCATCATGGATGTCATCGATCCTTTAACCGCACAGATGGGCGGCATTACAGGCTCTCCGACAGAAGGATTCGTGTATAATGTTTACAACGCCGGACAAATCATCAGACCCACGAACCCGGACCTGACAAACTATGTTTACGGACATATCATCCCGGCTTTTTTCAATGAAGAAGACATACGTAATTGCTACTATTACGGCAATGAAGACATCTCGGCTTTTGTTTATAATTTCGGAAGCTCGAGTTATACTTATCTGCCTGAATCGAGCGCGTTTGATGAAGGCGGTTCGGCGACTTCATGGGTTCTTGACGAGGCGCAGTACGGCACCACCGACCTTCTTGAAGCCTTGAACGCCGGAGCCATGGGCGAATGCATCTGGGTTGAGGACGAGGAAGGCATCAACGGCGGCTTCCCGCTCCCGCAGCCGAAACCGTATGACGCGGTCGCGGAAATTGTCTCGGACCCGGTTCAAGTCGATGTCTATCCGAACCCCGGAAACAATGCCTTCAACATCCGCACCGCATTGCCTGACTCGAACGTGGAGCTTTACGACATGACGGGAAGGCTCGTCTGCAAACGTGAAATTTCTGATGCTGTCACAACAATCGATACTGAATGTCTGTCTTCCGGGATTTACTTATGGAAAGTGATTTCAGGCGGAAGCAAGGCCGAGAGCGGGAAATGGGTGAAAGATTGAATATTCTCGTTTGTCCGGCGAGAGATGATTTAATAAAATAATGACAATCAAATATTTAAGGGCATTTCTAAATAAAACTCTTTGATAATCAAATAAATATCTATATATTTGCCAAAAATTTGAGGAGAAAATGGATACGTACAAAAGGGCATACAGAAAACTTGGCAACCAAGGTTTATTTGATTCGGAAGATATGGTTTCAAAGTTGACCTCACTGGGGAATCCGCTGGGAAGGCTTGCGGAAACGGTTGATTTCGAGATGTTCCGAGAGACAATGGAGGCGGGCCTGTACCGTGAGCGTCTGACGAAGGCTGGGGCGAAGCCGTACGACTATGTGCTGATGTTCAAGATACTCGTCCTGCAGCGTATGTACAACCTGAGCGACGAACAGGCTGAATATCAGATAGTTGACCGCACGAGTTTCAGGGGCTTCCTCGGTCTGGCGAGCGGAGACAGGGTGCCGGACGCCAGAACCATCTGGGCGTTCAGAGAGCAACTGACAAGGAAATCGCTCTACGACAGACTCTTTTGCGACTTCGACAGATTCCTGCGGGAGAGGAACCTGATAATGAACCAGGGCGTGATAATAGACGGGAGTTTCGTGGAGGTCCCCCGCCAGCGCAACACCCGCGAGGAGAACAAGGCCATAAAGGAGGGACGCGGCAACGAGCTTTGGAATGCGGAAGAAGACGATACCGAGGAGGACAGGAAGAAGAAGGCCAACAAGAGGAGTCACAAGGACACGGACGCCCGTTGGACGAAGAAAGGCGGGCAGAAATATTACGGATACAAGAACCACGCGAAGGTCGATGCCAGGAGCAAGCTGATAAAGAAGGCTGTGACCACGAGCGCGGATCAGCACGACTCCGTTCCGGCCAAGTTGCTGATAGACAATGACGACAGGGGGCAGGAGCTGCATGCCGACGGCGCATATATCGGAAAGAGCGTGAAAAGCGTGATGCGCAAATACCAGATGAAGGACCGCGTCATCAAGCGCAGTGTGAGAGGGAAAAAGCTGAGCAAGAAGCAGGAGACGGTCAACCGGAAGAATTCCAAGACTAGGGTGCGTGTGGAGCATGGTTTACAACGTGTGCTAATATGAACAAATTGTTAGACTGGGGATGAATTAGTCTGTGTAACATATTGACAAACAATTATTTACCCCCCCGTAAATTTTAAAAAATTATAACAAAATTGTTGGAAATAAGAAAGTAATTTGTAACTTTGCCGCGTCGTTTTCATTTTGCATTTCGTTCAACGGACTTCGCGAAATCCAGAAGGGCGGCGTGGAAAAAGTAAAAATAGAAGTCCCCTTAATAAAAAACAAACAAAAAAATGAAAGCAATTACAAAAACAGAAGTCATTCTGCTTCTGTTATTGGCAGGAGGAATGACGATGCAAGCGCAAGATTACATTCCTGTTGTTCAGAAAGGAAACGAGTGGCATGCATTCAATGTGGGGGCACATAATTCTATTGGGAACTACGACATTTGGTTTACGGAAGACACTGTTGTAGATGGTCTCAAATATACTAAACTCATGGCCGAAGCAAAGACTTTGGAT
>JAZRYG010000069.1:0-10941 GCA_045600605.1 Bacteroidales bacterium
CAAACTCTTCTTTGTATATTGCTGTACTTAAATGATTTTTCCTGTCCACCGGATTCACCTCAGTCTGGAATTGATGGTTGACTTCCTTACCTTTCAGACTTTTATGCTTGGCTCATTGCTTCAAAGAACTGCGCCACCGAAGCCCGACTGCCCGTCCCCTCTTCCTCTCGGTTGCGGGTGCAAAGATACGGCGATTTTCATTCCTGTCAACACTTTTTGAAAATTTTTTTCATTAATTTTCCGCGCGCTGATAATCAACCGGTTGCAATACGAAAAGAACGCCAGGCAAGCCAAAAACGGCCCCGGAAACGCTTGTTTCCGGACTTTTTTGACGCGCAGGACAACGAAAATTACGCCTTTTCCACGCCAAATTACTGAAAAAACGAGGATTTTTACTAAATTTATTTGACTATCTTAATTGTAAATTCCGTGAAAATTGACAAAAAAGGACCATGTGTTTTCACTTGACTATTATTTTTTTCTTTATACATTTCTCTTTCAATTATTAATAGTACTTTTGCACTTTGACTTTAAAACCATGAAAATACTTCATACAAGCGACTGGCATCTCGGACAGAAACTATACGATTTCGACCGCAAAGACGAACAAATTCACTTTTTGCGTCAGATTGCCGGCATCGTAAAAAACGAAAAACCAGATGCAATGATTGTCAGCGGCGATATTTTTCACGTTGCCACACCTAATATTGAAACACAGACGATGTTTGTCGATGAATTATTAAACATTCATAATCAATGCGATACAATGACAATAGTGGTGACAGCCGGCAACCACGACAGTTATTCGCGACTCGAAATCGACAAGAAACTCTGGGACAAACTACACATATATATAATAGGTAATGTTTCGGGCAATGTCGAGGAACACCTTATTAATATATGCGGCAAAGGCTGGGTTGCGGCAGTCCCCTACTCTTCCGGCAGAAACTTCCCGCAACTTTCGGAAGATGAAACTTTCGACCGCCAAACATTGTATTTCAATGCTTTACAGGAAAAAGCGAAGGAACTGAATACCGAAAACCTGCCTGTAATACTTTCGGCACATCTTGCGGTCTTCGGCAGTAACGTGAGAGGTCATAAAATTGAGAAAAGCACTGACGGTCAAGAAATTATAGGCGGTTTGGAATATTCCGACGCCAGTCAGCTCGGCGATTATTACGATTACATCGCACTCGGTCACATTCATCATCCGCAATATGTCGGCTGCGGAAAACGCATCCGTTACTGCGGCACGCCGATGGCAATCACTTTCAACGAAGAATACGAACATTCCATCACGATTATTGAAATCAACAAGCATAACGATGTTCCAAACATTAAAACATTGCCAATCAATGAATTGAGGCCTGTTCGCACCTTGCCGAAGGAAGATTTGTTTGAACCCAAAGGCGCTACGATTGAGGAAATCATCCCGCTTATCAAAGATGTGATTGATGAAGATGTTTATCTCAGGCTGAATGTCAAAATGGGCAGAAACGACAACGCCACAGAAATCAACGAACGCATTATCAATGCTTTAGGTGACAAAGACTGCCATAAATGCAGGTATTGTTCGATAAATCCAATCAGGGAGGACGATTTTTCTCAAACCATTGAAAACCAAAGTCTTTCGCTCGATGAGATAAAGGAAATGACCTCGAATCAAATTGTTGAAGTGGCGAGACAAACCAAGGAACTTGACGAAGAACAGCAGAAAATGCTCATCGAAGTCATCGAACAAATCGAAAAAGAAAACACCTTATAATATAGGATTATGAAAATTCAGAAATTAGTCATCAGAAACATTGCCTCTATTGCCGACGCAACCATTGACTTCACGCAGAAACCATTGATTGACAGTGATTTATTTCTTATTTGCGGTGATACCGGCTCCGGCAAGACAACAATTCTCGATGCCATTTGCCTCGCATTATACGGTAGGACGCCGCGCTTTTCAAAAAACCGTTCAACTAAAGACGCGGTGGAGATTGCGGGAAGCGCGTTCGACAAAGTTGAACAGATCATGCGGCGCAACACAGCCTCGGCTTTCGCGGAACTGACCTTCGTCCACGACGGGAAAAACTGCATCGCAAGATGGGAGGGCAACCGCGCAAGAGGGAAAATAAACGGCAACCTGAAGGTTCAGAACTCTCTGACAATCAACGATAAAACCGAAACAAAAGAGGTTGAGAAACAAGTCGTTGACCTTATCGGCTTGACGTTCGAACAATTCTGCCGCACCACAATGCTCGCACAAGGCGAGTTCACGAAATTCCTCTTCAGCACCGACGACGAAAAAGCCGCCATCCTTGAAAAACTTACAAAAACCGAGAAATTCAAACTCATCGGACAACGTATTTTTGAGACCTGCGGCCAAAAAAAGAGAACTTATGACGATTTAAACAAACTCATTGAAAGCAAATCAAAAGAACTACTTGGTAATCAAGAAATTACAGATTTAAATAATAATATTAACATTCTCAAAATAGAAATTGAGAATTGCTCAAATCAAAAGAAAGAATCTGAAAACAAATCCAATTGGCTGAAAAACAATAAGTTAAAAGAAGACAAACTCAGATGCATCAACGAAGAACTTTCATCTGTCATGCAAAAAATTGAGTCTGATTCCTACAAGTCGGATAAAAAACTGATTGATGACTGGGACATTTCCGGAAAGGCACGCGAGACTTATAAAACATTGATTTTCAATATTTCAAAACGTGATGATGCTTCCAAAAAACTGAATGAACTCGAAGTGATTTACAAGATTCTGCTCGGCAACTTTGAGTGGCTCAAAACAAATATTGACAAGATTAAAACGCAGAAAACAGAAATCGATGACTTTCTCGCAAAGCAAACCCATTTAACGCAAATGTTTGAAAATCATCAGACTATAATTTCAGACCTTCAGATCTTCATCAACAACGAAAAAGAAGCTGAGAGATGCAACAATTATCTTAAAAATGAAAATGAAAAACTCCCGAAACTTCAGGAAACATTAGCTAAAGCAAATATCAGGCTTCAAACTGCGGCTGCCGAGAACAAGAAAAAACAAGAGACCATCAATGAAAAACAAACTATTCTTAACACAATAGATATCAACGCTTTAGACACAGAAGGAAGAAGACTTCAGAATGGATTGGACCTCCTTAACAACACGTTAAACCTCCTCGACAACCTTAATGAAAGGCAATCTGACATCTCAAAAAAGGAAAATGTAATCACTGATATAAAGAAAAAATTGTCGTTTGAGCAAAAAATCTTGAAAGATTTACAATCGGATTTTGATAAAGCCGAAACAGAATACCAAGACGCAAAAAATCGCCTTGACAAGTTGAGGCAATCAACAGGCGATTTCGCCAAAGCATTGAGACACAATCTATTAAAAGGCGATATTTGTCCGGTCTGCGGCCAGAAAGTCAACGACATCATCAAGGACGAAGAATTTGCGAAAATGCTTGAACCTTTTGAAAATGAATTACTTGAAAAGGAAAACAAAAAGAAACAAGCGGAGACATTGAAGAATGAGAAACAGACTTCCGTCAAGGCTCTCGTGATAGCCGCCGAAAAAGAAGAAAATGAGTTAAACGGACTGAAGAACTCGTACAACGAGAAACATAACACATTCATTATCAATTGTTCTAAATGCAAAATCGATGGCAATCTGCCTAATGTCGGCGAACTGCTGAAAAATCTTTTAGATAAAACAAACAACAGAAAAAAAGAAATATCCGACAAGATTCTTGATTATAACTCATTGAATCAAAGCATGTTAGAGATTCAAAGAGAGAAAAATGAAGTTACGCAAAAAGAACTTGACAAGGCTTCTGACGAAGTGACCAAGGCGGAAAATTCCGTTAACATTTGCAAAACAAACATTAATAATCTCATCAATCAGAAGAAAGTTTTCGCCGACATTGCCAAGACTTCATTCGCAAAAGCGAAAGAACATATCAGTTATCAGAATTGGGAATCGGAATGGAACGCCGACAGACTGTCGTTCATCGAAAAATTGAAAAACGACGCCTTGACTTATCAAAGCAAATTGTCGGAGCAATCTGAACTCGATAAAAATATCAAATTGAATATCAACGATTTAAACATATCAAAAGAGACAATTGACAAAATTGTTGAAATTCAAGAAGAGTGGAAAAACATTTCCGCCGAGGCAACGGATAGCGACAAAAACCTCGTCACACGACTCAACGAACTCCACACCGAAACCGCGACGGCGAAGAAAACTGTATCCGATTCTAATTCAGAAATTACAGAATGTCAAGCATTTATGAACGATTTCTTTGAGCGGAACAACGACATCGATGAGAAGCGGATTGCGGAACTCATCGCTTTGTCGGATTCCGACATCAAGCAGAGACGCGATGCGATAAAAGAAATCGACGATGACATCAACCGAAAAAGTGGCGAGAAAGCCAATGCCGACAAGGATTTTGCCGAGCATCAGAAGTCAAAGCCAGAAATTTCAGATGATGAAACAGCTGATGCTTTAGATATGAAAATCAAAGAGTTAAGCGAAGCCATTGCGGTCAAAAACGAAGCCGTCGGCATGGGAAATCAGCGGCTCATTGACGATGAAAAACGGCGGGCGGAAATCGGCGAGCAGCTTGAGGACTGCAAGAAACTCGAAGCTGATTTCAAGAGATGGGACGGTCTCAACAGGAAGCTCGGTGACAGTGACGGAAAGAAATTCCAGCGTATCGTCCAGAGTTATGTGCTTAAGAATCTGTTAGTTGGCGCGAACAGATACCTCAACCAACTGTCGAACCGTTATCATCTCGACTGTTGCGACCTGACGCTCACCGTCATCGATGACTACGAAAACGGGGCGGTCCGTCCGGTCGGCACGCTGTCGGGTGGCGAGAGTTTCCTCGTTTCATTGGCGTTGGCGTTGGCGCTTTCGGGGCTTAACAGAAACGGTCTCTCGGTGGAGACCTTGTTCATCGACGAGGGCTTCGGCACGCTCAGCGGTGAATATCTGAACACCGTGATGGATGCCCTCGAGCATCTCAACGCCGGCGGCAAGCGCAAAGTCGGCATCATCAGCCACGTTGACAGCCTGAGAGACAGGATCAAGACTCACATCGAGGTGAGAAGAAACGGGCATGAAGCGAGCGAGGTCATGGTAAAGTGTTGACAATAAAGCGAATATCGCAACATATTGAGCTTAACTTTTCAATAATTTTCTCTGTTTGTGCCGAATATGGACACACATCCATTAATTCAACAAATATTTTATGCTTATTTTAGACTTATAGGTCAAAACATTTCGTTTCGCTTCAGTTGAATCTATTCATCGCCTTTCATCTCGATGTAAGCATCATTGATGTCGGCGGTGCAGATACAAAGAGTGTGCTGCGCATCGGCGCGGTGGGCGAGGATGCGGGTGTAGTGGGCGGCGTTGGAGATGAAGACGGGTATGGAATAAATAATGGCACTGACAAATGCCCTTTGTATGTCTTGTAAATTTTAACGGCAATTCGATTTGACAGCAATTCATCAATACGGTTGCACACTTCTTTTGCCTTGTCATACATGGATTCTATGACTGTTCTAATTTCTTCGGGCGTATGATTTTCACCAAATAGGCAATCAACAGTTCTCGTGTCAGAATACACAATCCAATTGTCAGTTAGTGCAATAGAATTGCAGAGAGTATTTTTAAAGTCGCAGGCATTTTTCTCGATATGAATTTCTAATTGAAGAGACTGATTTTTACCTATTAGTTTTTCAACATTCCAATCTCTCCATTCCAAATGCAATCCGTAATCATTCCATATTTCCTTTCTCCTAATTTGAAATGCTCCATTCATATAAATATCATCACCCCAGAAACGGCTCCAATAATTCCTGCCAATGTTACAAAATTCATCAACCAAACCTTTCCCCAACTCTTCGTAAAGCGACTGAAGAGACTTTGACAAGTTCTCAACTTGGCTGCGATAGTTATTAATTATATTGAGTTTATCAACCTCTGATTTGTCAGACAGTTGTAGTTTATTTAATAGTTCCGTATTCATTTTTTTGTTGATTTCCTTTAATCCATTTCGTTGTTCAAACATTCCTTCCAAATAATCAATATATTGCTGTAAAGCACTTTGCAAAAGATAGTCTTTTTCTGGGAAAGATTCTAAAGACTTTAACCACATCAAAATATCATTTCTGAATGATAGATTTGCGTATCTATTTACAAAAGAATGTTTGTATTTACCCCATGATTGCTCCGCTGGTTCATGGGGGTATTGTGGAAGATATATAATATAGATTTGCTGTTGGTCAAAACCGTGTGCTAAGGTTTTCTCAATATACCTGTCAAGTTGGGCGTCCTGGTCCTGTGCATTATAAACTTTGTTTTCAAAAACTATAGCATAGTGAGGATTCGCTTTTTTATCACGAATCCATAGATCTATTCTCTCTTGTTCTTGCGTAATAATTGGGTCATTAATATTGATTTTGTCAAAACTCTTTTCCGGGTACTTCTCGATAATATTAGGAGCAAAGACTCCAGTAACGGGAAATGACCAGCAGGATTTTTGTATTTTAATAATTTAGTCAAGATACGGCTATGCCCGTTTTCATTAATGTGTAACTCATCAATCACATTGATGTGATAGGGCAGTTCTTGTTTTAGCTCCCCTTTTCTTGTCAGAAGTTCAGTTGCCAATTTTATTGTTTCAGAAATTTCATACATTGCACTGTACATGTTCTAATTATATATTGTTTTCAATGGTGCAAAAATACACTTTTCTTCAGCAATTTACAATGTTTCTCTCGCAATCGCCGCGCAAGCCTCGGCATCGGCCAGTGCGTTATGATGGTTTTCCAAAATGTATCCGCAACGATCGGCGATGATGTCGAGATTATGATGGCCGCCTGGCCATACTTTTCGCGACGCAACGCAAGTGCAATGGAACTCATAATCAGGGTAATCCATCTGATAGACGCGGAAGACGGCTTTCAGACAACTCTCGTCAAAGGCTTTGTTGTGGGCTACGAGAGGCAGTCCGCGAAGACCGTTCATGCTGTTGACGCCTTCGATGCCGTGCGTGTACAACAAGGCTTCCACCTTTTCCCATACGTCGGGGAAAACTGGAGCATTGTCGGTGTCCGATAATACTTTTTGATTTTGCATTTTAGTTCAGTTTGAATATCATTTTTCTGCATTTTAATTCAGTTTGAGAGATTATATTTTGCATTTTAATTCAGTTTGGATGAAAAATTTTGTATTTTTGCACCCGATTATAACAGTTTCAATATGGACGAAAAAACGATTTTGCAGGTATTGGCAGATCAAAAAGATGAAAAAGCCAAGTACAATTCACAGAAATTGTGCCACCGCCGGGAAGAGGAGTTTTTTGAATGGGGTTCAAACCTCGCCCAAGTGGTGGTCGGCGTGCGAAGATGCGGAAAATCAACGCTTTGCCACAAAGTCCTGACCCAGCGCAAAGTGAAATACGCTTACGTTGACATGAATGATGACCGGCTTTTCGGCTTGAAAACCGCCGACCTCAACACGGTTCTAAACTGTGTTTACCAGCTTTACGGAAGTGATGTCAACTACATTTTACTCGATGAGATTCAGGACGTTGACGGCTGGTATCTGTTTGTAAACCGCCTGTTGAGGCAGGGAATGCATGTTATAATCACAGGCAGCAACGCAAAACTGCTGAGCGGCGAGCTTGCCACCTACCTCACCGGCCGTTACAACGAAATAAGACTGTTTCCATTTTCATACGCAGAGACGTGCAGCTTCAGCGGAATCGACACGGAAGACGTAACAACCAAGGCCGATGCATCGCGTAAAGCCGCTGTAACACAATATGTTATGGACGGCGGTATGCCAGAGTTGCTTTCAATGAAAAACCAGCAGAGCCGAAGGACATACATGGGCGGACTGATTGAAACCATCATCACCAAAGACATCGCAAAACGTTTCAACATCCGCAACGTTGAAAGCCTGCGCCGGATAGCACATCATCTTTTGAACAACGTATGCCAAAGCATTAACTATGAGAGTCTTATGATGCTTACTGGTCTTGGAAGCATTACCACGGCGCAGAAATACACAGGCTATCTGCAACAGGCTTTTCTGATAAAAAAAGTTCAGAAATTCTCTTTTAAGAGCAACGAACGGATACGCAACGAGAAAGTCTATGTAATCGACAACGGTTTCATAGCGAACCGCGAGAACTCGCTTCTTGGCGAAAATATAGGCTGGCGGCTCGAAAATGTGGTGTTTGTAGAGTTGCTCAGGCGTTACAGTTCACAGGCCGACGACATATATTTCTACAAACCCACTTCGCGAAGCAAGGAGGTCGATTTTGTCGTGTGCAGACAAGGCGTTGTCGTTGAACTGATTCAGGTCGCCTATTCGGTTTCAGAAAACAAGACTTTCAAGCGCGAGACAGATGCGTTGATTGACGCCGCCGAGAAACTTCAGAACGAGAATCTGTCGATAGTCTGCCTCGACGAAAGCCGCGATGTTGAAATTCAAGGTTACACAATCCACATAAAATCGGCGATCGACTGGCTGCTTGGAAAATAGGGATTTAATAAAAAATTTGAGTCAATTAAATAAAATTTAAAATTTATTTCACAGCATATCTAAATCTTTTGTATTTTTGCGGCGCTTTTAGAGCATCGGGGCATGGTGCAGTTGGCTAGCATTCTTGCATGGGGTGCAAGCGGTCGCCCGTTCGAGTCGGGCTGCTCCGACAAAATCATTGAAAGTCATTCGATTGCGAGTGACTTTTTTTAACGAAAATTTAAAAACTTATATGGAACACATTCAATGCCTCATCCTCGGTTCCGGCCCCGCTGGCTACACGACAGCGATTTACACAGGCCGCGCCGACATCAAAACCGTGATATACGAAGGTCCGATAACAGGCGGACAGCTCACACAAACCACTGAGATTGAGAACTTTCCGGGCTATCCCGACGGCACCGACGCCAATACGATGATGGACGACATCCGCCGTCAGGCCGCACGCTTCGGCACGGAGATGCGTCCGGGCAGCGTCATCGAAGTCGATGCCACACAACGTCCTTTCAAGGTCAAGACCGACTTCGGCGATGAGCTTATCGCCGACACGATAGTTGTCGCTACCGGCGCCTCGGCGCGTTATCTCGGCCTCGAGAGCGAAGAACAGTTCAAAGGCGGCGGCGTCTCGGCCTGCGCCACATGCGACGGCTACTTCTACCGCGGCAAAGACGTGGCGGTGGTCGGCGGCGGCGACACAGCCTGCGAAGACGCGACATATTTGGCCAACCTCTGCAACAAAGTGTATCTCATAGTCCGCCGCGACGTGCTTCGCGCCTCAAAAGCCATGCAACACCGCGTGCTCGACAACCCGAAAATCGAAGTGCTGTGGAACACCAACACAAAGGAACTCTTCGGCGAAGTCAACGGATTCATGAGCTCACTCCAAGGCGCCATCGTCTATAACAACAAAACCGGCGAGGAACGCAAAATCATGATCGACGGATTCTTCGAGGCAATAGGCCGCATCCCGGCAACCGACATCTTCAAAGGCATCCTCGACCTCGATGAACAAGGTTACATCATCACAAAACCGAAATCGACGGCGACCAACGTCCCGGGTATCTTCGCCGCGGGCGACTGTCAGGACAGGATTTACCGCCAGGCAATCGTGGCAGCCGGCACAGGCGCAATGGCCGGAATTGAAGTAGAAAGATTCCTAATGGAAAACAAGTGATGTTCGACATCGACTATCTCCTTGCTTTACAGAGACTTAGAGAGGCGACCGATGATGCTCTGTCGCCTTTCCTCATGGGTGTCTCCGACTTCATCATCGGCAACTTCACCATCTTGATGATGGTTTTCATCTATCTGTGCGTCAACAAACGCTGGGGTTATTTCATGCTCACAAACCTCTTCGGCGCGGGAATCTTGAACAATTTCCTTAAGAACACTTTCTGCGTCTATCGCCCGTGGATTCGCGACGCTGCCGTGATGCCCTACGGTAACTCCAAACTCACCGCCACCGGCTACTCCTTCCCAAGCGGTCACACACAATCGGCGACTTCGATTTACGGCTCAATTGCGTTGATTTTAAAAAAACACAAATGGGTGGTCGCATTGTGTGCTGTCATAATCGTACTTGTCGGATTCTCAAGGAATTACCTCGGAGTTCATACTCCGCAAGATGTAATCATCGGGCTGCTCGAAGGCCTGCTGATGCTCTGGGTCTCCGACCGTCTTTTCAAATGGATTGACAAAAATCCCGAAAAAGATGTTTATATATTAATAATAGGTGTGGCCGCCTCAATTTTGTTTATGATTTACACAATCTTCAAGCCTTATCCTATTGATTATGACGAATTTGGAAAAATCATCGTTGATCCGGAAAAGATGAAGATCGACAGTTTCTTCTATGGCGGTGCGGTTTTCGGAATCGTCACAGGCTGGTTTGTCGAACGCCGCTTCATCAAGTTCAGCACCGATGTGAAATGGTGGAGAATAATATTGAGGTTTCTGATAGCAGTATTACTTATTGTGTTCGTTTTCAATAAGTTGTTGAAGCCAGAATTGATGATTTTCTTCGGAAAACAATGGGGAAATCTGATTTCAGCAATGATTTTGATGTGGATTACAATTATTTTAATGCCGCTGATAGCGAAAAAGATTTGACTACTTCTCGTAGTGTCCCCTCAAAGATAAAATAAAAACTGTGGAGTTGTCGTCACAAATTCTGTAAATGATTCGGTTCTTTCTGTCAATCCTTCGCGACCATCTGCCGGTCAAATCGTGTTTCAATTGTTGGTCTATAGGTCAATTTGCAGGATACAGCACCTCTCAACCCCTTGTAAATACAGGCGATTCCGACGATTCAAAGCTTTCAGACCCAAAATCGATGCTTAAAAGTCTTCTATAGGTCATTTTGCAGGATACGACATGGCCGC
>JAZRYG010000070.1:0-25679 GCA_045600605.1 Bacteroidales bacterium
ATACGGGTCTCGTGACGGCTGTGCGCCTTCATCGAAAAAACATCTTCACCTGACAATGTGGCACATCTTCATTGGCGGCGAACACCATCTTTCCATAACTGTTTTGGTTTCAAGCCGTTAATTTGGTCGAACTCACGTTAATAACGAACCTTTAAACGGCTATGTGGATTTTGCAATATTGAAGTTAATTATTTAAGCTTTATTCCAATTGTTTCCAGCAGCTTATACCATCTTTTTGAATCTGAAGGATTGCCAATAGAATGATTGGAGATATGACAGCGATTATTATATAATCAAGGGATTCAGAAAAACTCTTGTAACTAAATAATATAATCGCTATAAAAATAACGCCACTGATAACCTTCAGCCAAAAACCAAATTTTTTCCAATTAAGTAGCAATATAGAGCCAACGATGTCCATTACTGGTATTAAAAGCGCAAGTATTAGTGACAATATAGGAAGAGTATTATTCGTTGTAAAAACGTTGACCATAATAAGTGCCAGTACAACGTTCATTATTATTCCCAGCCATAGCCAGAATGTTACAAATCCAGGACGTTGTTTTGTTTGTTCATTTAATACATTTGTTTCCATGACTTTGTTGTTTTTATTGATTATTATATATTTATCTCTGTCTACCATTAAGGGGACTTCTATTTTTAGCATTTTCGCGCCATTCCTCTGAACTTCGTGAAGTCCATTAGCCAAATTTCAAAGTGAATGACACGGCAAAGATACAAATTTTTCTTATAAGTTTCTAACTTTTCATTATTATTTCATATTTTTTTTGGATAAAATATTGTTTATCAATGTGTTATCAAAACTAATTCATTCCTAATCGTACTATTTGCTCATATCGGCACACGTTGTAAACCATGTTGGTCAGGGTGTTTCTGGCGGCGTTTCGCGCGAAACCGATGACGCGGCTGAACATCCCGTGCAGATTCAGCTCGCAGTAGCCGAACACATGCTCCACACGCACCCTCGTTTTGGAATTCCTCCGGTTGACCGTCTCCTGCTTCTTGCTCAGCTTTTTCCCTCTCACGCTGCGCTTGATGACGCGGTCCTTCATCTGGTATTTGCGCATCACGCTTTTCACGCTCTTTCCGATATATGCGCTGTCGGCGTGCAGCTCCTGCCCCCTGTCGTCATTGTCTATCAGCAACTTGGCCGGAACGGAGTCGTGCTGATCCGCGCTCGTGGTCACCGCCTTCTTTATCAGCTTGCTCCTGGCATCGACCTTCGCATGGTTCTTGTAGCCGTAATATTTCTGTCCGCCCTTCTTCGTCCAACGGGCGTCCGTGTCCTTGTGACTCCTCTTGTTGGCCTTCTTCTTCCTGTCCTCCTCGGTATCGTCTTCCTCCGCATTCCAAAGCTCGTTGCCGCGTCCCTCCTTTATGGCCTTGTTCTCTTCGCGCGTGTTGCGCTGGCGGGGGACCTCCACGAAACTCCCGTCTATTATCACGCCCTGATTCATTATCAGATTCTTCTCCCGCAGGAACTTGTCAAAATCTGCAAAGAGTCTGTCATAGAGATTCTTTCCCGTCAGTTGCTCTTTGAATGTCCAAATGGTTCTGGCATCGGACACCTTGTCGCCGCTTGCAAGTCCGAGGAAATTCCGGAAACTCGTTCTGTCAACAATCTGGTATTCGGTCTGCTCATCGCTCAAATTGTACATCCGTTGAAGCACGAGTATCTTGAACATCAGCACATAGTCGTAGGGCTTTGCTCCAGCGTTCGTCAGACGCTCTCTATACAAGCCCATCTCCAACGTCTCACGAAACATCTCGAAATCAATCGTTTCAGAAAGTCTTTCCAGCGGATTTCCCAATGCGTTCAACATTGAAGTTCTTTCTTCTGAATCAAATAAACCTTGGTTGCCAAGTTTTCTGTATGCCCTTTTGCATGTGTCCATTTTCTCTCCAAATTTTCGGCAAATATACAAATATTTATCTGAATATCAAAGAGTTTTATTTAGAAATGCCCTTTAGTGTCTCAAAAGCATATATTGAGAAACATGCGGCTGCAATAGAAACTTTCTCATTACCTTTTATTGATAATCTCAAATCGTCAACTACTTTGCTGTTAATATTATCGAATTGTTTTATATCCAACATTAACCATTCCAATTTTTAGACTTGCAAAATTAGACAATAATCCGAATTGTTAATAAATTTTTACAAATAATGTTTTTCAGTGTAATGGGGTGTAAAAAGCACGTTCAAACCGGATTGAATATCCAAAAATCGCCAACATTGCCGATATTCTTTTTTGCCAAATTAAACAAATTTTCTATTTTTGAAGTTACAATTTCATTGTGAGTTATAGGAAGCGTCACGCCTTTTAATCGTAATGTTAATTTTTTTCAAAATAACTGATTATGTGTGCATCCTATCTTCCCACTTGAAAAAATGCTTAAATTTTCTACATGAAAAAATCGGATGCTGATTTGCCAAAAATTATGTCGTAATGAGAAAAAAATAAAGCATTCCGTCCGCCCGCAAAAAAGACCTTGCCCTTCGCTTCGCACGGCTACGCTACGGCCAAGACCTTTTTTCACCCGTCCCCATAACGCATACGGGAAATCCCCACGCAGCTGCCCGCCCCGGCTCCATTCCGTCGCCCGACCCGCCGCCCCTCGCCGGAAAGCACGACACGACGCATCATCCACGACATCAGGGAACAGAGGAGGTGCCGTCTCTCAACAAAGCCCCGTGTGATACAACTGTTCATGCGGTGAAAAAGGACGGATTTTTTCACATTTAATTTTTACACACCACGTTCCGCCAAAATTCACTATTTTTGCACCGAAAATAAATCTGATATGTCGTTTTTAAGAGTCCTTTTGGCAATATTGTTTCCGCCGCTGTCGGTCATCGATTGCGGTTGCGGTTCTGTCCTCATTGTTTTCCTGCTCACACTCTGCGGCTGGGTGCCTGGTGTGATTGGCGCATTGGTCATCCTGAATAAAAAGTGCTGAAACAATATGGAAAAGAAAACTTTTGATTATCTCGAAAACGTCGCTTTTGCCGCCACTGTGTGCGACAAAGACGGAATCGTACTTTACCAAAACGCCTGCGCACGAAAACGTGATGGCGATGTCATCGGCAAAAATCTATTTGGTTGCCACAAGAGAGCGACCGCTGAATTTATCCGCCAGATGATAGATGCCGGCAAAAGCAACACATACGAAGTCATACGTCACGGCAAACGAAGACTGCTGCACCAAACGCCTTGGTTTGAAGAGCCGTCGGGAGCAGTCGCCGGGCTCATAGAGATTGCCATCGACCTGCCGGAGAAATATCCGGCCTTGAATAAAGGTGATGAGTGATTGCAATCAGTTATTTCATTAGTTCACTCACTTCAAAATCTCATATAAAACTTCCGATCACGAAAATAACACCACCCGTTTCTCCATATAAACCATCGCGGGACATTGGTAATCAAGGTTTTGTTGCAGGCGGCGGTTGTTGTAGAAGTTGAAGTATGCATAGGTCATTTTACAACATTAAAATTTGCAGCCCGACACCCAATGGCTGAAAATTGTTTTATATCTTTGCACCAAAATTTTCATCACGTTGAAATCGTCTTCACGCATATACATCGCCATCGACCTTAAGTCGTTCTACGCCTCCGTGGAGTGCGTCGAGCGAGGACTTAACCCGTTGACGACCAACCTTGTAGTCGCAGATGCAAGCCGCACCGAGAAGACCATCTGTCTCGCGGTCTCGCCGTCGTTGAAGTCGTACGGAATACCCGGCAGACCGCGGCTTTTTGAGGTCATCCAAAAAGTCGATTATGTCAATTACGGCAGGAAACTCGAAGCTCCATACAGAAAGCTGACAGGCAAATCCGTTTTCGACGCCGAACTGAAATCCAACCCGACGCTTGCCGTTGACTACATCGTCGCGCCGCCGCGAATGGCGTATTATATCGAATACAGCACGCGCATTTACAACGTCTATCTGAAATACATCAGTGCCGACGACATTCACGTTTATTCAATCGATGAGGTCTTCATTGACGCGACCGACTACCTCGCGCTTCACAAGATGACCGCACGACAGCTCGCCATGACGATGATACGCGATGTTCTGAAGACTACCGGCATCACCGCCACGGCTGGAATCGGGACTAATCTGTATCTCTGCAAAATAGCAATGGACATCGTCGCAAAACATATACCACCCGATGCCGACGGCGTACGCATCGCCGAACTCGATGAAATGTCGTATCGTCAAAAACTCTGGAATCATAAACCTTTGACCGACTTCTGGAGGATAGGGAAGGGCATAGCCCAGAAACTCGAATATTATGGAATGCACACGATGGGCGACGTGGCACGACAATCGGTGAAAGATGAAGAGATGCTTTATAAGATATTCGGTATCAATGCGGAACTGATTATCGACCATGCTTGGGGCTGGGAGCCATGCACCATCGACTACATCAAGAAATACAAGCCGGAGACAAACTCCATCAGCAGCGGACAGGTGCTGTCGAGCCCGTACGACACCAAAAAAGCGCGTGTTGTCGTTCAGGAAATGACCGACGCAATAGCCTTGAATCTTGTCGAGAAACACCTCGTCACCGACCAAATCGTTCTCACGGTGAGTTACGATGCCGAGTCTCTGACAAACCCAAATATCCGTGCCAAATACACTGGCGAGACCACGACCGACCGCTACGGACGTCAGACCCCGAAGCACGCCCACGGCACCGCAAACCTCAACCGCCAGACATCGTCATCACGCCTTATCATCGACGCGACAATGAGTCTCTATGACCGTATAATCAACAATAATCTTTTGGTTCGGTACATCAATGTCACCGCTAACCACGTCAGTGACGAGAACAAAGCTGAACGCAAAACCGCCACGGCCACCATCGACCTTTTCACTGATTATGAGGAGGTTGAACGGCAGAGCAGGGAAGAAGAGCAGACGTTGGAGAAGGAGCACAAGATGCAGCAGACCATCATTGAATTGAAGAGGAAATTCGGCAAGAACGCCATTCTGAAAGGCATCAACTTTGAGGACGGCGCGACCGCCATAGAACGCAACAAGCAGATAGGAGGACACAAGGCATGAACGACAAACATATTCCTGAAAACGATTACACCGACATCATCAATCTGCCGCATCATGTCTCATCGTCGCACCCTCGGATGTCGATGCATGCCCGCGCCGCGCAGTTCGCGCCATTCGCTGCCTTGAACGGTCATGAAGACGCAATCAAGCAGACGGAACGGGAACATGTTGATAGTTTGGTTTCTTTTTGACTCTATTCTCATCTAAGGACAAGAAAGCGTGCCCGTGGCAATCCACAGGCACGCCTTCTGTTTTATGGTCTTAATGACTTATTTCTCGATGAGCGCGATGACATCGCCTTTGTTGACGTTTGCGCCCTGTTCGACGGTGGCCTCCACGAGCTTGCCGCTCCAGTTGGTCGTGACAGGGATGTTGCAGTAAGGCGTCTGTATGTAGCACAGCAGGTCGCCTTCTTTGTATGTCTTGCCCGTTGCCGGTGCCATCGACTTATCGACGACATCGATTTCCCAAAGCATCTTGCCGGAGGCTTCGGCAGTGATGGCCTCGGCGTTAGGATGACGCATCTTGACGAGGTCGTTGTGGCTGACGGTGACGCCGCCTTTCTCGCATTTAGCCTTCATCTTCTCCTCAAGTTCCTGGTTGAAACGGCGTTTCGCCTCGCCCGACTTATATTCACGGTATTGTTTCTCGTGCATCGCGAACTCGAACAGCTCTTCGTCGTCCTGGCCGCGGTCCCAGCCTTCCTGTTTCATCATCTCGATGAAATGCGGCAGTGCGTCAGGGTAGTTGTCCTGCGGGTTGCCGGTGAAGAACTCATAGCCTTTCTTCTTTGCCAACTCAATGATTTCTGGATCGAGCTTGCCAGGGAGGTTACCAGCTTTGCCGAGGATCATGTCCCATGCGGCCTTGTCGATGGAGTTCTCATAACGCGGCTCGCCCTTGCTGAGCGAGTAGAGGTTCATGAGTGCTATGTTCTTGGTGTATTGGCTGAACGGCGTGACGAGCGGCGGGTTGCCGAGTTTGGGCCAGATGTTCTGCACTTCCTGGAACAGCTCCACGAGAAGCTCGTCTTCGGAAAGCTCTTTTTTCCCTTGAGCCTTGAGGTTCATGTTGATGGCAGCGTGGACGCTCTTGAGGTCGGCCATGAGCGAACCCATCATGCCGCCTGGCAGTCCGCAGCCGAGCAGGAGTGAGTTGAGGTAACGGTTGCGCGGATCGACCCAGTAGCCGAGGAAGTCGTCCATGAAACTCTGTGTCATCGAGCGGGCTTCCATGTAAGCCTTCATGTTGATGTCCTTGACGAGGAATCCGGCGTCTTTGAGCATTGCTTGTACCGAAATGACATCAGGATGCACCGTTCCCCATGAGAGCGGCTCCATGGCGCAGTCGATGTAGTCGCAGCCGGCCTTGGCCACTTCGAGCGTGGAGGCCATTGAGAGCCCCGGACCTGTATGTCCGTGGTATTGCACCACGATTTCAGGATGTTGTGTCTTGATGTGGTTCACGATTTTACCGAGCGAAACAGGACGGCCTACGCCGGCCATGTCCTTCAGCGCAATCTCCTTGGCTCCGGCCTCGATGAGCTTGTCGGCCATCGCCATGTAATACTCGGCGGTGTGAACCTGCGAGTAGGTGATGCTCATGGCAGCCTGCGAAATCATACCGGCTTCATTGGCCCACTTGATCGAAGGAATGATGTTGCGGACATCGTTCAACCCGCAGAAGATACGCGTGATGTCAACGCCCTGCGCCTTCTTCACTTTATACATAAGCTGACGGACATCGGCAGGCACCGGGTTCATCCTCAACGCGTTAAGGGCGCGGTCGAGCATGTGGCATTCGATGCCGCCCTTGTGCAGCGCGGCGGTGAACGCCCTCACCGAGGTGTTCGGGTTCTCACCGTAAAGCAGGTTCACCTGCTCGGCCGCACCGCCGTTGGTCTCAACACGGTCGAAACAACCCATGTCGATAATCAAAGGGGCGATCTTTTCTAATTGGTCTTTCCGTGGCACGTATTTCCCTGAACTTTGCCACATGTCGCGATAGACGAGACTGAATTTTACCTCTTTTTTCATTTCGTTATTTTGTTATGTTTTAATCCTTTTTTTTGTTGATGACTTGCGTCAAACTGTTTGCTCAATGTCCCATGCGAACGCTCTCAGGCCGAGCTCAGGCGTCTTGAGGTCGTGCTCGTGAAGCAGCTGCATGATGTCTGACAGCTTGTCGTCATCGACGAATGTCAGCATCGCGTCGTTGAATGTCGGCCATGTGTGGTTGCCGTAATGCGCCTCGCCGGTCATGCTGCCTCTTCCTGTTATCTCGTTCCATCTGGTGAATCCGCGGACACCCTGTTTCTCAAGGAGGTCCTGAATCTCTTCGTAATATGCCTGATTGTAGGCGATGAATATTGCTTTCATGATAGTTCAGTTAGTTGTTTTGTTGTAAAGCTAATTTCGCTGCTTTCTTGGCCTGGCGTTTCTGTCTTTTCGAGATGAAGATTGCATACAACGTCGGGATGAGAACCAACGTAATCAATGTTGAAATGGAGAGGCCCCATGCGACGACGACGCCCAAGCCGTTCCACATCTCCGCGCCTTCGCCGGTGCCGAGCGCCATAGGAACCATGCCGAGCACCGTCGTCAAGGTGGTCATCAGGATAGGACGCAGACGCTGGCGTGATGCTGTCGTCACCGCCTCGTTGATGCCCATGCCACGCTCGAGACACAGCCTGGTGTAGTCGATGAGCACGATACCGTTCTTCACGACGATACCGACCAAAATCAGCAATCCTATCATTGCCATGACATCGGCAGCCATTCCATTGACTTTCAGTCCGATGAGCACGCCTGTGACGGCGAATGGCACCGAGAACATGATGACGAACGGGTCGAGCAGTGACTCGAACTGCGATGCCATGACGACATAGACGAGGATGACGATGAGGAAGAGCAGCATGGACAGGTCGGAGAATGCCTCCTGCTGGTTCTCGTAGTCACCGGCGATGTTGACGGTGAACTCCATCGGTATGTCTGTCGCCTCGATGCATTCCTGCGATGCGGCGACGGCATCGCTCAAAGCGTAGCCTTTCGCAACTATGGCTGTGATTGTGACGATACGCTCACGGTCCTTACGCATGATGGTGGGAGGAGTCTGGCCCTCTACGATATTCGCCACCTCGCTGAGCCTGATGGCCTGACCCGCCGAGCCGTAAAGCACTATGTTCTCGATGTCTTCCGTGCTCTGACGGAACTCCGGTGCGTAACGCACACGGATGTTGTATTCATCACCGTCCTGACGGAAGAAACTCATGATGGAGCCGTTGATGCGGTTCCTCACATACTGCGAGGCGGTGGTGAGGTCGATGCCGTTGAGCTTCAGCTTCTCACGGTCGAAATCGATATGATACTCAGGTGAGTAGTCGTCACGGCTGATGAGCACCTGCGACACCTCGGGCCTGTCGCCGAGCTGCGCCACGATGTCGCTTGCTATCCTGTCTGACGTGTTGAAGTCGTAGCCGTAGATGTCGAGTTTCACGCTTGCCGTCGAACCCATGCCCATGCCTTCCGACACGTTGTATTTCTTGATGATGGCGTTGCCCTTGAGGTCTTTACGTATAATCTCTGCAATCTCCTGCGTGCTTCTCTCACGCGTCGTCTTGCTGCCGAGGTTGATGTTCATGGCAAGGATGTGGGTGCCGTTGCTCTGCATCGACGCGAAGGCGTTCTCCTCATCGGCGACACCGTAACGGTAGTTCATGACCTTGATTTCAGGGAACATCTCCATGTATTTCTCCGAAAGCTCTGCTCCGAGCTGCCCGGTGATGTCCTCTTGCGTTCCCACAGGAAGCTCGATGCTGATCTGCAAACGCCCCATGTCAGAACTCGGCATGTAACTCATCTTCATGCCAGGGACAGTCAGCACCAACGTTGCGACGAAGATGACGACAGTGATGATGAGTACCATGCCGCGGTGGGTCACCGCCCAGTTGATGAGACGGCCGTAGCCGCGGCTCAACGCGTCGAGGCCTTTGTTGATAGGTGTGAAGACGACTTTGTGCCATGCGTGGCTTCTCGGGTTCTGCTTCAGCCATCTCGAACACATCATAGGCACCAATGTCAAGGCCGCCGATGTGGAGACGATCATGATGATACTCACAATCCATCCGAGCTGGTTGAAGAATACGCCCATTGTGCCGGAGATCATCGTCAGTGGCAGGAACACGCAGAGCATGGTGAGCGTCGAGGCGATGACGGAGATGGAGACCTCCTGCGTCGCATGGACGGCCGCCTCTTTCGGCTTCGCCCCTCGGTCGATGTGCGAAGTGATGTTCTCCAACACCACGATGGCATCGTCAACGACCATGCCGATGGCAATGGTGAGAGCACTCATGGATATGATGTTCAAGGTGTTGCCCGTGGCGAAAAGATAAACCACCGACGCGACAAGCGAAATCGGGATGGAAAGGACGATGATGATAGTGGCCCTCCATCTGCCGAGGAAGATGAACACCACGAGCATGACGAGGAAGAACGTGATGAAGATGGTGTCCCTCAACGAGTTGATGGTGTTGATGATGTTGTCCGAGCTGTCGGTGATGATGTTGATTTTGATGTCAGACGGCAGCGTCTTCTTGATCTTCTCGAGTTCTTTGAGTACTCCTTTTGAGACTTTCACCGAGTTGGCGTCGGTCTGTTTCTGTATGGTGATCATGGCGCCTTGCACGCCGTTGGAATACACTTTCTGGAGGCGTTCCATCTCGCCGTCGGTCACCCTCGCGATGTCTCTGATATAGATAGGTGTGCCGTTGAAAGAGCCAACCACTACGTCGAGCATCTCGTTGGCCGACTTGAACTCTTTCTCGACGCGGACGGCGTAGGTGTTGGAGCCTATGTCGATGTTGCCGGCCGGCGTGTTTCTGTTTTCCGATGCCAAGGCTGACGAAATCTGCTCGATGGTGAGTCCGTAAGCCTCGAGTTTGTTCGGGTCGACGAAGACTTGAATCTCACGCTTCGGGGCGCCGGAGATTGACACCGTGCCGACGCCTGAGACACGCGCCAACGGGGTCGCGAGCTTGTCGTCAAGGATCTTGTCGAGGCCGCTCAGACTCTCCTTCGCTGTCGCCGAGAGAAGCATGATAGGCATGTCTTCCATGCTGAACTTGAAGATGGTGGGGTTGCCCGCCCCGTCGGGCAGGTATTGCCGCACCATGTCGAGCTTGTCGCGGACGTTGTTAGTGGCGTCTTCAATGTCAATACCGTAGTTGAATTCCAATGTGATGACGGAGACGTTCTCCTTTGATGATGAGGAGAGGTGCTTCAGGTCGCTGACTCCGTTGAGGGTGTTCTCCAACGTCTTGGTGATGTTGGTCTCTATATCTGCCGCACTCGCACCTGAATATGACGTCATGACCATGATGGCGTTGGTGCCCATGTCAGGGAACAAGTTGATAGACAACTTGCTCAGCGCGAAAAGACCGAGGATGGCTATCGTCACGAAAACCAACGATACCGTCACAGGGTGATTTACCGATGATCTGTATAAACTCATATCTTTTTCCTCTTTTAACTTTACTCTCTAATCTTTTAACTATTTCACGACATCGACTTTCACGCCGTTTCTGAGCCTCGTCTGTCCTGTCGTGACGACTGTCGCGCCGTCTTCGACACCGCTGATGATTTCGTATCTGTCGTTCATCCTGCGGCCAAGCACCACCGTGGTGAATTTCACCGTGCCGTCGGCTTCGAGGATATAGACGTACTGCTCGCCCGAACCTACCTGTTTCAACACCGCCTTGTCGGGAATGACAGTGCGGAAGTTGTCGCCGTAGTTCACTGTCACGCGGGCGAACATGCCCGGACGCAACACCTCGTCGTCGTTCTCAAACTTTATTTCGACAGGGAATGTGTGCGTCTTCGCGTCGATGGTGGGGTGGATGAGGTCAACGACGCCTTTGAACACGCGTTCGCCGAAAGCCTCTGTCGTGATTTCAACTTCCATGCCTTTCTTTATCTGAGAGTATTTGCTCTCAGAAACGTTGATGACGAGCTTGACAGGTGTGATGTCCTGCACCACGAACAACGGCTGCGCCATGGCGTACATGTCGCCCTCATCGTAGTTTCGTGCCGTCACGATGCCTGAAATAGGACTCTTCAGGATTGTGTTGTCCAAGAGGTTGATGTATGTCTTGCGGGTCACGTCGTACTTCAGGCTGATGGCCTCGAAGTCTGACTGTGACGTCGCGCCGATTTCGTAAAGCTCTTTGATACGACCGTATTCCAACGAGTCGTTAATCATCTGAAGACGTGTCTTCTCAAGGTTGATGGCATCCATCAAAGCCAATGTCTGTCCGGCTTTCACGTGGTCGCCTACCTCAACGTTGATCTTGCTGATACGTGCCGCACTCTGCGGGGCGATGTTGTTCATGATGTCGGCTTGAATCGTCGTCGGATACACCGCGAGCTGTGAGACGTACTCCGCGTTCACTTTTTCCACCGTCACCTTCGGGTTTTCCGCTGCAACCTGTGTGGTTGTGTCTGTCTTCTGTCCGCAGGCTGTCATCATCACCACAGCCGCGCCAATCAATAATGTGTTAAATGCTTTCATCTTATTTCTGTTTATCTTTCTTTTCAATCAATACTTTTTAAACTTTCAAACTTTATAACTTTATACTAATAGGTTCCTTGCAGTTCTTCGAGTTTCGCCTTCGCGACCTTGAAGTTATACACGGCCTGGCTCATCGTGAGCTGCGACTGCACGAGTGCGAGCTGTGCGTCGTTGAGTTCGGTGAGTGTCGCCTTGCCGAGTTCATACATCTTGGCGGCGATGTCGTAGCTTTTCTGTGCCATCTCGAGTGTCGATTCAGCCGCGTAATAATTCTCGATGTATGTTGCTATCTGGTTCATGTAACCTTTGTATGCAATCCTGAGCTGGCGTTCGGTGTCTTCCATGTTCATCCTGATGACGTCTCTCGTGACTTCATTCTGACGGACGTTGTAGTGTTTGCTGAGTCCGTCGAAAATCGGGATGTTGAGCGTCACGCCGACAACCGAATACGGGTTCCATTTCATGTCGAAGTCATCGCCCATAGCCATGTAACTGTATGAGAATGAGGCGGCCAACGACGGGATGTATTGGCGTTTGGTCATCTTGATGGTGCTTTCGATTTGTCTTTCCTGAAGCCCGAACTGTATGAGTGTGGTGTTGTTTTCGAGGTTGACGGTGTCGTTGATGTTGAAATTCAGCATCTCCTGCTCGAAGGAGCCGATGTCGCCGTTGACGCCGATTTTCGTGTTGAGGTCGAGGCCCATCACGGCCTTGAGCTGCCAGATGGCGAGGTCGATGGATGCCAACGCGCTGTAAACGTTAGGCTCCGCGTTCTTGACGTTGACCTTGGCTCTGAGATATTCGTATTCCGACACCTTGCCGGCGTTGTATTTCTTCTCGGTCTGCGCGTAGTTCGTCGCCGCATTGTCGTAAACTTGTTTATAAACCTCATAGACATACTGGGCGATCAGAACGCTGTAGAACGACTGCTTGACCTGCGAGACCATCGACACCTTCGACGAACGTGCCTGTTCGACCGCCAGCTCCACGTTGAGCGCGGAGAGCTTCAGGCTTTCCCACAGCTGCGCGTTGATCAGAGGCAGCGAGGCGCTGACACCGGCGTTGACGTTGTTCCACTTGCCGACGGCAATCTCCATCGACTGCCCTTGGAAATCCATGGCCATGACTTGTTTCTTCAATGTGCGCTGGTAACTGCCGCTTGCGCTGATGTTGGGGTAGAGCGACGCGTACGAGCCTTTCTTGGCGTAACCCGCCTTGGTGATGTTGATGTCTGCAATCTTGATTGTCGGACTCTCGTCCAAGGCGATCTGAATGGCTTCATCGAGACTGATGATGACGGAATCCTGCACCTGCTGGGCGCGGGCGACAAACCCTGTCATCAACATTGCCACGCATAACGCCATAGTTGAAATTCTTCTTTTTTTGAACATTTCGCTTTATTTTTACTTGTTGATTTTCCGAGAATTTTAAGCGTGCAAAGATACTTAAAATTGTGTTATGATTTTACTCATAGATTAACATTTCAACGACAAATTTTGTTGTATCAATAAATCATTTTCTTCTATCAATGAAATCATCCTCTAATTTTGTGACGCACATCGAAAAAAATGTTTATTTTTGCCGCGAAAAAATTGAAACAACAGGCGACAATGAAAGCAAAGGTACTCGGCATGAAAGCCAAGATTTACGGTGTCTTCATACTTTTTGAGGCATTCTTCATGCTTCTGGCGTCATTCGTCGCGCTTCATTATAACGCCACAAGCAATGAGAAAGACGTGGTATCTTTGTTCTTCTCAACAATCATCACGGCTATCTTCGGCTTCATCCTTCTCTCGGCCGGACGCGAGAAATCGGGTAGGGGACGCGCCTCTGATACCGTCGGCGAGTTGACGATGAAAGACTCGTTCGTCATCGTCACGGTGACATGGGTGCTGTTCGCACTGTTCGGGATGCTGCCGTTTCTGTTCACAAACACCATTGACAATGTGACTGATGCGTTCTTTGAGTCGATGTCGGGATTCACGACGACAGGCTCCACCATATTGGATAACATCGACGAACTGCCTCACGGGATTTTGTTCTGGCGCAGCATAATACAATGGCTCGGCGGCTTGGGCATCATCGTCCTCTTCCTTGCCATCATCCCGGCAATCAACAAGAACTCCAACCGCACGATGCTGTTCTCGGCGGAGGCCTCAGGTCTCGGTGTCCAGAAACTTCATCCGAAGATGTCGGTGACGGCCCGCCGCCTCTGGATTATATACATCGGCTTCACCGTCATCTGCGCATTGGCTTACTGGGCCGGCCCGATGTCGCTGTACGACTCTGTATGTCACGCGTTTACGACCGTGGCGAGCGGCGGCTTCAGCACACATCAGGCAAGCATCGGGTTCTACAACTCTTCATACCTCGAATATATATGCTCGCTCTTCATGCTGATGTCGGGCGTCAACTTCTCGCTGTATTATTTCCTGATACGCGGCGACGTAAGCCTGTTCGCCAAGAACGAGGAACTGCACTGGTTCCTTCGGATGGTGGTTATCTTCGTCATCGTCATCGCCGGACTCTTCTACATAGCGCCGATGGTCGATACCGTCAACACTGATGTGGCGGCCTATCCGCAGTCGGACTTTGAGTCGCGGTTCCGCACGGCGTTGTTCCACGTCTCTTCGATAATCACTTCGACGGGTTACCAAGGCTCGTGTTTCGACTACACGCTGTGGGGCGGACTGTTCCTCGTGCCCACACTGATGATGATGGTGAGCGGCTCATGCGCAGGATCGACATCGGGTGGCATCAAAGTCATCCGCGAGATGATCTGTTTCAAGTCTATCAACAACACAATCAAGCAGATGCTTCACCCGAGCGCCGTGTTCTCGGTGAGAGTGTCAAAAGAGGTGGTGTCGAACGACATGCTTCTGCGCACGCTTAATTTCCTGTTCTATTACGTCATCCTCTGCGTGGTGAGCATCGTAATCCTCGATGTCAGCGGCTGCTCTTTCGAGGAGAGTGTCTTCAACACCATCACTTCGCTGAGCAACATGGGGCCTGGCGTGGGCAGCACCGGACCGGCGGCGTCGTTCTCGGGGCTCACAACACTCGCGAAATGGGAGATGTCGTTCCTCATGCTCGTCGGACGTCTCGAGATCTTCACGGTGCTCCTGCTGTTCTCACCGGCGTTCTGGAATAAGAAATAATGCCGATTTTATTGAGGATTTTCCAGCTTTTATTGAAAAAATAAAACATCGTCACCTTATTAGTATACTTTTGCACGCAAATGAATAAGTTTGGTAAAATAGTGTCGAAGGCTTTTGAAAGCCACCGCTTCGTGATAAGCTGGACGGCGGTGCTGCTTTTCTTCTATATCTCATTCATGCATAATGGATATGGATTTGCACTTTTTCACTCCGTAATTGTCACATTATCAATGATTGTGGTGAGCCTCGTCGAAGGACGGCTGCTCGTGAAGTTCGTTTTCAGAAAAGGCAGGAGATTCCTGTTTTTCATACTTAATTTCATTATGATCATCGGATTCGCCGCTGCGTTTATGAAGATGCAGACGAAGATGTCCGACATCATCCATAACCTGATGCCCGGCTTTCCGAAGCCAGATGTCGATATGGACTGGATGGTGCCGTTCATGATACGAGTCCTGATTTACACTTGCGTCGCGTCGGTGACGGCGATAACATACCTCGAACGAAACGAACAGACAATGCTGCGTGAGTCGAATGAGCTGAAAATTGAGAACTTGGACATGGAACTCCGTTACCTGAAGTCACAGATAAACCCACACTTTCTTTTCAACGCGCTGAATAACATCTATTCTCTCGTTTACACCAAGGACGAGAAGGCACCCGAAAGCGTGCTGAAACTCTCCGAGATGCTGCGCTACGTCATGGTTGACTGCCAGGCCGACACCATCTCACTCGAAAAAGAGATGAAATTTATCGACAACTACGTTGATTTTCAATTGATGAAACTCGAAGAGAAACGCAATGTCACGTTTGAAAAAGATGTCAGAAACTGGAGCTACATGCTTCCGCCGATGATTTTCCAGCCTATCGTGGAAAACGCCTTCAAATATTCAAGAATCGAGAACGACCCTGATGGCTTCATCGCCTTTTCAGTCAGACAAAGCGAAAACGGACTTGAGTTCTTGGCTCGTAATTCAATAAAGGCATACTCGCTGCCTGTGACGACTTCAGGCAACAAGAACGGCAGCGGTATCGGCCTTCAGAACGTAAAGAAAAGATTGTCATTGCATTATAAGGACAGATTTACATTTGAGACGATCGACAAAGATAATATTTACACAGTCAGAATTAGCATAAGATGAAGAAATACAACGTTTTAATCGTCGATGACGAATTTCTCGCGCGCAAGCTCCTTCAGGAATATGTCCAGAAAATTGATTCGTTGAACCTTGTGGAGTGCTGCTCCGACGGCATCAGGGCGATGGAGGTGTTGAGAGATGAGAGAATCGACATCTTGCTTCTCGACATCCAGATGCCGGAGCTGACGGGGCTTGAGCTTCTTGAAACCGTTGAGAATCAACCTGCTGTGATTCTGACAACGGCTTATTCGGAATATGCGGTCGATGCCTTCTCGCTCGGCGTGGTGGATTATCTGCTGAAGCCTTTCGATTTCCCGAGGTTCCTTCAGGCGATAAACAAGGCGATTGACACGCGTCCGAAAGAAAATGCCATCACCGGTCATGCCGCTTCCAATGATTTCATCATGGTGAAAGCCGACTATAAACTTTATAAGGTCAATTTCGATGATTTGATTTTCATAGAAGGACAGCACGAATACGTCACTTTCCATACGAAGACCAAACGCATCACGGCGTTGTATTCGCTTAAGAATCTTGAAGATACGCTGCCACGCGACAGATTCGTGAGGGTGCACAAGTCGTTCATCATTTCTTTTGGATATATTGAGGACATCGACAAGACGACCGTCACCGTTGCGGGCAACAAAATTCCCATCGGCTCAAGCTACCGCGATGAGCTCATGGAAAGGCTGACATGATTTGTTCTCTTCGTTATTTCGAACACTGTGGTAAATCTCATGAAAATTTTTGGCGTATAGGTCAATAAAAAACTGGCGTGCAAGTATTGTAACATCTTGCACACCAGATTGTTAAATAATTTAAGTAACTGTTTCGTTCTCTCTTAAATAGACTTTCTCGGTTCTATTCGAGTGTGTGAATCACGAGGCCTGAACGGAGTTTCGGCTCGAACCATGTCGTCTTAGGTGGCATGATGTTGCCGCTGTCGGCGATGTCGATGATCTGTTTCATTGAGACAGGGTACATCGCGAATGCGACTTTCATCTCGCCGCTGTCAACGCGACGCTTCAGCTCGCCGAGACCGCGGATGCCGCCGACGAAGTCGATGCGCTTGTCGGTGCGGAGGTCCTTGATGCCGAGGATGTTGTCGAGTACGTTGTCGCTCAGGATCTTCACGTCGAGTACTCCGATTGGGTCGTTGTCGTCGTATGTGCCTGGCTTCGCGCTCATCTTGTACCAGTGGCCGTCGAGATACATGCTGTGCTCGTGGAGCTTGGCCGGCTTGTAAATCTCTGTGCCCATGTCTTCGACGACGTATGTCTTGCCGAGTGCCGCGATGAAGTCGGCCTTGCTGAGACCGTTCAGGTCTTTCACGACGCGGTTGTAGTCGATGACTTTAAGCTGGTTGTCCGGGAAAATGACAGTCATGAAGAAGTTGTATTCCTCCTTGCCTGTGTGGTGCGGGTTGTTCTCTTTCTTCTCTTGACCCACGAGGGCTGCCGCCGCGCTGCGGTGATGGCCGTCGGCGATGTACATGGCCGGGACCTTGGTGGCGAAGAGTTCGACGAGGCGGGCGATGGTGGCCTTGTCGTCGATGGTCCAGAAACGATGGCCGAAGCCGTCTTCCTTGGCGATGAAGTCATAGACCGGCTTCTGGTGGCGGACGATGTTATCGACGATGGCGTCGATCTCGTTCACCGCCGGATATGCGAAGAACACCGGCTCGACGTTGGCGTTGGTGATGCGGACGTGTTTCATGCGGTCCTCTTCCTTGTCCTTGCGTGTGAGCTCGTGTTTCTTGATTACCTTATTAATGTAGTCTTCGCTCCATGCGCAGGCGACGATGCCGTACTGCCAGTGTGCGTCGGCCTCTGTCGGGTTCATGCTCTGTGCGTAGATGTAAAGTTTCTCTTCCTCGTCCTGTACGAGCCATCCGTAGTCTTTGAACGCGTTGAAGTTCTCGACGACTTTGATGTAGGTCTCGAGGTCGCTGTCCTTGTGGCCTGCCGGAAGGTCGATTTCGGCCTTCGTCACGTGGAGGAGGCTGTATGGGTTGCCTTTGCATTCCTCGCGGGCTTCCTCTGTGTTCAGAACGTCGTATGGTCTCGACGCGAGCTTCTCGGCGATGTCAACTGTCGGGCGATAGCCTTTGAAAGGTTTGATTACTGACATATCTGTTAAGTTTTTAGAGTTGAGAGTGGAGTGTGGAGTTGAATAGACTCAACCTCACACTCCACTCTTCAGACTGGAATTATTTGTTAACTTGGAATTTCGTGCAACCGTCTTTGAAGAATCCGACGATCTGGCGGGCTGCTGCGAGACCTGCGTTGAGGTTGGCCTCGGCTGTCTCAGCGCCCTGCTTCTTAGGTGTCGCGAAGAAACGCGGGGCGAACTGTGCCAATGCCTCTGCGTTTGCCGGAGCGATGTCTGTCACATACTTGAAGTCTGTGCGTTCGGCGAGCATCTTCTCCATGTCGGCTTCGTTGATGACTTCCTTGCGGGCTGTGTTGACCAGGCAGCCACCCTTCGGCATTCTTGAGAGAAGACCGTAGTTGATGCTGTTCTTTGTCTGGTCGTTTGCTGGGATGTGCAACGAGATGTAATCGCAGTTTGCGTAGAGTTCCTCAAGTGTTGCAGGGACTTTCACGCCTTCGGCTTCCATCTTCTCGGTCGGGACGAACGGGTCGAATGCCCAGACTTCCATGCCGAATGCCTTTGCCTTTTCAGCGACGAGGCGGCCGACGTTACCGTAAGCCTGGATGCCGATTCTCTTGCCCTTGAGCTCTGAGCCTGTGCCCGGCTTGAATGTGTTGCGTGCCATATAGACCATGAGGCCGATGGCGAGTTCGGCGACAGCGTTTGAGTTCTGGCCAGGTGTGTTCATCGCGACGATGCCTCTTGCTGTGCAGGCTGCGAGGTCGAGGTTGTCGAAACCTGCGCCGGCGCGGACGACGATCTTCAGGTTCTTTGCGTGGTCGATGACTTCCTTCGTCACCTTGTCGGAACGGACGATGAGAGCGTCGGCGTCAGCCACTGCATCGTAGAACTGCTGGACGTCTGTGTATTTCTCGAGTTTCGCGAAGCTGTAACCTGCTTCTTCAACTATTTTCTGGATTCCATTGACAGCTGATGCTGAAAATGGCTTTTCTGTTGCTACTAATACTTTCATTTTTTCCCTTTTTTAACCGAAAGTCTAAAATCTTTCAACTTTTATCTTTCAACTTTTAACTATTTATTGGCTTTTTCGAAGTCCTGCATGCACTGGACGAGTGCTTCGACTGACTCGATCGGGCAGGCGTTGTACAACGAGGCGCGGAAGCCGCCGACTGAACGGTGACCCTTGATGCCGACCATGCCGCGTTCCTTTGCGAATGCCATGAATGCATCCTGGAGGTCTTCACGACCTGGAGCCATGACCCAGCAGTGGTTCATGATTGAACGTGAGTCTTTCTCTGCTGTGCCGACGAACATGCTGTTGCGGTCGATTTCCTCGTAAAGCATGTTTGACTTCTTCATGTTGATCTCGTGCATCTTCTCGACGCCGCCGAGGTTCTTCACCCATGTCAATGTCTCGTGCATGACGAAGATAGGAAGTACCGGAGGTGTGTTGAACATTGAAACGTCTGCCGGTTTGTCGGCTGGCATGTGTGTGAGGTAGTTCACCATTGTCGGAAGCGGGTTCATGTATGCGCGCTCGCCGATGTTGCCGAGGAGGTCTTTGCGGACGATGACGAATGTCACACCGGCAGGACCGACGTTCTTCTGGGCGCCGCCGAAGATGAGACCGTATTTCTTCACGTCAACAGGACGGCTCATGATGTCTGACGACATGTCAGCGACCAATGTGATAGGGCAGTCCATATCTTCCTTGATCTCTGTGCCGTAAATTGTGTTGTTTGTGGTGATGTGGAAATAGTCGGCGTCTGTAGGGATGGTGTAACCCTTCGGGATGTATGTGTAATTCTTGTCTTCCGAAGATGCGACGACCTCGATCTTACCGAATAATTTTGCTTCTTTGATGGCTTTCTTCGCCCAGACACCTGTCTGGAGGTATGCTGCCTTTGTCTTGAGAAGGTTTGCAGGGACTGTGAAGAACTGTGTGCTTGCACCGCCGCCGAGGAAGAGAACCTCGTATTCGGCAGGGATGTTGAGAAGTTCACGCCAGAGCTGACGGGTCTCTTCCATCACGCGCTCCCAACCTGGAGTGCGGTGTGAAATCTCCATCAAACCGATGCCTGTGTTGTCGAAATTGCGAATTGCGTTGATTGTTGATTCAACGGCTTCTTTTGGAAGGACACATGGTCCAGCATTGAAATTGTGTTTCATTACTTTTTATTTTAAAGTTATTATTTTTAATATGTTGATATTCAATAAATTATCTTAATTTTTGTCTATAACTCCTCAACTGTTTTTAAAACGTTGCAAAGTTAATAAATTAAATTGATATTACAACCAAAAGAAAAATTTTGTTTTTTTGCAAAAAAATATAGGAGCTGAATTCTGATGAGAGATCGAGAAAAATTGTTGAGAGTGATTAACTCATTGAATATAAATGAGATATACAATGATGAAATAATTCGTAAGTCCATATATAATAATGTGTGGTTCACCGAGAGGAATATTTCAGATGCGGTTGCCGAGGTGAAAAGACTTACGGAGATGGGGAGTATGAGCGGGATCGCAGCGTTGTTCCCCGAAAATAAACGCAGGCCCAAGGAGGTGGCAGTCGTGCTTTCGGGCGACACTCCGCTTGAAAATTTCCGTGATTTTCTTTACATACTCATTTCCGGCAATTGTTTCGCGGGCAAGATTTCTCATGACGCCCCGTTTCTCCTCAAGGCTTACGCCGATGCGCTCCTCGCTGCCATGCCCGAACTGAAGCCGGATGTCTGTTTCGTCGACCACCCGATCGCGGGCTTTGATGCGATTATCTTGAACGACAACGAGAATAACTCGGCTCTGAAAGAGTATTTTTCAAACATTCCGCACCTTTTCCGACATAGGAGTCTTGGCTTGTATCTTCTGAAAGGTGATGAGAAACAATTTGATTTAGAAGAACTTGCATATAAATGTCTGATTAATTTCGGCAGAGGCGAACATTCAGTCAGAAATATTTTTGTCCCGAAGAATTATGATTTCCAGCCGCTGCTGTCGGCTTTCGCGAAATGGGATGACGTGAAAAACCACGCACACTACTTCAATAATTACGAATACCGCAAGTCGATATGCCTTCTCGGAAAGACGCAACATTTCGATACAGGCTTCATTATTCTCCGTAAAAGCGACGAAATGAACCCAAATGTGTCAGAGATTTTTTATCACGAATATGAATCTTTGTCAGAAATGCTGACATTTTTTCAGAAAAATGAAGACGATTATGACATTATAAGTTTTTTGCAGAATTTATAAAGTATTGATAATCAGTGAAAAGAAAAATTTTTAAAAAAGTTTTTGAAAAATGATTTTTGTATAACAAAAAGTTGTATTTTTGCGGCTCGAAATAAAGGGAAAATTATACACGAAATGAAAAAAGATATACATCCAAAGAATTATCGTCTTGTAGTATTCAAAGACATGTCGAATGACTACGCATTCATGTCACGTTCAACGATCAACACCAAGGAAACAATTGTTTGGGAAGACGGAAACGAATATCCGTTGGTGAAGCTCGAAATTTCAAACACATCACACCCGTTCTACACAGGTAAGATGAAGCTTGTTGACACCGCTGGCCGCGTTGATAAGTTCAACAACAAGTACAAGAAATTTCAGGAAGCAAGAAAAAAATAATCTCAGAATAGGTTTGTTAAATTTTTCATAATGAAGTTTTTGCCCTTGCCAGAGATGACAAGGGCTTTTTTGGCACGATATTTGCCAACGGGGTGCGAAAAATAAAAACGTTTTTATGGACAACCAGATTAATCCGGATATAATTTTCAGCGACATTGTTGAGAGTGACGGCGAATTCATTCCGCTTTTTTCTCCCGAAGACGAGAAACGGATGAATGAGGAGCAGATGCCTGACGAACTCCCGATAATGCCTCTCAGAAACGCGGTTCTTTTCCCTGGCGTGGTGATCCCGATCACCGTCGGACGCAGCAAGACCATAAGACTTATCAAGGAAGCATATAAAAACCATATCGACATCGGCGTCATCGCACAACGCGATGCGAAAGTCGAGGAACCTCAGCAAGGCGACCTGTTTGAGATAGGCACCGTCGCTCAGGTCATGAAGACCTTACAGATGCCCGACGGGAACACGACAGTCATCATTCAGGGCAAACGCCGCTTTAGACTTGAAGAACTCACTTTGACAGAACCATATCTTTGGGGCAAGGTGTCGCCGTACGGCGAGGTGAGAAGCATACCGCGCGACCGCCAGTTCAAAGCCCTGATTCAGAGCATCAAAGACATGTCGGTGCAGATTATGCAGAAGTCAGCCAACATGCCGTTTGAGGCGACATTTGCCATAAAAAACATCGAAAGCCCGTGGTTTATGGTCAATTTCATTGCCAGCAACATCATCGCGGATATGGAAGCGCGTCAGAAACTGCTGGAAATCAATGATATAACTGAATTTGCGACGGCACTGCTGCAACTACTCACCAATGAACTTCAGATGGTCGAGCTGAAACAACAGATTCAGACCAAAGTGAGAGTTGATATGGACAAGCAGCAACGCGAATATTTCCTCAACCAACAACTACGTACCATTCAGGAAGAACTCGGCGGGACACCTAACGAACAGGATGTCAAGGGGTTGACGGAAAAAGCCGCAAAGAAGAAATGGAGCAAAGAAGTGGCTGACGTGTTTCAAAAAGAACTTCAGAAACTCCAGCGTATCAATCCGCAGTCAGCCGACTACGGCGTCCAACACAATTATCTCGAATACCTCGTTGAGCTGCCTTGGAACGAGTACACAAAAGACAATTTCGACCTCGAACACGCGCAGAAAGTACTCGACAAAGACCACTTCGGCCTTGACAAAATCAAAGACAGAATAATAGAACACCTCGCCGTCTTGAAGCTGAAGAACGACATGAAGGCGCCGATCCTCTGCCTCGTCGGACCTCCTGGAGTCGGCAAGACATCGCTCGGGAAATCGATCGCTAAAGCATTGGGACGCAAATACATACGCATGTCACTCGGCGGAGTCCGCGACGAGTCGGAACTCCGCGGACACCGCAAGACGTACATCGGCGCGATGCCAGGCAGGATAATACAGAACCTGAAGAAAGCCAAATCGTCGAATCCTGTTTTCATTTTAGATGAGATTGACAAGGTCAGCAGCAATAACATCAGCGGCGACCCGCAGGCCGCCTTGCTCGAAATCCTTGACCCTGAACAGAATAACACATTCAACGATAACTTCATCGAACTCGATTTCGACCTCTCGAAGGTGATGTTCATCGCCACGGCGAACAACCTCCAGACGATTCATCCGGCATTGCGCGACCGTATGGAAATCATCGACCTGAACGGCTATCTTCGCGAGGAGAAATACGAAATTGCGAAACGGCATCTTGTGCCGAAGCAGTTGAAGGAACACGGCTTGAAGGCGAAGGACGTGCAGTTCTCTGAAGAGATGATTTACAAGATAATCGACGACTACACGCGTGAGGCGGGTGTCCGTTCCCTTGAGCGTAAAATCGCCGCCATCATCCGCAAGAAAGCCAAGGCCATCGTCATGGGCGGCGATTACGACAGGAAAGTCACCGCCGAAGACCTTAAGAAATCCCTTGGTGTCCCGATGCATCACGATGAGGAGGAGGTGAGACACACGATGCCGGGCGTTGCCATCGGCCTCGCATGGACGCCGGTCGGCGGGGAAATTCTGTCTATTGAGGTGAGTCTGAGCCGCGGTCACGGTGCGCTTAACATGACCGGAAATCTCGGCGAGGTGATGAGAGAATCGGCGACGATTGCGTATGAATTTATTAAGTCACACGCCAACCAGTTGAATATCAATCCTATTGTCTTTGAAGAGTGGAATGTCCACATCCATGTCCCGGAGGGTGCGACGCCGAAAGACGGCCCTTCCGCCGGCATCACGATGCTCGCGGCTTTGACATCGGCGTTCACACAACGACGCGTGAAAGACAAATTAGCCATGACTGGCGAAATCACCTTGAGAGGCAGGGTGCTGCCTGTTGGAGGAATACAGGAGAAGATGCTCGCCGCCAAACGGAACAATGTCACCGATGTCATCCTGTCGCGCGACAACGAGCCTGACTTCATGGACATAAAGCAGGAATACATCGAGGGGCTTCAGTTCCACTTTGTCGAAAACATGATGGAGGTGCTCGACCTTGCGCTTGAAAAGGAACAAGATGTCAACACGTTGGATTACAACAAGTTCCTTGTCGATTCGCATAAGAAGGTGACAGGGTTTAAGGCGTAAAATTCCGTCTTCTTGTTAGTAATTTTGATGGAACTACGTCATCCACGATTACTTTGTCGTTTTTAACGTGAAAAAACACAGCTATTTTTGTATGTTTGACCAATAAGCGTTTTTCGTTAATATGATAAGAGTAAAAGGTGTCCCATATCAGTTCGGGTATTGTGTCTGCACGATAAGATAAGGTGTTGATTTCGTCATAAAGACTATCAATATATTTGAGTCCAGCTTTTGGTGTATATATGGAAGATATGAAGATCAGCAGATCGTTTACCCTATCGAAAACCCGTTTGGAGTATTCAACGGTGTAAATCTTCATAATACTTGACTAACATTTTCTTCAGTGTGTCTCTGAATTCCTCGGCAGAGATAGTCTCTTCTTCATCCTCAAAACTTGTGGTCAGCATACTATCCGTATTGGTCTCAAATAAATCCGGTTTTAATGATTCTGTGTACATGTTTTTTTTATTTTAAAATTTTCGCAAAAATACAACAAATTTTTGAAAAAGCTATAAACATGCCGTCTTTTATTCCTTAAAATTTTTTTTTCAACTTTTTTCCCGCCGTATCGAAAAATGTATTATTTTTGCCGCCGCGATGGAGGACATCAAAATGGCATATAACGACAGAATGGTAATGACATATAATAGTGTGGCTTTGGTGACGCATGAAAATGCGTTTATGAACTTATCCACTACCCCCCCGTTGCGCAAGTCGTTGAAAATCAATTAGTTAGCACAAATTTGTGGAAATATAGCAGCCGTCGGTCAGTGACCGGTGGCTTTTCGTGTTCGTACGGGCACGTAGCGGAGATACCTCCATCCCACCATCATTACCATCGCACCGGCGGAGCCGTCCGCCGATTACTTTATCATAGCACGGCCTGCCGTTTGGTGGGAGCGGCGGGCCCTTTTTTCGAGTTTTTAGTTTTTAGTTCCTAGTCTTTAGAGTGGAGCAAACTCAAAATACGGACAATCCAATGAATACATCAATAGAAAAAGAAATTACAAATCCTAAAAAAAACGGAGGTTCAATGAAAGGTAAAGTAAAGATTAAAACCAAGATGAAGGCAGCCAGGCGCGTCGCCGCGTGTGCGCTGCTGCTGGCGCTTCTGCTTCCGGGCGCGATTGCCCTGAGCCAGATCGACAATTTATTCTACATCGAGGAGGATGTCCGCGACCAGGACATGCCCGCAGGCACGAGCTCGTGGCTGGGCTTCGGCGAGAACACCGGCGGCGAGGCGTCGTGGGAGGGCTTCGAGGAAGGTAACCCTCTTCCGACGGGCGCGGGCCTGCTCGCACTCACCGTGTCGGGACTGTGCTACGCGGGGCTGAAGCGGCGTAGAGATTCGAAGATTTAAAGATTCAAAAA